>CAVRQA010000011.1:0-41463 GCA_963723255.1 uncultured Actinomycetota bacterium
GCACGACCACGGCGATGATCCAGAAGGCGAGCACGATCCACTTGGTGACACGACCGGTCAGCTTGCCGGCGATCTGACGATGCATGGGGGTTACTCCATCAGGAAGGGCGCCTCGGGCGCTATCGGGTTTTGCCCTGAGGCAGACCCGGGGATGAACAAGAACTCATCGCCGCCCCGCTGTCTCCCTCAACAGGCTTACGAGATTAGACCGGTGCGGTGACAGCTTTGTGACACTGGTGTGGACCAGTGGTGGCTAGATGGGCTAGCGGGCGAGGTCGGCCACGACCTCGGCACCAGGGAGGCCGCCGAGGAGCCGGCCGGGCAGGAACAGCTTGGAGCCCCGGATGCCGCTGCCGATGATGGCGAGGTCGATGCGGGTGACGATCTCGTCGACAATAGCCGCCATTCCTCGGGGATCCCGATCGGGGTGATCCCGCCGTACTCCATGCCCGTCTCCTCGACCGCGCGGTCGTGGTCGAGGAAGGAGGCCTTCCGCACGTCCAGGGTCTTGCGGACGACGGTGTTGACGTCGGCCCGCGTGTCGGCGCGTACGACGCACGCGGCGGCGCGCTCCTCGCCCGCCCGTCGGCCCATCACCACCACGCAGTTGGCGCTCGCGTCCAGCGGGACCTCGTAGGCCTCCGTCATCGCGGCGGTGTCGGCCAGCTCGGGGTCGATCTCGGCGACGAGCACCTCGGACCCGTGCTCCCAGGCATCGAGGGCTTCGCGGACGGGGGTGGCGAGCAGCTCCGGGTGCTCGAGTGCGGGCATCAGGGTGAGGGTGCCGAACGTCTGCATGACGACCACCGTAGGTGCTGCGTTCGGTGTGACTTCACCGTCCCGTCACCCGGCCGGATCACCGTGGGGATGTGACTGGACCACTCGTCATCGGCCACCGCGGGGCCAGCGGGCACCGACCGGAGCACACCGCTCTTGCCTACCAGCTCGCGTGGCGCAGTGGCGCGGACTCCGTCGAGCCGGACGTGGTCCTCACCCGCGACGGCATCCTGGTCTGCCGCCACGACCTCGACCTCGCCCCGACGACGGACGTCGCGAGCCGTCCGGAGTTTGCGCACAAGCGGCGCACGATGGAGGTCGACGGCGAGGTCGTGGACGGCTGGTTCGTGCAGGACTTCTACCTCGACGAGCTCCGCGAGCTGCGCGCCCGGGAGCGTTGGCCGAGGAAGCGGCCCGGGAGCGCGATGTACGACGGCCTGCTCGGCGTGCTCACCCTCGAGGAGCTGCTCGACCTCCGCGAGCAGGAGTCGGCGCGGGCGGGTCGTCGGCTCGGGGTCCACATCGAGCTCAAGCATGCCGCGCTGTTCACGAGCATGCGGATGCCGCTGCACGAGTCACTCGTCGCGATTCTCCGAGAGCGTCGGCTCGACTCGGCGCTGTCCCCGGTGAGCGTGATGTCGTTCGAGCCAGACATCCTCAAGCAGCTTCGGCGCGACCTCGACGTGGAGATGGTGCAGCTCATCGGCCAGGACGTGACCGTCCGTTCCCGGCGACTGCAGCGCGTCGGCGCCTACGCCACCACCGTCGGGCTCAGCAAGCACCGGGTGCTTCCGCGCGACGCCGCGGGCGCCATCGGCGAGCCGGGGCCGGCCGTGCTGACCGCGTTCAACGCCGGCCTCGACGTCCTGGTGTGGACGCTGCGCTGCGAGAACCGGCACCTTCCGGTCAACCTGCGCAGCAACGGCCGGGCGCGGGATCACGGCAACGCCGCGGAGGAGGTCACGCGTCTCCTCGACCTGGGGGTCGACGGCCTGATGACGGACTTCCCCGAGGTCGCCGCCGAGGTCAGGGCCGGTCGCGTCGGGCAGATCGCTCTCTGACGCTGACGCTCAACGATCGCCGAGCGGCACGTCACCCACGCCGGTCCGCAGCTGGCCGAGGATGCGGGTGAGCAGTCGCGAGACCTGCATCTGCGTCACCCCGATGCGCTCGGCGATCTCGCGTTGGGTGAGTCCCTCGTAGAACCGCATCGCGAGGATCTGCCGGTCCCGCTCACCGAGGCGACGGAGCACGGGACGCAGCACCAGCCGCGCCTCGGAGGCGCCTCGCGAGCTGTCCTCGAACGGCAGCAGGTCGCCGAGGGTGGTCCCGGTCTCGGTCCCTGCGGGATGGTCGAGGGATGCGGGGACGAAACAGCCGTCACTGGCGAGTGCCTCGATCACGGACTCGGTGCACTCCTCGAGGTGGTCGGCGATCTCGACCGGCTGCGGGGAGCGCCCGAGCCGGTTGGAGAGCTCGGTCTCGGCCGCGTTGATGCGGGCCTGCAGCTCCTGGATTCGACGGGGCGGCCGGATCATCCAGCCGTGGTCACGGAAGTACTTGCGCAGCTCACCACGGATCGTGGGCACCGCGTAGGAGAGGAAGTCGTGGCCGGAAGTCACGTCGAACCCGCGGGTGGCCTTCGTCAGTGCGAGCGCGGCCACCTGACGCAGGTCGTCGAGGGGCACCCCCCGAGAGCGGTACCGCGAGGCCTCGGCGTGGGCCAGACCGACGTGGAGCACGATCACGTCCTCGAGCAGACGTTGCCGCTCCTCGGGACAGTCGGTCGCCGCCGCCCGGAGGAAGAGCTCCCTCGTGTGGGCGCTGCGGTCGTGATGGCTAGGTCGTTCGGAGGTCTCGGACTGGGTTGCAACGGTCATCGGCTCACCGACCTGTGACGGAGCTCGGGTTGGAGTCCCACGTCGCGAGTGCCGCTTCCGCAGCACCCAGGCATCAGGTCGTCGGCTTCAACGAGACACCCGCTGCCCTGATGGGCAGCGCGTTTCGTCCACCTTAGTCCTTTCCTGCCGGGCGACAAGTGCGCAATGTCCTGCGACGCCTCGGCGAACCGGCCGATGCACTCTCGGCGCGCTCCTGAGACGGGCCTACGGTCGACGCTTCACAGACCCAGGCTGCGGCCGATGATCTCCTTCTGGATCTCGGTGGTGCCGCCGTAGATCGTGGAGACGCGGCTGTCGAGATAGGCCTTGGCGATCGGGAACTCCATCATGTAGCCGTAACCGCCGTGCAGCTGCACGCCCTGGTTGACCAGCTTGTTCTGGAGCTCGGTCGTCCACCACTTCGCCATCGCCGCGTCCACGGCGGTCAGCTTCCCGTCGAGGTGCTTGCGCAGGCACTCGTCGAGGAACGCTCGCGCCACCTTCGCCTCGGTGGCCATCTCCGCGACGAGGAATCGGTTGTGCTGGAACTTGCCGATCGGCTTGCCGAACGCCTCGCGGGTCTTGGCGTAGTCGAGACACATCTCGACGATTCCCTCGCACGCTGCAACGGCCTGCGCGGCGATGATCAGCCGCTCCTGGGGCAGGTTCATCATCAGGTAGATGAACCCCTCACCCTCCTCGCCGAGCAGGTTGTCCTTGGGTACGACGACGTCGGTGAACGAGAGCTCCGCCGTGTCCTGGGCGTGCAGCCCGATCTTGTCGAGGTTCCGTCCGCGCTCGAAGCCGTCCATGCCGCGCTCGACGACCAGGAGGCTGATCCCCTTGTGCCCCGCGTCGGCGTCCGTGCGCGCCACCACGATGACCAGGTCGGCGTTGATGCCGTTGGAGATGAACGTCTTCGAGCCGTTCAGCAGGTAGTGGTCGCCCTTGTCGACCGCCGTCGTGCGCACGCCCTGGAGGTCGCTGCCCGCGCCGGGCTCCGTCATCGCGATGGCGGTGATGGTCTCGCCGGAGACGGCGCCGGGCAGCCAGCGCTGCTTCTGCTCGTCGGTCCCGAGGCTCGTGATGTAGGGGACGATGATGTCGGTGTGCACCGAGAAGCCGGGTCCGCTGGCGCCGGCGCGGGTCTGCTCCTCGGAGAGGATCACGTTGTAGCGGAAGTCGTCGACCCCCGGGCCGCCGTACTCCTCCGGGACGTCGAAGCACAGCAGCCCCGCCTCGCCCGCCTTGAGCCACAGCTCGCGGGGCACGATGCCCTCCTGCTCCCACGCGTCGTGGAAGGGGATGACCTCGCGCTCGTAGAAGGTGCGCGCGGTCTTGCGGAAGTCCTCGTGCTCGGAGGTGTAGACGTCGGGCATGGGCGTCCCTTCAGGGGTGGTCGATGGTGACAGAATCACTGTTACAGCAAAGGTGGCGCAGAACAAGGTGTCGGCCGGCGACGCCGCGGGAGGGTCGGCCAGGTGGGCGCCGTGAACCCGGCGATTGCAGAATCGATGTGCCAGTTCGACTGTTACAGTCGGCGGCGCCAGCTGAAAGGTGGACGACGTGAGCGTCGAGCGCGAACCGGCACGGGGCGAGGAGCTCTACACCGTCGACGAGCTCGCGGCCGCGACGGGGATGACGGTGCGCACGACGCGTTACTACGCGGGGCTCGGCCTGCTCCCGCCACCCACGCGGCGCGGTCGGATGGCCTACTACACGCCGGCGCACCGCGCCCGGCTCGAGCTGATCCGGGCCCTGCAGGACCATGGCTTCACCCTCTCGGCCATCGAGAGGTACCTCGCCCGCGTGCCGAGCGATGCCAGCGTCGAGGACCTGGCCCTCCAACGCGCCATGCTCACCTCGTGGGGCGTCGGCAAGCGTGAGTCGCTGACGCGTCGGCAGCTCGAGACCCGCGCCGGCCGCAAGCTCGACGACGACGAGATCCGACGGCTGGTGAACATCTACGCCATCGAGGCGGACGGCGAGCGCTACCAGCTGCTGCCTTCCTTCGACGTGGCGCTGAGGCTCCACGAGCTCGACCTCCCGGTCGACTCCATGGAGGAGGCGGCCGAGGCCATCAACCGGCACATGGACGCGCTCGCCGACGAGCTCACCCACGTCCTGCGCAACCGGGTGCTCACCCCGTTCCGCGGCCAGGAGCACACCGAAGCCGACAAGGCCGCCTTCGAGCAGACGATGTCGCGACTGCGACAGCTGACGCTCGAGGCGGTCGTTGCCGGCTTCCAGCGGGCGGCCAACCAGGTGATCACCCGCTCGCTCTCCGAGTCCTTCGGCCAGCCCTCCACAGAGCCGTCCAAGGAACGCTGAGGGCTACTCCTTGGGGATGACGGCCCACGCGACGACGTACGCGATCAGGCCGACGGGGAAGGTCACCACGACCCCGATCACGGTCAGCACCCGGATCAGCGTGGGGTCGACGCCGAAGTAGCGGGCGAGGCCTCCGCACACGCCGCTGATCGGCGCGTCCCACCGGGTGCGGGTGAGCCTCCGGTAGGGCGGGGGGCCGTAGGGGCCTGGTATGCTGGTACTGCCCGTACTGGCCCTGGGGGGCCTGCGGGGGCTGTTGGCCGGGTCGGCCCTTGGCTGGTCCTGCTGGCCCGGCTGGTCCTGGTGCTGGGCGTCCGCGGGGTGCGGGTCTGCCTGCTGCTCGGTCATCGGATCTCCTCGGTGTTCTCGTCGCCATCTGTGGCGGCGTCGTGGTCGGGGGTGGTGCTGTCATAGCCGGAGTAGTCGGGCCCGGGGGTCAGGCCCCGACGCCGGGAGTTGCGGCCGCTCGCCAAGCTGGCGGCGAGTCCGATCACGCCGGCGGTGATCAGCAGTGCCGGGGCGAGGATCGTCAACCGGTCGGCGGTGATCACGTCACCGGCGACCAGGGCCCAGATCCCGGCGATGCCGAGGAACAGGAGCCCGAACACCAGGTGGGGGACCTTCACGCTGCGGTCGGGGGGTGGGAGGTAGCTGGGGTCAGACATCGGAGTTCTCCTTCGAGGAAAAGCGGTAGGGCGGTCAGTGCTGCTGGACAGTGATCTGGCCGACCCGGGCGTCCAGCTCGAGGTTGATGGTCGGCGCGTCCGGGTCGGTCGAACTGGTCACGGTCCGGGTCAGGGACTGGTCGAAGCCTCCGCGGTGCGATCCCTCGATGTTGATGTCGCCGGCGAAGTGCATCTCGAGCGTCGACGACGGCGTTGAGGCCGCGCGGAACGGTCACCTCGATCTCGCCCGCGTTCAGGTGGACGTCGATCGTGCGGCCGTCCAGGGCGGCGAGGTCCCGGACGCCCCGGAGGTCGAGGGACAGCTGGCCGTTCGGGACGCTGTAGTCGTCCTGCACGAACCGAGCGCTCGGGGGACGCACGTTCAGCGTCTCGCCCCCGGTCTCCCAGTCGGTGGAGGCCTCGACGGCACTCGTGACGCCCAGGGCGAGGGTGCCGAAGATGCCGAGGGCGATCAGCCCACCGGGCCGCCCGACGAAGGCGCCGACCAGGAGCATCACCCCTGTGATGGCGACCGCGAGCGCGACGTACGCCGGGGGGCTCACCGAGCCGTTCACGTCGACGACCCCGAGCGTGCCGAGCCCGATCGCGATCAGCGCCAACGTGGGCCAGAAGAGGTACATGCCCGTGCGGCGCGGCCGCGGCGGGGGCACGTAGCCCGGGGGCGGGGGCGGCATCCACGCGGGAGGCTGCTGGCCGGTCCGGTAGCCGGTCTCGTACCCGGCTGGGCCATAGGGGTCGGTGGTGGTGTCGGTCGTGCTCATGGTGGTTCCTTCCTGGGGACCTGGGTCGGGGGACGGTGTGCCGGGGGCAGCAGGGGGAGCGCTGCCCCAGGGCGGCGGCGGGACGGGGCCACCTCGGCGGCGCTGGCCGCGGGTGGCGAAGATCGCCAGCAGGACCAGTCCGATGAGCAGCAGGGGGAGCGGGAACGCAAAGCCCCAGCTGTCGCCGAAGAACGGGGTGCCGAAGACGATCATCAGCGCGATGGCGCCGGCCACGACGAGGACGATCTTGAGGACGTCGGCGTTGAGGTCGACGGGTGCGCGGTCGTCTCCGTCCTCGGGGACGAACAGCCACACCACGCCGTAGACCAGGACGCCGGCTCCACCGAAGAACGTGAGCACGACCAGCAGCACCCGGACGACGGTCGGGTCGATGTCGAAGTGCCGGCCGAGCCCGCCGGCCACACCGGCGATGTAGCGGTCGGTCGTGCTGCGGCGCAGCCGGTTGACGTCGCGCATCTGCTCACCGCTGACGCGGGGCCCGTACTGGTACCCGTACTGGGGTCCGTACTGGTCCTGGGGTCCGTCCTGGGTGCCCGTCTGGCCGGTGGGCTGGCCCGTCGTCTGGCCGCCCGGCCCCTCGCCGCTCTGGGCGCCGCTCTGTTCGTTCATGTCATCCATCGTGTCCCGGTACGCGGGTCCGCGGTATCGGGGACAGTCCTGATATCCGAGGGCTCCCGGGTCAGGGGTCTCACCTGATGTGGCGTCGGGGTTCGTGATGTCACGATGGTCGCGAGATGTACCCCGTTGCCTCCTCCGCCCCGAGACCGGCGGCCGGTCCGACCGTGCCGCCGGCTCCTCGTCGTGCCTATCGTGCGACCGACGACCGGTGGCTCGGAGGCGTCGCCTCCGGACTGGCTCAGCATCTCGGCCTGCCTGTGCTGTGGGTGCGGATGGGCCTGGTGGCACTGGTCGCGTTCGGTGGCTTCGGCGCCGTGCTGTACGCCGGCCTGTGGATGTTCCTGCCGGCACAGCGGCACACCGCCCCGCTCTCACCGGGCCTGGACGCCGCCACCCGGCAGGGCAAACGGGCCGGCCGCCGTGAGCGCCGGCTCACCGACTACGGGCCGCTGGTCGCCGTCGGGGCGATCGCTATCGGCGTCCTCCTGCTGATCACGCTCGCGACCGGCCAGAGCCTGTCCATCGGCCCGCTGCTCCTCGCCGGCGCCGGCGTCGCGGTCCTCTGGTGGCAGGCCGACGAGGCCCAGCGCCAACGCTGGCTCGACCCCTCGCGACGGATGAACCCGCTGCGCGCGATCGTCGGCGGCGGTGGCTGGCGCGCCTGGGTGCGCATCGGCGCCGGACTGCTGCTGCTCATCGCCGCGATCGTGCTGTTCTCACTGCGCTCGGGCAGCCTCAGTGTCGCGCTCAACGTCGGGCTGGCCGCGGCCTTCGGCATCGTCGGGCTCGGCTTCATGGTCGGGCCGTGGGTGCTGCGACTGTCCTCCGACCTCAGCGAGGAGCGCGAGGCGCGGGTGCGCTCGGAGGAGCGCGCCGACGTGGCCGCCCACCTGCACGACTCCGTGCTCCAGACGCTCGCGCTGATCCAGCGCTCGGCCGGCGATCCCGCGACGGTGGCCCGGCTGGCCCGGGCCCAGGAGCGCGACCTGCGGTCCTGGCTCTTCGACACCAGCGGCGAGGCTCCCGCGACGCTGTCCGCTGCCGTGCGAGCGGTGGCCGCCGAGATCGAGGACGCGCACGGTGTCCATGTCGAGGTGGTGTGCGTCGGCGACGCGCCGATCACCGAGGAGGACCGGCCCCTGGTGCTGGCCACCCGAGAGGCGATCACCAACGCGGTCAAGCACTCGGGCGCCGGCACCGTGGACGTCTACGCGGAGGCGACGTCCAGCGGGGTCGAGATCTTCGTCCGCGACCGTGGCGTCGGCTTCGACCCGGCGCAGGTGGCCGAGGACCGCCAGGGTGTCCGAGGCAGCATCGTGGGCCGGATGGAGCGCCACGGTGGCAGCGCCTCGGTCCGCAGCGAGCCGGGGGACGGTACCGAGGTCCGGCTCTCGCTCCCCACCCGAGTCCGGCGACCCAAGGAGTCCTGATGCCCCGTCGTAGCGTCGTCCTCGTCGACGACCACGCCATGTTCCGCACCGGAGTCCGCTCCGAGCTCGGCAACGCGGTCGATGTCGTCGCTGAGGCGGCCGACGTCGACCAGGCCGTGCGAGCGGTGATCGAGCACCAGCCGGAGGTGGTGCTCCTCGACGTGCACCTGCCGGGCGGTGGCGGCGCGGAGGTGATGCGGCGTACGACGGGCAAGGCGACGGCCACCCGCTTCCTCGCCCTCTCCGTGTCGGACGCCGCGGAGGACGTCATCGGCACGATCCGGGCGGGAGCACGCGGCTACGTGACCAAGACGATCACCGGGCCCGAGCTCGTGGCGGCGATCGAGCGGGTGGCCTCGGGCGATGCGGTGTTCTCGCCCGGCTGGCCGGCTTCGTGCTCGACGCCTTCGCCGGCACCATCGAGGTCGCGCAGGTCGACGAGGACCTCGACCGGCTCACCGAGCGAGAGCGCGAGGTGATGCGCCTGATCGCGCGCGGCTACTCCTACCGGGAGGTCGGGGCCGAGCTGTTCATCTCGATCAAGACCGTGGAGACACACATGTCCTCGGTGCTGCGCAAGCTCCAGCTCTCCTCACGCCACGAGCTGACCCGCTGGGCCTCGGATCGCCGTCTGCTCTGAGTCGGAGCCTCGGGTTCACGAGGTCGGCAGCAGGCTGGCCCACGCCGGCCGCCACCGCGGCGACCGCTGCCCCATCTCCCAGGCGAGGTCGTCCAGCGACGGTCCCTGGCTGTTGTGCCGCACCTGGTACCACGCCGGCCAGCTGTCGAAGGCCCGGTCGAAGCGCACCACCACGCCGTCGGAGGTGACCCTGGCGAACAACCAGGCTCCGGACTCCTCGCTCGCCTCCTCGCGCTGCAGCGTCCGCAGCACGTTGGTGAGCGTGCGGACCACCGGCACCCGCAGGCGCGAGTTGACCGGCGAGGGGATGATCCGGCCGCGGACCACCATGACGGCGTACTCGAAGGGGATGCCGGGTCCGTTCGCGCGGGCCCACTGCACCAGGATCGGCGGTCGTTGCATCAGCTCGCGGTCGACGTCCTCGGTGTCGCGCATCTGTCCGTGGATCTGGTCGCGCAGCCGTGACCGGACCGAGCCGGGCGAGGTCTTGGGCGCGGTGCCGGCCGCCAGCCGGGTGATCTCGGCCGCCTCCTCGAGGTGCTCCCCGTTGGCGTACGACGCCAGCGCCGCGGGGGTCAGCTGCCCATGACGTCCGAGGTCGACCATGCGGGGGTCGACGGTCAGCATCGGACGCAGCAGGTGCAAGGCGCCCTCATCGACGCCGAGCGCCGTGCTGTCCCACTCCCCGTGGGCGAACCAGGCGAAGAAGGTCGGACTTCGCTCGTCGGTGACCTCCGAGAGCGCCCAGTCGGGGGCGCCGCGCCTGGCGTCCGGCGGGGAGGGCGGGGCCAGCGCCGAGCGACCCCAGAGCACGGCCCGCGACCCCAGCGTGCGCTGCATCCGCAGCCACGAGCCGTCCGGCGAGTCGAGCGTGAGCAACAGGTTCTCGGGGTGGAAGCGGCACGCGTCGTTGCCGACCGAGCGGTGGAGTGCTGCCAGCACGACCCAGGACCACCACAGGTCCTCGGCGTCCGGCAGGTTGTCGGGTTCCACGCGGACATTGTGAGGCCTCGGCGTCGGCAGCCAAAGGGTGGCCTAGTGTCCTCGGGGCACTACTCAGCCACCCCGGCCAACGACGCGTCGATCAGCCACTCGACCGGGGCCCGGTCGTCGGTGTAGACGCTGCCGCCGCGAAGTCCGGGCTCCAGCCGGTTGGCCGCGTCGGTGGCCAACGGCCTGACGTCGGCGGGGAGGTCGACCTCACGCAGCCGCTCGACGGGGTCGACGTCGCCGTTGGTGGCGAGCAGGATCGTGTTCGTGTCGTCGACCGGGTCGCGCCAGACCCGGTCCTCGCCGAACGCGGCCCGGAGGGTCGCGGTCAGGACCTTCTCGAGGGCGTCGGAGCCGGGGACGTGGCCGACGTTGACGGACACGGTCCCTCCCGGCGCGAGGCGGCTCCGGACGACCTCGAAGAACTCCTTCGTGGTCAGGTAGAAGGGGATGTACGGCTGCCGGTAGGCGTCGACCAGGATCGAGTCGAACGAGCCGTCCTGGGCCTGCAGCCACGGACGGGCGTCGGCCGTGTGCGTTGTGATGTTCTCGCCGTGGAACTCGAAGAGCTCGCGCCCGACCTCGGTCACGTCGGGGTCCAGCTCGACGGCGTCCACGTGGATGTCGGGGAAGTAGTGGTCGAGCCCACGGGCCACGGTGCCGGCCGCGCTGCCGAGGTTGACGACGTGCCGCGGTGACTTCGAACCGGCGAAGGACTGCACCAGCATCGCGTCCCAGTAGCCGCCCATGAGGTACTCGTCCTTGCGCCAGATCGAGTGGACCGCCTGGCCCTCGTTGAGCTCGAGGACACGTTCGCCGTCGGACTCCTCGATCACGCGCGCGTACTGGTACTCGGTCTCGCGCTCCCAGATCACCTTGCCGTCCGCGGTGACCGACTTCGTGGCACCCACGGGGATGACCATCAGCAGCGCGATTCCCGTCGCGACGGCCGCGCCCAGGCCCCAGGCCCGTCCGAGCGCCGGCAGCACCACGATGGCGAGGGTGAGGGCGAAGATCAGGAAGGTGCGCTGGGTGCCGACCAGCGGGATCAGCAGCAGCGCCGCCAGGAAGGTGCCGGTCAGCGAGCCGATGGTGCCGATCGCGTAGAGCCGCCCGGCGACCCGGCCGGCGTCGGCCACCTGGTTGACCTTCAGCCGCACGGCGTACGGCGAGACCATGCCGAGCAGCAGCACGGGGACGGCGATCAGCACGCCCACGCCGAGCAGCGACCCGACGAACAACCCACCTGAGAGCTGGTCGAACGCCTCGACCGAGAGACGCAGGAACGGACCGCTGACGAACGGCACGAGCGCGAGCAGCGCGGCGGCGATCATCACCCAGCGCGCCAGGCCCTGGATGGTCGGGTTGCGGTCGGCCAGGCGACCGCCGATGGCATAGCCGATCGACAGGGCCACCAGCACGGTCGCGATCGTGTTCGCCCAGACGATCGTGCTGGCGCCGAACCAGGGGGCCAACAGGCGCGCAGCCGCGATCTCGGCTCCCAGGCTGGCCATTCCGACGCAGAACACGACGACCTCGAGAAGGAAGCGGGGAGGGGTGCGCACGCTGGGAACCTATCCGGGCGATCCTCACCGGGAGGTGCGTGCCCCACCGTTCGCGGACATCACGGCGGACCGAACAACCCTCGGCCCGGACCAACGCGGTCCAGAACGGCGCTTTGGTCCGCCGCTGTGTACGCCTCGTTGTCACGCCGTATCAAGGTGCGGACAGCACCACGCCGAGCCGCGCGCCTCGCGTGGTGGTCGCATGCCTGGCTCTACAGTCGGCCCGTCTCATTCACTCCCGCGGAGGTACACAGTGGAGTCAACTCAGTCCCGGACCGGATGGCTACATGTGCTCGGCGGGATCGGGGCGATCGCCATCCCGTTGGCCATCCTCTTCAGCTTCTTCACGAGCGACGACGACTACGAGGACACAGCCGCCGGCTTGATCGGCTACGCCAAGGGCCACGAGAGCGACATCTGGCTGCAGCAGATCGTCGCCCTCGCCGCCCCACTGTTGATCAGCTTGTTCCTCGCGAGTCTCTGGGGACGACTGCGGGCGTCGACGGAGGCCTACCGCGTGCTGACGGTGATCGGCGGGACCCTCTTCGTCGCCTTCTTCGCAATGGGCCTGACGCTGTGGTCGGCGCCACTCCTGTCGTCCGGCGAGCTCAGCAATGCCGGTGCCGAGGCATATCTCGGCTATGACGACGTCGGCTGGGTCCTGCTCGCCCTTGGCGGAATCTCGATCGGCGTCATGATCATCGGCGTCTCCCTCGCCGCGCTCGAGCTCAGGCTGGTGCCCAAGTGGGCCGGCTGGCTGAGCCTCGCGTTCGGCGTGGTCTCCTTCGCCACGCTCGCGGCCGTCGGCATCTTCGCCTGGACGATCTGGCTGGTCGCCGCCGGCTGCTTCGTGCTCTTCTCTCGCGAGCGAACGGCACCGGTCACCGAACCTCGCGAGGCAGCCAGTCTCTGACTGGTCGCGGCACGAGGCCGCATGGGCTCAACCGCCCAACAGCGGCTGGCAGGACGGGCACCAGTACGTCGGTCGTTCCTGACCGGGCGGGCCGAGATCGGCCTTCCGGACGGGTGTGCCGCAGCGCAGGCACGGACCGCGGCGGCCGTAGACCCAGAGCTGGAACCCCCGGCGCCGGTCGCCTGTCGTGATCCGGGTGTAGCGGTCCTTGTTGGCCTCGAGGAACACCTTGGCCTTGTCGACGATCAGCGACAGGTCGGGCACGTCGCCGACCGGGGTGCGGGGGTCGACGCGGCCCACGAAGCACAGGTCGGACTTGAAGACGTTGCCGATCCCGGCGAGGTTGCGCTGGTCGAGGAGTGCGTCGCCGATCGGCACCTCGGGCTGGGCGCGCAGGTTGGCCAGGGCCAGTTCCGGGTCCCAGTCCGAACCGAGCAGGTCGGGCCCGAGGTGCCCGACGAGCTCTTCCTCCCGCTCGCTGCGCGCGAGGTCCATCACGACCTGGAAGCCGACGGCCTCCGTGGTCGCCGTACGCAGCACCACCCGCGCCGTGTGGGCCGGGCGGCGCCACCGGGTGCCGGTCGGGTGGACGGCCCAGTGGCCCTCCATCTTCAGGTGGGTGCGGAGCGTCACGCCGTTGTCGAACCGGGTGAGCAGGTGCTTGCCGCGCGAGCGGGTCTCGAGAACCGTCACACCGGAGAGGTCGCGGGTCGCGAGCGACGGGATCCGGAAGTCGCTCCGCGTGATCACCTGCCCGGACAGACCGCTGTCGAGGCGCTTCGCGGTCTGGTAGACGGTGTCGCCCTCAGGCATGGCCAGCGGGCCCTGTCGGGATGCCGTCAGGCATTCATGCTCGCAGTCTCAGTCCGCGGGGCGTGGCGATGAAACCCGCGGACTCCATCGCCCGCCGCAGCACGTCGGAGTCCTGGCCCAGGATGCTGACGCCGTCGGCCCGCTCCACCACCAGTCGGCCGAGCGCGCCTTCGCGTACGGCGCGGCCCAGGGACTCGATGCCGTGGGCGAGCAGCTCCTCGTCGTCGGAGAACGTGAGCAGGGTCTTCCCGCCCCGCTCGACGTAGAGGGTCAGCGTGCCGTCGACGAGCACCACGATCGCTCCCGCCTTGCGACCGGGACGGTGCCCCGACTCCAGCGCCGGCCAGGGAAGGGCAGCGCCGAACGGGTTGGCCGGATCGGTCGCTGCCAGGGCCAGGGCGGTCGGCTTCTCCGGCCGCTCGTCAGAGAACGGCTGAGCGCGGAGGTGGGAACGCAGCCGATCGATGGCTCCGGCCGTGCCGAACTGGGCCGCACCCAGCCCCTCGACGAAGTAGCCACGTCGGCAGCGCCCGGTCTCCTCGAACGCGGAGAGCACCTTGTAGGCAGCGGCGAACCCGCCCGGCGTACGTTCGCTCATCACCGCTCCCCGGGTCACGACGCCGTGCCGTTCGAGGAGCCCTTCGGCCACGGCGTGCGCGCGCTTGGTCGGGTCGTTCTCGCGCTCGGGGAGCAGGAACCAGCGGCCGGCGACGTCGGGTGGCGCCGTGCGCAGGGCCTGGCTCGACAACCGGGGCCGGGCACTGCGCACCCGCGCCGGTGCCCGCTTGAGCCGGTGGGCGCTGCGTCCGCCCCGGGTCAACGCGCGCAGCGGCGCGAGGGTGTCGTTGCCGACTCGGCCGTCCCAGGCGAGGTCCCACAGGGCTGCCGACAGCGCCTTGTCATCCGTCGACCCGACCGTGGAGGCGAGCTGGCGGAAGAAGTAGGCGCCCCCGCCCTCGAGCGCGTCGAGCACCGCCTGGTGGTCGGTGGAGAGCTCGAGCTCGCCGTGGTCGGGCAGCGTCAGGGGTGCGGTCTCGGCGAGGTGCAACGAGACCCAGCCGTCGGAGCCCGGCAGTCCACCGTGGCCGGCCCAGAGCACCTCGCCGGTCGCGGTGAGCTCGTCGAGCATCGAGGGCTGGTAGTCGCGCACCCGCGCCGGCAGCACCAGGGACTCCAGTGCCGAGGCGGGCGTGGCACAGCCGGCGAGCTGCTCGATGACGGTGACCACGCCGTCGATCCCGCGCAGTCCTCGTCCGCTCCCCGAGCTGCGTCCGGTGGTCGAGCTGCGTCCGGTGGTCGAGCCGCCTCCGATGGTCGAGCTTGTCGAGACCACGTTCTGCCAGGCCGGGAGGAAGCGCGCCAGCGCCACCGGCTCGACCGGCTCGACCTCGTGGCGGAGCCGGGCGAGCGAGCGACGGCGCAGCGACCGCAGCACCTCGGCGTCGCACCACTCGGACCCCGCGCCGGACGGCCGGAACTCGCCCTCGAGCACGCGACCCTGCGCGGTCAGTCGGGCCAGGGTCTGCTGACAGACGGCGACCCCGAGGCCGAGTCGCTGGGCCACCTCGGAGGCGAGGAACGGACCGTGGGTGCGGGCGAACCGGCCGACCAGGTCGCCCAGGGGGTCCTCGACGGGTTCGGTGAACGCGGCGGGGACACCCGGCGGCACGGGTACGCCGAGCCCGTCGCGGAGTCGGGCGACGTCCTCGACGACCGCCCACCGTTCGTGCCCGCCCATCAGCACCGGCACCACCCGGCGGGCGTCGACGAGGAGCGAGAGCCAGTCGTCCACCTGGGTGGGGGAGGTGCAGCGGGCCCGGACCTCCTCTGTCGACAGCGGACCGAGCAGCCGGAGGAGGTCGGCGATGCCCTCGCTGTCGCGCACCTTCCGGTCCTCGGCCAGCCGCTGGAGCTCGGACTCGACCTCCGCGAGCACGTCGGGGTCGAGCAGCTCCCGCAGCTCGGCGCGACCGAGCAGCTCGGCGAGCAGGCCCTGGTCGAGGGTGAGGGCCGCGGCCCGGCGTTCGGCGATGGGGGAGTCGCCCTCGTACATGAAGGCGGCGACGTAGCCGAACAGCAACGACTGTGCCATCGGGGAGGGCCGCTGGGTGTTGACGTCGACGAGCCGCAGCCGCCGCTCGGAGACGCGCTGGTGGAGGGCCACGAGCGAGGGCAGGTCGTAGACGTCCTGGAGCACCTCGCGGATGGTCTCCAGGATGATCGGGAACGACGGGTAGCGCGCGGCCACCTCGAGCAGCTGCGCGGACCGCTGCCGTTGCTGCCAGAGCGGCGCCCGCCGTCCCGGGTCGCGGCGTGGCAGCAGGAGCGCCCTGGCTGCGCACTCGCGGAACCGGGAGGCGAACAGCGCGGAGCCACCGACCTCCGTGGTGACGATCTGCTCGATCTCGTCGGGCTCGAAGGCGATCAGCTCGGCACCCGGCGGGTCCTGGTCGGTCTCGGGGATGCGCAGCACGATGCCGTCGTCGGTGGCCATCGCCTGCGCGTCGACGCCGTAGCGCTCGCGCAGCCGGCCGTTGATCGCCAGCGCCCAGGGCGCGTGCACGGGAGTGCCGTAGGGCGAGTGCACGACCAGCCGCCAGTCGCCGAGCTCGTCGCGGAACCGCTCGACCACGAGCTGCTGGTCGTGGGGTACGGCGTTGGTGACCTCGCGCTGCTCCTCGATCAGCGAGACCAGGTTGTCGGCGGCCCACTCGTCGAGCCCGGCGTTCGTGGCGCGGGCGATGGCCTGCTCGCGCGGCATCGCGGCGACCTCGCGGGTGAACTGGCCGATCGCGGCGCCCAGCTCGGCAGGACGGCCCAGGGTGTCGCCGGTCCAGAAGGGGAGTCGTCCGGGCTGGCCGGGGGCAGGGGACACCAGCACTCGGTCGTGGGTGATGTCCTCGATCCGCCAGCTGGTGGTGCCGAGGGTGAAGACGTCGCCGACGCGGGACTCGTAGACCATCTCCTCGTCGAGCTCGCCCACCGGGAGCCCCCGGGCGGAGCCCGAAGTTGACTCAGTGCCCACCAGGAAGACGCCGAACAGCCCGCGGTCGGGGATGGTGCCGCCGCTGGTGACCGCGAGTCGTTGCGCGCCGGGGCGGCCGGTGAGCTCGCCGGAGACGCGGTCCCAGACGAGGCGGGGGCGCAGCTCGGCGAACTCGTCGCTCGGGTAGCGACCGGAGAGCAGGTCGAGCGTCGCGTCGTAGGCGCTGCGGGGCAGGGACGTGAACGGCGCGGCCCGGCGTACGACGTCGAAGAGCTCGTCGGCGTCCCACGTGTCCAGCGAGGTGGCGGCCACCACCTGCTGCGCGAGTACGTCGAGCGGGCTGGCCGGCACGTGCAGGGCCTCGATCCCGCCGGTGCGCATCTTCTCGACGGCGACTGCCGAGGGGACCAGGTCGCCGCGGTGCTTGGGGAACAGCACACCTCGCGAGACCTCGCCCACCTGGTGGCCGGCCCGGCCGACCCGCTGGAGTGCGCTGGCCACCGAGGGCGGCGACTCGATCTGCACGACCAGGTCGACCGCACCCATGTCGATGCCGAGCTCGAGGCTGCTGGTGGCGACCACGCACGGCAGCCGGCCGCGCTTGAGGTCGTCCTCGATGACGGCGCGCTGCTCCTTGGACACCGAACCGTGGTGGGCCCGGGCGACCAGGGGTGCCGCTCCTTCGGACTGGCCGGACTGGGCCATCATCTCGGCCGGCGTGCGCGCTTCGGTGGTTGACCTGTCTCCGGTGGTTGAGCTTGTCGAAACCCCGGTCGAGTGAGCGGCTTCGGCCCGCTCGGCCGCCAGCTCGTTGAGCCGGGCCGTCAGCCGCTCCGCCAGCCGGCGGGAGTTGGAGAACACGATCGTCGACTGGTGCTGCTCGATCAGGTCGAGCACGCGTTCTTCGACGTGCGGCCACAGCGAGCCCGCCCGTGGACCGTCGTCACCTTCCTCCCCGAGCTCGGTCATGTCCTCGACGGGGACCACGACCTTGAGGTCCCACTCCTTCTCCGACGGAGGTGCCACGACCTCGACCGGCGCCGCGCCCCCGAGGAAGCGGGCGACCTCGTCGATCGGACGGACCGTCGCCGATAGCCCGATGCGCTGGGCCGGACGCTCCAGGAGCTCGTCGAGACGTTCGAGGGACACAGCCAGATGGGCGCCGCGCTTGGTGCCGGCGACGGCGTGCACCTCGTCCACGATCACCGTCTCGACACCGCGCAGGGACTCGCGGGCCTGCGAGGTGAGCATCAGGAACAGCGACTCGGGAGTCGTGATCAGGATGTCGGGCGGGGCGGTCTGGAGCCGACGTCGGTCCTGTGGGGTGGTGTCACCGGAGCGCACACCGACCCGGATGTCCGGCACCTCGACACCGAGCCGGTCGGCTGTCTGCCTGATGCCGACGAGCGGGGCGCGCAGGTTGCGCTCGACGTCCACCGCGAGCGCCTTGAGCGGCGACACGTAGAGGACCCGGCAACGCTTCTTCTTCTCCGGCACCGCCTCGGTGGCCAGCCGGTCGATCGCCCACAGGAATGCGGAGAGCGTCTTGCCGGATCCGGTCGGCGCCACCACCAGGGCATGCCGGCCCGCAGCGATCGCGTCCCACGCGCCGCTCTGGGCGGGCGTCGGCTCCGCGAAGGCAGCGGCGAACCACTCCTGCGTCGCCCGGCTGAACTGGTGCACCCATCCATCCTGCCGGACGACACCGACAGGTATCCCGGCGGCGACGGGTGCGGCACAACGTCATACGAGTTGGCTGTCCGGGCGACCAGAACGGATGACGTCCCGCGCGGCCCGACGCTCCACCGCCCGCGCCACCAGCCAGCCGAAGAGGGCAGATCCCGTGGCATCCATCTCCGGGTGCCACTGGACCCCCAGAGCCGGCCAGGGCGATCCCTTCCACTCGACCGCCTCGACGATGCCGTCGTCCGCCCGGGCCGTGATCCGCCAGCCGGGGCCGGTGCTCGCGATCGCCTGGTGGTGCAGCGAATTCACCGACATTCGTGGGCCCAGGAGCGAGCGACAGAGCGAGCCGGGGGTGGTGCTGATCGGGTGCGACGAGCCGGGGAGCACGTGCGGCAGGTCGGTCGCGAGGGTGCCGCCGTCCATCACCGCGAACACCTGGGCACCGCGGCACACTCCCAGGGTCGGCACCGCGGCGTCCCGGGCCGCCCGAACGAGCGCGATCTCGGCCTCGTCCCGCGAACGGTCTACGTCCCGCGCAGCCACGTCGGCGCCGTACAGCGACGGGTCGAGGTCACCCCCTCCGGCCAGCACCAGGCCGTCGAGCACGTCGAGGACCTGGTGGCCCGCGACCGGCGGCAGCACGACGGGTCGCCCTCCGGCGGCGATCACGTGGTCGACGTACCACCGCACGATGCCGTGCACCGGGAGCTCGCCGAACGGCCGCACCACGGTGTACGACGCACCGGCGATCCCGATGACCGGACCCGCGTTCATCGCGTCACGTCGCGACGACGACGGCCGTGACCGCGAGCGCGATCCCGGTGGCGTAGGTGCCGAGAGCCCCGATGTCGCGAAGCGGCCCGTGGGAGGCCAGCGTCTTCGAGGTCAGCATCCCGACCGCGTGGGAGAACCGCACGAACACGGCCGCCAGGGCGAGCGCGTCGACCCACCAGCCGTCCGAGAGGGTGCCGCAGATGAGGAGCAGCACGCACAGCGTGGGGACGTACTCCGCCGCGTTCCCGTGCGCGCGGATGGCGATGAACATCTTGTCGGCGGGGTCGGTCGGCATCTGGTTGCCGGTGCCCCCACGGATGGCGCGGTGCCGGGTCACGTTGGCGCCGAGCAGGAAGAGCAGCGCGCCGAGCAGGGCGACACAGGTGATCTGGAGCGTGTTCATGACAGGACCCTTTCCGGGATGGAGGTGGAGGTGGTGCTGAGCAGGCGGCGCATGATCGTGCCGCTGAGGTCGGTCCCGAGCAGGGCGTCGGTCTTGTGCATGCCGCCGGGGCAGGTCACGTTGACCTCGATGAGGCGACCGTCGATGACGTCGAGCCCGGCGAGGGTGATCCCGAGCCGGCGCAGGTACGGCGCCAGCCGTCCCGCGATCTCCAGGTCGCGGGCGTCCGCCACCACCGCAGCCGACGGGGGACCGATCCGGAAGTCGTCGGTCGAGGGGACCCGGTCGACCGTCCCGACGATCTGGCCGTCGAGGAGGAACAGCCGCTTGTTGCCGGTGTCGACCGACGGCAGGTACTCCTGCACGATCACGTGCCGGGTGCCCCGCTCGGTCGCGGACTCCACGAGCGAGCGCGCGTTGCGGTCGCCCCGGCGCAGCAGCCAGACGTCGATCCCGGAGAAGCCGTCGACCGGCTTGAGCACCGCGGCGCCGTGGCGCTCGACGAACCCCAGCACCCGCTCGACCTCCGCGGCCACGAGGGTCTCGGGGCACAGGTCGGGGAACCGCAGCACCCAGAGCTTCTCCTGCATCGTGCGAACCCCGCTGGGGCGGTTCACCACGTGCACGCCCGCGTCGGCCGCCACGTCGAGCAGGTACGTCGTCCGCAGGTAGCGCGGGATCCACCGGAGGGTCCAGCCGAAGCAGCACTGACCCGCACCTCGTCGGCCACGTCGATCACCCGCCGCTCGACCTCGTCGAACCACGGGCTGTCCACGAGCCAGCGGTGGTCACCCCGGGACACCCGCGGCCGGACCACGATCCGCCGGGCCAGCGCGACCAGCCGACCGGCGACGAGGGCGAGGTCCTCGGGCTCGCACACCCAGACGGGCTCGCCCGTGTCGGTGGCCGCGGCCATCAGGCCCACGCTGCTGTCGATGCCCGCGTCGAGGCTCGGGCAGCGGGTCGACGACGAAGAGGGCGGCTCATGCCACACCTACCAGGTCGGGAGCCGTCCGGCGCGTCCCGGCGGCCAGCCGGAGCAGTGCCGTCCCGCGGTCGAGCAGCAGCTCAGGCTCGTGAGCCGCGAGGTCCCAGTGGTCGACGAACCGCGGGTCGTCGTACTGCACGATGCGCAGCGCCTGGCGGCGGGCTGCGTCGTCGTACAGCAGCCGGGAGAGCACCGTCGCGACGGGGACGACGAGCTCGTCGGGCTGCACGTCGAGGAAGCGGACCTCGAGGTAGCGGCCCCGCGGACGCACGGGCGGGAACAGCGTGGAGAGGTGGTGCACCACGGCGGCGTTGTCGACCAGGTGGGTCCGCGCCCAGGCCGCGAACGGAGTCTGCTCGTCCGGCTCGTCGTGGCCGGGCATCGCGAACACCGCAGCGCCTGCGGCGAAGTCGGCGTACGCCGCGACAGGGTCGTTCCCGCGCAGCAGCCGGTCGTCGTACGCCGTGCGGGCCGGGTCGACATCGAGCCAGGTGGCGAGCCGTGACCCGGGACCGCTGCTGCGGGCGAAGGTCGCCGCCAGGAACGGCCCGGCCAGCAGCAGCAACCGCCACTGCTCGAGACCCGCCCGGCCAGGCCACCAGTCCAGGCACACCTGGGTCGACGCGGTCTGCCGCATCATCCGTCGACCGGCCGGGCCGATCCGGTCGAGGTGGCGCTGCATCTCGACATAGCGGGGGCTCACCAGCTGCAGCGGCACCTGGTCCGGGGAGCGCGAGTCGACCGCGGCTGCGTCGAGCACGACGCCCTCGCGGACGCAGTCCTCGCGCAGCGCCCGGATGGTGCGGTGCCAGATGTCCTGCAAGCCGGTGAGGGTGGGGGAGCACGGCAGGCTCAGCTCGACCTGGCCGCCCGGCTCGAACCCCACCCAGCGCCGGTACGGCGCACCGGAGACCGCTCGACGCACCCGCTCGATCGCGACCGCCGACCCGTCCGTCGCGTCCCGGGTGAGGAGCTCGTGCTCGAGCCCGACCGCGGTGGAGCGGGACGGGCTGCCCCGGAAGAGGGCCGACACGTGTCGGTGGAGCAGGTGATCGGTCATGGCTGACTCCTGTTACAGTAAGGTCACCTGTCTAAAATAGAAAGGTGACCTTACGATGTCAAGAGCCCCCACCCTCGCGGAGCGCAAACCGTTCATCGCGGTCGTGGACAAGGCGTCCCAGGCGCTCGCGGTCGACATGGTGCGCCAGGCGCGGAAACGCGGCTATCCGTTCATCCGGCTGGCCCACAACGCGGTCTTCGGAACCCTGTACGGCGAAGGTGGCCGGATCTCCGACATGGCGGTCCGTGCCGGCATCACCAAGCAGTCGATGGGCGAGGTGGTCCGTGAGCTCGTCGATCTCGGCGTCCTCGAGATGGTGGTCGACCCCACTGACCGACGGGCCAAGATCGTGACCTACACCGAGTTCGGCCTGGAGGTCACCAACGGCGGGATGAGGTACCTCGACGAGCTCGAGAGGCTGTTCCGGCGCGAGTTCGGCGAGGCGGACTACGAGACCACGCGACGGGTGCTCGAGGGTGTGGTCGAGCTGCTGACCAAGACCTCGTCCGAGGGGGCCGAGCCAGGCGTCTAGCGAGTGTCGGCGATCCGCAACAACCCACCGAGCGTGCCGACGTAGGCCGTCCCGTCCGGCCCGAGGCTGACCGGGGCGTAGTTGTTGTTGTGGCCGAGCCCGGAGCCCGTGTACTTCGACCACACCTGCTTGCCGGTGCGTGCGCTGAACGCGGTGAAGAACCAGGCGTCCGGCATCAGGGCCTCCGGAACCGGAGAGGTGGTGGGCACCTCGTCGGCGGCCGGGTGCGTGTAGCCGTAGATCAGTCCGGTCCGCCGGCTCAGCTTGCTGACCACGGTCGGGATGCGTGCGGTGGTGTTGCGCCAGGCGATCTGGCACCCCCCGTTCGCGTAGTCCACCGCGACCTTGACCAGTCCGGGAGTGGTGGTGGCGGTCCGCGTGGAGCCGTCGGCGGGTCCCGGTCCCTTGTACCCGTAGTTGTTCTCGGCGACCAGGCCGCCCGGGACGGCGATCAGGCTGTTCTCGTCCGCGCCCTCTCCGGCGGGGAAGATCGGCTGCCGGCACAGCGGCGTACGTCCCGGTCCGGCCTTGCCGCGGCGGAACACCAGCACGTTCATCTGCGGGTCGGCGTTGTCGGTGATCGCGATCGAGCCGCCACCCGGGGACGACGCGGAGCCGACCAGCGTCGGCGTGGTGCCGCTGCCCTGGCTCACCTGACCGTCCTTGACCCGGGTGCCGCGGTCGTAGGTCTTGCGCCAGGTCACCGATGGGGTCCCGTTGCGCACGTCGTAGCGGTAGAGCGCATGCGTGGACACCACGAACACACCGCCCGACTCGTCCATCGCGAAGCTGTTGGCGATCGTCTCTCCCGCCGGGAGGCGCACCGAGCGCACCGTGTTGCCCGGTGTCACGAACCCGACGACGCCCGACTGCGTGACGAACCAGATCCTCCCGGCCCAGTCGGGCAGGGCGCTCTGGATGCCGGAGCCGCCGGTGGCGCTGCTCAGGTCGACGTCGCGGACCACCTCGAAGCCGGTCGAGTCGCTGTTCTGCGCGATGACCAGCAGGTGCCCGGTGAACGTCGAGACGACGGCGCGGTCCCGGTGGTCGAGGTAGAAGTAGCCGCCGCCGGCGAAGTTGCTGAAGGAGAAGGTGCCGGGCTGCCGCGGTGGGAGCTCGTACGACGCCAGGGTCGCCAGCGAGTCCGGGTCGATCAGCCGCAGCGTCGCGCCGGTCGGCGAGACGCACACCGTCACGATCCGACCGCGGCTGTCGAAGGTGACCGACGCGCACTCCGCGGCGAACAGGGTGCTGGTGACCTCGGGATCGCGCCCGAGTGGCCCGGCCACGTTGTAGGCGTCGGTCTGGTAGGCGTCGTTGTGGATGTTGCTGCGCTCGTTGGGCGCCATGAAGGGGTTGCGCGGGATCGACTGGGGTGCATACGGCTGGGCAGTGACCGCGGTGCCCGTGAAGGGCTGCACGACCGGGTCACGCGGGTCGGAAGGGATCGGTACGGCGGGGGTCGCGGCACCGGCGGCGACCGGTACCGCCAGCGCCACCAGGCCGGCCAGGACGAGCGTGCCGCGGCGCAACATTGTCGATCGCATGACTCGACAACGATCGAGGCGCGCGAAGGCAACGGCTCAGGCGTCGACCTCGGAGGCCGAGGGTGCCCATCCGGGGGGACCGAAGAGGTGGCCGAGCTTGTCGCGCAGGAGTGGTGCGCGACGCACGTCACGAGCGATCGAGGCGTACTCGTGGGTCTGCAGCCGCACGATGCGGTGGGTCCCCACGGGCTTGGTCAGCCCGTAGGTCGGCCGGTGCACCTCCTCCTGGAAGGTGCCGAACAACCGGTCCCACACGATCAGGATCCCGGCGTAGTTGCGGTCGAGGTAGAGCGCGTCGGACCCGTGGTGCACCCGGTGGTGGGAGGGCGTGTTGAAGATCAGCTCGATCGGTCGCCACAGCCGGCCGACGTGCTCGGTGTGCACGAAGAACTGGTAGACGAGGCTGATCGAGAAGCTGGTGAACACCATCCACGGCGGCACCCCGAGCAGGGGCAGCGGCAACCACATCACGATCTCGGCGGAGTTGTTCCACTTCTGCCGCAGGGCCGTCGCGAAGTTGAAGTACTCGCTGGAGTGGTGGGCCTGGTGCGTCGCCCAGATGATGCGCACCCGGTGGGCGATCCGGTGCTCGAGGTAGAAGAGCAGGTCGACGCCGAGGATCGCGACGACCCAGGTCGTCCAGTCCGTCGGGTCGAGGTGCCACGGCGCGACGTACGCCCAGAGCGCGGCGTAGCCGATCAGCGCGAGGAACTTCCACGCCGACATGGTCACGATCGAGACCGCACCCATCGAGATGCTCGCCATCGCGTCGCGCCGGTGGTAAGCCCCTTTCCCCGGGCGGTTCTCCAGTCTCTTCGAGGGCGATGGCCGCGACCGCCTCGAGGACCAGCAGCACGACGAACACGGGGATGGCGAGCGCCACCGGGTCGCGGAGGGCCTCCGGTATCGCGTCCCAGACCCGCCCAGGCTTTCCATGCGCAGGACCTTATTGCAGGTGCGGCCTGTCGCAGCGGGCGTCTACTGTCGTGGACCGTGACGACCCCTTCCGCCGCACCGATGATCCGGGCCACCGGTCTGCGCAAGTCGTTCGGCGACAAGGGCACCACCGTCGAGGCGGTGAAGGGCATCGACGTGGAGGTGCGCGCCGGGGAGTCCTTCGGCTTCCTCGGACCCAACGGCGCCGGCAAGTCCTCCACGATGCGCATGATCGCCGCCGTCTCGCCGGCGAGCGGCGGACACCTCGAGATCCTGGGGCTCGACCCCGCCGCGGACGGCCCCGAGATCCGCTCGCGCATCGGGGTCTGCCCACAGGAGGACACCCTCGACACCGAGCTCAACGTCTCCGACAACCTCTTCGTCTACGGCCGCTACTTCGGGATCCCTCGGGCCGAGGTCCGCCAGCGGGTGGCCGAGCTGCTCGAGTTCGTGCAGCTCACCGAGAAGGCGAAGTCGAAGGTCGAGGACCTCTCCGGTGGCATGAAGCGCCGGCTGACGATCGCGCGGTCGCTGGTCAACCGGCCCGAGGTGCTGCTGCTCGACGAGCCGACCACCGGCCTCGACCCACAGGCACGGCACGTGGTGTGGGACCGGCTGTTCCGGCTCAAGCAGCAGGGCGTGACCATCGTGCTGACCACGCACTACATGGACGAGGCGGAGCAGCTGTGCGACCGCCTCGTCGTGATGGACAAGGGCCTCATCGTCGCGGAGGGATCGCCCCTCGACCTGATCCGCACCTGGTCGACGCGGGAGGTCACGGAGCTCCGGTTCGGGGTCGGTGAGCACGAGACGCTCGCGACCAAGGTCGAGGACCTTGCCGAGCGGGTGGAGGTCCTGCCCGACCGGCTGCTGCTCTACACCTCCGACGGTGAGGAGACCCTGGCCAAGGTGCACGAGCGCGGCCTCGCGCCCAGCGTCTCGCTCGTCCGTCGCTCCACCCTCGAGGACGTCTTCCTGCGGCTCACCGGCCGGACGCTGGTGGACTGATGAGCACGTCCGGGACGAACCTCACCGGCACTGCCCCCACCGCGCCGCAGAGCCCCTGGGCGGGTGCGCTGAGGATGACCGACTACTGGGCCACGGTCTATCGGCGCACGTGGAAGGGCAGTGTGATCTCGTCCTTCCTCACGCCGCTGCTCTACGTCGTGGCGATGGGCGTCCTGCTCGGCGGCTTCATCGAGGGTGATCCCTCGGAGCTCGAGGGCGCCACCACCTACCTGGCCTTCGTGGCACCGGGGATGCTCGCGGCCCAGGCCATGACGGTCGTGTTCGGTGAGGTCACCTATCCCGTGATGGCGATGCTCAAGTGGCAGCGCACCTTCTACGGGATGATCGCCTCGCCGCTCAACATCGCCGACGTCGTCCTCGCGCATCTCGGCTTCGTGCTGTTCCGGGTCGCCACCGTCTGCGCCGTCTTCACCCTGGTGATGGTGCCGTTCGGCGTCTTCGAGTCCTGGTGGGGCGTGCTGCTCGCGTTCCCGGTCCAGCTGCTGATCGGCGTGGCCTTCGCGGCTCCCCTCTACGCGATCACCGCGACCATGAGGGACGAGAGCGGGTTCAGCCTGATCTTCCGGCTCGGGATGATTCCGATGTTCCTGTTCTCGGGCGCGTTCTTCCCGATCGCCAACCTCGGCCCGGTGATGGAGTGGCTGGCCCGGCTCACGCCGTTGTGGCACGGCGTCGACCTGACGCGGATGCTCGTGCTGGGCACGGTCGACTGGTCGACGGCACTGGTCCACGTCGTCTACCTGGCCGTCCTCGCGGTCGCCGGTTACCTGATCGCCGTACGCCAGCTGACCAAGAGGCTGGTGGACTGATGGCGCTGCTCAACCAGGCGATCGGTCGGACAGCCGGGGCCCAGCTCGGCGTCGGCGAGGCCACCGGGCTGCTGCTCTACCGCAACTACCTGGCCTACCGCGGGGCGTGGTGGATCTTCGTCACCGGCTTCCTGGAGCCGGTGTTCTACCTGTTCTCGATCGGCATCGGCGTCGGCCAGCTGGTGACCAACTTCGAGTTCCACGGGCAGTCCATCCCCTACGCCGAGTTCGTCGCGCCCGGCATGCTCGCCGCGTCGGCCATGAACGGGTCGCTGCTCGACTCGACGTTCAACTTCTTCTTCAAGCTGAAGTACACCAAGCTGTTCGACCAGATGCTGGCCACCCCGCTCACCACCACCGACATCGCGCGCGGCGAGCTGACCTGGTCGCTGCTGCGGGGCGGCCTCTACTCGGCAGCGTTCCTGCTCGTGATGGTCGCCATGGGGCTGGTGCACTCCTGGTGGGCGCTGCTGGCCGTGCCGGGCGCGCTGTTGATCGGCCTCGCCTTCGGTGGCGCGTGCATGGCGCTGACGACGTACATGCGCTCCTGGCAGGACTTCGAGTACGTCACCCTGGCCTCGCTGCCCCTGTTCCTGTTCTCAGCGACCTTCTTCCCCATCGAGGCCTTCCCGGCCCCGGTGCAATGGGTCGTCGAGGTGACCCCCCTCTACCGGGGTGTGGTGCTGCTGCGTGAGCTGACCACAGGCGTCGTCACCTGGGAGTCGGCGGTGTCCGTCGTCTACCTGCTCGCCATGGGCATCGCGGGTCTGGTCGTGGTCGGGCGCCGGCTCGACAAGCTGCTGCTGAGCTGACGCCTCGTCCCGCTTGGCAGACTCACTGCCATGGCAGACGAGCACCCCGGCATCGCCGTGATCGGTGGCAGCGGCTTCTACGAGTTCCTCGACGACCCGACGAGTGTCGCCGTGAGCACGCCGTACGGCGACCCCTCCGCGCCGATCGCGGTGGGCGACGTGGCTGGCCGCCGGGTCGCCTTCCTGCCCCGGCACGGGAAGGGCCATGAGTTCCCGCCGCACCGCATCAACTACCGCGCGAACATGTGGGCTCTGCGGAGCCTCGGCGTTCGGCAGGTGCTGGCCCCGTGCGCTGTCGGCGGGCTGCAGCCCGAGACACAGCCGACCACCCTCGTCGTACCCGACCAGCTCGTCGACCGGACCACGTCGCGCGTGCAGACCTACGTCGACACGGGTGCCGCCCACGCACCCTTCGCCGATCCCTACTGTCCAGACCTGCGGGCCGCGCTCGTGGAGGCCGCAGGGGACGACGTCATCGACGGCGGCACCATGGTGGTCATCGAGGGGCCGAGGTTCTCCACCCGCGCGGAGTCGCAGAGCTACGCGCGGTCGGGCTGGACGGTGGTGAACATGACCGGGCACCCGGAGGCCGTCCTGGCCCGCGAGCTCGGGCTCTGCTACGCCACCATCGCGCTCGTCACCGACCTCGACGCCGGCGTGAGCAGGGAGGAGTCGGTCGACCAGGCGCAGGTGTTCGCGCTCTTCGAGCAGCACGTCGGGCGACTCAAGGACCTGCTGGCGACCGTCGTGACGGGACTCGACGGAGTAGCCGGATGCGGCTGCGCCGACTGGCTGGACGACGTCACCTTGCCGTTCGAGCTGCCAGGCCCCGGATCGCTCAGCCCGCCATCTGGTTGAGGACGAGCCCCAGCGCGCCGAGGACCATGCCGGCGGCGGACAGGAATATCGGGAGGCGGGACGGGGGAGCGTCTCCGGGGCCAGGGACCAGCGCCATGATCGCCGCGGCCATGCTGAGGAGCCCGACGACCGAGCCGACGATCGTGGCGATGCTCGGGCCGGAGTCGTCCTGGCCGGACCCGCTGCCGATGGTGAAGAGGACGGCCGACGTGAGCATGACCACGACGATCGCGAGCCACGGGTGGGCGTTCCGGGAGCGGACCATGAGCGCGGCGCCCACCACCAGGGCGACGGCCAGGACCACGATCACGACGGAACTCATGCTCGACATCGCTCCTTCTGCAGCAGGGACCCCTACGGTCTACACGATCATGGGAGGTCCCGTCGCCCGGCATCCGGACCGTGGGCGCAGGCGGGACCGGCGGTGCGACCGGAGGGCGGGGCAGGCAGAATCGCCCCCGTGAGCATCGAGCCCGACACCAAGGACTGGACCTGGGTCATCGACGAGGCGTGCGACCAGTGCGGCTTCGACCCGGCCACGGTGACCCGTGAGGACCTGTCCGACCTGATCCACGAGAACACGCGCGGGTGGTACGCCGTGCTGGCCGACGCCGACTACGCCGTACGCCCGGCGCCGCACGTCTGGTCCCGGCTGGAGTACGCCTGCCACGTCCGTGACGTCCACGAGCTCTTCGCCCAGCGGGTGCGGCGGATGCTCGACGAGGACGACCCGACCTTCGAGAACTGGGACCAGGACGCCGCGGCGGTCGAGGGCGAGTACGACCTGCAGCAGCCCGGCGACGTCGGCCCCGCCCTCGTCGAGCGCGCGGCGGAGGCCGCCGCCGTCTATGCCTCGGTGGAGGGCGACCAGTGGCAGCGCCCCGGCCGGCGGAGCAACGGCTCGCAGTTCACCGTGCAGAGCATCGGCGTCTACCACCTGCACGACGTCGTCCACCACCTGTGGGACGTGAGCATCAGTCCCAGGCCGGCCGCGATGCCGGCGGGGGACATGTGAGGCACACCGAGTTCTGGGCGCGGATGGAAGCGGCCCTCGGACCGGCGTACGCCCGCTCGTGGGCCGAGCAGCACGCGATCCGGGAGCTCGACGGGCGCACCGTCCTGGAGTCCCTGGCGGCGGGGGAGCCTCCGAAGGCCGTGTGGCGCGCTGTGTGGGCCGAGCTCGATCTGCCCGCGCGCGACCGCTGACCCAGCAGCCTCGCGGCATCGAAGCGCTCCGCGTGTCGCACTGGGGTCGAACACATGTTCGTACTACTGTCGTGTCCACAGGCAGGGGTCGAGACCGCGTTCTCCACAGCCGCGCGACACGCAGTCGTGGTTGTCGGTGCCGGCTCCTAACGTCTGGCAGGACATCAGGTCAGACACGGCGACCCGGGACCGGGACGCACGAGACACGTGAGGGTGACATGGCTGGAGCCGAGAACAACCGCGACAAGGCGCTCGACGTAGCGCTCGCCAACATCGAGAAGCAGTTCGGCAAGGGTTCGGTCATGCGCCTCGGCGACGAGACCCGGGCGCCCCTCGAGGTGATCCCCACGGGCGCGATCTCCCTCGACATCGCGCTCGGCCTCGGCGGCCTGCCGCGGGGTCGGGTCGTCGAGATCTACGGCCCGGAGTCCTCCGGCAAGACGACGGTCGCGCTGCACGCCGTGGCCAACGCCCAGGCAGCCGGCGGCATCGTGGCGTTCATCGACGCCGAGCACGCCCTCGACCCGGAGTACGCCCAGCGCCTCGGCGTCGACACCGACGCACTGCTCGTCTCCCAGCCCGACTCCGGTGAGCAGGCGCTCGAGATCGCCGACATGCTGATCCGCTCCGGCGCGCTCGACCTGATCGTCATCGACTCGGTGGCAGCCCTGGTGCCGCGTGCGGAGATCGAGGGCGAGATGGGCGACAGCCACGTCGGCCTGCAGGCACGCCTGATGAGCCAGGCGCTGCGCAAGATGACCGGTGCCCTCAACGGCGCCAACACGACCGCGATCTTCATCAACCAGCTGCGCGAGAAGATCGGCGTGATGTTCGGCTCGCCCGAGACCACCACCGGTGGTCGCGCGCTGAAGTTCTACTCCTCGGTCCGCCTCGACGTCCGCCGCATCGAGACGCTCAAGGACGGCAACGAGATGGTCGGCAACCGCACCCGCGTCAAGGTCGTCAAGAACAAGGTCGCGCCGCCGTTCAAGCAGGCCGAGTTCGACATCATGTACGGCCTCGGCATCAGCCGCGAGGGTGGCCTGATCGACGTCGGCGTCGAGGCGGGCCTCGTCCGCAAGGCCGGTGCCTGGTACACCTACGAGGGCGACCAGCTCGGCCAGGGCAAGGAGAACGCGCGCACCTTCCTGCGCGACAACCCCGACCTCGCCAACGAGATCGAGAAGAAGATCCTCGAGAAGCTCGGCATCGGCCCGGCCGTCGACACCCCTGCCGCCGCCGAAGGCTTCACCGCCGACGCCCCCGGGATTGACCCCGACGGCATCGACTTCTGACCAGGACGCGTGAAACCGCGGCGCTGGCGGCGTTGTCCTCGGTCGACGGGCGCTTCGCTCCCAGCCCGCCTTCCCTCGTCCGCCTTGCCACCACCACGGTTTGACGCGTCCTGGAGGCGCCATGCACGCAGCACGTGAACCCGACGGCGATCGTGACCTCGGCCCCGACGCCGATCCGGAGTCGGTGGCCCGCAAGATCCTCCTCGACCAGCTGACCGGCCGGGCGCGCACCCGCGCCGAGCTGGCGACCAAGCTGCGTGACCGCAACGTCCCCGACGACATCGCGGGTCGGTTGCTCGACCGGTTCGAGGAGGTGGGCCTCGTCGACGACGCGGCCTTCGCCCGCGACTGGGTGGAGCAGCGTCAGTCCGGCCGCGGGCTCGCGAGACGGGCCCTGGCCATGGAGCTGCGGCGCAAGGGCGTCGAGGACGAGGTGGCCCGCGAGGCTCTCGACGAGATCGACCCCGACGACGAGCTCGAGGTGGCGCGGGCGCTGGTCCGCGCCAAGCTCCGCTCGGTCCGCAACCTCGACCGCGACAAGGCCGTACGCCGACTGGTCGGCATGCTGGCCCGCAAGGGCCACTCCGCCGGCGTCGCCTTCCAGGTCGTCAAGGAAGAGCTGGACCTGGACCAGCTGGACGCGGACAGGCCCGACCAGTAGGAGCGCGGACGCCGACCGGGAATCGGCGGAGCCGATGTAGCCGACCGGGTTGAAATGGTTGTGGAGGAGCGCAGCGGGGGAGCAACCATTTCTGCCCTGTCGGCGCAACTACAAGCGACCGCGAGCCGAACAAGCAGCCGCGGATCAGCGGAAGACCCATGGGCCGCGGATCAGCGGAAGCAGATCGGATCAGCGGAAGGCAAGATCAGCGGCTCATCTGCTTCAGGAACTCCTGACCTTCCGCGCTCAACCGCCCGTGCTCCTGGGCCACCTTCGCCCACGCGACTGCCATCTGGGCGAACCGCATCGGGTTGTAGACGTCCTCCTCGCGCGACCACAGCCCGTCGCCGGCGTAGGTGAGGATCGTCAGGTTGCTCGCCTCGTGGACCGAGCCGTCGCCGGGGTCCGGCATCAGGTTCCGCACCTCGCAGATCACCCGCCGGCTCGACTCGTCGACCACGTGCCAGGCGATCGGGAAGCTGGTCATCGTGTTGCCCGGGAAGGCCGTCATCGTCTCCACCACCCACGAGCGGATCGCCTCGCGCCCGGTGAAGCTGCCGAACGCGTGCTCCTCGTAGGTCGCATCGTGGGTGAACATGTCGGCGAAGCCCGCCCAGTCCCCGGAGACGGCGATCCCTGCCACTGTCGCCTGGTAGTCGGCGAAGGCCCGCTCGATCTCTGCCCCGAGCCCCGACGTGACCTCTGCGCTGCTGCCTGCGGTGTCCACAAGGGCATCCAACCAGCCACACTGTCGTCGTGCTGATCGAGTTCACCCAGGCGCAGGTCCGAGACGGCGAGTCGTGGGCCCGGGCGGCGGACCGGCTGGCCGGAGGGCGCGGTCCGGTGCTGGCGGTCGACCTGTCCTCCGACCCGTTGCGGTTCCAGGTCGACGAGCAGCACACGTTCGCGCTGCGCCCGATGACCGAGGGCGACCTCGGCGTCCTGACCCGTTGGGTCAACGCACCGCACGTGTCGAAGTGGTGGGACGAGAACCGGTCGCCGGAGCAGGTCGCTGCCTACTACGGCCCGGGGCTGAGGGGCGAGGACGCGGTCCGCTACTGGATCTGGGAGGTCAACGGCCGCTCGGTCGGGTTCAGTCAGGACTACCGGATCTCAGACCATCCCGACTACGCGCTGCTGTGCGGTCGTCCCGACGCGATCGGGTTCGACTACGTGATCGGCGAGGCGGCCCACGTCGACCGCGGCCTCGGCACCAGCCTGCTGTGGGTGTTCCTGCGCGACATCGTCGTCCCGGCGTACGACGGCGCCACTGAGCTCTTCGCCGCCCCTGACCACCGCAACACCCGGTCGCTGCGTGTCCTCGCCAAGCTGGGTGCGACCGAGGGCATCTGGTTCGACGAGCCCCGGAGTCCGGCACAGCCCGAAGGGAGGGTCCACACGGTCGTGGGCTGCAGCATCGACGTGCAGCGGGTACTGGGGTAGGCATGATCCGCGTCGGCATCTCGGGATGGAGGTACCCGCCCTGGCGGGGCCACTTCTATCCCGAGGACCTGCCGCAACGCCGCGAGCTGGAGTACGCCGCCTCCCACCTCACCTCGATAGAGATCAACGGCTCGTTCTACGCCCTGCAACGGCCCTCGAGCTATGCGAAGTGGCGTGCCGAGGTGCCCGACGACTTCGTGTTCGCGGTCAAGGGTGGCCGGTTCATCACGCACATGAAGCGACTCAGGGAGGTCGAGACACCTCTCGCGAACTTCTTCGCCTCGGGTGTCCTCGCGCTCGAGCACACCCTGGGCCCGATCCTGTGGCAGCTGCCGGCCACTTTCGCGTACGACGAGAAGGTGCTCACCGAGTTCTGTGCCCTCCTCCCGAGGACCACGACGGAGGCCGCGGAGCTGGCCACCCGCCACGACGACAAGGTCACCGGGGACAAGCTCTGGAGTGGCCAGGTCGAGGAGCGTCCGCTGCGCTACGCCCTCGAGCCACGGCACCACAGCTTCGCCGCCGAAGAGGCCTGCGCCCACCTGGCCGAGTGCGACCTGGCGCTGGTCGTGGCGGACTCGGCGGGGAAGTGGCCGCGCTTCGAGCAGGCCATCGGCCCGGTCGTCTACGCCCGGCTGCACGGCGACACCGAGCTCTACGCGAGCGGCTACACCGACCGCGCCCTCGACGAGTGGGCCGAGAAGCTGCGTGGCTGGACGGCCGGCGGACGGGACGGGTTCGTCTACTTCGACAACGACATCAAGGGCTACGCACCCCACGACGCGATGAAGCTGATCGAGCGGTTGTCCTGAGGCCCGCGTAACGACCGACGGTGCCGGAGGGGACGGGCGTGAGGCTGCCCACACCCCCGGATCACCTTGGCTACTCGCGAGTAAGGTCCGGGGCATGAGCAAAGTCGTCGACCTGTACGAGAAGGCCCACGCCATCCCGGTGGTGGGTGACCGCATCTTCTCCTTCGCGTTCGCCCAGGTGGCGCCGTACTTCTGGACCATCCGCCCCCGCTTCACCGTCATCAAGCCCAACCACGCCGAGGTCGTCATCCCGAAACGACGCGGGGTGAAGAACCACATCGGCACGGTGCACGCGATCGCGCTCTGCAACGGGCTCGAGGCCGCGATGGGAGTCCTGGCGGAGGCGTCGATCCCGAAGGACAAGCGCTGGATCCCGAAGGGGATGGAGGTCAGCTACACCGCGAAGGCCACCAGCGACATCACCTGCATCGCCGAGACCGACCCCGAGCAGTGGATCGGCGACGACCCAGACCTCCCCGTGCGGGTCAAGGGCGTGCGTGACGACGGCACGGTCGTGATCGAGGGCGTCATCCGGCTCTGGGTGACCCAGAAGAAGGACGCGAAGAAGGGCTAGCGCGGCGTCAGACGGCCGCGCCCGGACCGGCCCCGCCGACCATGGGCACCGTCAGCGGCTTCTTCTCACCCACGAACTTCTTCTGCACCCAGGTGGCGATCGCGGTCAGGATCAGGTTGACGCTCACGTAGAACACGGCCAGCACGATGATGGTCGGCACGTGGTTGGCGAACTCGAGGTAGATCGACCGGCCGACGCGGGTCGAGTTACTGTCGCGGACCGTTGCGTGTTTGTCATGGTGGAGTCCGGGCACAGAGTTCCGGTAAGGCGAAATCAGGAGGCTGGACGATGATCAGGAAAGCGGTCGGGACCGTAGGGACGCTGGCGAACGGGGCCGTTTCCACGGCGGTCTCCGTGGCAAAGCACCCGATCGGCAGCGCGGCCATGGCGGCCGGAATGGTCAAGGGTGCGACCGAGGCCAGCTTCGACCTCGTACGAACCACGCTCACGGGTTCGTCCCCGACGGCCGCTCCGGTGTCCGCGGAGCCCGAGGCTCCCGACGTTCCACAGGCTCCCGATCTCGAGGTCGCGGTGACCGCCGAACCGGTGACGCCGGAGGACCCGCGCGACGAGATCCCCGGCCCGGAGCTCGCGCAGTTCGACCCGCCATCGCCCGACGACCTCCCCGAACCGATCGTCATCGAGGCCGAGCCGGCAGCCGCCGAGGAGGCCTTCCACACCGAGCCCAAGGCCGCGTCGCGCGATTCCGACCACGGTGGCCTGCCCGGTGACCGGGAGGAGATCGACGGTTACGTCGAGGAGATCCCCACCGACGAGGTGGACATCGAGACTCCGGTCGGCACCACCGGCGCCGACGTCGGCTACAACCCCGACACCGCGGAAGCCGACCTCGAGCAGCCGGACACCCCGCCCGTCCTCGACCCCGGGACGGTGCACGCGATCGAGAGCGAGGCCGAGATCCTGCGGAAGGCGGCTGAGGAGCAGCCCGAGTAAAGCCCAGCTCAGGAGCTGTGTTTCCTACCTCGATTCCGGGACTTGACGTGGTGACGTCAGAACGCGTCGGAGACCTTGATGGTCTTGTATCCGGTAGGGAAGCTGGTCGAGGTTGAGAAGCACTCCATGCGAGAGGACTCACCTGCCTGCATTTCGTTCGTGCTGCACTCGACTTCGGCCAAGACTTCGGACTTCTTGTAGAACCGGAACGTCAGCAAGGCTGTGCGTTGCCCTTCCTGGGACACGTTGGTGACCCGGAGATTCTTGATGTTCGGGGAATCAGTGAAGTCTTCCTTGATGACCCGCCAGCCGGGTGCTGCCTTGAAGTTGTCGTGAGTGAAGCCCTTGCCCGCCTTGACCACGGCAGGCGTGTCGTTGGCCTCCTCCTCGCTCAGGCTCGACCCGTCCTCGTTTAGAGCCTTGTCCACCTCGTTCGCAGCCCCACCGACCAGAGCAATACAACCGCCGACGAATAACACGAACAGGCCCACGAGGATCAGTAGCACATTGCGTAGCGTGTGACTCTTCTTGGGTGGAGGTCCTTGTTGGTAGTGCCCTGGTGTGGGGCGGCTGGTGGCGCTTGCAGGCGGTCCGCCGGGCCGGGTCTGGTTGCTCCAAGCATTGCCGTCCCAATAGCGCTCCTGACCGTTGTCCGCTGGATACCAACCAGCTGGGGTAGTCTGGGAAGGGGGTTGATTTGAGGTCATCAGTACTCCGTTGAATTTCATCCCGAGCACCGAAACGATTTCGGAGAACTCTCGACGCTATCGTCGCCAGGTCTCTTTCGTCTGATCCTTGTCCGCCATGCGATCTGCTCCTCTCGATATTCACAGTGTGACGAACCTGATGCCTTATCGCGGCACATTCGGACCCGCATTTCCTTCGCATATCTGGTCAGCGACCGGAGTCAGCCTGCCGCCTTCCGGCGAAACGCTCAGGCCTGGTCGGGTTGCACCACACCTTCGCTGAGCGGGCTGTAGACGACCACGCCGCACTCGGCGGCGTGCCGGGCCATGAACGCCTCGACGTCCGACCCTCCGTCGGACGACATCGTGAGGTACAGGAAGTCGCCGTCGACCGCCTCATTCGGTGCATCCTCCCAAGGCGGGTCCGAGGCGAAGTGCGCCTCGACCAGCGAGATCAGGCGTTGCAGTCCCGGAGCCGCCGGAAGCTGCTCCGGGAAGCGGTCGTCGCTCTCGTCGCAACGACGCTCGAACTCCTCGGTCGCTGCGTCGTCGGTGATCGGTCCACTGTGGGTCCACACGGCCGTGTCGTAGGTCATGACGTCACCGTCGCAGACGATCGCTTCCCCGGTGCACGGTTGGGAGACATCCTGCGCCGCGCCGTACCCTTGGCCGGTCATGTCCCGCACCTACGAAGTCCGCACCTACGGGTGCCAGATGAACGTCCACGACTCCGAGCGCCTCACGGGGCTGCTGGAGGACGCGGGCTACGTCGCCGCGCCCGAGGGGACGACGCCGACGTCGTGGTGTTCAACACCTGCGCGGTGCGGGAGAACGCCGACAACAAGCTCTACGGCAACCTCGGCCACCTCGCCCCGGTCAAGGCGAAGAAGCCCGGCATGCAGATCGCGGTCGGCGGCTGCCTGGCGCAGAAGGACCGCTCGGTCATCACCGAGAAGGCTCCGTGGGTCGACGTCGTGTTCGGCACCCACAACATCGGCTCGCTGCCGGTGCTGCTCGAACGCGCCCGGGTCCAGGAGGAGGCGCAGGTCGAGATCCTCGAGTCGCTCGAGGTGTTCCCCTCGACGCTGCCGACCAAGCGCGAGTCGGCGTACGCCGCCTGGGTGTCGATCTCGGTCGGGTGCAACAACACCTGCACGTTCTGCATCGTCCCGGCGTTGCGTGGCAAGGAGAAGGACCGTCGTCCCGGCGAGGTGCTCGCCGAGATCGAGGCGCTGGTCGCCGAGGGCGTCACCGAGGTGACCCTGCTCGGGCAGAACGTGAACACCTACGGGGTCGAGTTCGGTGACCGTCTCGCGTTCGGCAAGCTGCTGCGCTCCTGCGGCAGCATCGAGGGGCTCGAGCGGGTGCGGTTCACCTCGCCGCACCCGGCCGCGTTCACCGACGACGTGATCGAGGCGATGGCGCAGACCCCGAACGTGATGCCGCAGCTGCACATGCCGCTGCAGTCCGGCTCCGACAAGGTGCTCAAGGACATGCGCAGGTCCTACCGGCAGTCCCGCTACCTCGGCATCATCGAGCGGGTCCGCGCCGCGATGCCAGACGCGGCGATCACGACGGACATCATCGTGGGATTCCCCGGCGAGACCGAGGAGGACTTCCAGGCCACCCTCGACGTGGTCCGCGCGGCGCGTTTCTCGGGCGCGTTCACCTTCCAGTACTCCAAGCGCCCCGGAACCCCCGCCGCCTCGCTCGAGGACCAGGTGCCCCGCGAGGTCGTCCAGGACCGCTACGAGCGCCTCGTCGAGCTGGTCAACGAGATCGCGTGGGAGGAGAACCGCGCCTTCGAGGGGCGCACCGTCGAGCTGATGGTCGCCGAGGGGGAGGGCCGCAAGGACTCAGCGACCCACCGGCTCTCCGGCCGCGCCCGCGACAACCGGCTGGTGCACTTCACGCCGGTGCTCGGCGGACGGCTCCCCGCTCGACGTCCGGCCGGGCGACATGGTCGAGGTCGTCATCTCGTACGGCGCTCCGCACCACCTCGTCGCCGACGGGCCCGTGCAGTCGGTCCGTCGTACCCGTGCCGGCGACGCGTGGGAGGCCCGGACCGCTCCCCAGCCGGTCGGCGTCTCGCTCGGCCTCCCGACCGTCGGCGTCCCCGCCCCTCTGCCCGCCCAGGACGGCTGCTCACGCTGATCGCAGACTTGGCCTGCCGCCGACATGCGAATGTGACGGCGTGTGAGTGTCAGACGGGTCACTCAGCGACATCGCATGTGACATTCGCAGGTTCGCCGGTCGACACCACCGACCCTCGATCGCCCGGACGGCTTCGTCCCCCTGCTCGCCGTCCTTCGTCGTCCTCGTCGAGCTCCTCGGGCTGCTCGATCTCGTCGGGGACGTGCTCCTCCTCGACCTGGGCCGAGAGCGGCTGGTCCGGAGTGGCGGGAGGTAGGTCATCCTCGTCGTGCTCGACCCAGTCCGCCGGTCCGCCGGGCCCGGGGTCGGGCGGGGCGTCCGTGTCGGGCTCCGGCTTCTCGGAGGGGTCCTGGCTGCTGCCGCGCTCGTCGTTCACGCGGGCGCCCCCGTGCCGGCCGGGCGCCCGGGCCGGCGTCCTCGTCCGGGTGGGCGCCGGGCTCCGGCGGGATCGGCGAGGGGTCGGTCGGCACGGGGTGGGGGTCGCCGCCGTCGCCCCCTCCACCGGGAACGCCCGAGCCCATCGGGCCGGTCGGTGCCGTCGGCTCGCTCGGGTCGGTCGGCTCGTCAGGGTCGGAGGGTCCCGTCGGTCCCGTCGGGTGCGAGGGATCCGTGCCGGGGTCGGCCGGAGGAGCGGGAGTGCTCGAGGCGGGGATGTCGTCGCGCCGGCCGTCGAGGTCGTCGAGTGCGCCCTTGGCCTTGTCGACACCCGAGGCGACCTTGTCGCTGTGCTTGCCGCCGGTCTTCTCGTCGACCAGGTTGCCGGCCTTGTCCAGCCCCTCGCCGATCTTGTCCCCGTGCTTGTCCACGGCATCGCCGAGCTTCTTCTTCGCGTCGTCCAGGAAACCCATGTGTCTCTCCTTGTCGTCGACGTCTGTGTCGTCCGGCGTCAGTGCTGTTCGGCGTACCCGCCGGCACCTTTGCCAAACTAGCGAGCGTGTCCAGCCGCGCGTACCCCCTCCCCGTCGTCGCCGTCGTGGGTGCGACCGCGGCGGGCAAGAGCGACCTGGCGCTCGACCTGGCCGAGCGGCTGGGCGGGGAGATCGTCAACACGGACTCGATGCAGGTCTACCGCGGCATGGACATCGGTACGGCGAAGCTGCCGACTCGGCGAACGGCGCGGGATTCCCCATCACCTCCTCGACATCCTCGACGTGACCGAGCCCGCCACCGTGGCGGAGTTCCAGCGATGGGCTCGGGAGGTCATCGACGACTGCCGTGGCCGCGGGGTCTGCCCGGTGCTGGTGGGCGGTTCGGCCCTCTACACCCGCGCGATCCTCGACGAGTTCGAGTTCCCGGGCACCGATCCCGACGTCCGGGAACGGCTCGAGGAGGAGCTCGCCGAGGTGGGCGCCGGGGCCCTGCACGCCCGTCTCGCGCAGGTCGACCCCGCTGCCGCCCAGCAGGTGCTGCCGAGCAACGGGCGCCGCGTCGTACGGGCGCTGGAGGTCATCGAGATCACCGGTCGGCCGTTCACCGCCACGCTCCCGGAGCAGCGCTACCACTACGACCACGCCGTGCAGGTGGGCGTCGACATCGACCGCGACACCCTGGACCTCCGGATCCGAGCAACGGGTCGAGCAGATGTGGGACGCGGGCTTCGTCGACGAGGTCAGGTCGTTGGCGGAGCGCGGCCTGCGCGAGGGGCGTACGGCGGGCCGCGCCCTCGGCTACCAGCAGATCCTGGCCTTCCTCGACGGCGAGATCACCGAGGCCGAGGCGAAGGAGCGCACCGTCACCGGCACCCGCCGGTTCGCGCGGCGGCAGGACAGCTGGTTCCGCAAGGACCCGCGCATCACCTGGGTCGGGTACGACGACCCGGATCCGCGTGGAGAAGGCCGTCGAGGCGGTCAGTCGCTCAGCTGAGCTGGTCGAGCTCCCGCGGCAGGTCGCGCATCCCGATCAGCGGGGAGACCAGCACTGGCAGGGCCGCGAGGATCGCACCGAAGGCCTCGATCCAGAACACCGACCGCAGCCCGAACTGGTGGCCGAGGACCCCGCCGAGGAAACCGCCGATCGGCATCACGCCCCAGACCAGGAACCGGATCGAGGCATTCATCCGGCCGAGCATCGGGCGCGGGCAGAGCCGCTGGCGGAAGCTGACCTGCGCGACGTTGTAGAGGACCACGCCGAAGGTGTTGAGGAACATGTAGCCGATCACCGCGACCATCGGCTCGATCACGGTCCCGGCCAGCGGCATCAGGAACCCGGCCGGCATCCAGACGAACGTCGAGAGCGGGATGATGCGACCTTCTCCGACCCACTTCGTCAGGCGGGTGACGACCAGGGCGCCCAGCAGACCACCGACCGCTCCGATGCCGAAGCCGAGCCCCAGCTGGGCCTCGTCGAGCCCGAGGCGGAGCGCGTAGAGGACGAGCAGCGCCCCGGAGATCGAGCTGAACAGGTTGGCCAGCGACGTGCAGGCGGTGATCCGCCACAGCAGCGGGTGCTTGAGCACGAAGGACAGACCCTCGCGTACCTCCACGAGCAAGGGGCGGCGGTGCTCGCGCGGGGGCGGGGTGTCGACGTGCCGGATGCGGCGGACCCAGAAGGCCGACCAGACGAAGCTGAGGGCGTCGAGGGCCACCGTCAGCGGCGCGCCGATCAGCTTGATCAGCCCGCCACCGACCGCGGGGCCGCCGATCATGGCGACGCGACTGGACCGCCTGGAGCTTGGCGTTGCCCTCGCCGATGTGATCGGGCTCGACGATGTCCGGCAGGTAGCTCTGGTAGGCGACGTCGAAGAACACCGTGCAGCATTCCGACGACCAGCGCGACCACCAGCATCTGCGGGAAGGTCAGCACGTCGAGCAGCCAGGCCAGTGGGAGCGAACCGAGGGCGACTGCGCGGATCAGGTCGTTGGCGATCAGCACGCGCTTCTTTCGCCAGCGGTCGATCCAGGCGCCGGCCGGCAGACCGATCACGAGGAAGGCGAGGAACTCGCAGGTCGCGAGCAGCCCCATCTCGAAGGCGTCCGGCGCCGAGCACCTTCACGGCGAGCACGGGGATCGCGAGCACCGTCAGCTGGGTGCCGAACTGGCTCAGCGTGTCGCCGATGAACAGCTGCCGGAAGTCGTGGTGGCGGAACAGTCCTCCGCGCAGGCGGGTGGGAGGCTCCGGTTCGGCGGGCGGGGCCCCCGTGCCGGTGCCCGAGGCTGCCGGGGGTTCGACGGTCATGAGCAGCATCCTGACTCACTGGTTGGGAAATATCAATCAGTTGGGCCGACAGCAGATACGGTGTCGCCATGGACACCGCATCGGCCGCCGAGGGCGCTCCGCTGGAGCCGGCACCACACGGTCCGCTGCCCGTGGGTTCGGGCCGTCAGGTCTGGGCCCGGCGTCCGGCGGACGAGGCGGAGGCCAAGGCGATCGCGTCGCCGTTGCGGCTGCGGATCCTGCGGATCACGCTGCACGAACCGCGCACCAACAAGGAGATCGCCGAGACGCTCGGGATGAACCCCGCCTCGGTGCTGCACCACGTCCGAACGCTGGTGGACACCGGCTTCCTGATCGAGCAGCACGTACGACGCGGACCGCGCGGCTCGCGGGAACGGCCGTACCTGGCGTCCGGGAAGAGCTTCTACCTCGAGGTGGGGGACGCCACCGTCGTCGAGGGGGAGGACCTCCTGCTCAAGACGTTCCTCGACGAGATCCGGGAGCTGCCGCCGGAGCTGCTCCGGAGCTCGCGCGTCGGGTTCCGGCTCAAGCCCGCCGACCGGGAACGGCTCGAGGAGCGGATCGACGAGGTGCTCCGCGAGATCGCCGCCACCCCCAGCGACCCGGACGGGGAGCCCTGGAGCCTCTATCTCGGCCTGCACCCGGACGTGTCCGGCGG
>CAVRQA010000012.1:0-236138 GCA_963723255.1 uncultured Actinomycetota bacterium
TGCCTGGACAACATCTGGTCGCAGGAGTCCGGCTGGGACACCCACGCCGACAACCCGATCTCGTCGGCCTACGGCATCCCGCAGGCGCTGCCCGGTTCGAAGATGGCCTCGGCCGGCCCCAACTGGGAGAACAACGCCGAGACCCAGATCCGCTGGGGCCTGGGCTACATCCGCGACCGCTACGGCTCGGCGTGTGAGGCCTGGTCCTACAAGCAGGGCGCGGGCTGGTACTGACGCCCTGGACGACTAAGTCCAAGGGGAGCACGCTGCGCCCCACTCATCACGCACGCTGGACTGCGTTCTTACCACCCACGAAATCGCTCCGCTAGCGCTCCACGATTCGCGGGGACCCCGGAGCTCAGTCGCCGTGGCTCCGCCACGGCTCCCTCCTCCGCCTAGCCAAAAGAAATCGTGCGCTCCCGATTCCGCGGGGACCCCGGACGAGCGAGCGCACGCACTGAGCGGCGCTCGCTGGCACACCCCTTGGACTTACCCGTCTAGGGTCGGGGCGTGACCCCTTCCCTGGTGCCGGTGGGCGACGCAGAGCTCTGTGTCGACACCATCGGCCACGAAGGCGATCCGGCAGTGCTGCTCATCAGCGGCGCCACGTCCTCGATGGACTGCTGGGACCCGGAGCTCTGCGCCCGGATCGCCGACGCGGGCAGGTTCGTGATCCGCTACGACCACCGCGACACGGGGGCGTCCACCGCCTCGCCGGTGGGGGCGCCGGCGTACACCGGCGAGGACCTGTCCGCCGACCCGCTCCGCATCCTCGACGCGCTCGGGATCGCGAGCGCACACCTCGTCGGCGTCTCCATGGGCGGGGGCATCGCTCAGGACATCGCGGTCGAACACGCCGACCGGGTCCTGAGCCTGACGCTCGTCGCCACCAGCGCGGCCTTCGACCGGGCCGATCCCACCCCGTTGCCCGGGCCTGAGCCACGGATCACCGCCAGCTTCGAGCAGCACGACGACGACCTGGACTGGACGGACCGCGAGGCGGTGGTCGACCGGATGGTCGAGGTCAACCGGCTCTACGCCGGGTCGCTGGGCGTCGACGAGGACCGGGTCCGCGAAACCGCCGCCGCCGTGGTCAGCCGGACCCACGACGTGCAGGCGAGCGTCACCAACCACTGGGTGGTGATCGGTGCCGGGGAGGCCACTCCGCACACCATGGCCGAGATCGCGGTACCCACGCTGGTGCTGCACGGCACCGACGACCCCATGTTCCCGCTGGCCCATGGCCGGGCGCTGGCGGACGAGATCCCGGGCGCACGGCTGGTCGCGCTCGAGGGGATGGGCCACGAGGTCCCGCCACCGGCGCTCTGGGACGAGGTCGTGACGGCGCTCGTCGCGCACACCGCTGGCTAGCGCCGCGGCACGAGCAGCCACGTGGTGGTGGCAGCGAGCAACATCAGGACCGTGAGCCCGGCGGCGTACGTCAGCCGCCCGCCCGGCAGGTCGGTCGCCAGCAGGGCGAGCCACCAGACCGCGGCCGCCGCGAGCCAGAGCAGCAACCCGCGCAGCAGCCACCGCATCGCCTGGTTCCCGTCCACCCGCATCCTCGCGGGCCCCTGGGCCGCCACCAGCGCCCCCACGTGCACCAGCACCATGCCCGCGGCAGCGACGAGGACGAGCGGCGAGAGCGGATCCGGCACCGTGGACCACACGTACGCCGTGCCGACGAGCAGCACGACGCCCGCAGCCGACTCGGGGCGAGCTGCCAGGAGTAGGGCGAGCCCGATCAGCGCCACCTGCACCCAGCCGGCGGGTCGGGCTCCGGCGGCCTGGGCCGCGATGATCGACGCCATCGCCCCGAGGACGACGGCCGCGCGTAGCACCGCCTGGTCCGCTCCGGGGTAGACGCGACGACGCTCGCCCGTCGTGGTGCTCACCGCGGTACCTCACGGGGGATGCGGGAACGGCGCGCCAGCCTGCGGAGCACCTCGTCGAGCGTTCCCGGCCCGCGCCAGGGCACGACCGGGATACCGCGCCGAGCCACCTCGGTGCGTTGGATCTCCCGCTCCACCATGCGCAGGCGCCAGGCCAACCGCCCTGCCGAACCGGCGTTGCGCGCGGTCTCAGGAAGCGTCCCGGCGACCAGGGTGTCGATGCACACCACGTCCAGCCCGCGACGCGAGAGCGTCACCATCGCCGTGGTGATGTCCGGGGTGAGCAACGGGCTGAGGACCACGACGACGCTGTTGGCGCCGATCCGCAGCCTGAGCCGGCGTGCGGAGAGCAGCTCCGGCCACCCCGGCTGCACCCGGGCGAGGAGCTCCTGCAGGCGTCGCTGGTGCCGGATGCCGGTGCCGGGCCCGAGCACCTGACCGGTGCGACCGAGGACGCGGAGCCCGACCCGGTCCCCGACCCGGATGTGGTGGGCCGCCAGCGCGCTCGCCGCCCGCACCGTGATGTCCAGCGTGCTCGCCGCCCCGTCCAGCCCGCCGCTGGCCCCCACGTCGGTCACGGCGTCGAGCAGGATCAGCACCGAGCTGTCCTCCTGCGCGCTGGTGCCGACGGAGTGCACCTCACCAGTGCGCAGGGTGGTGCGCCAGTTGATCCGCCGCAGCGGATCGCCCGGCTGGAAGGGCCTGATGGCGAAGAACTCCGACCCGTGGCCTCCGCGTCGCGACCGGTTCTGCCCGATCAGGCCGACCGGATGCGGCGCCTCGACGGATCGAAAGGCAAGCGCCTCGGGAAGCGCGACGATGCTCGCCTCGGGCAGGCGCTGCGGTCCCCATCGGTAGCCGCCCCACGACGACGTCGCCGCGACCGCGACCGAGCCGGTCGAGCGCTCGCCCCACCTGCGTGGGCTCACCACGAACTCCACGCGGGTGCCGGCATCGGCGTCGTGCCGCCGCCGCGGCGTGACCGAACGCGAACCGGCGGCAGGTTGCATCGCGACGTACGCCGGCGGCGAGACGGTCGCGGTCACCTGCTCGAGCGGGACCCGGGACTCGACGTCGACCTGCAGGCGGGTGCTCTGCCCCTCGTGGAGCCATCGGTCGGCCGCCTTGACCCGGCTGGTCAGCGAGCCGCGAGGGGCGTTCGCGATCGCCAACGCCGCAGCAAGTCCGAACGGCGCGGCGATCACGAGCAGTCCTGGCCGGCCCACGGCCACGCCCGTGAGTCCCACGACGCTCGCCGTCGCGACGGCGCGGACCAGGGCAGCCGTCGGTCGCCACCCGCCTGTCAGCGTCGGTTGGTCCATCGCCCGGCCCTCTCCCGGGCCGCGGGTGTCGGCACGCTCTCGAGCAGGCTGGTGACGATCCCCGCACCGGTGACGTCGGTCATCCACAGCTCCGGCTTCACGGCGATCCGGTGCGAGAGGACGGCGGGAGCCACGGTCTTGACGTCCTCGGGCAGCACGTAGTCCCGACCCGAGATCACCGCCAACGCCCGGGCGCACAGCATCAGGGCCAACGAGCCGCGGGGGGAGGCGCCGATGAGGACGTCGCGGTGGCTGCGGCTCGCCGAGACCAGGGCGACGCAGTACTCGCCCACGCTGCGGTCCACCTCCACCTCCTCGACGGCCGCCTGCATCTCGAGCAGGCCGGCCGCGTCGGTCACCGGGTCGAGCACGACCTGCTCGCGTTGCCGGGAGATCCGGGTGCGGAGGACGTCGTACTCCTCCTCCTCGGTGGGGTACCCGAAGCCGACGCTCAGCAGGAACCGGTCGAGCTGTGCCTCCGGGAGCGGGTAGGTGCCTTCGTACTCGACCGGGTTGGCGGTGGCCAGCACGTGGAACGGGGGCGGCAGCTCGAACGTGCGGCCCTCGACGGTGATCTGCCGTTCCTGCATCGCCTCGAGGAGCGCGGCCTGCGTCTTCGGTGGCGTGCGGTTGATCTCGTCCGCGAGCAGGAGGCCGGTGAACAGCGGGCCCTCCCGGAACTCGAAGTCGCCGATGCGCTGGTTGTAGATGAACGAACCGGTGAGGTCGGCGGGCAGCAGGTCGGGGGTGAACTGCGCGCGCGTGAACTCGATCCCCAGGGTCTGCGCGAAGGAGCGCGCGGCCAGGGTCTTGCCGAGCCCGGGGAAGTCCTGCAACAGGACGTGGCCACCGCCGAGGATGCCCGCCAGGACGAGACGCAGCGGCTCGGTCTTGCCGATCACGACCGAACCGACCCGGTGCAGCACCGCAGCGGCGCTCTCGCCGGCGGCCTCGATGCGCGGGCTGGTCACAGCTCCTCGATCCTGCGTACGGCGTCCCCGAGCTGGGCCACCGTGTAGCGCCGGCGTCGGACCCCGGGCTCGTAGCGGTGGCGCCGGTCGTGCGACACCCACTCGGCGAGCGCCGGACCGAGCAGCTCGGTGGCGCGCTCGGGCGACTCCTCGATGCGAACGCCGTGAAGCTGGCGCATCCGGTGCTTCGCCAGGTCGGCCACCTGCCAGACGATCGCGTCGTCGGCGTCCTGCGAGGTCAGATGGACCTCGATCACGTGCCGGTACATCGCCGTTCGGGTGTCCTCACCCGTGCTCGGCAGCGCGTCGCTGCGGCGGACGGTCCACGCGGTGCGGGTCTCGGTCTCCAGCGCCGCCATCGTGAGTGCGCCCGCAGCCACGCTCGCGAGAACCACGAGGGCGACCAGGGCCTCGTCGTGGTCGACCGACAACGCGTCGAGGATCGCGTTGACGAACACGGCGAGCAGCACCGCGATGACGCCGCGGCCGACCCACGCGCGGGAGATCCCCTTCACGAGGGAGCTCCGGTGAGCGCCAGGTCGCGATGGATGTCGGCGAGTGCGCTCCGGGCCCTGGCGCGCGCGCCGGAGGCCATCGGATGGCTGGAGAAACGGGCCTCGTGGAACAGGTGCGCGAGCTCACCGACCGGTCTCGGGTCGACGTCGAGGCTGTGCAGGAAGCGGACCACGAACTCCGTCGCCGTCTCCGCCGGTCGCCGAGCCACGCGGGCCTCCGCGGCGGCCCTCTCGAAGATCACCCAGCACTCGACGATGCCGTTGCGTACGTCGGACCCGGCCAGCGCCTCTCGCTGCCGTTCCTGGTCTCGTTCGACGGCCGACCGGCCTGCGTCGAGGTCCGGCAACGGGTCCAGTGGGAGCACCAGCTGCTCGTCGGGGAGCCGCCGGCGGATGGCGCCGACAAGCCCCCGCAGCACGAGTCCCATGAGGAGCAGGCCCACCACGAGCGCGACGAAGAGGCCAGCATCCTTGACCCAGCCGCCAAGACCCCGATCGCGCACGCGAGGCTCCGAGTCGGCCGTGGTGGACTCCGCCGACTCCTGCTCCGAGGAGTTCTCGTCGGACGCGTCGACCACGGAGGTGGTGGTCTGCCGCTCGCCGATGACTCCCTGCGGGCCGACGGTGGCCGCCCAGGACAGCAGGAAGGCGACCCCCAGCACCGCCACCGTGACAGTGACGGTGCGGCGCAGGCTCGCGGTCACCCGGTCACGGTACCGAGATCACGTTGGTCTGTTCACCGTCGTGAGGTCACATCTCGGTCACCGGCACGAGCCGTGGAACCGCGATCGGTCAGGTCATGGAGCGCACGTCGAGTGCGGCATCCAGCTCCTCCTCGGAGAGGTCGCCGCGCTCGACGTACCCCATCTCGATGACCTGCTCGCGGATGGTGCGCCCCTCCTTGAGGGCCGCCTTGGCGACCTTGGCGGCCTCCTCGTAGCCGATGTGCTTGTTCAGCGGCGTCACGACCGACGGCGAGGACTCGGCGTAGGAGAGCATCCGCTCCTCGTCGGCCTCGATGCCGGCGATGCACCTGTCGGCGAGCAGGGGAGCGACGTTCGCGAGCAGCCGGATCGACTCCAGCAGGTTGCGCGCCATCACCGGCATCATCACGTTGAGCTCGAAGCTGCCGCTTGCGCCGGCGTGACCGACGGTCGCGTCGTTGCCGATCACCTGGGCGCACACCATCAGGGTGGCCTCCGGGAGCACCGGGTTGACCTTGCCGGGCATGATGCTCGACCCCGGCTGCAGGTCGGGCAGGCGGATCTCGGCGAGGCCGGTCGTGGGCCCGGAGGACATCCAGCGCAGGTCGTTGCAGATCTTGGTCACGCCCACCGCGATGGTGCGGAGCTGGCCGGAGAGCTCCACGAGGGCGTCCTGCCCGCCCTGGGCCTCGAAGTGGTTGCGCGCCTCGGTGAAGGGCAGACCGGTCTCCTCGGCGAGGTCGGCGATGACCCGTTCGGCGAAGCCCTCGGGGGTGTTGATGCCGGTGCCGACCGCCGTCCCGCCGAGGGGGAGCTCGGCCACCCGGGGGAGCGAGGACTCGAGACGCTCCACGCCGAGGCGCACGATCGCGGCGTACCCGCCGAACTCCTGGCCGAGCATCACCGGGGTCGCGTCCATCAGGTGCGTCCGCCCGGACTTGACGACGTTCTTGAACTGCTCCGCCTTGTCCTCCAGCGCTGCGGCGAGGTGCTCCAGCGCCGGCACCAGGTCGCGCGTGGTCGCCTCCACCGCGGCCACGTGGATCGAGGTGGGGAACGTGTCGTTGCTCGACTGGCTGGCGTTGACGTGGTCGTTGGGGTGGCACTCGACGTCCGCGAGCGAGGCGAGCACCTCGTTCATGTTCATGTTGGAGCTGGTGCCCGAACCGGTCTGGAAGACGTCGATCGGGAACGCGTCGTGGTGCTTCCCGCCGATGATCTCGTCGGCGGCCTGACCGATCGCGCGGGCCTGCTCCTCGGCGATGATGCCGAGCTCGGCGTTGATCCTGGCCGCCGACTTCTTCACCCGGGCCATCGCGACGACGTGGGCCGGCTCGAGCGTCGTACCGCTGATCGGGAAGTTCTCGACCGCACGCTGGGTCTGCGCGCGCCACAGGGCGTCCTTGGGCACCTCGATGTCGCCCATGCTGTCGTGCTCGATGCGGGTCTCGCCGTCGTGACTGCTCATGCCGGCGACGTTACCGGTGCGCTACGGCCCGTGCGCGCAGGGGATCTGGTCAGCTGACCGTGGAGACGTAGAGCAGGTACTGCTCGGGACGCTCCTGCAGCAGCACGTCGTACGGGTGCTCGGTGCAGTTGCCGAACACCTGCTCCATCGTGTCCGCCAGCTCGGGCGCCGGGTTCGCCGACCAGATGACCAGTGCGCCGCCGGGGTCGATGATCCTTCGCGTCGCCGCCAGGAAGTCGCGCTGGTAGACCCGCTCGTTGGTCATGTGCACCAGGTGACCGGGCCCGTTGTCGACATCGAGCAGCACCAGGTCGTAGGTGGACAGCGCCTCGGCCACCGCGACCACGATGTCGGCGTCGACCACGTGCAGCCGCTTGTCCGCGAGCAGTGCGGGTCCGTGCGGGATGGTGCCGGCGCGCATCCAGTCGATCAGCGACTGCTCGATCTCGACGACCTTCAGCAGCTCGACACGATGGTCGGCCAGCACGCGCTGCGCGGTGTATCCGAGCCCCAGACCGCCGACCACGACACGTCGCGGGTTCTCCACGAGCTCCAGGGCCGCGGCCGCCATGGCGGTCTCCGAGGTGGTCTCCCGGGTGTCCATCACGAAGACGCCGTTGACGCGCAGCTCGAGCGCATCCGCGGTTCGCTCCTCGATCCGTCGTCGCAGCACGATCTCGCCGCGTTCCGACTCCGCACGCGCCACTTCGACGTACTCCGGCACCGGCTACCTCCTCCCCCGCGTGCTCGTACCCATCCCAGCTGGCTGGCGTCGCGACCACACCGTATGACGACTCGGGGTTCGCCACCCGACCCGCGCGCCGAGGACGACCCGGACCGATGACGTACCCACGAGGGGATTCCTGCCCACGCCCTAATCTGGGCGCATGGCGGGCGAGCTGGGCGGATACGACGAGCGGTCGCGTCTGCGCGTCTCCGATGCCGATCGCCACCGCGTCGCGGAGCTCCTGCGTGAGGCCGCGGGGGAGGGCCGGCTCGACATCGAGGAGCTCGAGGAGCGGCTCGAGGCGGCGTACGCCGCGAAGACGTACGGGGATCTCGTCCCGATCACCGCCGACCTGCCGACCGGTGCGCGGGCCACGGCGCCGGTCGGCCCGCCCGGCTCACCTTTGCCTGCCACCCGCTACAACAGCTCGTTCGCGATCATGGGCGGCACCAACCGGACCGGCGTCTGGGAGGTCGGCCCGAGCCACACGGCCTTCGCGATGATGGGTGGCGTCGACATCGACCTCCGCAACGCGCGGTTCGTCAGCCGCGAGACCGTCATCCACGCCTACGCGATCTGGGCGGGCATCAGTGTCTACGTCAACGCCCAGACCCGGGTCGTCGTCGACGGCATCGGGATCATGGGTGCCTTCGACCAGGCCCGCGACAGGGTCGAGGCCGACCTCGGCCCCGACTCGCCGGTGGTGCGCGTGACCGGACTGGCCCTGATGGCCGGAGTCACGGTGCAGCGCCGGCCGATGCCCGGCGAGCGCAGGCGGCGATCGCTTGGTCGCTGACCGGCCGCCCTCAGCGACGGACGATCCGCACCAGAGTCACGGTCTCGGGCTTGCGTCGGGGGATCCAGAACCCGCGGCGCCCGAGTGCGCGCCCGGTCACGGGGGTTCCGTCGGTCGGGCCCGCCTCGGGCAACGGCGACGACATGCTGACCATGCGGTGCTCGACGGGGCCCTCCCACGCCACGTCGTACAACGCGTCGGAGTCCAGCCCGGGAACCCGCACGAAGACACCGCGGTTGTGCGGCGGCTCGTCGAGCTGCACGTGGGCGATCAGGGCCTCGGAGCGGTCAGCCGCGACCACACCGTGCAGCAGCACCGTCGGGTCGGGGGACTCGGGTCGGACCATCCGGCCGGAGTGGAGCAGCGGTCGGAACCGCTTGAACCGCTCGACCCACTCAGCGAGCTGGTCGAGGTCGGCGTCGGTCGCGTCCGTCAGGTCCCACTCGATGCCGAAGGAGCCGAACAGCGCCGTGGCCGCGCGGAAGTCGAGCGTCAGCGTGCGGCCGGTGGTGTGCGAGGTGGGGGACGAGACGTGCGCCCCGACGTACTCGAGGGCGACGAGCTGGTTGGTCCACCGCTGGATCTGCTGCCGGGCGAGGGCGTCGGTCATGTCGGACGTCCAGACCCGTTGCACCCGCTCGAGGACGCCGAGGTCGACGCGGCCGCCACCCGACGCGCACGACTCCCAGTCGATCGCGGGATGGGCCTCGCGCAGGTCGTCGAGCAATGCGTAGAAACCCGTCGTCTGCCGGTGGACCGCCGGCGCGCCCCCCAGGACGCCACTGCCGGCCTCGAGCAGGTCCCGGTTGTGGTCCCACTTCACCGCGTCGATGGGGTACGCCGACAGCACCTCGCTGATCTGGGCGAACACGTGGTCGCGCACCTCCCGCCGGGAAAGGTCGAGGACCAGCTGGTTGCGATGGAGCAGGGGAGTCCGGTCTCCGGCGGAGAGGATCCAGTCCGGGTGCTCGCGGTAGAGGTCGGAGTCGGGGTTGACCATCTCCGGCTCGATCCACAGCCCGAACTCCATGCCGAGCCCGCGCACGTGGTCGACCAGCGGCGTGAGGCCCTCGGGCCAGACTGCCGGGTCGACCCGCCAGTCGCCGAGGCCGATGGTGTCGTCCCGACGCTCCATGAACCAGCCGTCGTCGAGGACGAAGCGCTCCACCCCGATGCGGGCCGCCCGGTCCGCGATGGCGGTCAGCCGCGGGAGGTCGTGGTCGAAGTAGACCGCCTCCCAGACGTTGAGCACGACCGGTTGGCGCGCGGGGTGGCTCGGCAGGCTGCGCTGGTGGGCGTGCCACACCGCGGCCAGCCCGTCGAGGCCGTCCGCGGCCGCGGCCACGTAGACCCACGGCGAGGAGTAGCTCTCGCCGGGCGCCAGTCGTCCTTCCCCGGGAAGCAACAGCTCCCCTCCGCCGATGGTGGTGCCGGTGGCGGGGTCGCGCTCGATGCGGAGCACCGAGTTGCCGCTCCAGGCGACATGCACGCCGAGCACCTCGCCGTGCGTCGTGGAGAACCCCTGCGTGCCGAGCACCGCCATGGTGGCCGACCCGAGACCGGGCCGGCCGGTGCGGGACTCGCGCAGCCACAGCCCGTCGGTGACCTCATGACGTTGGGGGTTGCGCTCGCGTTCGTGGCGTCCGGTGAAGTCGAGGAGCTCGACGAGGTGGTCGGCCACCGGCACCACGACCTCGAGGCCCTCGAGCTCGTAGTCGTCGGCGCCTCGGTTCGTCAGGGTGTGCCGCAGGCGAAGCGCGCCGCCGGGCACGGCCTCGACCTCGGTGAGGACGCCGAGCCCCGCTGCCTTGTCGACCAGGTCCACGCGCAGGCCGTGGTCGTCGATCGCCAGCTCGTGGCAGGCGAACTTCGTCGACCAGTCCCGTCCCCCCGCGCGTTGACCGCGCAGGTGGGGTCGGGTGTAGCGGCCGTGGGCATGCTCACCGAGGAGGGGCATGCCGGGGCCGTTCGGCAGCAGCGGGAGACCCGAGTCGTCGGCACCGAGAAGGCCGGTCGCGAGCACGACGGGAAACCCGTCGTGCTCGCGTACCAGCTCGATGCCCGTCGTCGCGGCCTGCGGCTCACGGGGGAAGAGCATGACGTCCTTCGGATCAGCCCTTCACGGCGCCGGCAGTCAGACCGCGGACGAAGAACCGCTGCAGGGCCAGGAACACGATGATCGGCACGATCATCGACAGGAAGCCGCCCGCCGAGATCAGGTTCCAGCCGGCACCCTGCTGACCCATCAGGTTGTTCTTCACCGCCACGGTGATCGGCGCGTTGTCGCCCGGTCCGATGAACACCAGCGCGACCAGCAGGTCGTTCCAGACCCACAGGAACTGGAAGATCGCGAAGGACGCGAGTGCGGGGACGGACATCGGCAGCACCAGCCTGTAGAAGGTCTGGAAGTGGCTGGCTCCGTCGATCTTGGCCGACTCGATCACGGTCTTGGGCAGGGTCGCCATGTAGTTGCGCAGGATGTAGATCGCCAGCGACATGCCGAACCCGATGTGGGCCAGCCACACCGTGGCGAAGCCGGTCAGGCCTACCTGCCCGTAGATCTTCAGGATCGGCACGAATGCCACGTAGTTCGGCACCACCAGCAGGCTCACCACGAGCAGGAACAGGAAGTCTCGTCCGGGAAACTCCATGAAGGTGAACGAGTACGCCGCGAATGCCGCCACCAGGATCGGGATGAACGTCGCCGGCAGCGCGATGGCCACGCTGTTGATGAACGCCTCGCCGAGCGCCGCCTGGTTGATGGCCTGGTCGTAGTTGTCCAGATTCATGTCGGCCCACTGCGACCAGTCGGTGAACAGCGTCCACCAGCCCGTGTTGTTGGCGTCGTCGAGGGGACGGAACGACGTGAGGAACAGTCCCAGAGTCGGGACCACCCAGAGGAAGCAGACGATGGTCAGCGTGATCCGGGCGAACCAGCCGGCGTTGCCCGGCCCCCTGTCGCCGCGACTGGGACCACCACCCTTGGGCTTTTCCGGTGCACCGACGGCAGGTGTGGTTGCGGTGCTCATGCCTCAGCCTCCTCGGCCCGGAACTGCCTGATCTGGTAGATCATGATCGGGATGATCGCGATCATCAGCATCACGACGATGGCGGCAGCTGCACCGTTGTTGAAGTTGGTGAACAGCTGGTTGAAGAACTCGTTGCCGAGCACGTTCGTGTTGAAGTTTCCGTTCGTCATCACGTAGACGATGTCGAAGATCTTCATGGTCGCGATCAGGGTCGTCACGAAGACGGTGATGATCGTCCCGCGGATCTGGGGAACCACCACGCGGAAGAAGATGTTCGGCTCGTTGGCGCCGTCGATCCGGGCCGCCTCGAGCGTGTCCACGGGAACGCCCTTGATCGCGGCCGACAGCAGCACCATCGAGAAGCCGACCTGCGCCCAGAGCAGCATGATCATCAGGAACAGGCTGTTGAGATGGAACTGGCTCTGCTCGAGCCACGCGACGGGGTTGCCCCCGAGCCCCACGACGATCGCGTTCTGCAGACCTATCTGCGGTCGACCCTCGGGACGGTAGGCGTACAGCAGGCGCCACACGGTCCCCGCGCCGACCATGCTGATGGCCATCGGCATGAAGACCAGCGTCTTCGCCAGGTTCTCACCCTTGGGACTGAGCCGGTCGGCCAGCACGGCGACACCCAGGCCGAGGATCACGGTGGCGACCGGGACGATGATCATCCACAGCAGGGTGTTGAACAACGTCTGCTGGAACGAGCTGGTCTGCAGCAGGCTGGTGAAGTTGTCGAGGCCGATCCAGTTGGTGCTGCTGGAGTCCTTGAAGCTGTAGACGACCGTCTGCACCGCTGGGTAGATGAGGTAGAAGATGATCGCGGCGTACGCAGGGAGGATGTAGAGGTACGGCTTGATGCTGTGCTCCCACTTGGCGGGAAGCAGCTCCGCGATCTTGTTGAGGAGCCAGTAGAGGAGCAGTGCCGCACCGACACCCAGCAGCACGGTGATGATGGTCGAGATGATCTTTTCAGTCATCGCCCAGGCCTTTCGCTACCTGACGGTTCAGCGAACCGGAGGCAGCGTGGGGACAGGTCCTACCCGAGGTCTGCCCGTCCCCACGCTGCTCCTGACTCAGCTGGTGGGCCAGCTTTCGTCGATATTCTTCAGTGCGGTGTCGAGATCCTCGTCTTCGGTGATCCAGGCCGTCATGTCCTTCCAGAACGTGCCCGCTCCCACGGCGCCCGGCATGGAGTCGGACCCGTCGTAGAGGAACTCGTCGGTCTGGTACGCGACGTCCGCGATCGACCGGGTCAGGTCGCTCGGGTAGAGGGTCATGTCGAAGCCCGTGTGCGGCGACAGGTACGAGCTCGACGGCGCGGCGTCCTTGCCGATCTCCTTGCCCGCGAGGATCTTCATGACCTCCTTGGCGCTGTCGCTGTCACTGAGCAGCGTGGCCATGTCGCCACCACCGAGCGTGGGGTTCTCCCCACCTGCCTCGGCGGGCGGGAACCCGAACACGCCGATGTTCGCGTCGACGTCGGCAACGACCTCGGAGGGCATGAAGTCCTTGGACACGATGAAGTTGCCCTGCTTGAGCAGCATGCAGCCGGGCTTCGGGTCCCACATCGGGTTGTCGGCGTCGCCGAATGCGGTGCTGGCGACCGACTTGCGTCCACCCGCGACGTTGCCCTCGGCGAGAACCATGTCCTCGAACGTGGTCGCCGCCTCCTCGACCTCAGGAGATGCGAACTTGACGTCGTTCGTGACCCAGTCGTTGTACACGTCGGGACCGTGGATCTGCATGATCAGGTCCTCCAGCCAGTCGGTCGCCGGCCAACCGGTCGCGGCGTCAGCACCGATGCCCAGGCACCACGGCGGCGTGCCGTCCTTCTTGATCTGGTCGGACAGGGCCTTCAAGGCGTCGATGGAGTCAGGCGCCTTGTAGCTGGCCTTGTCCCACGCCTTCTTCGGGTAGAACACGAGGCTCTTCACGTTCATGCTGACCAGTACGCCGTAGAGCTTGCCGTCCACCGTTCCGGCGTCGAGCGTGCCCGGCACCATGTCGGACTCCAGGGCGTTCACGTCGACCACGTCGTCGAGGGGCTTCGCCGCGCCACGCTTGACCATGTCGGCCACGACGCCCGGCTGGGGGATCAGCGCGATGTCGGGGGTGTCGTTGGCCTGGATCTTGGTCATGATCAGCTGGTTGATGTTGTCGACCTTCTGCACGTCGGCGGTGATGCCCTTGGCCTTGGCCTCACTGACGATCTGCTTCTTCAACCCGTCGAAGACCAGCGGGTCGACGCTCATCCAGACCTCGACCTTCTTGTCGTCATCTGAACCGCCGCTGCCGCAGGCAGCGAGGACGGATGTGGCTGCGAACGCTGCCGCGACCACGAGCGAGGTACGTCCCCGCCTTGAGATTCGCATCATCTTCTCCTCGGAGAGTTGATCTTGGACACCTGGCTGACTCTGACCGTAGTGTGACCCACACCACATGCTGAATCGAATCAGCAGCCTATTGGCTCCCCGCGGAGGCATGTCAAGCACGATCGCGTCACGACTTCGCGAGCGGCTGGGAGGTGTCTGCATTGCGGCGTTTCAAGAAGGCGACACTCACGGACGTGGCCGAGCGTGCCGGTGTCTCCGTGACCACCGCCTCCTACATCCTCAACGGGCGCTCCTCGCAGATGCGCATCTCCGCGGCCACCGAACGCCGGGTGCAGGCCGCGATGAACGACCTGGACTATCGACCGAACTGGAGCGCCAGGACCCTCCGGGGCTCGAGCACCCAGACCATCGGCGTGATCTCCGACTTCGTCGCCAGCGGCGACTTCGCGAGCCGGCTGCTCAGCGGCGCCAATGCGGCAGCACGTCGCTTCGACCACGTGATCGTGATCGGCGAGACCATGGGCAACCCGGAGGTGGAAGGACTGCTCGTGGAGGAGATGGTCGACCGGCAGGTCGACGGCATTCTCTACGCCACGCTCGTGGCGTCCCGGGTCCAGCTCCCCGAGACGCTCCGGCGCGGACGCACCGTGCTGCTCAACTGCGTCGACCCGAACATCGACCTGCCGGTCGTGATGCCCGACGACGTGGTCGGCGGGCGGATGGCGGCCGAGCACCTGCTGGCCGCCGACGTCGCCCAGGCCGTGTTCGTCGTGGGGGAGGACCCGACGCCGGAGGCGACAGCGGGCCGTGACCGGCTCCAGGGGATCAACGGTGCGCTGGCCGGGGCGGGCGCCTCGCTGGCCGGCACTGTTCCCTGTCCCTGGGACGTCGAGCCCGCCTTCGAGGCGGTGAGCGCATGGCTGGACACGCGGCCTCGCCCGAGCGCGCTGATCTGCCTCAACGACCGCGTGGCGATGGGCACCTACCAGGCCTTGGCCGAGCACCACCTGCGCATTCCCGACGACGTCGCGGTGATCTCCTTCGACGGCTCCGACCTCGCCAGCTGGCTCCGGCCCCGGCTCACGACGCTGGCACTGCCCTTCACCGAGATGGGTGGCCGCGCCGTGGAGATCCTGATGGACCCCGGGTGGCGCGAGGCTGGGGTCACGAAGCTGCCCCCGGTCCTGATGCCCGGTGCCTCGGTGTGACCTTCGAGCTCGACGACGAGTTCGTCTGGGACTTCTGGACTGCGTACGACGCCCGCAGCCGCTTGCATCACCTCTTCTTCCTGCACGCCCCGACCTCGCTGGGCGACCCGGAGCTTCGGCACCGGGGCGCACGCATCGGCCATGCCACGTCCGGCGACCTCGTCGAGTGGCGACGGGTCGACGACCCGCTTCCGCAGCCGGCATCGTTCGACGACCTCGCGCAATGGACGGGGTGCACCGTCCGGGGTCCCGATGCGTGGTGGCTGTTCACGACCGGGACTCGCCACGGCCGAGGACGGCCAGGTCCAGCGCATCGGCGCGGCGAGCTCGGTCGACCTCGAGCAGTTCGAGCGGACCGACCTGGTGCTGCACGCGGACCCCGCGTGGTACCAGACGCTCGGCACGGGTTGGCCCGAGGAGCACTGGCGCGACCCGTGGGTGGTGCGCGGGGGCGACGAGCGATGGCACATGTACGTCACCGCCAAGGACGTCGGCGGAGGTCGTGGCAGCGGCGTCATCGGCCACGCGACCTCCCGACGACCTCCGGGCCTGGGAGGTGCGACCGCCCCTGAGCGAGCCGACCGGGGTCTTCGAGTGGCTCGAGGTGATCCAGGTCGTCCAGGTCGAGGGCCGCTGGGTGCTCCTCTTCTCGTGCCTGTCGGCGCAGATGCCCGGTGCGCCGGCGGGCTCCGGAGGGGTGTGGTCGGTCCCGGTCGACGGCCCGGGAGCCCCCGTCGAGGTCGGCTCCGCGGTGCGGCTCACCGACGAGCGGTTCTACGTGGGCAAGGTGGTCCACCACCACGGGGCGCCGTACTTCATGGCGTTCCGGAACCAGGGCCCGGATGGGATCTTCGCGGGTGGGTTGATCGACCCGGTTCCCGTGACGTGGCGCCCGGACGGGCGCGGTCTGGCGGTCGTGGTGCCCGGTTGACGCCCGGTCGTGTGCCCGCTCTGTACCGGCGCCACCGCAGCCCCTAGTGTGAGGCGCGTCACTTACAACGGATCGTCCGGCACGTTCCTGCCGGTGAGGAGATAGTCATGGCAGCAGTGAGCTTCAAGAAGGCCCAGCGGTGGTATCCAGGCATGGACAAACCCGCCGTCCCGGGCATCGATCTCGAGATCAAGGACGGGGAGTTCATGGTGCTGGTCGGCCCTTCGGGGTGCGGCAAGTCCACCACCCTGCGGATGCTGGCCGGCCTCGAGGAGGTCAACGACGGCAACATCTTCATCGGCGACCGGGACGTCACCAAGCTGCCGCCGAAGGACCGTGACATTGCCATGGTCTTCCAGAACTACGCGCTCTACCCGCACATGTCGGTCGCCGACAACATGGCCTTCTCGCTGAAGATGGCCAAGATGAAGGAGAGCGAGCGCAAGGAACGGGTCGCCGAGGCGGCGCGGATCCTGAACCTGACCGAGTACCTCGACCGCAAGCCGAAGGCCCTCTCCGGTGGCCAGCGCCAGCGCGTCGCGATGGGCCGGGCGATCGTGCGCAAGCCGCAGGTGTTCTGCATGGACGAGCCGCTGTCGAACCTCGACGCGAAGATGCGCGTGCAGACCCGCACCGACATCGCCAAGCTCCAGCAGGACCTCGGCGTCACCACCGTCTACGTCACCCACGACCAGGTCGAGGCCATGACCATGGGCGACCGGGTCGCGGTGATGAAGGACGGCTACCTGCAACAGGTCGACACCCCGCTGAACCTCTACGACCGCCCGGTCAACCTGTTCGTCGCCGGCTTCATCGGCTCACCGCAGATGAACCTGATCTCCGCGATCCCGGTGGAGGGCAAGGCCAAGATCGGCGACTACCTCGTGCCGGTCGACGAGGTTGCGGCGAAGAAGATGAAGGGCGAGGTCGTCGTCGGCGTCCGTCCCGAGGCCTGGCGCGTAGTCGGAGCCGAGGACGGTGGCCTGCCGGTCACGGTGACCGTGGTGGAGGAGCTGGGCGCGGACGCGTTCGTCTACGGCACCAGCGGCGTGGAAGGCACGCCGAGCAACATCATCGTGCGTGTCTCGGCGCGCGACACCGTGCACAAGGGGGACACGCTCTACGTGACCACCGACCCGCACCACGTCCACGTCTTCGACGCGGCCTCCGGGGAACGCCTCAGCGACTGACCCGACCAACCACCACGTCCGCGTGCCGGACCCGCGCCTCGCAACCGGGTCCGACACGCGGACGTTGGGTTTTCCCCGCAGCCCATGAGGGCAAAACTCTCCTGACTTACTCGATAAGTCGCCAAGGAGAGCGGGGAGTCGCTGATGCGAGGCCGAACGGTCGCCCTGGTGGGGCTGGCCATGGCGACGGTCGTGACGGGTCACCTCGCGACCTCCGCCTCGCGCCGGTCCCCGGCCAGGGCTTCCGTGGCGCCCGACGACCGGCCCAACATCGTGCTGGTCCTGATGGACGACTTCTCCCTGGAGCTGCTGGCCACGATGTCGCAGGCTCGGCGGATGCAGGCCGAGGGGGCGACGTACCGCAACGCGCACGTCGTCGACTCGCTTGTGCTGCCCCTCGCGCGCGGCCATCTTCACTGGTCGTCCGCCGCACCAGACGCGCGTCCTGACGAACACGCACCACGGCTCGGCCGACCCGATCGGCGGCTACGGCGCATTCGTGCACCACGACAACGCCGAGAAGGCCTTCAACGTGGCCCTGCAGCGCAGCGGCTACACGACGGGATTCATCGGCAAGTACATGAACGGCTACGACATGTACACCGACGACCAGGGCCGGCACGTGGCACCGGCCAGGATTCCCGGGTGGGACGTGCTCGAGGCGGTTCTCGGTGGCGGCTACCGGGGATGGGGCTTCTGGAGCACCTACGTCGACGAGCGGGGGATCATGCGGCTTCGCCACACGCGCATGCCGGAGCGGACCGCACCGGTCGAAGAGCTCGACCGCGGCTATGCCACCAACGTCATGGCCGACCGGGCCGTGGACTTCCTGCAGGAGCAGGCGCGAGTCGGCCAAGCCCTTCTTCCTCGAGGTCGCGCCCTACGGTCCGCACGCCCAGATGAGCCGCGCGTACCCGGACAACCCCACCTTCCCGTCGGCCTTCGCCGACCGGGCGCCGGCGGGCGACCCCACGGGCGGGAACTGTGGGACCACGTCGTGCGGCCGGCTCACGCTGCGCGACCTCGTCGGGTACGGCGATCCGCGGGCCGACAACCGGCCGACCTACCTGCGCCGCGACGGGACCACCGCACCGGCGCCGGCCTGGAACACCAACCCGGTCACCCTGACGGACGAGGGGGCCCTGACGCGATATCGCGACCGGGCCAGGACGGTGCAGTCGATCGACCGGATGATCGGCCGCCTGCGGGCCGAGGCGGGACCGGACACGTACTTCTTCCTCACCTCGGACAACGGCTTCCACCTGGGGCAGCATCAGCTCGACGGCGGCAAGGGGACTCCCTACGACTCCGACACGCACGTGCCGCTCGTGGTGGTCGGTCCGGGCGTGCAGCCCGGCGAGCGGGACCAGTTCGTGAGCAGCATGGACCTGGCGTCCACCTTCGAGGTGCTGGCGGGCATGCGTCCGGCGTCCTACCGGTCGGGGACCTCCTTCGCCGCCAGCCTGAAGGAGCCGCGAGCGCGAGGGCGCGCGGTTCGTCTTCATGGAGCACGCCTACGCCCCGCTGCGCGCCGGAGAGGTGGACAGCGACCGCAACTCCGGTGGGGACATCGAGGCGATCCCGGCCTACATCGCGGTGCGCAGCCGCTACGGGCTGTTGGCGCGCTTCGACCTCGACGACTCACCCGAGAGCACCGACTACGCGTGGGAGCTCTATCGCTACGACGTGCCGTGGGAGGACCGCAACGTGTTCGCCACCGACCACGACCAGCCGTGGGCGCGCGAGCTGATGCGCCGACTGGCGGCGTGGGAGGACTGCGCCCCGGCCGAGTGCCGGGCAGCCCGTCGTTGACCCAGGCCGTTGACCTCGGTCAGGCCGACCGGTGCGCGTCGGTTCGGCGACCGGCCCGGTCCGCCGTACGACGGATGATCTCGGTCAGCGTCTCGAACAGCTCGGGCGGGATGTCGTGGCCCATGCCGTCGATGACCAGCGAGCTCCGCGCCGGGAATCGCCCGAGCGGTCGCCCTGCCGCCGGAGACGTGCACCATCTTGTCCGCGCTGCCGTGCACGACCGCGGCCGGGATCCGGAGCGATGCCAGGGACCGCGCGCGGTTGGGCTGGTTCAGGATCGCCACCATCTGGCGCATGACGCCACTGGCGGACACGCCGCGGTCGAAGGTCTCCTCGGCTCGCTCGCGGATCCGGTCGGCGTCCAGCGGGTACCCGGGCGAGCCGATCACCTCCCACATCTTCGCGGAGGTGGTGACATAGGCCTCCCGGCCTGCCCCCCGTGGCGCGACCAGCATCGGGAGCAGCGCAGGGTGCTGCCAGCCGACCGTGCGCTTGCCGAGCGTGGACATGATCGAGGTCAGCGAGCGGACCCGCCGCGGCTGCTCGACGGCCATCGTCTGCGCGATCATCCCGCCCATCGACACGCCGGCGACGTGGGCGCTGTCCCAGCCGAGGTGGTCCATCAGGCCGAAGGCGTCGCGCGCCATGTCGCTGAGGGTGTACGGCGGTCGGCCGCCGCGACCGAGGAAGGACCGGACCAGCTGTGCCCGGGTCACGCGGCCCTCGAGCCGCGAGGACCTGCCGGTGTCGCGGTTGTCGAAGCGCACCACGTGGAACCCGGCGTCCGCGAGCATCGTGCACAGCTCGGGGTCCCACCAGGTCATCGGTCCGCCGAGCCCCATCACCAGGACCAGCGGCTCCCCGTCGGGGCTGCCGAACGTCTGGTAGCACAGCTCGACGCCGGGCGAGACCGGTGCAAACTGCTCCTCGGAGACCGGGATCATGATCTAGACCGCCTTTTCACCATTTGTTGCGGATGAGCCGAAATACCGCGTCCAACTAGTTGATAACGCTACCTTCTTGGAGTGAACTCACCGCTCGGTTCGTTCCTTCTGCCCGCCGGATTCGACAGTCCTGCCGGGCTCCGCGCGCTGGCGCGGGAGAGCAGCACGGTCCTGGAGGCGGGTCGCCTGGTGCGTCGTACCCGGGCCGACAGGAGGGCCCGAGCCATGCTGCCCTACGCGGGCAGCCACCGCCTCCCGGCCCACGATCCGGTCCTCCTCATCCCCGGGTTCATGGCGGGTGACTCCACGCTCAAGGCGATGGCGACTTTCCTGCGCCACCAGGGTTTCCGCACCTACCGCTCGCAGATCCGCGTCAACGCAGGCTGCACCCGTGAGGCGGCCGAACGCCTCGAGCGTCGACTCGAGACGATCGCGATCAAGCGCGACCGCAAGGTCACGATCGTCGGGCACAGCCTGGGCGGCATGCTGGCCCGCGGGCTTGCGTCGCGTCGCCCCGACCTGGTCGAGGGCATCGTGGCGATGGGCAGTCCGGTGCTCGCACCTGGTGCGGTCCACAAGGTGCTGGCCTGGGACGCCGAGATGCTCGCCCGGCTGACCCGAGCCGGCTTCCGCGGAATGATGAGCGCCGACTGCTTCGGTGGGGAGTGTGCGCGGCTGAGCTTCGAGGAGAGCCAGCAGCCGATCAGTGCCGAGGTTGCGTTCCGGGTGATCTACAGCAAGCGCGACGGCATCGTGGACTGGCGCGCGTGCCTCGACCCGGCCGCCGAACACGTCGAGGTCCGCACCAGTCACTGCGGCATGGCCGTCGACCCGGTCGTGATGGACCACGTGCTCGCCGCCCTGCGCGAGCAGCAGGTCACGCGGGCCAACCGGCAGGCAGGTCCTGTCGTCGAGGAGGGTTCGCTCCGCGTCGCTCACACGTGAGCGCGGCGACCTCGATCGACCCCCGCACCAGGCGCCCCAGGCTCACCTCGTCCAGCGGGATGCCCGGACCGGGATGGCTGAACGCGTCGAGGTCGGCGAGCTGGGCCAGCGTCGCGGCCATGAAGGCGTCGCCGGCGCCCACGGTGTCGACGACCTCGACCGGCCGTGGCTGGCCGCTGATCTCGACACCGTCCGCGAAGGCGGTGCCGCCCTTCGGTCCGCGGGTGAGCAGCACCAGCCTGGTGCGTTCGCCCTGAGACAGCGTGCGGGCGACGTCGTCGGGGTCCGAGTCGGGTCGGAGCAGCTCGGCGTCCTCGTCGCTCAGCTTCACCAGCGTGCAGCGGGCACCGAGTGACTGGACCTCACGCCAGGCACGCTCGCGATCGTCGAGGAACGACTCGCGCAGGTTGGCGTCGTAGCTGACGAAGATCTCGCGTCCGTTCGCCTGCTCGACGAGGTCGCGCACGCTCTCGCGGCCGGGTTCGAGCATGGTGCCGAGCGAGCCGACGTGCAACGCACGGCACGGAGGGAGCTCCTGGCGCGGCAGGGTCCACTCCAGGTCGAACTCGTAGCTGGCGGCGCCGGTCGCGTCGAGGTGCGCGGTCGCGACCGAGGTCCGGCCCGTCGAGGTGGGTACGGCGACGATCTCCGCGCCGCTGCCGGTCACGTGCTGCACCACCACGCCGCCGCGCTCGTCGTGGCCGACCTGGCTGATCAGCGTGGTCGGGATGTCGAGGCGAGCGAGACCCACCGCCACGTTGAGGGGAGAACCGCCCGGAGTCTCCGAGGAGTCCCCGTCAGTGGTCCACGACCACGTCGACGAGGGACTCGCCGGCGACGACGATCACTGCGGGCGTGCTCAGCGCTCGAAGTCGACGTCGGCGTACGCCCGGAGCTTGGAGAGCTTGTGCTCGGAGTGGATCGACCGGATCGTGCCGCTGCGCGAGCGCATCACCAGGGAGTGCGTCGAGGCGCCGCCCGCCTTGTAGCGCACGCCCTGCATCAGCTCGCCGTCGGTGATGCCGGTGGCCACGAAGAAGCAGTCGTCGCCCGAGACCAGGTCCGCGGTGTAGAGCACCCGCTCGAGGTCGTGGCCCGCATCGATCGCGCGCTGACGCTCGTCGTCGTCGGTCGGCCACAGCCGGCCCTGGATGACGCCGTCGAGACACTTCATCGCACAGGCCGCGATGATCCCTTCGGGGGTGCCGCCGACGCCGAGCAGCAGGTCGATGCCGGTGCCTTCGCGCGCGGCCATGATCGCGCCGGCGACGTCACCGTCGGTGATGAACTTGATGCGCGCCCCGGCGGCGCGGATCTGGTCGACGAGGTCCTGGTGGCGCGGCCGGTCGAGCACGACGACGGTGACGTCCTCGGGCTCGGCTGCCCTTGGCCTTGGCGACCTGGTGGATGTTCTCGGCGACGGGATAGCGGATGTCGACCACGTCGGCGCCCTCGGGCCCGGTGACGAGCTTCTCCATGTAGAACACCGCGGAGGGGTCGTACATCGAGCCGCGTGGTGAGACCGCCAGCACCGAGATCGCGTTGGTCATCCCCTTGGCGGCCAGGGTGGTCCCGTCGATCGGGTCCACGGCGACGTCGCACTCGGGACCCTCGCCGTCGCCCACCCTCTCGCCGTTGAACAGCATCGGCGCGTTGTCCTTCTCGCCCTCGCCGATCACCACGGTGCCCTGCATCCCGACCGTCGAGATGAGCACGCGCATCGCGTTGACCGCGACCCCGTCGGCGCCGTTCTTGTCGCCACGACCGACCCAGCGACCGGCCGCCATCGCCGCCGCCTCGGTGACACGGACCAGCTCGAGGGCCAGGTTGCGGTCGGGGATCGAGGGGGCGACGGACAGGGAGTCAGGGATGTGGCTCTCGGACATGGCAGTGATCGTAGCCTCCGCGGCGCTTGGCAGGATGGACACATGAGCGAGTCGCGCAGCCCCGGCACCGGTCGCTACCAGCGCTCCTCTGGGGGCCTCGTGGGCGCGATGGTGGTCACCGTCGTCGCCGTGGTGGCCTTCGTGGCCGTGCGGTCCTTCACCAGCGACCACGATCCGACACCGGTCCGGTCGGTGGACTACCAGGCGATGGTGCGGGCCGGCCGGGCCGACCACAAGCTGCTCCTGATGGCCCCGCCGAGCCTGCCCACGGGTTGGAGGGCCACGAGTGCCGACTACGAGACCGGCACCTTGCCGACGTGGCACCTCGGTCTGCTCACCGACCAGCAGAAGTACGTCGGCGTCGAGGAGGCGCTCGGTGGCGTCGAGGACCTGGTCGAGGAGCATGTCGACCCCGACGCCGAGCAGGGCGGGGACGTGACCATCGACGGCGAGACCTGGCAGACGTGGCGGGACCCGGCGGGCGACTACGCGGTGTCGAGGTCGCTCCGGGTCGCCGGGGAGGTCCGCGAGTCGTGGCTGGTCGTCGGGTCGGCACCGCCGGGCACGATCAGGGACTTCGCGGCGGACCTGGAAGGCGGCCGCCTGCCCCGCGGGTGACCTCTCGGCGAGTGGGCCGTTGTACCTCCCGACACGTCTTACTGGGAGGGCCCACCGTGAGCAAGCCGTTCTTGACCACGTTCCTGCTGGTCGCTGCCGTGGTCCTGCCGCTGAGCGCCCTGGCGCCCGGCGGCTCGGGGCGCCACGGCTCCGGCCTCGGCGAGCGCCTACCAGGAGTACGTCGCACTCGGTGACTCCTGGTCGGCCGACGTCGTCATCGCCGACACCGACGGCCCGCCCGACTCGACGTACGCCCCGACGGGGTGCGCCCAGTCGCACCGCAACTACCCCAAGCTGCTCGCGGCCGCGCTGGACGTGCCGACCTTCCGCGACGCCACCTGCGGGTCGGCGACCACCGACGACTTCTACGCGCCGCAGACCGGTCTGCCCACGGGTGAGACCAACCCCGCGCAGTTCGACCGGCTGACCCCGACCACCGACCTCGTCACCGTCGGGATCGGTGGCAACGACGCGGGCTTCGCGGGGGCGGCGATGGACTGCATCAGCCCGTCACCGGAGGGCGCCCACTGCAAGGAGAAGTACACCGCCGGCGGCACCGACCAGCTCGAGCAGCGGATCAACGAGTCCGAGCCCAAGCTGGTCGCTGCCCTGCAGGAGATCCACCGCCGCTCGCCGAATGCGCGGGTCCTGATGCTCGACTACCTCGCCGGCATCCCCGAGCACGCGTGCTATCCCACGGTGCCGATCAGCGAGTCCGACATGGCCTACCTCTACGCGACCTTCCAGAAGCTCAACGCGATGGTGAAGCGCGCGGCTGCCGCGGGCGGCGCCGAGTTCGTGGACACCTACACGCCCTCGGTGGGCCACCACGTGTGCGCACCGCCGACCGAGCGTTACGTCGAGGGCCTCGGCGTCCTGTCGGTCAACGGTCCGGCCGTCGCGGTCCCGGCCCACCCGAACTCCGCCGGCGCCGCGTCGCAGTTCCGCTCGACGCTCGCCGCGGTCGGCCCGTAGCCCCGGGCTAGCTCTCGGCCGCGTCCTCGCCAAGGGCCTGGTCCAGCCGGGCACGCGCGCCTTCGAGGGCGCGCTGGCACACCTTCGCGAGCTCCTCGCCCTGCTCCCACAGGGCCAGTGACTCGGCGAGGCTGGTGCCGCCCTGCTCCAGCGTGCGCACCACCTCGATGAGCCGGTCGCGGGCCTCCTCGTAGCTGAGCTCGTCGGCCGCCTGCTGGGGGGCTTTCACGGTCGGGTCCTGGGGGGCGGGGTCAGCCATGGTCGTCCTCGGTGTCGCGGGTGTCGTCGTCGGTGTCGGGCAGCAGGTCGATCCGGTCGACCGTCGTCGTGGTGGCTCCGATGCGGCCGTCGGCGACCCTGATGTGGATGTCCTGGCCCGGCTCGAGCGTGGCCACGCTGGACAGCGCCTGCCCCTGGGCATCGGAGAGCACCGCGTAGCCGCGACGCAGGGTGGCCAACGGTGACAGGGCGCGGATCCGGGCGACCTGGTGCTCGAGGTCGTCGGCGCCCCGGTCGAGGCGATGGCCGAAGGAGCGTCGCGCGCGATCGCGATAGCCCGCGACCTCGGCCACGCGTTCGGCCAGACCCGTGCGCGGGTCGGCCATGCTCGGGCGGGACAGCAACGTGCCGACGTGGTGGAACTCGCGGTCGAGGATGTTCCGCATCGCCATCCGGCCACGCTCCCGCGTCTGGAGAAGCCGATGGGCCTCCTCGGCGACGTCGGGCACGACCCGCTTGGCGGCATCGGTCGGGGTGGAGGCGCGGACGTCGGCGACCAGGTCGAGGATGGGGGAGTCCGGCTCGTGCCCGATCGCGGAGACCAGTGGAGTCCGGATCGCGTGCACCGCCCGCACCAGCCCCTCGTCGGAGAACGGGAGCAGGTCCTCGACCGAGCCGCCCCCGCGGGCCACGATGATCACGTCCACGCCGGGGTCGCCCTCGAGGACCTCGATCGCCGCGATCACCTCGCGGGCGGCGTGCATGCCCTGCATCGCGGCGTACTTCACGGTGAAGTGGACCCCCGGCCAGCGGCGCCGGCCGTTGTCGAGGACGTCGCGTTCGGCGGCCGAGTTGTGAGCGGTCACGACTCCGACGTTGCGCGGCAGGAACGGGAGCGGACGCTTCAGCTCCTCGGCGAACAGTCCTTCCGCCGCCAGCAGCTGGCGCCGCCGCTCGAGCCGCGCCAGCAGCTCACCCTCACCGACAAGGCGGATCTCGCGGACGGCGAGCGACAGCGTGCCGCGGTTGGCGTAGAACGAGGGCTTGGCGTGGCAGACGATCTGCGCGCCCTCGACCAGCGGCGTGGGCAGGGAGTCCACCACGCCGCGGTTGCAGGTGACCTGGACCGAGATGTCGGCGAGCTTGTCGCGCAGGGTGAGGAACACCGTGTTCATGCCGCCCCGTCGGCTGATCTGCGTGACCTGCCCCTCGACCCACACGGCCCCGAGCCGGTCGATCCACTGACCGATCGCCTGGGTGATCTGGCGCACGGGCGCCGGATGCTCGGGCGAGGTCTCCAAGGGCCATGGCTCGCACCCTAAGGCCCGCCACCTACGATTGAGCGCATGACTGACCTGGGTACGCCGAGCGTCCTCTCGCCCGACGAGGCTGAGCGCGCTGTGCGCCTGGCCGCGCCCCGTGGCTACTGCGCCGGCGTCGATCGAGCCGTGATCACCGTGGAGAAGGCGCTCGACCTCTACGGCTCACCGGTCTACGTGCGCAAGCAGATCGTGCACAACAAGCACGTGGTCGCCGACCTGGAGTCGCGCGGTGCCGTCTTCGTCGAGGAGCTCGACGAGGTGCCGGAGGGCAGGACCGTCGTGTTCTCCGCCCACGGGGTCTCGCCGGTGGTGCACGAGCAGGCGGCCGCCCGCAACCTGAAGACGATCGACGCGACCTGCCCGCTGGTGACGAAGGTCCACCACGAGGCCAAGCGGTTCGCGGGTGACGACTACGACATCCTGCTGATCGGGCACGAGGGCCACGAGGAGGTCGAGGGCACCTCCGGGGAGGCGCCCGAACACATCCAGCTGGTGCAGGGTCCCGGAGACGTGCCCGGCATCGTGGTCAGGGACCCGGAGAAGGTCGCCTGGCTCTCGCAGACCACCTTGTCGGTGGACGAGACCATGGCCACCGTCGACGCGATCCGCGAGCGCTTCCCGAAGCTGCTGGACCCTCCGAGCGACGACATCTGCTACGCCACCCAGAACCGCCAGCTGGCGATCAAGGAGATCAGCGACGGTGCCGACCTCGTGATCGTGGTCGGCTCGGCGAACTCCTCGAACTCCGTGCGTCTGGCCGAGGTCGCCCTCGAGGCCGGCGCCAAGGCGGCCCATCGTGTCGATGACGCCACCGAGATCGACGAGGCCTGGCTCGAGGGTGTCCGCAGCGTCAGCGTCACGTCGGGTGCCTCGGTGCCCGACGACCTGGTCGAGGGCGTGCTGAGCTTCCTGACGGAGCGCGGGTACCCGGACGCCCAGGCGGTGCACACGGCCGAGGAGTCGTTGATCTTTGCGCTGCCGCCCGAGCTGCGCCGCGACATGCGCAAGGCTGCGGCCCAGGCGGGCGAGTAGGCCGCTCGGTGGCTGGCTACTTCGACGTCCACCCCGTCGACCCGCAGCCGCGTGCGATCACCCAGGTGGTCGAGCTGTTGCGCGAGGACGCACTGATCGCCTACCCGACGGACTCGGGCTATGCCCTGGGCATCCAGCTGGGCAACCGCGACGGGCTCGACCGGATCAAGAAGCTGCGCCAGCTCGACGACAAGCACCACTTCACGCTGGTCTGCCGCGACTTCGCCCAGCTGGGTCAGCTGGTGCACCTGAGCAACGCGGCCTTCCGCGCCATCAAGTCAGCGACGCCTGGTCCCTACACGTTCATCCTCCCCGCGACCGGCGAGGTCCCGAAGCGGCTGATGCACGCCGAAGAAGCGGACCGTCGGGGTGCGGATCCCCGACCATCCGGTGGTGCGGGCCCTGCTGGAGGAGCTGGGCGAGCCGCTGCTCTCCAGCACGCTGCTGATGCCGGGCGAGATCGAGCCGATGACCGACGGCTGGCGGGTCAAGGACGAGCTGGATCACTGGGTGGACGCGGTGATCGACGCCGGCGAGTGCGGGTCGGAGCCGACCACCGTCGTCGACTTCTCCGACGGGCCACCGCTCGTCACCCGAGTCGGCGCCGGAGACCCCTCGCGCTTCGAGTAGGCCGGGCGGCGACCGTGGCGCTCCCGCACCCGCTGCCGGATGACGAGCACGGCCAGCGCCAGCAGGTACGCCGCCAGCAGGCCGGTTGCCCGGTGCGCGAGCCCCGAGACCACTGCCTGCACGAACCCGTCGCCCGACTCGGCGACCCAGCCCCTGTTGGCGATCGCGACCAGCGAGATCAACCCGAGCAGCAGGAGCGGGGGCAGCACCCCGATGTGGAAGAAGTCGCGCGGGTGGACCGCGAGGGCGGCCCCAACGCAGACCAGCACGAAGCCGATGTCGAAGATGACGGTGAGCTGCCGGGTGATGGCCAGGTCGAGGACGAGCACCACCAGGCTTGCCAACACGGCCAGCCGCGTGACGCGGCTACCGGCCATCCGGCCCTCTTCCCACAGGGTGGGTGCGCTCACAGGCACAAGGTAGGCCGCCTCAGGCGCTGGATCGGCGCGACTCGCCGGGGCCACCGTCGGGCAGTTCCTGCAGGTCAGGGCGTTGTTCGGCCACCGCATCGAGCAGCTCGGCAGCCGTGAGGGGCCGGGGTGCCTGCTCGACCGGCTGGACCGGCGCCAGGCGCTCCCGGGTGACACCGATGTCCTCGAACTGGCGGGCGGTCACGAGCACCCGGCTCTCGATCGACCCGACGGCGCCGTTGAAGGCCTCCACCGCTCCCTTGAGCGAGCGCCCGATCTTGTCGAGGTGGGTGCCCATGACGCCGATCCGCGTGTGCAGCTCCCGACCCAGCTCGTGGATCTCGCGGGTGCGCTCGGCCAGCGCCTCGGTCGTCCACCCGTGGGCGATCGTGCGCAGCAGCGCGATCAGCGTGGTCGGCGTGGCGATCACGACGTCCTTCGTCGCGGCGTACGTCAGCAGGGTGGGGTCGGTGTCCAGGGCCGTCGCAAGGAACGACTCGGCCGGCACGAACATGACCACGAACTCCGGCGCTGTCGGCAGGGACCGCCAGTAGGCCTTGCCCGACAGGGTGTCGACGTGCTGGCGCACCTGGCGGACGTGTCGACGCAAGATGGGCCTGGATCTCGTCGGGGTCGTCAGTGGCCAGCGCGTCGAGCTGGGCGTCGAGCGGCACCTTCGCATCGACGACCACGGACCGGCCGCCGGCCAGCCGCACCACCAGGTCGGGTCGGTGGTGTCCGTCCTGGTGCACCAGGTGCACCTGCTCCTCGAAGTCGCAGTGCTCGACCATCCCGGCCAGCTCGACCGCGCGCCTCAGGTGGAGCTCGCCCCACTGCCCCCGGACGTGTGGCTTGCGCAGGGCGGTCGACAGGGCGCCGGTCTCGCGCCGCAGCAGGTCGGTGCTGTGCCGCACCTCGTCGACCTGCTGTCGCAGCTGGCCCTGCCACGAGGCTCGCTGCTGCTCGACGTCCATCAGCCGCTCGTGGAGGCGGTCGAGCCCGACGCGCAGGACGGCCTGGTCCTCCCCGCGCGCGGACAGCGCCCGCAGCACCTCGGGGTCGCCGGCACGCCGCGACCAGGCCAGCACCGCCGCGGCACCGAGCAGCACGCCGATCACCAGGGTCAGGAGGGGAAGCACGATGTCCATGTGGTGAGGGTGGCAGGGGGGACCGACACAACCGGGGATCCCGGGCTGTCCGGCGTCGACCTGAACGCGGCGGAAATGGACAGCCGTCTCAGTGTCCAAGACACGTAGTTTGTAGTAAATTTTCGATACGGGCCAGTACCAGTAATGGGGGATGCAGGTACTCGCTGCGCAGCGCAGCACCATTCTCGGGAGGGAGCCCCGATGATTCTCACGTCACCGAGCGCAGATACTGGCCAGACCCCGCCTGTCACGACGACGATCCGCCGGCAGCTGGTCGCCGAGCGAGCGGGTTGGACTCGGGATCGAGTGGAGACGCTCTACTCGTTCGTCAGGGCCCGGGCATTCGAGCGACTGCACCAGGCTGAGCGATCTGGCGATGTCGCGGCGCGGAGACTACATCGGCAGAGCATCCTCGCCATCGACGCGATGTTCTCCAAGGCTCAGAACGGGCACCCCGTGCTCGCCTCCTGCGCCATCACGTTCTACCGGATGCGGGCGATGATGGATGCGCACCATCCAGAGTTTCTCGGTGAGTGGCTCGGCGCGCCGACCCCGGAGCCCAGGTCTCCTGACCAGGCGCGGCCCGAACGAACGGAGCGGGCGGAAGGTCGCGGCCACAACGGTGCGTGAAGCGCAGGCCGCTCGCCTCACTCTCGCGAAGGGCGAGGTGACTGCAACCCGTGGGGCTTTTCGACACCAGACTGCGTCTCAGTGTCCGAAACAAGTAGTTTGTACTAATTCGAATCGGGCAGACCTAGTGGTGAGGGCGGTGCAGAACTCGCCGCGAAGCGCAGCACGAGAGTCGCGAGGAGCCCCGATGATTCTCACGTCACCGAGCGAAGATGCTGGCCAGACCCCGCCCGTCACGACGACGTTCGATCCGCCGGTCGGCAGGCGCGGCGCTGCACTGTCTGGTCGGCGCCGGGCGAGCCGGGTGGACTGGGATCGAGTGGAGCCGCTGTACGCGTTCGTCAGGGCCCGGGCACTCGAGCGACTGCGCGAGGCTGAGCGATCAGGCGATGTTGCGGTGCGCAGAGAGCAGCGTCAGAGCATCCTCGCGATGGATGCGATGTTCTCCCAGGCTCAGTACGAGCACCCCGTGGTCGCCTCCTGCGCCATCACGTTCTTCCGGGCGCGGGCGATGAGGGATGCCAACCATCCAGAGTTTCTCGGTGAGTGGCTCGGCGCGCCGGCCATGGGGCGCAGGACTGCCTGACGCCACGACGCTCAGCGGTGGTCTTCGACAGGCTCACAAACCAGCGGTCAGTCCAGGTCCACGAGCACGGGCGCGTGGTCGCTGGCGCCCTTGCCGCCGCGCTCCTCGCGGTCGATGAAGGCGCCGGTGACCCGAGACGCCAGTGACGGGCTGCCGAGCACGAAGTCGATCCGCATGCCGCGGTTGCGCTCGTAACGCTGCCGGTAGTAGTCCCAGTACGTGTAGACCTCGGGTCCGGGCGCGTGCGGACGTACGACGTCGACGTACCCGTCCTCCAGGAAGCCGCTGAAGGCAGCCCGCTCGGGCGGGGTCACGTGGGTGCTCTTCGCGAAGGCCTGCATGTCGAAGACGTCCTCGTCCTGAGGAGCGATGTTCCAGTCGCCCACGAGCGCCACATCACCGGTCATGTCGCGCGCGGCGTCGCGCAGCCGGGCCAGCCAGTCGAGCTTGTAGACGTAGTGCGGGTCACCGACCTTGCGGCCGTTGGGGACGTACAACGACCAGATCCGTAGGCCGCCACAGGTGGCGCCGATCGCGCGGGCCTCCGCGGCCGCGGGCTCGCCCCACGTCGGCATGCCCGGGAAGCCCACCTCGATGTCCTCGATCCCGACGCGGCTGATGATCGCCACCCCGTTCCACTGGTCGTACCCGGCCGAGGCGATGTCGTAGCCGAGCCCGCTCAGACCCATCAGCGGAAGCTGGTCCTCGCGCGCCTTCGTCTCCTGCACCGCGAGCACGTCCACGTCGTGGCGCTGGAGGAAGCCCTCCACGCGGTCGATCCGGCTGCGCAGGGAGTTGACGTTCCAGGTCGCGATACGCACCCCGCGAGACTATGTCGGCGTCGGGGCCGGGCCATCGCTTGGTCCGTTTCGCCCGTGCACGCGAGGTGTTGTACGTCGGGTGACGACGCATGCTGATCAAGATGCGTGTCATCGGGGCCCGGATGCCCTAACTTCGGACCATGACCGAGGGCCAGTACTACCCGCCGAACCAGCCACCACCCGGGCCGCCGATGCAACCGGTGGCGCCCAACTCGAGCAAGGCCACCACCAGCCTGGTGCTGGGCATCTGCTCGCTGGTGGTGTGCGGCTTCTTCCTGGGCATCCCGGCGATGATCATCGGGCGTCAGGCCAAGCAAGAGATCGAGGCGTCCCAGGGTCGCCTCGGCGGTGAAGGGCTGGCCACGGCCGGCTTCATCACCGGGCTGATCGGCACGATCTGGTCCGCGCTCGCCGCGATCCTGCTGGTGGTGCTGCTCGTCATCGGGGGCATCTTCGCGAACGAGGTCGCGCAGAACTGCGAGACGGTCACCGACGAGAACGGCAACCCCTCCCTCCGCTGCGACTGAGGCTCCCGCTCCCGGCCGTCACCGTCCTCCCCGCAGCCTGAGACGGCCGCGCCCATCAGGGGTGCTTGGATCGTCGCTGATGCCTCCTCTCCTCGACCGACTCTCCACCCAGCAGTCGAGCGATGCCGACGCGCTCTTCGACGTGTTCGAGGGCTGGGTCGGGGAGCAGGGACTGACGCTCTACCCCGCGCAGGAGGAGGCGCTCATCGAGCTCCTCAGCGGGGGCAACGTGATCCTGTCCACGCCGACCGGCACCGGCAAGAGCCTGGTGGCGACCGGCGCGCACTTCGCGGCGCTGGCTCGCGGGCAGCGGACCTTCTACACGGCACCGATCAAGGCCCTGGTGTCGGAGAAGTTCTTCGCCCTGATCGCGATCTTCGGCGCCGAGAACGTGGGCATGCTGACCGGGGACGCGGCGGTCAACGCCGAGGCTCCCATCATCTGCTGCACCGCCGAGGTGCTCGCCAACATCGCCTTGCGGGAGGGCGCGGAGGCGGACGTCGGGCAGGTGGTGATGGACGAGTTCCACTTCTACGCGGAGCCGGATCGGGGATGGGCGTGGCAGGTGCCGCTGCTCGAGCTCCCGAACGCACAGTTCCTGCTGATGTCCGCGACACTCGGTGACGTCACCCGGTTCGTCGACGACCTCGAGCGGCGTACGGGACGGGAGACGGCGGTGGTCACCAGCGTCACCCGACCGGTGCCGCTCACCTACGAGTGGGCCTTGACCCCGCTGCACGAGACGCTCGAGGACCTGCTGACGACCCACCAGGCGCCGGTCTACGTCGTGCACTTCACCCAGGCTGCGGCGCTCGAGCGGGCGCAGGCGCTGACCAGCATCAACGTCTGCACGCGGGAGGAGAAGGACCGGATCGCCGAGCTGATCGGCGCGTTCCGGTTCAGCCCCGGGTTCGGCAAGACCCTGTCGCGGTTGGTGAGGCACGGCGTCGGGGTGCACCACGCGGGGATGCTGCCGAAGTACCGCCGTCTCGTCGAGCAGCTCGCGCAGGCCGGGCTGTTGAAGGTCATCTGCGGCACCGACACCCTCGGCGTCGGCATCAACGTGCCGATCCGCACGGTGGTGTTCACCGGGCTGTCCAAGTACGACGGGCGCCGGCAACGGATGCTCAAGGCGCGGGAGTTCCACCAGATCGCCGGTCGGGCAGGGAGGGCCGGCTTCGACACCGCAGGCACGGTCGTCGTCCAGGCACCCGAGCACGTGATCGAGAACCACAAGGCGCTGGCGAAGGCCGGCGACGACCCGAAGAAGCAGCGCAAGGTGCAGCGCAAGAAGGCACCCGAGGGTCAGGTCACGTGGACAGAGGATGCCTACGAGCGGCTCGTCGCGGCGGAGCCGGAGCCCCTCGTCTCCCGGATGCGGGTCAGCCACGCGATGCTGCTCAACGTGATCGCCCGGCCGGGCAACCCGGCCGAGGCGATGCGGCGACTGCTGCGCGACAACCACGAGGAGCCGCGCTCCCAGCTGCGGTTGATGCGCCTCGCCGCCGCTCAGCACCGGTCGCTGCTGGCCGCGGGTGTCGTCGAGCTGGTGCAGCCTCCCGAGCCGGACGGCCGGCGGGTCCGCCTGGTCGAGGGGCTCCAGCTGAACTTCGCGCTCAACCAGCCGTTGTCGGCGTACGCCCTCGCCGTGTTCGACACCCTCGACCCCGAGGCTCCGACGTACGCCCTGGACGTGGTCTCGGTGATCGAGGCGACGCTGGAGGACCCGCGTCCGGTGCTGGGCGCGCAGGAGCACCTCGCTCGCGGCGAGGCGATCGGCGAGATGAAGGCCGACGGGATCGAGTACGACGAGCGGATGGAGCTGCTCGACGACATCACCTGGCCCAAGCCGTTGGAGGAGCTGCTCGAGCACACCTACGCGCTCTATCGGCAGCGGCACCCGTGGGCGGGGGAGGACGCGCTGTCACCCAAGTCGGTGGTGCGTGACCTCTACGAACGCGCGATGACCTTCTCGGAGTACGTCGCCTTCTACGGCCTCACCCGGTCCGAAGGGCTGGTGCTGCGCTACCTCGGGGATGCCTACCGGGCCCTGCGCCAGACCGTCCCCGAACGGGTGCGCACCGACGAGCTCGAGGACATCATCGAGTGGCTCGGCTCGGTCGTGCGCCAGACCGACTCGAGCCTGCTCGACGAGTGGGAGCAGCTCAACGACCCCGACCGGATGGCCGCGGACGCTGCGCCCGACGTGCTGCCACCGACGCCCGAGCGGATCACGGCGAACGAGCGTGCCTTCACCGTGCTGGTGCGCAACGCGATGTTCCGGCGCGTGGAGCTCGCTGCGCTGAACCGGTGGGAGCGGCTGGGTGACCTCGAGGTCGAGGCCGGGTCCACCATGAGCGCGGAGGACTGGCGCGAGGCGCTGGACGGTTACTTCGCCGAGCACGACGCGATCGACACGGGTCCGGACGCCCGCGGTCCGCAGATGCTGATCATCGAGAAGGGCGAGCGCAGCTGGCAGGTCCAGCAGATCCTGGGCGACCCGGAGGGTGACCACGACTGGCGCATCACCGCGATCGTCGACCTCGCCGCGTCCGACGACGAGGGCCAGCTGGTCCTCGACGTCACCGGGCTCGTCCGGCTCTAGCCGTCAGCCGAGCAGCAGCGCGCGACTGGTGTCGGCCATCCAGCTGGACGATTCGGAGGAGCGGCGTACGTCGCCGTAAACTCCCCGCCCGTGGCCCTCACCATCGGAATCGTCGGACTCCCCAACGCCGGGAAGTCGACCCTCTTCAACGCCCTGACGAAGAACAACGTGCTCGCGGCGAACTACCCGTTCGCCACCATCGAGCCGAACGTCGGGGTGGTCGGCGTCCCCGACGACCGGCTGGCCACGCTCGCCGAGATCTTCGGGTCGGCGAAGGTCCTCCCCGCGACGGTGGAGTTCGTCGACATCGCCGGCATCGTGCGCGGGGCGTCGGAAGGGGAGGGGCTGGGCAACAAGTTCCTCTCGCACATCCGGGAGTCGGCCGCGATCTGTCAGGTGACCCGGGTCTTCCGTGACGAGGACGTCACCCACGTCGACGGTGCGGTCGACCCGGCGTCGGACATCACCACCATCCAGACCGAGATGATCCTGGCCGACCTCCAGACGGTGGAGAAGGCCATCCCCCGGCTGGAGAAGGAGGCGCGCGGCAACAAGGCGATCAACGCCAACCTCGAGGCTGCCCGGGAGGCGAAGGAGGCCCTGGAGGCCGGCACCCCGATCCTCGCCACCACGATCGACCGCGCCCTGGTCCGCGAGCTGTCGCTGCTGACCTCGAAGCCCTACATCTACGTGTTCAACTGCGATGCCGACGAGCTCGGCGACGAGACCCTCAAGAAGGAGATGCAGGAGCTCGTCGCCCCCGCCGAGGCGATCTTCCTCGACGCGAAGTTCGAGGCCGAGCTGGTCGAGCTCGGGGACGACGACGAGGCCCGCGAGATGCTCGCCGAGATGGGCGTCGACGAACCCGGTCTCGACGTACTCGCCCGGGTCGGCTTCGACACCCTCGGCCTCCAGACCTACCTCACCGCCGGGCCCAAGGAGGCCCGCGCCTGGACGATCAGGAAGGGCGCCACCGCCCCCGAGGCCGCCGGCGTGATCCACACCGACTTCCAGAAGGGCTTCATCAAGGCCGAGATCGTCTCCTACGACGACCTGGTCGCGGCGGGCTCGATGAACGCCGCCAAGTCCGCGGGCAAGGTCCGCATGGAGGGCAAGGACTACGTCATGCAGGACGGCGACGTGGTGGAGTTCCGCTTCAACGTCTAGCGATTCCAGCCGCAACACAACATGGGCCAGGCTGCTCCGTCACGAGTGCTCGGTTGCCTCGCTCCTTGGAGGCGTGCTGAAGAACAGCAGCTTCGACGGTCGAAGGCCAGATGCAGAGCAGTCGCCCGCCGTCGGGACCGGTGCGGAACCCGTGCACGGCTCCCGGGGGAATGAACACGAACGTTCCCGGTCCGACGCCCTCCGCCGGATCTGTGTCGGTGTAGAAGGTGTACGTCCCCTCGAGGACGTAAAAGGCTTCAGCTTCATCGTGTGTGTGCGGGGGATTGTCGAAGCCCGGATCCTGCCACGCCTCGCCGAGTGCCCAATGTCCACCGGTCTCGGTTCGGGCAGCCTTGCGCGTGATGTGCGCCTGCTGCAGACCCATGGGCAGGATGATGCTGTCTCCCTCAGCTGACCCGCGCAGGATCACCCTGGGTGCCTCGAGCTCAGTCATTACCCAACCTCCTGGTCGCCGAATGCGCGTGGGCGAGTCACCCCCAGCATGGTTCTGTTGTGCCGCGGACGGAAGTCGTCGCAGCCACTGCAGCAGGCAACGTCGTGGAGTTCAGGTGCAACGTCCAGCGGGGCTGACCTGCGCGGGGACGATCAGTTTCGCCAGTGCGCGCCTCAGACTGAGCGTGGCGGAAGGCCCGCCAGCCTCGAAGTGATCGTCGTTCCGCCGGCCTGGGCCGGACGCCCCGCTCACTCCTCCTCGGCCTCGAACACCGCCCGTCGTTCCCGGGCCGTGGCCGTCGCCGTGAGGAACTTCGCGTCGTACTCGGGGTCGTTGATGGGGATCGTGGCGACCACGTGCTCGTCGAGCACGTTGGTGCCGCCCGGCGAGACCTTCTGCAGCACGACGCGGGTGACTCCCTTGACGTCGTAGTGGGTGACCCGCCACTGCCCGGCGGCCGCCACCGGAGGGCGCTGCTGCGGTCGGGTGAGCAGCCGGATCGTGAAGTACGAGATGAGTCCCACGATCCCGAGCACGATCACCGCGTCGAGGATCACCATGTCTCCATTGTGCGGACAGACCCCTGACGCGCACGTCCGGCGAAGCCGATCTGCTGGTCTGCACCACACCCGACAGAATTGGGTAGACCACCTGTCCGTTTTGGGTAGTCCAGTCACGGGATATTTCGGACGGCGCGTGACACCGCGGTCCGAGGAGGGGCAGAATCGCACGATCGCGCGTAGCTGCCTGGGGAGGGAGCGCCGATGCCCAAGAAGAGGGCGATGCGTCATGCCCGTGTGGTGGTGGCGACGGTGATGACACTCGTCGTCTCACCACTTCTGATCGCCGGGGTGGGGGTGAGCGCGGCACAGGCGGAGGTTCCGTACGTCGGATGGACGGCGTACCTGCCCGGTTGGACCGATGAGTACATCCCGAGCAGCGAGAACGACTGCGTCGCCGGGCGGGACAACTGCCTGAAGGCCACCCGCAAGGAGTTCGGCCGCATCCTGACCGAGGAGGCGCAGAGCTGCAACCACGCGGCCGTGTTCGCGATGACCTACACGCGCATCACGCAGACCTACGGCTGGAGCCGGGACATCCCCGGCTACTACCAGGACGTGCCCTACATCAACCACATGGACGCTGTGTTCGCGAAGTACTACTTCGACGCCTACCACAGCTACCAGGACGGGAACCGCTCCGCGGTGCCTGCGGCCTGGCTGACCGCGTTCGACGCGGCGCGTGACAAGCGGGTCAACGGATCGGGCGACCTGCTGCTCGGCATCAACGCCCACGTGAACCGGGACCTCCCGTTCGTGCTGGCGGGCATGGGCCTGGTGCGGACGGACGGTGCGTCCGGGAAGCCTGACTTCGACAAGGCGAACCACTTCCTCAACGCCGCCTCGGATGCGTTGATGGCCGAGCTGTCGGCACGTTTCGACCCGACCATCGACGACTCGAGCGATCCGCTGGGCGCGTCGTACGGGACGATCATGCAGATGCTCACGACCTGGCGCGAGAACGCCTGGCGCAACGCCGAGGCCCTGGTCAACGCGCCCTCACCGGCCGCTCGCGCCCTGGTGGCAGCGAAGATCGAGTCGGACGCCAACGGCCTCGCGAACACGATCGTGCTGGCCCAGTCCTACAAGCCGCCGCTCACCTCGACCACCGCGCGCGACGCGTGGTGCGCCGTCCACAAGGGCGACGCCGCCCCCATCGCCTACCCGTTCGGGATGCCCTCGCCGTACGACGGCTGATCCCTCCAGCCGCGGCCGGCACACGAACGGCCTCTCCGGATGGTCCCCGGAGAGGCCGTCGTGCTCTCCCTCCCTACGGCGTCGATCGTGACGGCCAGATGTCTCGACGGCGGACTCGCCCCAGCCGTCGGTGGCGGTCAGCGTCACCGTGTAGGTGCCTGCCCCCGTGAACACGTGGGAGGTCGCCGCCCCCGCCGCTGTGTTGTTGGCCGTGTCGCCGAAGTTCCACGCGTAGGTGATGGAGTCACCGAGGTTGTCCGTGGTGCCGACCGCGGAGAAGTTGCAGGTCTTCGTGGCGGCGTTGCACGACGGCGTGTTGATGACCGGGACCGGCGCGGTGTTGCCCGCCGGCTCGGCGATCGTGACCGTGCGCTGGACCTGGTGCGTGGCACCCCACTCGTCCTTCGCCACCAGCGTGACGACGAAGTCGCCGGCAGCCGTGAAGGTCTTCTTGGGGTTCGGGCCGGTGGCGGTGCCCTGACCGGTGCCGAAGTTCCACGTGTAGGTCAGCGTCGGCCGCGTTCTCGTCGGTCGAGCCCTTCGCGTCGAACTGGCAGACGTTCTCGTTGCAGACCGGTGCCGGGAGCACCGCCGTCGGTGCTGCGTTGCCCGGCGGGATCGACACGGTCACGTGGCGCTCCGACGGGGCGGCGGTGACCAGCCCGTGCTGGTCGATGGCCGCGCACCTTGACGGTGTAGCTCCCCGCCGGCAGGACCGGGGTCGTGTAGGAGAAGTTCGACCCGGCGGTGCCAGGGCTGGTCAGGAACGCGCCGCGCCAGCTCTCCGGCGCCGAAGGTGCCGGTCGAGGTGAGGTACTTCCCGGCTCGCGTCGACGATCGCGACCTCGACCTTGCATGGTCGCCGTCTTGCCCGGCGCGTTGGTGTCCTCGGCGCGGCCGCTGACGAAGATCTTGCCCTCGGTGAAGGACGCGTTCTCCGTCGGCGCCAGCAGGTTGTCGGTCAGCGTCGGAGCGACGTCACCGGGGTAGATCGGGTAGCGCGCCGTGGCCCCGGTGGTCCAGGTCGCGCTGGCCGGCCGTGTCCACGGCGTACGCCGTCACGCTCCAGTTGCCCTGGTTCGGCAGCTCGACCGTGCGGGACCAGCCGGTGCTGGTCCCGTCCTCGGTGTCCACCGTCGCCGGGATGGAGGTGTACGACGAGCTGACCGAGCCGTCCTGGTGGTAGTAGCGGCTGGTGTCGAGGTCCTTGAGGACCAGCCGCACCTCCGCGACGCCCTGGGCGTCGGTCGCCTTACCCGTGATGTTCAGGGTCAGGTTCTCCGACGGCGGCTGCACGCCCTGGGTGGTGAGCTTCGCGTCAGGCGTCGCGTCGCCGGTGACGACAGCGTTCATCGTCATGAGCGCCCAGGCCGTCTGCGGCGTGGTGATGCTCTCGTCGTCGATCGCCAGCACCGCGAAGGTGTAGTTGCCCGGCGTCAGGTTCTGCGGAGTCGTCCACGACCAGTTGTAGGTGTGCTCCGCCGGGTCGGGCGTGACCGGCAGCTTGTAGAGGTTGAGGCCGTTGTCGATGCCCCAGGTCCCGTCGGTCGTCAGGTTCTCGCCGGTCGAGTTGTTCAGCAGCGCGACGTAGACGTTCTTGATGGAGCCGTCGTCGGTGGCCGTGCCGGAGAACGTCATCTTCTCGCCCGGCTCGACCGTGACGAGCTGGGGTGCGGTCGGCGGGACCACGGAGCCCGGCGTGCTGATCGACACCGACGGCGCCTGGCCGTTCTCGGTGACGTTCCAGGTGCGGTCGGTCGTGTCCAGCGAGGAGTTGCCTCCGGTGTCGCGGGCGCGGGCCTGGGCCGTCCAGGCGCCCTCCGTCGGGACGGTGACCTCCTTCGACCAGGTGGTGCTGGTCGCGTTCGGCACGTCCGGGACGATGCCGATGGTGTTGTAGGTGCGTCGGCGGTGCCGTCGTCCTGGAGGTAGCGACCGGCGGCGTCGCGGAGCGTCATCGAGATGCCGGTGACGCCGAAGTCGTCGGCGACGGTGCCGGAGACAGGAACGTCTTGGTGTTCACGACCCCGCGACCGGCGCGGTGTAGGTCAGCGTCGGCGGGGCGTCGGCGAGGCTGAACGTCTCGAACTTCTTGATCGCCTTCGTCGGGTCCTCGGGGCGGTCGACCCACGGTGCCGTTGCCCTGGGCCTTCGCCCGGGCCAGCATCTTGATGTTGCCCGGCACCGTGAGGTTCAGCGACCAGGTGGCCTCGGTGGCGCTCGTCGGCGTCACGGTGGCCTCGATGTTGGCCGCCGTGCCCCAGGTGCCGTCGGAGTGCAGCCACTGCAGCGAGCCGCGGTTCTGGAGCTCGACGAACACCTTGCGGACGCCGGTCGGTGCCGTGGCGGTGCCCTCGATGGTGAAGTCGTGGCCGGACGGGAGGACCCGGCCGGCGATCGGCGTGGTGATCGTGGTCTCGACCCCGTTGGGGGCCTCGACGTCGTCGAAGTCGAAGAACGCGACGCGGCCGACGTTGTAGCCGCCCTGCGTGGTGGCGTCACCGCCGGTGAGCAGGCCGCGCGGGGTCAGCGCCATCGCGGTGTTCCCGATGTCGGAGTTCGACCCGGGGTTCCACTCCAGCGCCGTGCCGTCCTCGGGGTTGAGCGCGCCGAGGTGCTCGCGGTCCGACGACGGAGTCGCCGAGGCCGTAGCCGGACAGGCCCTGGCCGGTGCCGTAGCCGACGTCGGCCGCACCCGGCAACGGGGTGGGCGCCGAAGGCGACTCGTTCCACGCGAAGTGCCCGCCGATGTAGACGGCCTTCTCGGAGATCGCGGTGGTGTAGACGCTGTCGAACGCGCGTGAGATCCAGCGGGGCTGGACGTCGTTGCCCGCCCGTCGAGGGAGTAGGCGACGACGGTGTCGTTGATCGGCGGGCGGTCGCCGCCGGAGCCGCTCGAGACGACGAACCACGCGTCGTCCGGGGCGATCGAGCCGCTGATGATGCGCTGGATGCCGCCGACGAACTGCAGGTTCTCGTCCCACAGGCGGGTGCGCCAGGGGAGCAGCTGCTTGGTGGCCGTGTCGATGATGCCGATGCCGTAGCGGTCCTGGCCGTTGATCTGGCGACCGGTGTGGATCGACCACCAGCTTGCCGCCGTCGTGGGTCAGCAGCAGCTTCTGGACGGTCAGGCCGCCGTTGACGCCGATGCCGCCCGAGAGGTTGTTGACGAAGCCGGTGTCGACGGCGCCGGTGAGCGCGTCGACCGCAGCCAGCGACTTGCGGGCGATGTCGTTGACCTTGCCGAAGCGACCACCGATGTAGACCGTCGAGCCGCTGACGGCGAGCTCGGTGGCGCGGGCGTCGGTGTCGGCCGTGAAGCCGGTGACGGTGTCGCCGGTGTCGGGGTCCAGCTGGACCACGCCCTTGCTGGTCACGCCGTTGACGGTGTTGAAGCCACCGGCGACGTAGACGCGGGTGCCGTCGGGGGAGGCCTCCACGGCGTCGACCGCGAAGCCGGCGTTGCCGTCGAAGGTCGGGGTTGAAGTCGGTGTCGAAGAGGCCGGTGCCGAGGTCGTAGGCCGCCAGGAAGCGCTGCGTGTACGACGTGGTGTTGCCGGTGCGCTGGTTGGCGATGCTGGCGAAGGTGCCGACGACGTAGACGCGGGCGCCGACGACCTCGATGTCGTTGATGTCGCCGTTGCTGAACTTGGGCAGTCCGTGCGCGGGGTCTCGGGCACCAGGCTGGTGTGGCCGGGCAGCGGCTCGGCGTACGTCGCGGCGACGGGCTTGGTGAGCGAGGTCGTGGTCTTGCCGTCGTTGACGGTGAGGGTGACGTTGCGGGTGCCCGTCTTGGCGTAGGTGTGCGCGGCGTCGCGCCGGTGCCGGTGGCGTTGTCGCCGAAGGTCCAGCCGTAGGTCAGCGGGTCGCCGTCGGCGTCGGAGGAGCCGGCGCCGTCGAAGGTGCACGCGAGGGAGTCGCAGGAGGAGGTGAAGGCGGCGACCGGTGCGCGGTTGGCGGCGCGAGGCCGGGGCTGACCACGACCGAGAACAGCTGGCTGTTGGTGAGGGACTTGCTGGTGCGTGCCAGGCGCGCGCCGACGGCGCCGATCGCCAGGGGACCTTCGAGTCCGCGAGGATGCCCGTCACGAGGTTCGCGCCGGCCGCGTTGGCGCCGGTACGCCGGGTCGCGTTGGTGGGGGGGGTCCAGGTCGGCGGAGTGGTGGTGGAGGCCTTGCCGCCCCAGTAGCTGACCAGCCACGAGCCGGGCTGCGGGGCCGACGAGCGGGGGTGCGGTGCAGGTGGCGCCCGTGGCCACGGTGGCGCTCGCGGACGCGGTGACGGCGGAGGTGCCGGCCGAGCTGCGGTAGGCGGCCACGCTGAGCTCGACTTCACGGTGACGCTGGTGCGCGCCGTGACATGACGGCGGCGTCGGCGGAGGTGGCCTTCTTGGTCCAGACGCGGCCGCGGCTGGCCGATCCCTCCTTGGCTGCAGCAGCTCCAGCCGGTCGGGCCGGTCAGCGTGCCGCTGCGCGAGTTGCGGTCATGAACAGCAGGAGCGTGTCGCCGGCCGCGACGGCGGCCGGGAGCGCCGGAGTGGGTGGGCTGGTGGGGGCGGCGCTGGCGGACCCGACGTAGCTCAGCGTGGGAGCGGCCGCCGCGGCCTGCGGAAGCGGCCCAGGACCGAGGCGGACAGGACGCCGACCACGGCAGTGGCGAGCAAGGCGGTGAACCGGCGTCGGGCGCCCGAGGGCGCGGTGCGCAGAGTCATGCTGTGGATCCCCCGTGCAGAGGGCCAGCCCGAGCGGCGGCCCGCGACTATCTTCCGTCACCCTTGTCTGGTATGCACCTAAGCGTCCGCTTCGGTCTAGTCCGCGGGGACATGTCCGGGCGATTCGGATACGCGAAGGGCCCCTCCGCGGTAACCGGAGGGGCCGTTCGCGTCGTTGTCCAGACTCGCGGGCTAGGGGGACGGCGGCGGCGGCACCGTGATCGCCCGGGTCGTGGTGGCCGACTTCCCCCACCCGTCCGTGGTCGTGAGCGTCACCGTGTAGGTGCCGGCCGCGGGGAACGTGCGGTTCGACGGGACGACGAGGTGCTCGTCGACGGAGGCGTCCCGAAGCCGAAGTCCCAGGCGTAGGTGATCGTGTCGCCGGTGTTGGGGTCCGCCGTACCGCACTGGAGAAGCTGCAGGTCAGGTTCGTGCATATCGGGGCGTTGATCACGGGCACGGGCGCGGCGTTGTTCGCCGGCTCGGTGAACGTGACGTCCCTGGTCTGCGAGCTCGCCCTGCCCCAGCCGTCCGTCGTCGTGAGCGTCACCGTGTAGATGCCCGCCGCGGGGAACGTCTTCGACGGGGCGGACGACGTGCTCGTCGAGACGGGGGTGCTGCCGAAGTCCCACAGGTAGCTGAACGTGTCGCCGGGGTTGGGGTCCGCCGACCCGACACCGGAGATGTTGCAGGTCAGGCCGTTGCACGCCGGCGGGTTGATCACGGCCGTGGGCGCGACGTTGTCCGTCGGCTCGGTGATCGTGACCTTCTGGGTGACCGGTGCGCTGGCAACGCCCCACTCGTCGGTCACGGTCAGCGTCACGGTGTAGGTGTTCGCCGAGGTGTACGTGCGGGTCGGGCTTCGGGCCGCTGCCGGTGCGTTCCCGTAGTTCCAGGAGTAGGTCAGCGTGGCGGCGTTCTCGTCGGTCGAGGTGCGACCGTCGAACTCGCAGAGTTGGTCGCGGTCGCGGGCTGCCCGGGCGCCGGGCACGTGAAGGTGAAGTTCGCGACCGGTGCCGTGTTGCCCGGCGGGTGGGTCACGGTGACGTGGCGCACCGCAGGCGGGGTCGTGGCCTGGTCGTGGTTGTCGATGCCCTGGATCGCACCGTGTAGGCACCCGGGGGCACCACCGGCGTGGTGTAGGAGAAGTTCGACCCCGGCGTTCCCGGGCTGGTCAGGAACGCCGTGCGCCAGCTGCTTGTTCGTGCTCGGGAACGCGCCGCTGGAGCTCATGTAGCGAGCTGCTGAGTCGATGATCGAGACCTGCACGGGCTGCATCGCCTGGTCGTCCTCGGCCCGGCCGCTGACGAAGATCCGGCCGTCGTTGAACGTGGTGTTCTCGGTCGGGGACAGGAGGGTCTCGGTCAGGGTCGGGGCCACGTCACCGGGGTAGATCCGGTAGCGCGCCGTCGCGCCCGAGGTGCAGGTGTCGGTCTGACCCGCGTTGTCGACGGCGTACGCCGTGACGTTCCAGTCGCCGCCCTGCGGCAGGTCACCGGCAGGGTCAACGTCGTCGACGTCGCGCCCGGGGTGGCCAGCGTGGCCGAGCGGGTGGCGAAGCCGTGCCCAGGGTGCCGTTGGGCTGCAGGTACTTGCTGGTGTCGTCGTCGTAGAGCGTCAGGTTGACCGCGCTGACGCCCTTGTCGTCGGTCGCCGTGCCGGCGAGGTTCAGGTGCAGCGACTGTCCACCCGTCAGGGTGCCGGTCACGGTGAGCCTGCCGTCGGGGGGAGCGTCGCCGGGGACCTGGGCGTTGACGGTGAGCGGGCCCCGGTTGGTCGACGACGTGACCAGACCGAGGTCGTCGGTCGCCCTGACCTGGAACCAGTAGCTGCCCGGCTTGAGGTTGAACGGCGTCGTGTAGCTCCAGTTGTGGCTGCTCTGTTCATGCCGGGCGGGGAGATGCGGTACCAGTCCTGGAGCACGTCGGTGCTCCAGGTGCCGTCGAACCGAGGTTCTCGCGGGTCGTGGTGTTGCGCAGCGGGATCTCGACGCTGTTCAGGGTGCCGTCGTCGTCGGCCGACCCCGAGAAGGTGATGGGGCTGCCGGGCGCGACGACCAGCGTCGGCGCCGCGGTGGGTGGAAGCATCGTCGTCGGGCGCTGATCGACACCGTCGGTGCCTCGCCGTCCTCGCTGACGATCCACGTGCGGTCGGCGGTGTCGAGGTCGGACTGGCCGGCCGTGTCGACGGCGCGGGCCTGGGCCTTCCAGGTGCCCTCGATCGGCACGGTGATCTCCCGCGACCACGTCGTGCTCTTGGCGCCGACGACGTCGGGTGTGATCCGGAAGGTGTGACCGGACGAGGAGACGGTGCCGTCGGCCTGCAGGTAGCGGTTGCCGGCGTCCTGGATGGTCATGCCGACCGAGTTCACGCCCGTGTCGTCGGTGGCGGTGCCGGTGACGATGAAGGTCATCGTCTTCACCAGGGTGGAGGACGGACCGGTGACCTCGGTGTTCGGCGGCTCGTTCGGTGAACCCGAAGGTCTCGGTCTTCTTCACCGCCTTCGTGTTGTCGCCGGTGCCGGCCGAGGACCGTGTGCGCGCACGCAGCTGCAGCTTGCGGTTGCCGGTGATGGTCAGCGGCAGCGACCAGTCCGTGGTCCGCGCTCCGGTGGTCGCGAGGTTGGCGTTGATCGAGTTGAACGTGGTGCTCCACGTGGTCAGGTCGTCCGCGAGGTAGCGGCGGGCGTCGCGGTCGTAGACCTCGAGCTCGACCCGGTTGACTGCTGCCGGTCGGAACCGAAGCGGTGCCCTTGACCGTCCACTCCTGCGCGGTCGGGTTGACGCGGCCCTCGATGGGCTCGGTGATCGCGGTCTCGACCCCGTTGCTGGCCGGCACGGAGTTGAAGTCGTAGAACGCGAACGCGGCCGACGTTGTAGCCGCCCTGCGTGGGGGCGTCACCGCCGGTGAACAGACCCCGGGGGGTGACCTCCATGGCCTTGTTGCCCTCGTAGGAGATCGAGCCGGGGTTCCACTCGAGCGCCTTGCCGTCGGCCGGGTTCAGGGCACCGACGTGCTCGCGGTTGACCACGGCGTCGCCGAGGCCGTAGCCGGAGAGGCCCTGGCCGGTGCCGTAGCCCACGTCGTCGAGGCCCGGCCACGGGTCCGGAGCGGTCGGGGACTCGTTCCAGGCGAAGTGGCCACCGATGTAGATGGCCTTCTCCGAGATCGCGACGCGAGTAGACGCTGTCGTAGCAGCGCGAGATCCACTGCGGCTGCATGTCGTCGCCGCCGTCCATGGGGAACTTGACGACGGTGTCGTTGATCGGCGGACGGTCACCGCCGGAGCCGCTGGTCACGACGAACCACGCGTCGTCGGGCGAGATGGCGGCCGCGTCGACGGGCGTTGATGCCGCCGACGAACTGCAGGTTGTCCTGCCAGAGCCGGGTGTGCCACGGCAGCAGCTGCTTGGTGGCGGTGCTGATCAGCGCCACGCCGTAGCGGTCCTGGCCGTTGATCTGGCGGCCGGTGTGGACGACCAGCAGCTTGGTCTGGTCGTGGGTGAGCAGGAGCCGCTGCACGGTGAGGACGCCGCCGACGCCGATGCCGCCGCTGAGGTTGTTCACGAAGCCGGTGTCGACCGCGCCGGTGTTGGCGTCGACCGCCGCGAGGCTGACGCGCGGGAGTACCGTTGACCTTGGTGAAGCGGCCGCCGACGTAGACCGTGGAGTTGGTCGCGACGAGCTCGGCCGCGCGGGCGTCGAGGTTGGCGACGAACCCGGTGATGGGGGCACCGGTGGTAGATGTTGAGGCGGGCCAGCCCGCGGCGGGTGATGCCGTTGACGGCGCTGAAGCTGCCCGCGATGTAGAGCCTGGTGCCGTCGGGTGACGCCTCGACGGCGTCGACTCCGCCACCCGTGATCCCGGGTTGAAGGTGGTGTCGACGAGCCCGGTGTTCATGTTGTACGACGCCAGGCCGGTGCGGGTGTAGGTCGTGGTGTTGCCCGGGCGCTGGTTCTGGATCGAGGTGAACGTGCCGACGATGAACACCCGGGCGCCGACGATCTCGATGTCCCAGATCTCGCCGTTGCTGATCTTCGGCATGTCGGTGCGCGGCTGTCTCGGGCACCAGCGTGGTGTGGCCGGGGCCCGGGCCGGCCGGGCGCGGTCGGGCTCACGGTGCGGGTGGTCTGGGCGGTGGTGGTGCCGTCGTTGACGGTGAGGGTGACGGTGCGGGTGCCGGCGGTGGCGTAGGTGCGGGAGGAGGTGATGCCGGTGCCGGTGGTGCTGTCGCCGTAGTTCCAGGCGTAGGTGAGCGGGTCGTTGTCGGGGTCGGTGGTGGCGGTGGCGTCGAAGTTGCAGGTCAGGTCGGTGCAGGAGGTGGTGAAGGAGGGCACCGGGGGCTGGTTGGCCGGTGGGGTGGTGGCGGTGCCGGGGCTGATCACGACGGAGAACAGCTGGGTGCCGCCGCCGGCGGCGCTGGTGGTCGCGGTGCGGCCGGTGGCGGTGCCGGTGGCCACGGGGGCGCCGGAGTCGGCGAGCAGGGAGCTGACCTTGCCGCTGCCGGTGGAGGCGGGGGTGGCGCGGGTGGTGCTGGTGGCGGGCTTGGTCCAGGTGATTGGGTTCGGTGGAGGACTTCTCGCTCCAGGAGTTGACCAGCCAGGAGCCGGGCTGGGCCACCGCGACCGCGGGGGCGGTGTGGCTGGTGGTCGAGGTGGTGCCCGACGGTCTGGGCCGAGGCGGTGACCGCGGAGGTGCCGACGTCGCTGCGGTAGACCGCGACGCTCATGGTGTCCTTGATGGTCGCCGAGGAGATGACGGTGACGTTGGTGCCGGCGTCGCCGGCGGTGGCCTGCCTGGTCCAGGCCGGCCGCGGGTGGCGGTGCCGTCCTGGCCGCGCAGCAGGGTCCAGCCCGGCGGGGCTGCCCAGGGTGCCGTTGAGGGTGTTCACGGTCATGAACAGCACCATCGTGTCGCCGGCCTGCACCGCACCCGGCAGCGCCACGGTGTGGTTGAGCCGGTTGCCCGCGCTGCTCGAGGCCGCCACGAACGACAGCACCGGATCGGCGGCGTTGGCCGCCGGAACCGGACTCAACCCCAAAGCCGCGAGGGCCCCGACAAGTGCGGTGACCAGGACTGGGACAAGCCGCGTGTGAGCGCGCGCGGTGACGTGGCGAGAAGACATGCGTGAAACCCCCGTTTTCATGGGCCCCGTCGCGGAAGCCCGTGCCGTATCTTCAGCCCGATGTGGTGCTTTCCACCACAACCGGTCGTAATGGGTCTAGTCCGGAGCGCGGCGACCGTCGGGCGTTCTACCCGTTATCGGTATAAACCGGGCAGACGTCCAGGTGTGCGAAAAGGGCCCCTCCGGAGTAGCCGGAGGGGCCGTTCGGCACCGCGCTGCGGTTGCTAGGGACTGACCGTGACCGATCTGGTCACCGTGCTCGCCTTGCCCCAGCCGTCCGTCGTCGTCAGCCTCACCACGTAGGTGCCTGCCGCGGGGAAGGTGTGCGCCATGGCCGAGGAGGTGCTCGTCGGCGTGCCGTCGGCGAAGTCCCACAGGTAGGTGAACGTGTCGCCGACGTTGCTGTCCACCGAGCCGACCCCGGAGAAGTTGCACACCAGGCCGCTGCACGACGGCGGGTTGAGCACCGGCGTGGGCGCGACGTTGTTGGTCGGCTCGGTGATCGTGACCGTCTTGGTCACCGGCGCGCTGGCGATGCCCCACTCGTCGGTCACGATCAGCTGCACCGTGTAGGTGCCCGGCGCAGTGAACGTGCGGATCGGCTTCGGCCCGGTGCCGGTGCTGCTGGTGCCCAGGGTGTAGGTCCAGGCGTAGGTCAGCGTGGCGGCGTTCTCGTCGGTCGAGGTGCGCCCGTCGAACTCGCAGACGTTGGTCGCAGTCGCGGCCTGCCCGGGCGCCGGGCACGTGTTGGTGAACTTCGCGACCGGAGCCGTGTTGCCCGGCGGGTGGGTCACGGTGACGTGACGCACCGAGGGCACCGCCGTCACCTGGTCGTGGTTGTCCATGCCCCGCACGCTGATCGTGTAGGCGCCCGGGGGCACCACCGGCGAGGTGTAGGAGAAGTTCGAGCCGGGCGTCCCGGGGCTGGTCAGGAACGCCGATCGCCAGCTCTCGGTCGTGCTGGTGAAGCCCCGGTCGAGCTCATGTAGCGACCGGCTGTCGACGATCGCGAGCTCGGCGCGCTGCATGGCCTGGTCGTCCTCGGCCCGTCCACTGACGAAGATCCGGCCGTCGTCGAAGACGGTGTTCTCCGTGGGCGCCAGCAGGGCATCGGTGATGGTCGGTGCCGCGTCACCGGGGTAGACCCGGTAGCGAGCCGTGGCGCCCGTGGTGGAGAGGTCCAGCTGACCGGCCGTGTCGACGGCGGAGGCCGTGACGTTCCAGTCGCCGCCCTGCGGCAGCGTGACGGCGAGCGTCCAGTTCGTCGACGTCGCGTTGGGCGAGGCCAGCGTGGCCGTGCGCGTCGCGTACGCCGCACCCAGCGTGCCGTTCGGCTGCAGGTACTTGCTGGTGTCTCCGTCGAACAGCGAGACCCGCACCGCCGCGACGCCCTTGTCGTCGGTGGCCGTGCCGGCGAGGTTGAGGTTCAGCGACTGACCGCCGGTGACGGTGCCGGTCACGTTCAGGAGGCCGTTCGGCGGCGTGTCACCGGGCACCTGGGCGTTGACCGTGAGGGACCCCCGGTTGGCCGAGGGCGTGGTGAGCCCGAGCGTTGTCGGTGGCCCGGACCTGGAACGAGTAGCTTCCGGGCGTGAGGTTGAACGGCGTGGTGTAGCTCCAGTTGTAGCTGGTGCCGCTGAGGTTGATCGGCGAGATGCGGTGCCAGTCGTTGATCGCGTTCTCGCTGCACGTGCCGTCGGCGGCGAGGTTCTCGCGGGTGGTGGTGTTGCGCAGCGTGATCTCGACGAGATGAGTCCTCGTCGTCGGTGGCCGAACCGCGGAACGTCAGCGGGCTGCCCGGGGCGGTGACGTACGGCGATGCGGCAGCCGTCGGCGGCACCATCACGGCCGGTGCACTGATGGACACGCTCGGAGCCGCGCCGTCCTCACTGACGACCCACGTGCGGTCACCGGTGTCGAGGTCTGACTGGCCGGTCGTGTCGGTGGCGCGGGCCTGGGCCTTCCAGGCGCCCTCCGTCGGCACGGTGATCTCCCGTGACCACGTCGTGTTGAGGGAGCCGACCACGTCGGGCGCGAACCGGAAGGTGTGGCCGGCCGAGGCGACACTGCCGTCGGCCTGCAGGTAGCGGTTGTTGGCGTCCCGGATGGTCATGCCGATCGACTGCACGCCCACGTCGTCGGTGGCCGTGCCGGTGACCGTGAAGGTCATCGTCGGCACCAGGGTGGCGGACGGTCCGGTGACGTCGGTGTTCGGCGGCTGGTCGGTCAGGCCGAAGGTCTCGGTCTTCTTGATCGCCCACGTGTTGTCGCGGCGTGCCTGTCGAGGCAACGGTCCGGGCGCGCAGCTGGATCTTGTGGTTGCCGGTGACGGTCAAGGGGAGCGACCAGTTCGCGGTCCGCGTACCCGTGCTCTGCCGGGTCGCGTTGACGGTGTTGGCGGTCGTGCCCCACGTGGTCAGGTTGTCCGCGAGGTAGCGGCCGTTCTCACGGTCGCGGATCTCCAGCTCGACGCGGTTGATGGTGGTCCCACTCGGCACCTGGGCCGTGCCCCGGACCATCCACTCCTCGGCGACCGGGTTCACCCGGCCTTCGATCGGATCGGTGATGGTGGTCTCGACGCCGTTGCTCGCCGGCACGGTGTTGAAGTCGTAGAACGCGATGCGGCCGATGTTGACGCCGCCCTGGGTGGTGGCGTCACCGCCGGTGAAGAGCCCGCGCTGGTGGATCTCCATGGCCTTGTTGCCCTCGAAGGAGTTCGAGCCCGGGTTCCACTCGAGCGCCTTGCCGTCGGCCGGGTTCAGGGCCCCGAGGTGCTCGCGGTTGACCACCGCGTCGCCGAGGCCGTACCCCGACAGGCCCTGGCCGGTGCCGTAGCCCACGTCGTCCAGGCCGGGCCACGGGTCGGTGGCGCTCGGCGACTCGTTCCACGCGAAGTGGCCACCGATGTAGACGGCCTGCTCGGAGATCGCGACCGAGTAGATGCTGTCGAAGCAGCGCGAGATCCACCGGGGCTGGACGTTGTCCCGCCGTTCATCGGGAACGCCATGGCCGTGTCGTTGATCGGCGGTCGGTCACCGCCGGAGCCGCTGGTGACGACGAAGCAGGAGTCGTCCGGAGCGATGGCGGCGCCGTACGCCCGCTGGATGCCGCCGACGAACTGCAGGTTGTCCTCCCACAGGCGGGTGTGCCACGGCAGCAGCTGCTTGGTGGTGGTGTTGATCAGCGCGACGCCGTAGCGGTCCTGGCCGGCGACCTGGCGGCCGGTGTGCACGACCAGCAGCTTGGTCTGGTCACGCGTGAGCAGCAGGCGCTGGACGCTGATCGCGCCGTTGACGCCGAGGCCGCCGCTGAGGTTGTTCACGAAGCCGGTGTCGACGACGCCTGTGTTGGCGTTGACTGCGGCCAGGCCCACGCGCGTGACGCCGTTGACCCTGGTGAAGCGGCCGCCCACGTAGACGCGTCGTGTTGGTCGCCACGACCTCGGTGGCGCGGGCGTCGGGGTTGGCCACGAAGCGGTGATCGGTGCGCCGGTGGTCAGGTTGAGGCGCGCGAGGCCCCGTCGGGTGACGCCGTTGACCGTGCTGAAGCTGCCGGCAACGAAGAGCTTGGTGCCGTCGGGCGTGGCCGCGACGGCGTCGACTCCGCCGCCGGCGAAGCGCGGGTTGAAGGTCGTGTCGACCAGCCCGGTGTCAGGTTGTACGACGCGAGGCCGTGCGGGTGTAGGTCGTGGTGTTGCCCGGGCGCTGGTTCTGGATCGAGGTGAACGAGCCGGCGATGAACACGCGGTTGCCGAGGACCGCGATGTCGAAGATCTCGCCGTTGCTGATCTTCGGCATGTCGGTGCGCGGCGTCTGGGGGACCAGTGCGGTGTGCCCGGGACCGCCCGGCACCGGTGCGGTCGGGCTGACGGTGCGGGTGGTCTGGGCGGTGGTGGTGCCGTCGTTGACGGTGAGGGTGACGGTGCGGGTGCCGGCGCTGGCGTAGGTGCGCGAGGAGGTGACGCCGGTGCCGGTGTTGCTGTCGCCGTAGTTCCAGGCGTAGGTCAGCGGGTCGTTGTCGGGGTCGGTGGTGGCGGTGGCGTCGAAGTTGCAGGTCAGGTCGGTGCAGGAGGTGGTGAAGGAGGGCACCGGGGCCTGGTTGGCCGGTGGGGTGGTCGCGGTGCCGGGGCTGATCACCACCGAGAACAGCTGGGTGCCGCCGCCGGCGGCGCTGGTGGTGGCGGTGCGGCCGGGCGCGGTGCCGGTGGCCACGGGTGCGCCGGAGTCGGCGAGCAGGGAGCTGACCTTGCCGCTACCGGTGGCGGCGGGGGTGGCGCGGGTGGTGCTGGCGGCGGGCTTGGTCCAGGTCTGGGGTCGGTGGAGGACTTCTCGCTCCAGGAGTTGACCAGCCAGGAACCGGGCTGGGCCACCGCCACCGAGGGGGTGGTGTGGCTCGTGGCCGAGGTGGTCCCCGACGTCTGGCGGAGGCGGTGACCGCGGAGGTGCCGCCGTCGGTGCGGTAGGCCGCGACGCTCATGGTGTCCTTGATGTGGGCGCTGGAGGTGACGGTGACGTTGGCGCCGGCGTCGGCGGCGGTGGCCTGCTTGGTCCACGCGCGGCCGCGGGTGGCGGTGCCGTCCTTGGCCTGCAGCAGGGTCCAGCCCGCGGCGCGCCCAGGGTGCCGCTGATCGAGTTCACCGTCATGAACAGCACCATCGTGTCGCCGGCCTGGACGCCCGCCGGGAGGGTGACGGTGTGGGCCGGTTGCCCGCGCTGCTCGAGGCCGCCACGAACGACAGCACCGGATCAGCCGCGTTCGCCGCCGGAACGGGACCGAACCCCGCCACCGCGAGAGCGCCGACGAGAGCGGTGACCAGGACCAGGACGACTCGCGTGTGAACGCGCACGGTCACGTTCCGAACAGACATGTGTTGAACCCCCGATTTGGTGGGCTCCGTCGCGGAAGCCCGTGTCGTATCTTCGGCCCAATGGGGTGCTTTCGCCCATAAGGACCCGGAATGGGTCTAGTCCAGGCACGTGTTGACGGCCAGCGTCCCGGCGACTGTCTAGGTGGCAGCAACGGTCACGACCCTGGTGATGGTGGTCGAGTTCCCCCAGCCGTCCGTGGCCGTGAGCCTGACGACGTACGTCACCGGGCGCGCCGAACATGCAAACACGGAGACGAGGGTCGCCACGAGCCGGCGCTGAGCATGCGCGGAAACGCGTGGTGCAGACATGGCTGGAGTCCCCCCGGTTACCTGTTGCTTGGGCATCCGGGTGCGGACACCCGCTTCGTATCCTCGACCTGCGCTCGCGAATTCGCCCACTGGCAGCCCGGATGGGTCTAGTCCGCAGGTACGGCGCGCCATGCCGACCGGGTTCGCTCGGCGGGGACGAGTCGCGCCGTTAGCGTGGCCGGCAATGCTCACGCGCGGTCTCCGGACGGTCCTGGTCGTGCTCCTGCTCGGGACGGGTGGGGGTGTGGTCGTCGCGGACACTGCGCCGGTGAGCTCGGCCCGGGCGGCACGCCCCGCCGCAAAGGTCGCTGTGCCACGGCATCGACCGCAAGGACGTGCGCGGCGACAAGCCGACGTACACCCGCAAGGTGCTGGCCGACCACCGCAACCACAAGCGCGTGTGTCGCGGGATCTGGCTGCCCGAGCCGCGCCGTTACCTGGTGCCCCAGGGCATCGCAGTGCTGGGGCGCACCGCCTGGGTCAGCGGGTTCCGCTACCGGAAGGGCTACGGACAGCGGCCGTGCCAGCTGGTGCGCGTCAGCCTGGTCACGGGCCGGCGCGTTGCCTTCCACGCGGCGATCTACGGGCGGGTGGGGAAACGGCCGCGCACCTACTGCCGGCACGGCGGCGGCATCCTGCAGCGTGGTTCCTACCTGTGGATCGTGGAGAAGAACAAGCTCTGGCAGGTCGACCCGTCGCCGAAGAGGCGGGTGCTCCACGCCCGTCGGGTGTGGCGGATCGAGTCGCCGGTGCGCGGCTCCGCGATCGTCGCCACCCGCAAGAAGATCGGCCTGGTGCCGTTCCGGACCCACGGACGGTCCCACATCTACTGGTTCTCCTTCAAGCACCTGAAGAGGCCCGGCGTGCTCGATCTCGCGGCCAGGTCCAAGGGAAGCAAGCAGCTCGGCGCCACGGCGCGGACCCGCGTGCCGACCTTCGTCCAGGGTGCGACGCTCGACTCCCGCGGCCGCCTCTATCTCGCCCGTTCGACACTCGCCTGCGGCGAGCTCGTGACACCTGGTGGTCGGAGGCTCGGGTTCGTGCCCGGCGCCGAGGGCCTCCAGTTCAGCCCCCGCGGCCGGCGGCTCTACGCGGTCAGCGAGTCCGGTGCGCGGCCCTACGTCAAGTCGCGCAAGCCGCTGACCCCGGCCGTGAGCAGCTTCGAGTGGCCGGGTCTGCTCCGCGGCAGGAAGCCCGACTGCCGGTTCCCGGCGTACTGACTGACGACACCGCTCGTCGGCGTCCACCTCGTCGTCGGGGATCTCGAACCAGATCTCTGTGCCACCGCCGGCGACCGGCTCGGCCCCGACGCGGCCACCGTGGGCGCTGATGATCCGCGAGACCGTGGCCAGGCCGATGCCGTGGCCCTCGACGTCGTCCCGATGCGGGTGAACAGCGAGAAGACGTCGACCCGGTGCTCCTGCGGGATCCCGACGCCGTTGTCGTGGAAGGAGATCCGCCAGGCATCGGGCAGCTTCCGGGCCGAGATCTGCACCTGGACAGGGACCCCGGGGCGGGCGAACTTCACGGAGTTGGTGAGCAGGTTCTGCAGCACGGAGTACATGTCGTCCGGATCGGCGTGTACGACGGGCAGGTCGGCGGTCTCGACGGTGGCGCCGGTGGCGTCGAGCAGGTCGGCGGAGTTGAGCACGAGCTGCTGCGCCACCTGACCCAGGTGGACCTCGGCGAGGTCGGGCTCCTCCCCGGCAGCGCCGTACTCCATCGACTGGTCGAGCATCCTGCTCATCCGTTCGGTCGCACGCACCGCACGCTTCAGCAGGGCGTCGATGAAGGGGGAGCGGTCCTCGAGCTCGTCGGCGAGCATCTCCACGCTCGCGGTGATCGAGCTCAGCGGCACCCGCAGGTCGTGGCTGAGCTCGGCGGCGAGCTGGGAGACGACCGTCGCCGCGACCTGGCCGGACTCCGGCGCGCTGAGTGCCGGGCGGGTGGAGCGCAGCATCCGCAGCTCGATCAGCTGCGTCACGTTGGTCGCGAGCGTCTCCAGGGATCCGCGCTGCAGCGCGGTGAGGGTCTTGACCTCGGGGTCGATGACGCACAGACGGCCGACCATCGCCCCGCTGGGGGCGTACAGCGGGGCCGAGGCGTAGAAGCGGGCGCCGGCGATGGTGCCGTCCACCCAGCCGATGTCGCGGAAGCGCGGATCCGCGTGCGCGTCCTCGATGGTGAAGACGCCCTCGGTGCCCATCGTGTGCTGGCAGAAGGTGTCGGTGGACGGCGAGACGAACGGCATGATGCCGTAGGTGATCGGCACGTGGTACTCGTCATCCCTGCAGGATGGTGATGGCGGCCGCCTCGGTCTCGCAGATCTTGGCGACGAGCTCGACGATGTCGGCGAGGTCGGCGTCGTCCGCGCGCGACAAGATGGCCATCACGGCGTCGATATCGGGCCCGGGGTCCACGGCTCCCGGTTGCATCTACTCTCCAAAACCCCAGTCATCTGGGCTGAACCAGGGTGAAGACCCACTTTAGGACATTCGGAGGAGTGTCGTGAAGATCGCAATTCTTGTTGGTAGCACCCGGCCTGGCCGGAAAGGTTCCGCTGTGGGTCAGTGGGTGTACGACGCGGCCCGGCGTCGCGACGACGCCGAGTTCGAGCTCCTCGAGCTCGAGGACTTCGCGCTGCCACTCCTCGACGAGCCCGTGGACGCGGGTGCGGCCAACCGGGAGTACGAGCGCGAGTCGACGCGCGCCTGGAGCCGCACGGTCGAGGGTTTCGACGGCTTCGTCTGGGTCACCCCCGAGTACAACCACGGGGTCCCGGCCGCCATGAAGAATGCCGTCGACCTGCTCTACCCGGAGTGGAACAACAAGGCCGCCGGGTTCGTCGGCTACGGCATCGATGGTGCGACCCGGGCCGTCGAGCAGTGGCGGAGCATCCTGGCGGCGGTGGTCATGTTCACCACGCGTTCGCAGGTGGCGCTGAAGAACTTCGCGGACTGGGAGGACGGCGAGTTCGCTCCCGGGGAGCGCCGGGCCGGGGAGCTGAAGCGGGTCCTCGACCAGGTCGTGGCGGCCACGGGTGCGGTCCGCCAGCTGCGTCAGCGACCCTGAGGTGTCCGGCGGCCGGTGCTAGCCTGAGAAAGTGGAACACGTTCTAGAAACGGGTGCTCCCGACGTCTTCGCCCCGGGCGCGATCGGGCCGGTGAGACTGCGCAACCGGATCATCAAGGCTGCCACGTACGAAGGGCTGAGCCATCGCTCCCGGGTCACGACCGACCTGGTCGACTTCCACCGCGAGTACGCCGCGGGCGGGGTCGGCATGACCACCGTCGCCTACTGCGCCGTCTCCCCGGACGGCCGCACGGCGCCCGACCAGATCCTGTGGACCGACGAGGCGATGCCCGGTCTGCGCGCGCTCACCGACGCGGTGCACGACGAGGGCGCAGCGGTTTCCGCGCAGATCGGCCACGCCGGCCCCGTGGCCGACCCGCGGGGCAACGGGCTCCCGGCACTCTCGCCCAGCACCCGGTTCCCGAACATGTCCGGCGGCATCTCGCGGAAGGCGAAGGTCGCCGACCTCGAGCGGATCACCGCGGACCACGCGGCGGCCGCCCACCGCGCCATCGAGGCGGGCTTCGACGCGGTCGAGGTCCACCTCGGGCACAGCTACCTGCCGAGCGCGTTCCTCAGCCCGAGGATCAACCATCGCAAGGACGAGTTCGGTGGCTCGCTGGCCAACCGCGCTCGGTTCGCCCGCGGCATCCTGCGAGCGGTGCGGGACGCCGTGGGTGGCCGGATCGCGATCCTGGCCAAGCTCAACATGTCCGACGGTGTCCGCGGCGGGATCACCGTCGAGGAGGCGATCCGGACCGCGCAGTGGATCGAGCAGGACGGCACGGTCGACGCCCTCGAGATGACCGGCGGCAGCTCGCTGCTCAACCCGATGTACCTCTTCCGTGGCGGGGCGCCGGTCAAGGAGTTCGTCGACGTGATGCCGCAGCCGATCAGGACGGCGATGCGGTTCGCCGGCAAGCAGTTCATCCGCGAGTACCCCTACCGCGACGCCTATCTCCTCGAGGACGCGCGGAAGGTCCGGGCGGAGATCGCCCTGCCGATGGTGCTCCTCGGCGGGATCACCGACCGCGCCTCGATGGACCTCGCCATGCGGGAGGGCTTCGAGTTCGTGGCCATGGGACGGGCCCTCCTGCGCGAGCCCGACCTGGTCAACCGGATCCAGGCGGACCCGGGCACGCCGTCGCTGTGCATCCACTGCAACCGCTGCATGCCGACCAACTTCGTGGGCACGCACTGCCCCGTGGTCCACGAGGGCAGCTCGCGGTCCGACGACTGGGGGACCCCCGGCGGGTACGCCCCCTAGGAGACACGCCTCGGGCCGGTCCACGCGCACCTCTACTGTGCGGGCATGGACTTCGAGTTCGACCGTGGCATCGCCGTGGAACGCACAGCGGCGGGGGAGTACGCCGCCCGGCTCGACCCCGGCTGGGTCGTCGGTGGGGGCCTCAACGGCGGCTACCTGCTCGCGGTCATCGGCAACGCCGATCCGTGCCGAGCTCGCCGAGTCGGGACAGCCCGACCCGGTGAGCGTGAGTGCCTACTACCTCACGCCCGACCACGCCCGGCCCCGCCGTCGTGCGAGTGCGACGGGTCCGCGTGGGTGGGCAGACGCTCCACGGTGGCGGCCAGCCTGATCCAGGAGGAGGACGGCGTCGAGGTCGAGCGCATCACCGCGCTGGGCGTCTACGGCTCGCTCGACCGGATGCCTGCCGAGGTCCAGCGCGAGATCCCCCCGCCCGATCTGCCTCCCCTGGAGGACTGCGTCGAGGCGAGGTTCGCACCCGGAGGAGGTGCGCCGGATCGCGCCCCTGCTGGAGCGGTTCGGCACCCGGCTCGACCCGGCGTACGCCGGCTGGGCGGTGGGCAAGCCGAGCGGGACCGGCATCATCCAGGGCTGGTTCGAGCTGGCCGACGGCCGGCCACTCGACCCCATCGCGCTGCTGCTCGCCGTCGACGCACTGCCGCCGGTCACCTTCGACCTGGGTCTGCCCGGCTGGGCTCCGACCCTCGAGCTGACGGCCCACGTGCGCGCGAGCCCGGCGCCCGGATGGGCGATCGTGCGGCACGCGACCAGGAACATCTCCGGCGGCCAGTTCGAGGAGGACTGCGAGGTCTGGGACTCCGACGGGCCGGTTGGTGGCCCAGTCGCGCCAGCTCGCGCTGCTGCCCAGGGGCCCGGCGAACGGCCAGCAGGTCTAGACGGGTTGTACCCGTTTTGTGCCGATTGTGGGCTCCGGCTGGTGTCTGGCCCCCAGGCGGCTGACACTTACCCGACGGGGGCGGAGAAGGGCGCGTCCTCGCCACGTGTTTTTGGCAGAGGGGGAGTCTCGGAACTATGAGGGGCAAGATCGGCCTCGCGGCGCTGTTGCTGAGCGTGCTCTTCTGGGCGCCCGGAATCCAGGCCGCAGACCCCCACGGCGTCTCCCGTGTCGAGGCCCTGGCCTCCGCGCTGCTGCAGCCCGCCAGCGTCACCGTGCCCGTTCCCGAGGCGCCGATCACGGTCACCAACGCCGCCGCAGCGAACAGTCGCGGCTGGTTCGGGTCGGACCTGGCCCCCTCACCCGAGGACCTGACCGACGACGTGCTCGCGGCGTACACCCTCGCGGTCGCCATCTCGCCCCCGGAGTGCCACATCACGACCCCGCTGCTCGCGGCCATCGGCCAGGTGGAGTCCGGCAACCTCGCCGGCCACACCCTCGATGACGGACACCGGGTGTCGCCGGAGATCCTGGGCCCGGTGCTCGACGGAGACCGCTACCGCGCGGTCGCGGACACCGACGGAGGCGCCTGGGACGGCAACAAGACCTGGGACCGGGCACTCGGCCCGATGCAGATCATCCCGTCCACGTGGCGCGTCGTCGGGCTGGACATGGACGGTGACGGTCTGCGCGACCCGCAGAACATCTACGACGCCGCGGGTGCCGCCATGGTCTACCTGTGCGCGGGCGGTCGGGACCTCTCGACGGCCGACGGGCTCCGGGAGGCGGTGCTCTCCTACAACGCGTCGCCGGCCTACCTGAGTGCCGTGCTGGAGTGGGCGGCCGTGTTCGCGAAGGCCGACCTCAGCGGATCGGGCGCGGTGCCGTTCGTCGCTGCCCTCGAGATGTCGCCGAGCAGCGCTCCGTTGCCCGAACCGCCGGTGACCCGCGTCGCGGAGCCCTCCGGGTCCACGCCGACGGCCGCGTCACTCAGCCCTCGGACCACGGATGCCGCCCCAACGACGACGACACCGAGGCAACCGGCCACGTCGGCCCCGACGCCCGCGGGCAGCACCGGGACGCCCACGCCGAACGCACCCGGCACACCGGGCACACCAGGCCCGACGCCCGGTTCGACGCCTGATCCGACGCCGAGCGCGACGCCGGACCCGACGCCGGACTCTGGTCCGTCGGCCCCCGCGACCAACGCACCGGATCCGACGCCCAGCGGGGACCCGGGGCCGAGTGAGGACCCGCAGCTGCCCGAGTGCCCCGTCCCGGACCCGGATGCCACGGACGCGGCCGAGCAGGCGGAGCCGGCGCAGGACGAGCTGGTCGTCTCACCGGAGACCTGCGAGCCACCGGAGGGCTACGAGTTCGACCTGGAGACAGGCGAGCTGGTCCTCGTGCCGCCGACCCCCGCGCCCTGAGCTCAACCGGCGGTTGGTGCGGTGTCGAACATCGCTCGGTCCATCGCGAAGACGAACCGCCGGCCGGGGTACTCCGTGAGCGACCAGAACTGGTCGGTCGAGGGCCAGTAGGTGATGTCTTCCGGGCCCACGGGCAGCGCCCTCCGGAAGCGGCGGAACCGGCCCGGTTGCCCGACGTACATCTGCCCGAGTCGGTAGCGACCGCGGCTGGAGGTGACGTAGTAGGTGTCGCCGACGATCGCCGCGCCCTGCATGTGTCCCAGGCCGCGATCGTCGAGCCAGATCGGACGTGACCGGCCGTCCTTCTGGGTGGCGAGGTGGAAGGTCTCGGGGTCGAGGGGGTAGCGGACCAGGCGCCGGGTCGCGTCGGCGCGCCCGTACTCGCCCGCCACGAGCTGGGGTGGGCGGGATCCGCGGTCCAGGGACAGGAAGGAGTACCTCATCTCCTCCACGCCGTCGCTGGCCGCCGCGTCGTAGGCGAACCGGACCGGCAGCACGAACCGGTAGCCGAACGCGTCCTCGGGCGTCCCGACGCGGATGATGTCGTCGACCAGACAGCTGAACAGGCCACGCCGCGTGCCGGCGACGTGCAGGTAGGGCCCGCACCACACGAGACCGCCCGCGTGCACGAGCAGGGGCTTCAGCTCCACGTGTCCCCGGCGGGTCCTCTCCGGCAGCACCAGCAGCACGTGGCGGTACGCCAGGCTGTCGAGGTCGACCACGGAGATGCGGCTGCCGAGGTTGGTCCCGCGCACGAGCTTGGAGTACCAGCTCGTCATCAACAGGCGTCGCCCGTCGACGTCCTCGGTGTCGGTGGCATCCGCGGACGTGGTGATCCCCTGGGGCCACCATCGATCGGTGGACTGGTCGCGCTCGTTCCACCGGAAGCCGCGGTCCACCACCATGCCGGGCACCGGTGCGCGCGCGGCCTGGCGGTTCAGGTGGGTCAGCACTCCGGAGAGGCCGACCCGGAGTCCGAAGCGGTCCACGGCTGCCTCGATCTCCGCGACGTTCTCGTCGGTGCGCCGCAGGTGGATGCTCGACGGGTCCGCGCTCACCGCACCATGATCACTCACCTAGATTGGGCGCGTGCGTGAGGTGGTGGGTGCGGCGATCCTCGAGCACGGCCGCGTGCTCGCGGCCCGTCGGGCGCGGCCCGCGGCGCTCGCAGGTCTCTGGGAGCTGCCCGGCGGCAAGGTCGAGGACGGGGAGTCGCTCGAGCAGGCTGCGGTGCGTGAGATCGAGGAGGAGCTCGGGTGCCTCGTCGAGGTGACGGGTGTGCTGGACGGGGTGTCAGCGGTCGTCGCCGGCTCGGGCACCAAGGACCTGGTGCTGCGGGTGGTGACCGCCCGCCTGGCTGTGGGCGACCCGGTCCCGCACGAGCACGACGCGGTGCGGTGGCTGGGCGTGCCGAGCTCGACGAGGTCACCTGGGCGGAGGCGGACGTGCCGTTCCTGGACCCCCTGCGTGACCTGTTGGGAGTCGGCTGATGCGGGGTGTCTTCTTCGACGAGGACCACGCTCGCACCGTCGTGTCCCGGCTGGTCCGCGACGGCTTCGACGCCACCTGCGAGCGGGAGCCGTTCGCCGGCGAGGACGACGACGAGGACCACCCGTGGGTGGTGTCGACCGATGCGCCCGTGGTGCTGCTCGAGCTGCTCGTGGAGGAGTACGACGGGTGGCTGGAACCCGACCAGCCGACGGCGCCTGCCACACCGCTCGTGCTCCCGACTGCCCCTCGCCGGGTCAAGCGGACCTAGTCCGCGGCGCCATCTAGGATTCGGCGCATGAACAAGCACCTCCTGCTCGTGCACGCCCATCCGGACGACGAGAGCATCGGGCAGGGGGCGACCATGGCCCGCTACGCCGCCGAGGGAGTCGGCGTCACGCTGGTCACCTGCACGGGCGGCGAGATGGGCGAGATCCTCGTCCCGGAGTTCGAGCACATGGCCGCCGACCAGGACGACACCCTCGCCGAGCAGCGCCGGGTCGAGCTCGACAACGCCATGAAGGCGCTGGGCGTGGCCGACTACCGCTACCTCGGTGGGTTCAAGCGCTACCGCGACTCCGGGATGCAGTGGCACGCGGAGGGCCACGCCGTGCCCGCGGACGACGTGCACGAGAACGCCTTCTGGAACGCGGACCTCACCGAGGCCGCCGCCCACCTCGTCGAGATCATCCGCGAGGTGCGGCCGCAGGTGCTCGTCACCTACGACGAGTTCGGCGGTTACGGCCATCCGGACCACATCCAGGCCCACCGGGTCGCGACGTACGCCGTGTCGCTGGCGGCCGTGTCCTCCTACCGGCGTGACCTCGGCGAGGCCCACGACGTCGCGAAGGTCTACTGGGGTGCGATGTCGGCCACCAAGGTGCGAGAGGGGTTGCGGGACCTGCGTGCGGCAGGGGACCTGACCACCTTCGAGGGCATGGATCCCGACGGCGAGCTGCCGAAGTTCATGGTCGAGGACGCCGACCTCACCGCCGTGATCGACGCGGACGACTACGTCGGCGCGAAGATGGACGCCATGCGCGCCCACCAGACGCAGATCGCGGTGGACGGCCCGTTCTTCGCCTTCTCGAACAACAAGGGCAACGAGATCTGGGGCACCGAGTACTTCCGCATCGCCAAGGGCACCCCTGGCCCGACCGGGCCCGAGGGCCTGGAGACGGACCTGTTCGCCGGGCTCCGGTGACGCGAGTGTCGGACTCCCTGGGTGGGAAGGTCGCCGCTCTCACCATGCTCGGGCTCCTGGGGATCATCGGTGCCCTCTGGGTCGGCGTCTACCTCTACGCCGGGGACGAGGCTCCGCGCAACGCGCAGGTCGAGGGTGTCAGCATCGCGGGCCTCGCGCCCGCCGCCGCCGAGAAGAAGCTGCGCGCCGAGCTGGAGTCGAGGACCGACGACCCGATCTCCGTCAGCTACGGCGACGGACGCATCGTCACCGTGAACCCCCGGAAGGCAGGCCTGAGCATCGACTACCCGGCCTCGATCCGGGAGGCGGGAGGCGGGTCGGGCTTCGGTCCCGGGCGCATGTGGGAGCTCATCACGGGAGGCGGTGACCACCACGCGGAGGTCGCCGTCGACCAGTCCGAGATGCAGGCGGTCCTCGACGACCTGAGCAGCGGCATCGGCCAGCGTCCGAAGGAGGGCGACATCGTCTTCCGGGACGGTCGTGCGATCCCGGTCTACGGTGCGCCCGGCCAGGTCGTCTCGCGGGGAGCGACCCAGGAGATCCTCGAGCAGCGGTTCCTGCACGGGGGTTCGCAGAAGCTGCCCACGGAGGTCAAGGAGCCCGAGGTCTCGGACGCCGCCGTGCGCGATGCGCTCGAGACCTTCGGCACGCCGGCGATGTCGGCGCCGGTGACGCTGGTGCTTGCGGGTCAGCGGGTGGTCGCGCCGCCGCGGCTGTTCGCCGAGGGCCTGTCCATGGAGCCGGTGGACGGCCGACTGGAGCCGCGGGTGGACGGCGGGCTGATGCTCGAGGCGCTGGAGCCGGCGATGCGCACGATCGGACGTGAGCCCGAGGACGCACGGATCGAGGTCCACAAGGACAAGCCCCGGGTCGTGCCGGCGCGGGTCGGCGTCGAGATCGACCCGGAGGAGCTGGAGGAGCGGTTCGCCGAGGTCGCCGTACGGGTTGGAGCGGAGCGTCGTCTCACGCTGAGCGGCCAGGCGACGCAGCCTTCGTTCACCACCGCCGACGCAGAGGCGCTCAAGGTGACCCGGCGGGTGAGCACCTTCACGACCTTCTTCCCGTACGCCGAGTACCGCAACGTCAACCTGCCCCGCGCCGCCGAGCTGATCGACGGCACCCTGCTGCGACCCGGCCAGACGTTCAGTCTCAACGACACCGTCGGAGAACGGACCGAGGCCAACGGTTTCACCGAGGGCTACATCGTCTCCGACGGCATCTTCCGGAAGGACCTCGGCGGGGGTGTCTCCCAGATCGCGACGACCACCTTCAACGCGATGTACTTCGCCGGGCTCGAGGACGTCGAGCACAAGCCGCACTCGGTCTACATCGACCGCTACCCCGAAGGGCGCGAAGCGACCGTCGCGTGGCCGTCGGTGGACCTCCGGTTCACGAACACGACGCCCTACGGCGTGCTGATCAAGGCCCGTGTGCGCAAGTCGACACCGACCAGAGAAGGTGCGGCAACGGTGTCGATGTACTCCACGAAGCACTGGCGCATCACCAGCAGCAAGGGGCCGAGGACCAACATCACCCAGCCACAGGTTCGCTACCTCCAGGAGGCCGACTGCGAGGAGGCGTTCGGGACCGAGGGGTTCAGCATCAACGTCTTCCGGACCTTCCGTGCCCTCGGGTCCGGCAAGGTGCTGCGCAAGGAGAAGTTCCACACCGACTACATCCCGGGCGACACCGTCCGGTGCGGCGCGCCGCCGAAACCGGAACCCGAGCCCAAGCCGAAGCCGAAGCCGAAGCCGAGGAACCGCAACAACTGACTCGGCAGTCAGGGTCGAGCGACCAGGTAGTCGTAGCGGTGGTGCACCTCGTAGCCGCGAGCCTGGTAGAGCTCCAGGGCGGCGGCGTTGGCGACGACCACCTGGAGGTAGGTCGTCGTGGCGCCGAGCTCGGCCCCCCACTCCAGCAGGGAACGCAGCACCGCGGTGCCCAGCCCGGTCCCGCGGACCTCTTCCCGGGTCCACAGGGAGGAGACGCCCACCCAGTCGCCGTGGCAGGCGCCCCGCCCTCGAGCGAGCACGGCGCCGGCCTCGTCGCGCACGGTCGCGAAGGTGACCTCGCCGGCCTCCAGGACCCGCCGGGCGGGCTCGCCGTAGCGCGCTGCGCGCTCGTCGCTGGCCAGCCAACCCTCGTCGACCGTGACGGTGTGGTGCACCTCCACTCGCGGTGACGTGCCCAGTCGACGCAGCACACGGGGAACCGAGGCCAGCATCAGCACGGTGGCTTCGTAGGTCGACCAGCCGGCCGCGGAGAACGCCGCCGCCGGTGGCTCCTCGGGGTGGACGTGTGCTCGCGGGGGGAGCGAGCGGGCTGCGTACCAGTCGGCCACCTGTGCCACTGCGTCCGGGAGCGGCATCCCCGGGTCGCCGAGGGCGAGCACCGAGTTCCCCCTGGACGAGAAGCCCCCGGAGGCCCGCAGCACCCATGCGCCGAGCGGCTCGCTCTCGACCGGCTGCCAGCCCGGCAGCGCGCGCCGATCGGCCTCGTCCGCGTCGAGACGGCGGTGGCGCGACGGCCGGGGTGGCACCGGCTTGCCCGAGACGATGTCGCCGGTGGCGATCTCGACCAGGTCGCCCTGCTCCCGTCGTACGACGACCACGCCGTCGGCCCACGACTCGCAGACACCGAGCACGTCGGTCATCGCCGGGCCCCCCGTCGGACCGGTCTCCCCGCGCACGAGTCGTCGTACGACGACCCGCTGACCGACGACGCCGGGACCCAGCGCAGGGCGTGTCGCCATGTCGACCCTCGGGCACGTGATCCGCTGCCACGGTGGGATACTAGGCTGATACCTAGTCCGCACCGGACCGAACCTGTAGGAGGACTCAGGTGACCTACGTCATCGCCCAGCCCTGCGTCGACCTGAAGGACCGCGCGTGCGTCGACGAGTGTCCGGTCGACTGCATCTACGAGGGCAAGCGGATGCTCTACATCCACCCCGACGAGTGTGTGGACTGCGGTGCGTGTGAGCCGGTGTGCCCGGTGGAGGCCATCTACTACGAGGACGACACCCCGGAGCAGTGGAAGGAGTACTACGACGCGAACGTGCACTTCTTCGACGACCTGGGCTCTCCCGGTGGCGCTGCCAAGATGGGCGAGATCGACAAGGACCACCCGTTGATCGAGGCGCTTCCGCCGCAGCCGCAGGACTGACGACGCGAGTCTCCACCCGTCTCCCGGACTTCCCCTGGGACCAGCTCACGCCGTACGCCGAGAAGGCACGCGCCCACCCGGACGGGATCGTCGACCTGTCGATCGGAACACCCGTCGACCCCACTCCGGAGGTCGTCCAGCAGGCGCTGCGTGAGGCCACGGACGCCCCCGGCTACCCGGTCACGATCGGTCTGCCGGAGACCCGCCAGGCGTGCATCGACTGGCTCGCCCGCCGGTTCGGGGTCACCGGGCTCGGGCTCGACGGCGTGCTCCCGACCATCGGGTCCAAGGAGCTGATCGCCGGGTTGCCGACCCTGCTCGGCCTCGGCCCCCGCGATCTCGTCCTCCAGCCCGAGCTGGCCTACCCGACCTACGAGGTCGGGGCGGCGCTGGTGGGGGCGGAGATCGTCGCCACCGACTCGCTGACCGCGATCGGCCCGCGCAACCCCGCTCTGGTCTGGGTGAACTCACCCTCCAACCCGACCGGCCGGGTGCTGCCGCCCGACCACCTGCGCAAGGTGGTGTCCTGGTGCCGGGAGCGCGGCGCCCTGCTCGTGTCGGACGAGTGCTACCTCGAGTGCGCCTGGGAGTCCGACCCGGCCGCGAGGCCGGTCTCGGTGCTGCACCCCGAGATCAACGGTGGCTCCCTCGACGGGATCCTCGCGGTGCACTCTCTCTCCAAGCGCTCCAACCTCGCCGGCTACCGCTGCGCGTTCGTCGCGGGCGACCCGGCCGTGGTCGGCGAGCTGCTCGCCGTACGCAAGAACCTCGGTCTGATGATGCCCGGTCCGCAGCAGCGCGCCATGGTCGCGGCGCTCGACGACGACGCCCACGTCGAGGAGCAGCACGCGCGCTACGCGGCGCGACGCACGACCCTGCGGGCGGCGCTCGAGGCGGCCGGGTTCCGGATCGACCACTCCGAGGCCTCGCTCTACCTCTGGGCCAGCCGTGACGAGTCGTGCTGGGACACCGTTGCCTGGCTGGCCGAGCGGGGGATCCTGGTCGCGCCGGGCTCCTTCTACGGCCGCGCGGGCGAGCGGCACGTCCGGGTCGCGTTCACCGCCACCGACGAGCGGGTCGGGGCCGCGGCCAGCCGCCTGGCCTGGACCTGACGTCGACGGGTCAGCCCATCGAGATGGCGACCTCGGTGTCGTCCGCTTGGCCGCCGTCGCGCCAGCCGTCCTCGGAATCCCGGCCGACGTGCCACTGCTTGCCGGCGTGGGCGACGCGCTCCGGGTGCAGGCGCACCCCGTGGGCGAGCACGAACTGTGACACCGACCAGCCGAGACGACGGCCCGCTTCGCTGTCGGGCAGGGTGAGGGAGACGTCCTGGCGCGAACCCGTGCGCTCGATGTCGAGCGGACCGAACGCCTTCTGCACCTGCCGGATCACCCGGTCGCCGCTGCCGCGGGTCGAGGGCTCGTGCACCACACAGGTGAACAGGCCGCCCGGGCTGTAGCCGGTCAGCACCGACGCCAGTGCCCGGGCGTCGATGGCGTGCTCCTCGTAGGCCTCGGGGTAGCCGGAGCGCTGGACCCGCTGGGCGGCCTCGGTGATCCGCATCGACTGGTAGTCGGGGACCTTCTCGAGGGCGTCGTAGAACGCGTTGATCGCGTAGTGGGGATTGCGCACCTGCTTCACCGTGCCCCAGCCCATGGATGGCCGCTGCTGGAACAGGCCCAGGGAGTCGCGGTCGCCGTGGTCGAGGTTGCGGATCTTGCTCTCCTGGTACGCCGTGGCCAGCGCGATCGAGACGGCGCGGGCCGGCAGCTCACGTTCGACGCCGATCGCGGCGATCAGCGTCGCGTTCTCCGACTGCTCGGTGTCGAGCTCGACCTGGTGGCCGTCCAGGGTGACCGAACAGCCCTCGCGATCGGGCAGCGGCCCGGACCCGCGCCAGGTCGCCACGCCGACCGCGACGATCACGGTGACGACGACGAAGAAGAGCAGGGTGCGGAACCTCATCGAGTGAACGCGTGGCTAGTTGCTGTGCAGGGCCGCGTTCAGGCTGATGCCCTCGCGGTCCCAGGGCTGAGCCTCGATGGTGCCGGTGACCGAGTTGCGCCGGAACAGCACGTTGTCGGCGCCGGAGAGCTCGGCAGCCTTGACCACCTTCGGCTTCGAGTCGATGTCCATGATGGTCACCTTGGTGCCGGCGGTGACGTAGCAGCCCGCCTCGACGACGCAGTCGTTGCCCAGGGAGATGCCGATCCCGGCGTTCGCTCCGAGCAGGCAGCGCTCCCCGATGGAGATGATCTCCTTGCCGCCGCCGGACAGGGTGCCCATGATCGAGGCCCCGCCGCCGATGTCCGAGCCGTCACCGACGACGACCCCGGCGCTGATCCGCCCCTCGACCATGGACGCACCGAGCGTGCCCGCGTTGTAGTTCACGAAGCCCTCGTGCATCACCGTGGTGCCCTCGGCGAGGTGGGCGCCGAGGCGCACCCGGTCCGCGTCGGCGATGCGTACGCCGGTGGGCAGCACGTAGTCGGTCATCCGGGGGAACTTGTCGACCCCGAAGACCTGGACGGGGCCGTCGGCGCGGAGCGCGAGCCGGACCTCCTCGAAGTCGGTGACCGCGCAGGGGCCGTGGCTGGTCCACACGACGTTGGCGAGGGTGCCGAAGATCCCGTCCACGTTCACGTCGTGCGGCCGGACCAGCCGGTGACTCAGCAGGTGCAGCCGCAGGTAGGCGTCGCTGGCGTCCGCCGGGGGCTCGGAGAGCTCGATCGAGACCGTGACGACGTCGGTGTGCACCCGGCGTTCGGGGTACTTCCGCGCCAACGTCGTCAGCGACTCCGGGGCCGGCTCGCCGGTGGCGTCACCGAGCTGCGGGGCCGGGAACCAGGTGTCCAGGACGGTCCCGTCGTCGGCGATAGTCGCGAGTCCGTGGCCCCACGCTGTCTGGTTTTGGGGCAGGGTTGAGTCAGGGGTCTGCTCGGACATGCCTGTCAGGCTACCGGGGCGGGGACAGGCCGGGTTCAGGGGAGGACTGAGGTGTGACGAGGTTCAAAGAGCTGTGCATGGACACGGCGGAGGACGGCACCAGGCTGGGCAGGTTCTGGGCGGCCGCGACGGGGTGCTCGTTCGCCGAGCCCAGTGCCGGCGACGCTGCAGACCCCGGCGACGTCGTCGGCGAGGTCGAGGGCATGGGCATCGCGATGTGCCGGGTGCCGGAGCGGAAGACCGTCAAGCACCGGGTGCACATCGACCTGCACACCGACTCAGTGGACACCCTGCTCGACCTGGGCGCCACCCGGGCGCCCGGGTGGGACGCGGACGACCCCTGGACGGTGCTGCTCGACCCTGAGGGCGGCGAGTTCTGCGCCTTCGTGCGTGACAGGGTCCCGGCGTACAGGCTCTACGAGCTCGTCATCGACTCCTTCGACCCGGAGCGGATCGCCCGGTGGTGGGGACAGGTGTTCGGCGTCCAGCCCACCAACGACGGACGCGACTTCTGGTGGCTGGAAGGCGTGCCGGGGATGCCGTTCGAGGCGATGGTCTTCGGGTCCGTCCCGGAGCCCAAGACGGTCAAGAACCGGATCCACTGGGACGTCTACGGCGACGTCGACGAGCTGAGGCAGCACGGTGGGGCGCTGCTCGCCGTACAGCCGCGCTGGACGGTGCTCGCGGACCCCGAGGGCAACGAGTTCTGCGTGTTCGCCCCCTCGGTGGTTGAGGAGCGAGCGCCAGCGAGCGTCTCGAAACCACCTGATCCGTGGTTTCGAGACGGTTGCTGCGCAACCTCCTCAACCACCGGGAGACGGCCAACCTTTGGCCAACCGGCTCGGCCTAGCGTGAGCGGCATCACACCCGTTGGCAGGGCAAGGAGTGCACCCATGGCCAGGATCGAACTCACCGTCGACGGATACGAGGTGTCCGACGACGTCGAACCGCGGATGCTGCTCGTCCAGTATCTCCGCGAGAAGCTCGGCAAGACCGGCACCGTGATCGGCTGCGACACCAGCAACTGCGGCGCCTGCACGGTGCACCTCGACGGGCGCAGCGTGAAGTCCTGCAACGTCCTGGCCGTCCAGGCCGACGGACGCGAGGTCACCACGATCGAGGGGCTCGCCACCAACGGCACCATGCACGCGGTGCAGGAGGCATTCAGGGAGTGTCACGGCCTCCAGTGCGGGTTCTGCACCCCGGGGATGATCATGCAGTCCGTCGACCTGCTCAACGACAACCCGAGTCCCTCCGAGGAGGAGATCCGGGTCGGCCTCGAGGGCAACCTGTGCCGCTGCACGGGCTACCACAACATCGTGCGCGCCGTTCAGGCCGCTGCAGGAGGGGACCCCGCATGACCGCGACGCAGGACGCACAGGCCGCGAACGAGATCGGCCGCGACCGCCGGCGCAAGGAGGACCAGCGCCTGATCACCGGGCGAACCCGGTGGACCGACAACCTGCAGCTGCCCGGGATGCTGCACATGGCCATGGTGCGCAGCCCGTTCGCGCACGCCACCATCACCAGCATCGACACCGCCGCAGCCAAGCAGGCGACCAATGTGGTCACCGTGTTCACGGGGCGTGACGTCGCCGACGAGCAGGGCAGCCTGCCGACCGCGTGGGCGATCACCACCGACCAGAAGACGCCGCCACACCCGCCGATCGCGGTCGACCGGGTGGCGTTCGCCGGCGAGGTCGTGGCGGTCGTCGTGGCGCGCAGCGCAGCGGAGGCCCGCGACGCAGCTGAGCAGGTGGAGGTCGACTACGAGGAGCTCCCGGCCGCGCTCGAGCTCAAGGAAGCGGCGACCGACAGCGTCCTGGCCCACCCCGACCTCGGGACCAACAAGTCGGCGTTCTGGCAGTTCGACTCGGCCGGGGCCGGCACCGGCGGCTCGGTGGACGAGGCGATCGAGACGGCGCGTGGGGACGGCATCGTCATCGAGCGCGAGTACCGCCAGCAGCGCCTGATCCCCTCGTTCATGGAGCCCCGCTCCTTCGTCTGCGACCCGACCGGTGAGCAGCTCACGCTCTGGTCCTCGACGCAGATCCCGCACATCACCCGGTTCTTCATCGCGGCGGTGCTGGGTATCTCGGAGAGCAAGGTACGGGTCATCGCCCCGGACGTCGGCGGCGGCTTCGGAGGGAAGCTGCAGACGGTTGCGGAGGAGTTCATCACCATCCTCGCGGCCCGGCGCACCGGCAAGCCCTGCAAGTACACCGAGACCCGGTCCGAGTCGCTGATGTCGGCCCACCACGGTCGGGACCAGTGGCAGAACCTCACCCTGGCCGCAGACAAGGACGGCATCGTCACGGCGCTCAAGGTCGACCTGTTGTGCGACCTGGGCGCGTACGCCGGAACGGTCGGCGGCGGCGTGCCGATCCTCGGCGCCTTCATGTACAACGCGATCTACAAGTTCCCCGCCTACCAGTTCAACTGCACCAACATCTACACGAACAAGACGCTCACCGACGCCTACCGGGGTGCGGGGCGGCCCGAGGCGACGTACGCCATCGAGCGGCTGATGGACGAGCTCGCCGTCGAGCTGGGGGTCGACCCGCTGGAGGTCCGCGAGCGGAACTGGATCAAGCACGAGGAGTTCCCCTTCACGACGGTGGCCGGGCTCGAGTACGACTCCGGCAACTACGAGGCAGCCACGGCCAGGGCCCGGGAGATGTTCGGGTACGACGACCTGCGGGCCGAGCAGCAGCAGCGCCGGGAGTCCGGCGATCCTGTCCAGCTCGGCATCGGCGTCTCGACGTTCACCGAGATGTGCGGACTCGCGCCGTCGCGGGTGCTGGGCCAGCTCAACTACGGCGCCGGTGGCTGGGAGCACGCGGAGGTCAGGATGCTCCCCACCGGGAAGGTCGAGGTCGTCACCGGTGTCTCGGCCCATGGCCAGGGCCACGAGACGGCGTTCAGCCAGATCGTCGCCGACCGGCTCGGCGTCCCGTTCGAGGACGTCGAGGTGCTTCACGGCGACACCCAGGTGGCTGCCAAGGGCTACGACACCTACGGCTCGCGCTCGCTGGTCGTCGGCGGCGAGGCGCTGGTCCGGGCGGCGGACAAGGTGGTCGAGAAGGCCAAGCCGATCGCTGCGCACCTGCTCGAGGCGAACGTCGACGACATCGAGTTCAGCAAGGGGAGGCTGCAGGTGAGGGGCACCGACCAGGGCATGGGGATCGGGGAGATCGCCACCGCCGTGTTCGCCGCGCACAACCTGCCCGACGGGGTGGAGGCGACGCTGGACTCGGAGGCCACGTTCGACCCGGCCACGTTCAGCTTCCCGCACGGCACGCACCTGTGCGCCATGGAGGTGGACACCGAGACAGGCGCGGTGCGGATGCGCAAGTACGTCGCGTGCGACGACATCGGCAACATCATCAACCCGCTGATCGTCGGCGGACAGGTCCATGGCGGCCTGGTGCAGGGCATCTCCCAGGCGCTCTGGGAGGAGGCGGTGTACGACGACTCCGGCACGCTGGTGTCCGGCTCCTTCGTGGACTACCTGCTGCCGACCACGGCCGACACGGTCAGCTTCGACATCGACCACACCACCTCGCCGGCCACGAGCAACTCGCTGGGCACCAAGGGCGTGGGCGAGGCGGGCACGATCGCCTCGACGCCGGCCGTGGTCAACGCGATCGTCGACGCGGTCCGCCAGTTCGGGGTCAGCGACATCCAGATGCCGTGCACCCCCGAGCGCGTCTGGAGGGCGATCCACGCCGGTGATGCCGGTGGCGCCGACCCGACGACAGGAGGTGCGGCCCCGCACTTCGACGAGTCCACCGGCCAGGAGGGCCAGACCGATCGCATGGACGGAGCAGGACAATGATTCCCGCCAAGTTCGACTACCTCGCCCCCACCTCCGTGGAGGAGGCGCTCTCGGCCCTGGCCGGGAGCGACGACGCCAAGGTCATCGCCGGTGGCCAGTCGCTGCTGCCTGTGCTGCGGATGCGGCTCAACGCGCCGGAGCTGCTCGTGGACCTCGGCAAGATCGACACGCTGCAGGACATCGTCGACGAGGGCGACAGCGTCCTGATCGGCTCGATGGTGCCCTACTACCGGATTCTGGCCGACCCGTCGGTGCAGACCGGTGTGGGACTGCTGCACAAGGCGATCACGGAGGTCGCCGACCCCCAGATCCGGCACCGGGGCACCCTCGGTGGCTCCCTCGTCCACGCCGACCCGGCCGGTGACTGCGGGGCGCCCATCCTGGCGCTCGACTCCGAGCTGGTGATCGCCGGCCAGGGCGGCGAGCGCACGGTGGCGGCGGCCGACTTCTTCGAGGACCTGTTCACCACCGTCGTCGGTGAGGACGAGCTGCTCACCCACATCCGCGTACCGAAGCACGACGGGTGGGGGTCGCACTACGAGAAGTTCGTGCGGATCGCCCACCAGTGGCCGATCGTGGCCGTCGCGGCCACGGTGAAGACCGATGGCGGCACGATCAGCGAGGCCCGGATCGGCCTGGTCAACATGGGCTCCACGCCCCTGCGAGCCACGGCCACCGAGCAGGCCCTCGTCGGCAGGGAGGCCACCGCTGACGGCGTCCGCGAGGCCTGCGACCAGGCAGCCGAGGGCACCAACCCGCCCTCGGACCTCAACGGCGACGCCGACTACCGCAAGCACCTCGCCACGGTGCTGACCCGACGGGCGGTCCTCGCCGCCGCAGGGGGCTGATCCCTTGGAGCTCAGGCACGAGTTCACCGTTCCGGCCGACGTCGAGGAGACCTGGGCCGCGTTCAACGACATCGAGTCCGTCGCCGCCTGCTTCCCCGGCGCCACGGTCACCTCGGTGGAGGGCGACACGTTCCAGGGCTCCTGCAAGGTGAAGCTCGGGCCGATCGCGCTCGTCTACAACGGCTCGGGCACCTTCGTGGAGAAGGACGAGACCGCCCGGCGGATGGTGATCGACGCGAAGGGCAAGGACAAGCGTGGCAACGGCACCGCCGGCGCTCACGTCACCGCCACGCTGACCGAGGAGGCCACCGGCACGAGGGTCGAGGTCCTCACCGAGCTGGCCATCACCGGCAAGCCCGCGCAGTTCGGCCGTGGGGTGATGCAGGACGTGAGCGACAAGCTGCTCGGCCAGTTCACCGACTGCCTCGAGCAGAAGGTGGGAGCCAGCGCAGCGACCGCTGACGCACCGGCGGCGGAACCGGCAGCGGAACCGGCGGCCGCCCCGGCGGCGTCCGGCCAGGAGGAGACGACCCGGCCTGTGGCGAGCGACAGCCAGGGTCAGGCGTCGACGCTCGCCTCGTCCGACGGGGGGCGTCCCACCCAGCAGGACGACGCGCTCGACCTGGGCGCGACGGTTCTCCCGGTGCTGCTGAAGAGCTACTGGCGCCAGGCGCTCGCCGTCCTCGTCGTGCTCGTCGTGCTGCGGCGGCTGTTGCGCCGCGGCTGATCCGACCGGACCCCGGCCCGCGGCAGGTTGCACCGCGGGCAGAGGGCCCGGTCACGTCCTCAGCCCTCGAAGCAGGGGCCCTCGAACGTGTAGTCGGTGGCCGTCGGGCCTGCGGCGAAGTCCTCGACCAGGCTGATGCCTGCCGGGGCCGCCTTGTCGACCTTGCTGATCACGGTCTCGCGGAAGACCGTCTCATTGGAGTCCCCGGTCCGGTTGCCGGCCTCCTCGGGCAGCATCCCCTCGTAGTCCACCGTCTCGAGTGACTTCACTGCCTCCAGCAGTCCGGCGCGGTCCTTCTCGTAGTCGCCGCTCAGCCACTCCTCGAGAGCAGCCTTGAGCGGGTAGGACCACACCCAGCCGACGGTGTAGCCGTCGTTCGGCTGCTTGACGTCTCCCACCGCGTCACGCATGGCCTGGTGGCCCGGAGTGTCGGTGCCGAAGCTGCCCCACGCACCCGAGTGCAGGAAGAGCTTCTCCAGGGCCGGAGCCGCCGGCGAGGCCAGCAGCGCCGGGTTCCAGGTCGGGGTGACACCGACGAACTGCCCCGTGTAACCCTGAGCAGCCGCCTGCCCGACGATCACCGCGGTCTCGGTGGGGCTGGTGCCGAGCACGACCAGGTCGGGCTTGTTCTTGACCACGGCACTGATCGCCCCGGCCTGCTCCTCCTGGCCGGGTGCGGTCTCCACGTTGGTGAAGTCGACACCGTTCTTCTCGGCCGCGATCTCGACGCCCGCGGCGGCGTCGCCGCCGTAGTCACCCGGGAAGCCGATCGACATCACGGACTTGATCGACTTCTCCTTGACCATGTAGTCGACGACGTTCATTCCCTCGACGCAGTAGTTCGATCCGGACTCGAGGATGTTGTCCTCGAAGGCCCACAGCGAGGTCCACGAGGCCGGGGCCCCGATCATCTCGTCGGACTTCAGCGACGGCACGATCGCCAGCGTGGTCGGCGAGCCGAGGGTCTGGGCGAGCGCGAGGACGTCGCCCTTGATCTCGGAGTACACCTGCGCATGTGTCTGCGGGTTGTAGAGGTTGTCCTTGACGTACTTCGTGACGTCGATGTCGTAGCCACCGATGCCGCCGTCCTCGTTGACCCGTTGCCAGAAGGCCTTCTGCGCCTCGGTGATCGGCACGCCCAGAGGGGCGAAGGGGCCCTGCGTCAGGTCGGAGATCGTGCCGAGGTAGATGCAGCCGTTGTCCTCGTTGACGGCCTCCGGACATGGCTCGTCGCTGATGCCGGGGGTGCTACCTGCGCCTCCCTCACCGCCACCGCTGTCCCGGCCGCAGCCGGTGACGACGAGTGCGAGTGCCGCCAACAGCACTCCTGTGTTCCTTATCTTCACGGTCTCTCTCCTTTGGTTGCGTGGCGGGCGCTCAGTAGCTGAACGGCCAGCCCTTCCAGTAGTTGCGTATCCGGATCCAGATGCCGTAGAGCCCTCGAGGCTCGAAGAGCAGGAAGGCCACGATCAGCAGGCCGTAGAGGATCGACTCGAGCTGGAAGACGTTGGGGGTGTCGGTGACCTGCGCCGAGATGAGCGGCACGTACGCCGGCAGCTCGCGTGTCAGCGTGGGCAGCAGTGAGATGAAGAGCGCGCCCATGATGGTGCCGCTGACCGTCCCGGCCCCGCCGATCAGCACCATGGCGATGAACTGCACCGACAGCAGGAGGTTGAAGGCCGTGGGCTCGACGAAGCCCGTGACCGTGTAGAGCACGGCCCCGCTGCAGCCGGCGTAGAAGGAGGAGATCCCGAAGGCCACCGTCTTGGTCTGCGGGAGGTTGATCGCCATCATCTCAGCGGCCATGTCGCGGTCGCGGACCGCGGCGAAGGCGCGCCCGACGCGTGAGCGGGCCAGGTTGCGGGCGCCGAGTGCGAAGACCAGCAGCAGCACCAGCATCAGGAAGTAGAGGTTCTGGTCCTTGGTGAGGTATTCCGAGCTCTCGCTGAAGGTGTAGCCGAACAGCTCGGGGATGGCTGCCTCGCGGCCGACACCCACCCCGCCCGTCAGCTCGCTCCACTCCCGGAAGATGTGCTCACCGAGGAAGACCAGGCCGAGGGTGACGATGGCGAGGTAGAGCCCGCGCAGGCGGGTGGCGAGCGGGGCGACCAACACCCCGGCCAGGGCGGCGACCAGCCCGGCGGCGGGCAGCCAGACCAGGATGTTGGTGATTCCGTAGCCGATCGTGCGTCCCTCGGGGTCACCCGAGATCGCCGCTGCCGTGTAGGCGCCGATCCCGAGGAAGAAGGCGTGCCCCAGGGAGACCTGGCCGGCCAGGCCCGTGACGATGTTGAGGCCGAGCGCGCCGATCGCGAACGCGAACCCGAGCGCCAGGGTCTGCAGCAGGGGGTCGTTGACCAGGAACGGCGTCAGGAACGCCACCAGCACGATCAGGCCGACCCAGATCAGCTTGGGGCGGGTGTTGAACAGCGCCAGCTCCTGGGCGTAGGAGCGGTAGAACAACGGTCGACCGCCGCTCATACCCTCCTCACCTCCGGCGTGCCGAAGAGGCCGTAGGGCTTGGCGAGCAGCACCAGCAGCATCAGGGCGTACGGCGAGACCACCGCGAAGTTGTCGCCCAGCCACGGCGCGAGGTCACGCTGGTAGCTGCCGACCAGCGACTGCACCACCCCCACTGCCAGGCCGCCGACCACCGCTCCCTCGAGCGAGTCGAGGCCGCCGAGGATGATCGCCGGCAGTGCCACGAGCGTCACGATCCACAGCTGCCGGTCCACGCCTGCGCTGGTGGCGAGCAGGGTGCCGGCGACGGCGGCGAGTGCCCCGGCGATGGCCCACGACATCGCGAAGACCTGGCCGACGCTGACGCCCTGGGTGAGGGCCGCCTCCTGGTCGAAGGCCGCAGCGCGCATGGCCAGCCCGTAACGGGTGTACCGGTAGAACCAGAACAGGGCAGCCAGGATCACGATGAGGGTGGCCACCGACACCAGGTGGCGTTCCTGCACGCGAAGCCCCAGCACGCTCACCCGCTCCAGCCCCCAGGGGTTCGGGATCGGGCGGGCGCCCAGGCCGATGAACCCGCTGGCCACCACCCGGACCGCGATGTCGATTCCGATGGTGATGATCGCGACCACGAACGCGGGCCGCCCCACCATGGGGCGGATCGCGGCGCGCTCGATGACCATCGCGATCAGCGCGGTGAGCACCGCGGCGATGCTGAGGGAGAGGAAGAACGAGAAGCCGGTGAACAGCACCACCCCGATCGCCGGAGCGACGTAGCTGGTGATCGTCGCCCCGGTGAGCATGAAGGCCGGCTGGGCGAAGCTGATCACGCCGGTGGACTTGTAGATGATCACGAAACCGAGGGCCAGCAGTGCGTAGACCGAGCCGGTGCCCAGCCCGCGCAACACTGCCTCGAGGAACTCGGTCATCGGCTGCTCGCGGTGTACATGTCCTCGACCGTGCTCTCGTACATCCTCGCGATCGCGGACCGCTTGACCTTCTGGGTCGCGGTCAGCTCGCCGTCCTCGTGGTCCAGCTCCTTGGGGAGCAGCCGGAACTCCTTGACCTGCTCGACCTGGGCCAGGCGAGAGTTGACGTCCTTCACGATGCCGGCCATCAGCTCGAGCACCTCAGGCTTCTCGCAGAGGTCGCGGTAGGTGCTGTAGCCGACCCGTCGCCGCTGGGCCCACTCGCCGACGGTGTCCAGCTCGATCCCGATCAGCGCGGTGAGGAACTTGCGTCCGTCGCCGACCACGATCGCCTCGCGGACGTACGGCGAGGCCTTGAGCTCGTTCTCGATCTGGGAGGGCGAGATGTTCTTGCCGCCGGCGGTGATGATGATGTCCTTCATCCGGTCGGTGATCCGCAGGTGGGTCCCGTCCTCCCAGACGCCGACGTCGCCGGTGCGCAGCCAGCCGTCGGCGGTGACCACCTCCGCGGTGGCCTCGTCGTTGCGCCAGTAGCCCATGAAGACGCCGTCGTGCCGCGTCAGGATCTCGCCGGTCTCCTCGTCCACCTTGACCTCGGTGCCGGGGTGGGCCTCGCCCACGGTGCCGAGCCTGATCCGGCCCGGGCGGTTGGCCGTGGCCACCGCGCTGTTCTCGGTCATCCCGTAGACCTCGTGCATCGGCACCCCGATGCCCATGAAGAACCGCAGCACCTCGGGCGCGATCGGGGCGGCCCCGGACGCGGCGTACCGCACCTTGCGGAGGCCGAGCCGGTCCTTGAGAGCCCGGAAGAAGAACACGTACCCGACCGCGTAGAGCAGCCGCGTCCCCGCGGTGTGCGACCCACCGTTGTGCACCAGGCGCTGGCCGATCCGGTCCGCGACCTTGAGCCAGAACGCCGCGTTCTTGCGCTTGAACCAGGTCGCCCCGGAGAGCCTGATCTCGATGCCCGCCAGCAGCTTCTCCCAGATCCGGGGGACCCCGAAGAGGACGGTGGGCTGCACCTCGCGGAGGTTCGCGGGCACCGTCTCGATCGACTCGGCGAAGTTGACCTGGGTGCCGGCGGCGGCGTTGAACCACGTGCTGAAGATGCGCTCGGCCACGTGGGAGAGCGGCAGGTAGGACAGCAGCAGGTCATCGGGGCCGGGCGGCGGGTCGGTGAAGGCACCCTCGATGACGAGCACGCGGATGGCGAACTCGACGTTGGCGACGCTGAGCATCGCCCCCTTGGGCGGGCCGGTGGTGCCCGACGTGTAGATCAGGGTGGCGAGGTCGTCGGGCTGCTGGCCCTCGAGCACCTCGGCAAGGGCGTCGGGGTGCTCCTCACGGTGCGCTCGCCCGAGGTCGAGGAACTCCTCCCACGGCATCAGCAGCTCGTGGTCGTAGCGGTGCCGGATCCCCCTCGGCTCGAGGTAGACGACGCGCTGGAGCCCGGGGGCCTGGTCGAGCACCTCGAAGGTCTTGTCGACCTGCTCCTGGTCCTCCGCGACGATCACCTTTGCCCCGGAGTCGCCGAGCAGGTACCCGACCTCGGCGGCCGGGTTGGTGGGATAGATCCCGACCGACGCGGCCCGGGCGGCCAGGGCTCCCATGTCCGCGATCAGCCACTCCGGCCGGTTCTCGGAGTGGATCGCGACCCGGTCACCGGGCTCGACCCCGAGAGCCAGGAACGCGTGGCCCGCCAGCTGGACGTGGTCCCAGTACGACTCCCACGTCCACTCGCGCCAGATGCCCAGGTCCTTGTCGCGCAGCGCCACGGCGCGCGGCATCTGCGCGGCGTGGTCGCGGATGCGGGTGGCGGGGCTGGTCACGGGGAGATCTCCTCCCCGAGGTAGGCGCGGACGACGTCGGGGTGGCGCTGCACCTCGTCGGGGGTGCCCGTCGTGATCGCGGTGCCGAAGTCGACCACCATGACCCGGTCGGCCAGGTCCATCACCAGGCCCATGTCGTGCTCGACCATGATGATCGGCACGTTCAGCTCGTCGCGGATGTCGAGGATGTAGCGGGCCGTGTCCTCGGTCTCTTCGAGGTTCATCCCGGCGACGGGCTCGTCGAGCAGGAGCAGCTTGGGTTCCATCGCGAGCGCCCGGCCCAGCTCGACACGCTTCTGCACGCCGTACGGCAGCAGGCCCACGGGCAGGGTGCGCCACTGCTCGAGCTCGAGGAAGTCGACGATCTCCTCGACGAAGCGGCGGTGCTCCAGCTCCTGGTTGCGGGCCCGACCCCGCCACACGAAGGCGGCGGCGAAGCCGTAACGGATGTGCTGGTGCCGACCCAGCATCAGGTTGTCCAGGACGGTCAGGTGCTCGAAGAGGGCGATGTTCTGGAACGTGCGGGCCAGGCCCATCCCGGCGATCCGGTTGGGGCGGCCGCCCAGGATGTTCTGGCCGAGGAACTCCACCGAGCCCTGCTGGGGGCGGTAGACCCCGGAGAGCACGTTGAACAGCGAGGTCTTGCCCGCTCCGTTCGGGCCGATGATCGCGAACAGCTCGCCGGGGCGGACCTCGAAGCTGACCCCGTTGACCGCCTTGACGCCGGCGAAGGAGAGGTGGACGTCGTCGAGCCGTGCGACCGGACCCTCGCTCATGCCGACCAGCGCTTCTTGCGTCGGTAGTGCTTGGTCTCGCGGAAGGACTTGCGCCCGTCCTCTCCGGGGTGCAGGCCGAGGTAGAACTCGCGCACGTCGTCATCCTTGAGCAGCTCCGCCGCGGGCTTGTCGAGGACCACCCGCCCGGTCTCCATCACGTAGCCGTGGCGGGCGACCGAGAGTGCCATGGTGGCGTTCTGCTCGACCAGGAGTACGCCGGTGCCCGCCTCGTTGATCGCCACGATCACGTTGCGGATGTTCTCGACCATCAACGGCGCCAGGCCGAGCGTGGGCTCGTCCAGGAGGAGGTAGCGCGGGTCCGTCATCATCGCCCTGCCGATGGCGAGCATCTGCTGCTCGCCCCCGGAGAGGTAGCCGGCCGTCCGGCCGCGTCGGTCGGCAAGCTGGGGGAACAGCTCGAAGACCCTCTCGAGGTTCTGGGTCATCGTGGACCGCGCGGTGTGGGCGCCGACCCGGAGGTTCTCCTCGATGGTGAGCTCGACGAAGACCCGGCGTCCCTCGAGCACCTGCCGGACTCCCTTGCGCACGATCCGCTCCGGTGACTCCCGGTGGATCGCGTCGTCGTCCAGGGTGACCCGGCCCTTGGTGACCTCGCCGTCGTGGATGTCCAGCAGGCCGGTGAGCGCGCGGAGCAGGGTGGTCTTGCCGGCGCCGTTGGACCCGAGCAGCGCGATGATCTGACCGTCCGGCACGTGCAGGCTCACACCGCGGAGGGCCAGCACGACGTCGTCGTAGACCACCTCGAGGTTCGAGCTGCGAGCATCAACCCTCCGGGCTCCGAGTCGTGACTGGGTGTGGCGCTGCCCCATCGTGGTGTGACACGCATCACCTGCGCAAGGTCGACGCTGCTCCAGGGACCGCTGGCGCCTCATCCGCCGCCGAGCACCAGCAGGCAGGCGCCGGGCTCGGCGAAGGGGATCAGGCGGACGTCGGTGGGGGAGGCCCCGCACTCGTCGAGGACGCCCTTCACCAGGCCCTCGTGCATCCCGCAGACGACGGCCTCGTTGGTGTGTGCCGCCTGCAGCAGCGGGCAGCGGGTGAGGCGCAGCCGGGTGGCCGTCTCGTCCGCCTCGGGGGCGAACCCGACCGCCTCCATCACGGTGACGACCTGCTCCCGGGCGGCCCGCGCGGAGGGCTGCCGCGCGATGCCCTGCTCGCGGCACAGCTCCCGCCCGCGGCGTCGGCCGGCCGCCAAGGCGTTCTCCAGCCCGGTCTCGCCCCGCTGGCCGAGCGACCAGGCCAGGGCGGCGGCCATCTCGGCGTGGTCGGTCTCGGCCGGACGCGGACCCACCGCCTCGTAGAGCCAGGCGGGTCGTCCGCGGCCGTCGTGCAGCGCGCGGTGGCGCACCACCAGCCCCGCATCCACGAGCCAGGTGAGGTGCTCGCGCAGGGTGTTCGGGTGCCGTCGCGTGATCGCGGCCAGGGCCGTGACGCCGACCGGATCGGGCTGGTTGCGGAGCTTGTCCAGAAGATCGGCGCGGACGGTTGTCAGCGCCGACGCGACCGGCCTATTTTTCACGGTATTCATCGTAATAACTTGCAGAGACGAGCGATCTCCGTTTCGACAAGGAGCGGCACGATGACCACGACGTCCACACCGGGCGCCACGACACCGCGATCCACCGCGAGCGCGGGCTCGCCCGTGCTGATGCTCGTCCTCGCCACGATCGGCTTCGCGGTCAACTTCTGGGCCTGGGCGCTGATCAGCCCCCTCGGACCCATGTTCAAGGACAGCGGCGCCCTCGGCACGCTGACCCAGACAGACGTGGCGCTGCTGGTCGCCGTGCCCGTGCTCGTGGGCTCCCTCGGTCGGATCGTCGTCGGCGCCCTCACCGACCGCTACGGCGGCCGGCTGATGTTCAGCCTGGTCTCGGCGGCCACCATCGTCCCGGTCCTGTTCATCGCGTTCTTCGCGCTCGACTCCTACGCCCTGCTGATCGTCGGCGGCTTCTTCCTCGGCATCGGCGGCACGGCCTTCGCCGTCGGGGTTCCCTTCGTCAACGCGTGGTTCCCGCCCGAGCGCCGGGGGTTGGCCATCGGCATCTTCGGCGCCGGCATGGGCGGCACCGCGATCAGCGCGCTCACCACCGTGAAGCTGTTCGACGAGGGCGAGAAGCTGCCGTTCCTGATCACGGCCGCGGTGCTGGCGGTCTACGCAGTGGTGGCGTGGCTCGTCCTGCGCGACGCCCCGGGACGCGTCGTACCCGCGACCAGCCTGATGACCCGGCTCGTGGCCAACTCCGCGGCTGCGGGTCACCTGGCAGGCCTGCATCCTCTACGCGGTCGCCTTCGGTGGGTACGTCGCCTTCTCGGTCTACCTGCCCGCCTACCTCAAGACCGCCCATCACCTGACCGCAGCCGACGCCTCCAACCGGATGGCCGGCTTCGTGGTGATCGCGGTGCTGATGCGCCCGGTGGGTGGCTGGCTCGGTGACCGCATCGGACCGATCCCGGTCCTGGCGGCTGTCTTCGGGACGGTGGCGGTGTGCGCCGGCATCTCCGCGGGCACGCCTCCCCTGGACGGCATCGGCACAGTCGCGTTCCTGGTGATGGCGGCCGCCCTCGGCGCCGGCAGCGGCGCCACCTTCGCCCTGATCGCGCAGGTCACCGATCCCGCCCGGGTCGGTGGGGTGACCGGCCTGGTCGGGGCGGCGGGTGGCCTGGGCGGCTTCGTCCCTCCACTGATCATGGGCTACGTCTACGGGCAGACTCAGTCCTACGCGATCGGGCTCTGGCTGCTGGCCATCACGGCAGCCCTCACCCTGCTGCTCACCGTGACCGTCGTACGCCGCACCGCCGCCGAAGGGAGCGCAGCAGCATGAGCGCCGAGGGACCCATCGATCTCGAAGGACCACTGTCCTCGAGCCCTGATCGGGTCCCGTCGCTTCTTCACCCGGGCGAAGGTCTCACCGGACAAGCGTGCCCTCTTCAAGGAGGGCGGTCGCGCCGGTGACGCGTTCTACCGTGACCGCTGGAGCCACGACAAGGTGGTGCGGTCGACCCACGGGGTGAACTGCACCGGCTCGTGCTCGTGGAAGGTCTACGTCAAGGACGGCATCATCACCTGGGAGGCGCAGCAGACGGACTACCCGTCGACCGGCGCCGACCGCCCGGAGTACGAGCCTCGCGGGTGCCCGCGCGGTGCGGCGTTCAGCTGGTACACGTACTCGCCCACGCGGGTGCGCTACCCCTACATCCGCGGTGTGCTGCTGGAGATGTACCGCCAGGCGAAGGCCGAGCACGGCGACCCGGTGGCGGCGTGGGCGTCGATCGTCGACGACCTCGAGAAGGCAAAGCGCTACAAGAGCGCGCGCGGCAAGGGCGGGCTGGTGCGGGCCACCTGGGCCGAGGCCTCGGAGATGTACGCCGCCGCCACCGTGCACACCATCAGGAAGTGGGGGCCCGGACCGGATCGCGGGCTTCTCACCGATCCCGGCCATGTCGATGGTCAGTCACGCGTCGGGTGCTCGCTTCACCTCGCTGATCGGCGGCTCGATGCTGTCCTTCTACGACTGGTACGCCGACCTGCCGGTCGCCTCGCCGCAGATCTTCGGGGACCAGACCGACGTGCCCGAGTCCGGCGACTGGTGGGACGCGGGCTACCTGATGATGTGGGGCTCCAACGTCCCCGTCACGCGGACCCCGGACGCCCACTGGATGACCGAGGCGCGCTACCGCGGCCAGAAGGTCGTGGTGGTCTCCCCGGACTACGCCGACAACGTGAAGTTCGCCGACGAGTGGCTCGCTGCCGCGCCCGGCACCGACGGGGCGCTCGCGATGGCCATGGGGCACGTCGTGCTCCGGGAGTTCTTCGTCGACGCGACCAACGACTACTTCGAGGGCTACGTCAAGCAGTTCACCGACCTGCCCTACCTCGTGGTGCTCGACGAGGCCGGCGATGCGACGTACGCGCCGGGCAAGTTCCTCACCGCCGCGGACCTGTCCCGGACCACGTCGGCGACCGAGAACGCGGAGTTCAAGCCGGTCCTGCATCGACGACCGCTCCGGACAGCCGGTCGTCCCCGACGGCTCCCTGGGGCACCGTTTCGGTGAGAGCGGCGCTGGGCGCTGGAACCTCGACCTCAACGGCGTCGAACCGCGGCTCTCGTTCTACGACGAGGCCAGCGAGCTCGCGGAGGTGGTGCTGCCGAGGTTCGACAGCCCGGGCAGCACGGTTCGTCGCGGGGTCCCGGCGCGTCGCGTCGACGGCCACCTCGTCACCACCGTCCTCGACCTGATGCTCGCCCAGTACGGCGTCGGCCGGCCGGACCTGCCGGGGGAGTGGCCCAGCGGGTACGACGACCCCTCGACGCCGTACACCCCGGCCTGGCAGGAGTCGATCACCGGTGTTCCCGCCGATGCCGTGGCCCGGATCGCGCGTGAGTTCGCCCAGAACGCCGCCGACTCGAAGGGACGCTCGATGATCATCGTCGGCGCGGGAACCAACCACTGGTTCCACTCCGACACGATCTACCGCTGCATGCTGATGCTGACCACGATCACCGGCTGCCAGGGCGTCAACGGTGGTGGCTGGGCGCACTACGTGGGCCAGGAGAAGGCCCGGCCGATCACGGGGTGGGCTCAGCTCGCCTTCGGGCTCGACTGGGTGCGGCCGCCGCGGCAGATGATCCAGACCGGCTACTGGTACCTGCACACCGACCAGTTCCGCTACGACAACTACGGCGTCGAGAACCTCGCCGCCCCGACCGGCACCGGCAAGCTGGCGGGGATGGGGACGGCCGATGCACTGGCCCTGTCGGCGCGCCTGGGCTGGATGCCGTCGTACCCCACCTTCGACCGCAACCCGCTCGATCTCGCCGACGAGGCCGAGGCCTCGGGACGACCCGTGGCCGACTACGTCGTCGACCAGCTCCAGAGCCGGTGAGCTGCGCTTCGCGTGCGAGGACCCGGACGCGCCGGAGAACTGGCCGCGCGTCCTCACCATGTGGCGCGCCAACCTGTTCGGGTCGAGCGGCAAGGGCAACGAGTACTTCCTCAAGCACCTGCTCGGCACCGACTCCTCCGTCCAGGCCGACGAGACGCCCGAGGACCGGCGACCGAGCGACATCGTCTGGCACGACGAGGCCCCCGAGGGGAAGCTCGACCTGCTGTGCACCCTCGACTTCCGGATGACCAGCTCGACGATCCTGAGCGACATCGTGCTGCCGGCGGCCACCTGGTACGAGAAGCACGACATCTCCACCACCGACATGCACCCCTTCATCCACTCGTTCAACCCGGCGATCGCGCCGCCGTGGCAGACGAAGACCGACTGGAACATCTTCCAGACGCTGGCGGAGTCGTTCGCTCCGCTGGCCAAGGAGCACCTCGGCGTACGCCGCGACCTGGTGGCCGTCCCGCTGCTGCACGACAGTCCGGACGCGATGGCGACGCCGCACGGCGTGGTCAAGGACTGGAGGAAGGGGGAGTGCGAACCCGTCCCCGGGAAGACGATGCCCAAGCTGGTCGTGGTCGAGCGCGACTACGGCGCCGTGGCCGAGAAGATGGTGGCCCTCGGGCCACTCATGGAGCAGCTCGGCGCCACGACGAAGGCGATCACCTACGACGTCAGCGGCGAGATCGACTACCTGCGGGGCAAGAACGGCGCCGTCCGTGGCGGCGTCGCCGACGGCCGGCCGAGCCTGAAGAAGGACATCGCCGCGGCCGAGACCATCATGGCCCTGTCGGGGACCACCAACGGCCACCTCGCCACCCAGGGCTTCAAGACCCTGGAGAAGCGCACCGGCACCGAGCTGCACGACCTCGCCGCCGAGCACGAGGGCAAGAAGATCACCTTCGCCGACACCCAGGCCGCGCCGGTACCGGTGATCACCAGCCCGGAGTGGTCGGGGTCGGAGACCGGCGGCCGGCGCTACAGCCCGTTCACCATCAACACCGAGCGGCTCAAGCCCTGGCACACCCTCACGGGGCGCCAGCACTTCTACCTCGACCACGACTGGATGCAGGAGCTCGGCGAGACCCTGCCGGTGTTCAAGCCACCCCTGGACATGAGTCAGCTGTTCGGCGAGCCCGAGATCGGCGACGTCGGCGCCCTGGGCGTCACCGTTCGCTACCTCACCCCGCACAACAAGTGGTCGATCCACTCGGAGTACCAGGACAACCTGTTCATGCTCTCGCTCTCGCGGGGAGGACAGGCGATCTGGATCTCCGACGTCGACGCCGCCAAGGTCGGCATCGCGGACAACGACTGGGTCGAGGCGGTGAACCGCAACGGCGTGGTGGCGGCCCGGGCGATCGTCTCCCACCGGATGCCCGAGGGCACCGTCTACATGCACCACGCCCAGGACCGGCTGATCGACGTACCCCGCACCGAGACGACCGGCAAGCGCGGCGGCATCCACAACTCGTTGACCCGCATCATGCTCAAGCCGAGCCACATCATCGGCGGCTACGCCCAGCTGTCCTTCGCGTTCAACTACCTCGGGCCGACGGGCAACCAGCGCGACGAGGTGACCGTGATCCGCAAGCGGAAGGCGGAGGTGACCTACTGATGAAGGTCATGGCCCAGATGGCGATGGTGATGAACCTCGACAAGTGCATTGGGTGCCACACCTGCTCGGTCACCTGCAAGCAGGCGTGGACCAACCGCTCGGGCGTGGAGTACGTCTGGTTCAACAACGTCGAGACGAGGCCGGGACTCGGCTACCCGCGGCGCTACGAGGACCAGGAGGAGTGGCAGGGCGGCTGGGTCCGCAAGCCAAACGGCCGGCTGGTCCTCAAGGCCGGCGGGCGGATCAAGAAGCTCCTGAACATCTTCTCCAACCCCAAGATGCCGTCGATCCAGGACTACTACGAGCCCTGGACCTACGACTACGAGACCCTGATCAGCTCACCGGCCTCGGACACGTTCCCGGTGGCGCAGCCGCACAGCCTGATCAGCGGCAAGCCGATGCAGGTGAAGTGGTCGGCCAACTGGGACGACAACCTCGGCGGCAGCCGCGAGCACGCCAGCCGTGACCTGATGCTCAAGGGCATCGAGGACAAGGTGAAGTTCGAGTTCGAGCAGACCTTCATGTTCTACCTGCCGCGGATCTGCGAGCACTGCCTCAACCCGTCATGCGCCGCGTCGTGCCCTAGCGGCGCGATCTACAAGCGGGAGGAGGACGGCATCGTCCTCGTCGACCAGGACCGCTGCCGTGGCTGGCGGATGTGCGTGTCCGGGTGCCCCTACAAGAAGGTCTACTTCAACCACAAGACCGGCAAGGCCGAGAAGTGCACGTTCTGCTACCCGCGCGTCGAGGTCGGGATCCCCACCGTCTGCTCCGAGACGTGCGTGGGCCGGCTGCGTTACATCGGGTTGGTGCTGTACGACGCCGACCGGGTCCTCGAGGCGGCCTCCGTGGAGAACGAGCACGACCTCTACGAGGCGCAGCGATCGGTCTTCCTCGACCCTGACGACCCCGAGGTCGTGCGCGCGGCCGAGGCGGCCGGCATCCCGGGCGACTGGATCGAGGCCGCGCAACGCTCGCCGATCCACGCGCTGATCAACAAGTACCAGGTGGCCCTGCCGCTGCACCCGGAGTACCGCACCATGCCGATGGTCTGGTACATCCCGCCGCTGTCACCCGTGGTCGACGTCATCAAGGACACGGGCCACGACGCCGAGGACCGCGGCAACCTGTTCGCCGCGATCGAGGCTCTCAGGATCCCGGTCGAGTACCTCGCGAACCTGTTCACCGCCGGCGACGTCGAACCGGTCGATGCCGTGCTGCGGAGGCTGGCGGCCATGCGGTCCTACATGCGCGACATCAACTGGGCCGTGACCCCGACGAGTCGATCCCCGCAGCCGTCGGCATGGAGCCCGAGGCCATGTACGACATGTTCCGGCTGCTCGCCCTGGCCAAGTACGACGAGCGCTACGTGATCCCTGCGGCCCACGCCGAGCAGGCACACGCCCTCGAGGAGCTGGCCACCGACTGTCCGGTGAGCGAGTACGGCGGCGGCAACCCGGAGATCTTCGGCGAGGGCTCCGGAGAGCTGACGCCTGTAGCGGTCGAGAACTTCGCGATGCTCAAGGAGCGTCAGACCAGCGACACCCTCGTCGGCGGTGGCGAGAAGAAGGGCCGCGTCAACCTCCTCAACTGGGACGGCAAGGGCTCGCCCGAAGGGCTGTTCCCCCGCAAGGAGGAGGAGTGATGTTCAAGGTCGCCCGGCGCCAGCAGCCGACCCTCCCGGAGGGTCAGACACGCGCGGCCTGGCAGCTGTGCTCGGCCCTCCTCGACTACCCGACAGCCGAACTGCTCGACAGTCTCGACGCGGTCGATCAGGCCACCGCTGATCTGCCGCCAGAACTGGCGGGGCGGCTCGCCGGGTTCGTCTCCCACTTGCGGTCTTCAGACCTGCGGGCGCTGCAGGAGGAGTACGTCGCCACCTTCGACCACACCCGCCGCTGTGCGCTCTACCTGACCTACTTCGCCTACGGGGACACCCGCCGCCGTGGAGTGGCTCTGGTGCAGTTCAAGCAGGCCTACCGCAAGGCCGGGGTCGAGTTCGATCCGGGGGAGGAGTCAGGTGAGCTCCCCGACCACCTGTGTGCCGTGCTCCAGTTCGGGGCCTGCGTGGACGTCCCCACGGCCTGGCGACTGCTGATCGACCACCGTGCCGGACTCGAGATGCTGCGGATCGCCCTGGCCGACGCCCGATCGCCCTGGCACGCGGTGGTGGAGGCGGTGTGTACCACCCTTCCGGAGCTGCAGGGTGAGGAGCACGACGCCGTACGCCGGCTGATCGAGGAGGGACCACCCGCGGAGGAGGTCGGCCTCGAGCCGTTCCTCATCGACCCGCAGATCCCAGTGGGGCCGCCGGCATGAGCACCTTCCTGTGGGTCATCGTCCCGTACCTCTGCCTGGCCACCTTCGCCGTGGGGCACTTCTGGCGCTACCGCTACGACAAGTTCGGCTGGACCACCCGGTCCAGCCAGCTCTACGAGGACCGGCTGCTGCGCCTCGGCTCGCCGCTGTTCCACTTCGGCATGCTGGGCGTCGTCGGTGGGCACGTCATCGGCCTGCTCATCCCCGAGTCCTGGACCGACGCGGTCGGGATCAGCACGGAGACCTACCACGTGGTCGCCGTGCTCGGTGGTCTCGTCGCGGGGCTGATGGCGCTCGGCGGGATGGCGATCCTCGTCTACCGCCGGCGCACCGTCGGACCGGTCTTCTCGGCGACGACGGTGATGGACAAGGTGATGTACGCCTTCCTCGGCGCCGTGATCGCGCTGGGCATGTGGAACACCATCGCGGGGTCGATCCTCTCCGTGGGTGGTCACTACGACTACCGCGAGGGCGTCTCGGTCTGGTACCGCTCCTTCCTCGCCTTCAACCCGCAGCCCGAGCTCATGGCCGAGGCGCCCCTGGGCTTCCAGCTGCACGCACTGGTGGCCTTCGGCCTGTTCGCGCTGTGGCCGTTCACCCGGCTCGTGCACGTATTCTCGGCGCCGGTGGGCTACCTGACCCGTCCCTATATCGTCTACCGGTCCAGGGACCAGCGGGCAGGCGCCGGAGTCGGCACCCGCTCACCGAACCGGGGATGGGAGCGGCCATGAGCGATCAGATCACCGACCTGAAGGCGCTGGGCGAGGAGCTCCTCGCAGCGGCCCGCGCGGCGCCCGAGGGCCGGGCCTCCCGGGTCGTCGAGCACGGGTCGAAGCAGCGGGCCGTGCTGATGGCCCTCACCGGCGGCACCTCTCTGGGCGAGCACTCATCACCGGGCGCTGCCACCTTCCACGTCCTCTCCGGCCGGGCACGCCTGGTCGCGGGGGAGCGGCTGTGGGACGTCCCCGCCGGCGGCCTGGTGCCCATCCCGCCGCAGCGACACGCGGTGGAGACCGACGAGGACACGGTGATCCTGCTGACGGTCGCCCTCGGCTGACCAGCGGTACCCCTGAGGGCGGGTCCGGGCAATACCGGAGTGCGCCGTGACCGACGGGCTGGCAGATTTGAGCCATGACGACGGTGGAGGACGGTGCCGCTCCGGCGGTGGACGGGACCGCGGTGGCGGCCCGGGTGGTCGACCTGACGAAGGTGTACGGCTCCGGCGATGCCGAGGTCCGCGCGCTGGACGGTGTCACTCTGGACATCGCCGCGGAGGAGTTCACCGCCGTGATGGGACCTTCCGGGTCCGGCAAGTCGACGCTGATGCACTGCTGCGCGGCGCTGGACGCCCCCACGTCGGGCCAGGTGTTCATCGGTGACACCGAGATCGGCCACCTGTCGGACAAGAAGCTGACTCACCTGCGACGCGAGCGGATCGGGTTCGTCTTCCAGTCCTTCAACCTGGTGCCCACCCTGACGGCCGGCGAGAACATCGTGCTGCCGCTGTCGATCGCCGGTCGCAAGCCCGACCAGGAGTGGTACGACGCCGTCATCGGGACCGTCGACCTCGGCGACCGGCTCGACCACCGGCCCAACGAGCTCTCGGGTGGCCAGCAGCAGCGCGTCGCCGTGGCCCGGGCCCTGATGAGCCGTCCGCACATCGTCTTCGCCGACGAGCCCACCGGCAACCTCGACTCCAAGTCCGGTGCCGAGGTGCTCACCCTCCTCCGCTCGAGCGTGGACGAACGCCACCAGACCATCGTGATGGTGACCCACGACCCGGTGGCAGCGGCGTACACCGACCGGGTCGTCTTTCTCGCCGACGGGCGCATCGTCGACGAGCTGCGCCGTCCGGACCGCGATGCGGTCCTGAACAAGATGCAGGAGCTCGCGTCGCGCGAGCCCGCGCCGCCGGGCGAGGGCAGCTGACGTGTGGCGCGTGACCTGGCGCAACCTCTTCGCCCGCAAGCTGCGCCTGCTGCTCTCCGCGTTCGCGATCGTGCTCGGCGTCGCCTTCGTCGCGGGATCGATGATCTTCACCAACGCGATGGGCGGGGCGTTCGACGACATCATCGAGGGCAGCACCGCCGACGTCGAGGTGGCGTTCAAGGGCGCCAACGACTTCGACTCCGGCCAGGACGTCCGCACCTTCCCGGCGAGCGTCGTCTCGGACCTCGAGGCGCTGCCCGAGGTCGGGTCCGCGCACCCGCAGAACACCCTCCTGACCGTCTTCGTCATCGGCAAGGACGGCAAGGTGATCGGCGGCAACGGTCCACCCGGCCTCGCCAACAACCCCACCGACGCCGTCGCGCTCACCGGCAAGCCGGTGCTCACCGTGGTCCGCGGGAGCTACCCGGACGGGCCGGACGAGATCGCGCTCGACGTGGACACCGCCGAGAAGGGCGACTTCGAGATCGGGGACCGGGTCGAGCTCGCCACGCCCGGCAGGCCACCGGTGATGGACACGAGGCTCACCGGGCTCGTGGAGTTCGGGTCGGGCGGCCTGAACGGCGCGACCCTCACCATCTTCGACCGCCGGTTCATGCAGGAGCGGTTCTACGGCGGCCGCGACGTGTTCAGCGCGGTCTCCCTCAACGCCGCCCCGGGGGTCTCCCAGCGCGAGCTGGCCGACGCCGCGCAGCAGGTGCTGCCCAAGGGCATGGTCGCCCGGACGGGGGACGCCTACGTCGAGAAGAACCAGGCCGACCTCGACGAGATCCTCGGCTTCCTGCAGACGTTCCTGCTGGTCTTCGCCGTGGTCGCCCTCGTGGTCGGGGTGTTCCTCATCATCAACACCTTCTCGATCCTGGTCGCCCAGCGCAGCCGGGAGCTCGCGCTGCTGCGCGCCATGGGCGCGTCGCGCAAGCAGGTCAACCGGTCGGTGCTTCTCGAGGCGACGGTCGTGGGCCTGGTCGGGTCGACGGTCGGCCTGGGTGTCGGCTACCTGCTCGCGCTCGGGCTGCGCTGGCTCTTCGGCGTGTTCGGGCTGGACCTGAGCCGGGCGGATTTCCCGCTGACCTGGCCGGCAGTGTTCTGGTCGTACGTCGTCGGCGTGGGCGTCACGGCCGATCGCTGCGCTGCTGCCCGCGCGCCGCGCTGCCCGGATCGCACCGATGGCGGCCCTGCGCGACGACGTGGCCCTGCCCGAGTCGACGCTGCGGCGACGTGTCCTGATCGGGCACGGTCCTGGTGCTGGCTCGGCGCCGGCGTCGATGGCGGCCGGGCTCGCCGGTGAGGGCAACTGGGCACTGATCGGCATCGGCGGCGGCATCCTGCTCGTCCTCGTCGGCGTGGCCATGATGAGCGCCTTCCTGGGCCAGCCCGTGCTGCACCTGTTCGGTGCGGTCTACCGCCGTACGTTCGGGACGGTGGGCCGGCTGGCCGCCCAGAACGCCCTGCGCAACCCGCGGCGGACCGGCGCGACGGCCAGCGCCCTGATGATCGGGCTGGCCCTGATGGCGATGATGTCGATCTTCGGCAGCTCGGCGTCGGCCAGCACGGACGCCGCCATCGGCAAGTCACTGACCTCGCAGTTCATCGTGTCCAACGTCGTCGGGCAGCCGTTCTCGCCCGACGTCGCCGAGCAGGTACGTCGCATCGACGGCGTCTCCGGCGTGACCCAGCTCCGCAGCGCCTTCCCCGAGCTCAAGGGCGGAGGCAGCGCCTGGACGGTCGGTGTCGACCCGAAGGCGTTCGGGGTCGCCTTCGCCATCCCCACGGTCGCAGGGCTCCTTCGCCGAGCTCGGCCCGGGCACCGTCGCGATCGCCGCAGTGCCAGGCGAAGAACCGCGGCTTCGGGCTCGGTGACAGCGTCACGATGAAGTTCCAGGCGCGCGACATCAAGCTCCGGGTGGTCGCACTGTTCCCGACCAACCCGGCGCTTCCGGGCGACTACGTGGTCACACCCGACACCCTGGAGAAGGGCGGCCTGACCCCGTTGGACGCGATGGTCATGGTGACCAAGGCACGCGGGGCGAGCACCGACACCGTCCGCAGCGAGATCGAGCGGGTCGTCAAGGACCTGCCGACCGTGACCGTGAAGGATCCCGAGGGCTTCGCGGCGGAGCAGAAGGAGCAGGTCAACCAGTTCCTCTACCTGATCTACGGCCTGCTCGGGCTCTCGGTGATCATCGCGATCCTGGGCGTGATCAACACGCTCAGCCTCTCGGTGATCGAGCGGACCCGTGAGGTCGGGCTGCTGCGGGCCGTCGGCGTCACGCGTCGGCAGCTGCGCACCATGATCCGCCTGGAGTCGGTGGTGGTCGCCGTCCTGGGCGGCGTGCTCGGCACCGTGATGGGGGTCATGTTCGGCGCGACGATGGTGACCGCCCTGGAGGAGGACGGACTCACCGAGCTGGCCGTTCCGTGGCCGTTGCTCGGCGGCTTCCTGCTCCTGGCAGCAGTCGCGGGGGTGCTCGCGGCCGTGGTTCCGGCACGCCGGGCGGCCCGGCTCGACGTGCTCAAGGCCATCGGAACGGAGTGACGAGTCTCGAAATCTTGGTGGGATCGGTCCCGATCGCGCGCTACAGGTTGGTTAGGTTTCTGCCTACGACCTGACGAAGGAGCTGACGGGTGGACGACCACTCACCGCGAGGTGGAGGCCGGCGCGGGCGCAAGCACGTCCTGGTGCGGGAGTACGTCCGTTCCGTCATCGTCAACGCCGAGCCGGGAACCCCCGCACCGTCCGAGCGGGACCTGGCCGAACAGTTCGGCGTCGCGCGGATGACCGTCCGGCACGCCATCGACGCGCTGGTCGCCCAGGGGCTGCTCGAGCGTGTCGCCGGCCGGGGCACCTTCGTCACCAAGCCGCTGATCGACATGCAGATGCGGCTCTCGGCGTACACCGAGGAGATGGAGCGCCGCGGCAAGAAGCCCGAGTCGAAGACGCTGCTCGCTCGCCGGGAGAGTGCCGGACCGGGTGTGGCGCGCGCGCTCGAGGTCGAGGAGGGCACCGCGATCGCGCACTGGCAGCGGCTGCGCCTCGCCGACGGCGTCCCGATGGCCATCCAGCACGTCTACCTCTCCCTGGACCTCTTCCCGAACTTCCTCGACGAGGCGCTCCCGACCAGCCTCTACTTCTGGTTCGCGATGCGCGACCTGATGCCGACCTGGGGTGAGGACTCGGTCCTCGCCGGGATCGCCACCGAGGAGGAGGCCGAGCTGCTCGAGCTCGAGCCCGGCTCGCCGGTGCTGCACATCTCCCGGCGGGCGTTCTGCCGGGAGAACGTCGTCGAGGTCACCCGCAGCGTCTACCGCGCGGACCGCTACACGCTCTGGGTGCCGGTGCTCCGGCCCGAGCACCTGCGCTAGACGGCTCAGAGGCCACCGACCGGGGCCACCTCGATCCCGGCGTGCTCACAGCACCACGTGGGGTCGGGACCCCCCAGGTCGGGATGGACGTAGAGAGCGTGCGGCTCGAGGTGGTCGCAGGCCCGGCACAGCGGCCAGCGCCCGTTGGTCTCCAGCAGGGCGTCCTGGACGTCCTGGGCCACCAGCCCGACCACGAAGTCGCGTCCCTCGGCCCACTGCTCGAGCCACCAGCCGCGGTCGGCGAGGGCCGACTCGAGCGCCGAGACCGTCGCCGGGTCAGCCACTCCGGTGGTCTCGAGGTCGTGCAACACCAGGGCTCGTGCCCTCATCACGACGTCGTGGGATGTCACGATGTCCATTGTGACCCCAGGCCAAGCGGGGGGCTCCGTGGAGAGCGCCCATCTCGACGTCGTCGTGCTCCACGCGCGCGATGCCGAGGCCGCGACTGCGGGTGGCGCCGACCGGTTGCTCCTGGGGATCGAGCCCGAGGAGGGCTACTACTCGCCCGAGCCGGCCACGGTCTCCGCCGTCGTGCGTGAGACCGACCTGCCTGTCTACGTCGTGCTGCGCTGCGCCAGACCTGAGCTACCACCGCCTCGTCGACCTCGGCGCGACCTTCCTCGAGCTGGGCGTCCGTGGTGCTGGCCTACGGCTTCCTCGACCGCGACCTCGAGATCGACCGCGAGGCCTGTGCCGAGATGTGCAGGGAGCTGGGCGGCGTGCCCTGGTTGTTCCACGGCTTCGACGAGGCCCTCGATGCCGACCACGCGTGGCGCGACGTACGCGGGCTGCCCGGGTCTGGAGTCGGTCATCTCGGCCGGCTCCACCCGGGGGCTGGCCCACGGCGTCGACGAGCTGATCGCGCGGGCCGAGCGTGACCCCCGGGTGGCGGAGATGCTCCTCGCCGGCGGTGGCCTCACCCCGGAGCTGGTCCCGTGGCTGGTCCGGGCCGGCGTACGCCGCTTCGCCATCGGGTCCTCCGCCCGGACCGGTCGCTCGTGGACCCGCGCGTCCGTCGACGTCGACCACGTGCGGTCGTGGCGGATGCTGCTCGACGACGCCCTGTCCAGGGCCCTCGGTATCCCCACGGAGTGACCGTGCAACTGGACAGAGCCGCCTCCGGGAGGGATGCTGCACGGGCGCTGGTGGTGCCCGCCCCGCGCTCCCGGAGAGGACCCACCGTGCTGCGCCTGCCCGCGATCGCCGCCGCCGTCCTCGTCGGCGTGGGACTGCTGAGCGCGCCCGGGGACGACGCAGCCGCCCGCAGCAGCGGCCGTGGAGCCGATCACGTGGAAGACCTGCGCCGACCCCGAGCTGGGCTACCTGGGTCTCCAGTGCGGCACGCTGATGGTGCCTCGCGACCACGCGAAGCCGGACGGCGTGAAGATCAAGCTGGCCCTCACCCGCAGGCAGCACACCACCTCCACGTACCGGGGCGTCCTGCTGGTCAACCCCGGTGGGCCGGGCGGCTCCGGGCTGTCGATGCCGGCGATCAGCGACTACGTGCCGGGCAGCGTGGCAGCGAGCTTCGACTGGATCGGCTTCGACCCGCGGGGGGTCGGAGCGAGCAGTCCCGCGCTGCGCTGCTCGCGCCGCTACTTCACCTACAACCGGCCCAACTACGTGCCGCGGGCACAGCGGCTCTACCGCTACTGGCTGGCCCACAGCCGGGCGTACTCGAACGCCTGCGCCAGCACGCCCGCCAAGCGAGCGCTGCTGCGACACCTGACGACGCTCGACACGGTGCGCGACATGGAGCTCATCCGCGAGGCGCTGGGGGCGGAGAAGATCAGCTACTACGGGTTCTCCTACGGCACCTACCTCGGCCAGGTCTACGCGACGCGGTACCCCACGCGCGTCAGGCGCCTCGTGCTCGACGGCGTGGTCAACCCGCGGCGGGTCTGGTACTCCGCCAACTTCGACCAGGACATCGCCTTCGACCGCAACATGAACGTCTACTGGCAGTACCTCGCCCGGCACCCGCGCTCCTTCCACCTGGGCAAGCGCTGGCGGGCGATCAAGCGGGGCTACTACCGCCAGCTGCGGCTGCTCGACAGGCGCCCGGCCGCCGGCGGGCGGCTCGGGCCTGACGAGCTGGCCGACGCGATGCTCGACGCCGGCTACTACGTCTACAACTGGGTCGAGATCGGGCAGGCCTACTCCGAGCTGGTGCGCAAGCGACGTGGGGGCACCCTTGCGGCGATGTACCGCGACACCAACATGGGCGACGACAACGGCTTCGCGATCTACAGCGCCGTCCAGTGCAGCGACATGGCCTGGCCCGACTTCCAGCGCACCCGCGCGCGCAGCTGGTCGGTGCACCGGCGGGCGCCGTTCCTGACCTGGGGGAACACCTGGTACAACGCGCCGTGCCTGAGCTGGAAGGCCCCCGCGCACCGCCGTTTGGCAGTCTCGGGGAGGGCCCTGACCTCGAAGGTCCTGCTGATCAGCGAGACCCGCGACGCGGCCACGCCGTACTCCGGCGCCATCATGACTCGACGGCTGTTCCCGACGGCCTCCCTGGTCGCAGGGATCGGCGGCACCACGCACGCCAGCTCGCTCGCGGGCGTGCCGTGCGTCGACAACGCCGTGTCGAACTACCTGCGCACCGGCATCGTGCCCCGACGGCTTCCGGGGAGCCGATCCGACCGGCGGTGCTCGCGCCTGCTCCCCCCGGAACCTTCGGGATCCTGGGGACGGACGTCCAGCGTGCGGACCAACGACGCGATGTCGCCGTTGCTGCGCCGGGCGCTGGTCGCCGCGCAGCGGCACACCACGCGCTGAGCAGGCTTCAGGCGTGGTAGGTCCGCAGCCAGAGGGTCGACTCCGCCGCCTCCAGGCCGGCGAGGGCCGACTCGGGCAGCTCGGCTGACACGTCGGTGACGACGTAGCCCTGCTCCCCGCGGGTCGCGAGGTACTGCGCGGTGACGTTGTCCTGGTGGTCGGCCAGCAGCTGGTTGACCGAGGCGAGCACGCCCGGCACGTTGTGGTGCAGGAGGGCGATGCGGAAGCCGCTCTCCAGCGCCGGTGCTGCGACCTCGGGCAGGTTCACCGACAGCGCCGTACCCCCGCCGTGGGCGAACGACGACAGCTTGCCGGAGACGAAGAAGCCGATCTCCTCCTGGGCCTCCTGGGTGGAGCCGCCGACGTGCGGCGTCAGGATCACGTTCGGCAGGCCGCGCAGCGCGGACTCGAAGGTGTCCCCCTGGGCCTTGGGCTCGACCGGGAACACGTCGAGAGCAGCCCCCGCGATGTGGCCGGAGAGGATGTGCTCGCGCAGCGCGACGTCGTCGACGACCATGCCGCGCGAGGCGTTGATGAACATCGAGCGCGGCCTCATCTTCGCGAACTGCTCGGCGCCGAAGAGGCCCGCGTTGCCGGGCCGGCCGTCGACGTGGAGCGAGACCACGTCGGCCTGCTCGAGCAGCTCGTCGAGCGTCCCGACGCGACGGGCGTTGCCGTGCGCGAGGCGGTCGGCGGTGTCGAAGAAGATCACCCGGAAGCCAAGGGCCTCGGCCAGGTTGGAGAGCTGAGTCCCGATGTTGCCGTAGCCGACGATGCCGAGCGTGCGCCCCCGGACCTCGTGGCTGCCCTGCGCGGACTTGTCCCAGACCCCGTCGTGCATCCGCTGGGTCTTCTCCGGGAGCCGGCGGGCCAGCGCGATGATCTCGCCGATGACGAGCTCGACGACGCTCCTGGTGTTGGAGTACGGCGCGTTGAAGGCGGCGATCCCGCGCCGGGCAGCGGCCTCGAGGTCGATCTGGTTGGTGCCGATGCAGAAGGCCCCGACGGCGGTCAGGTCGGTGTTGTCCAGGACCCTGTCGGTGACCTTGGTGTTGGAGCGGATGCCGACCATGGTCATGCCCTGGAGGGCCTCGATCAGGTCGTCCTCACCCAGGGAGCCGGGGCGGGTGTGCACGATGAACCCGTTGCGCTCGAACACGTCGGTCGCGGCGGGATGGATGTTCTCGAGCAGGAGAACTTCGTGTTTCGTCACCGAGCAAGCCTACGAGGGCGCCCTGTTCACAGATCGCCCGCATCCACGATGCGATAGGCGTAACCCTGCTCGGCGAGGAAGCGCTGGCGGTTCTGGGCGAAGTCCGCGTCGACGGTGTCGCGGCTGACGATCGCGTAGAAGCGCGCCGTCTTGCCGTCGGACTTGGGCCGGAGCAGGCGACCGAGGCGTTGCGCCTCCTCCTGGCGGGAGCCGAAGCTGCCCGAGACCTGGATGGCCACGGCCGCCTCGGGCAGGTCGACGGAGAAGTTGGCGACCTTGGAGACGACGAGCAGCTCGAGCTCGCCGCTGCGGAACGCCTCGTAGAGCCGCTCGCGCTCCTTGACGGTGGTGTCGCCCTTGATGACGGGCGCGTCGAGGTGTTCGGCGAGCTCGTCGAGCTGGTCGAGGTACTGGCCGATCACCAGGGTCGGCTCCCCGCGGTGCCGCTCGACGAGCTGCTCGGCGACCAGGGTCTTGGCGTGGGTGCAGCTCGCCAGGCGGTAGCGCTCGTCGGGGTCGGCGGTGGCGTAGGCGAGCCGCTCGCCCTCGGGCAGCGTGACCCGGACCTCCACGCAGTCGGCCGGCGCGATCCACCCCTGGCTCTCGATGTCCTTCCACGGGGCGTCGTAGCGCTTGGGACCGATCAGGCTGAACACGTCGCCCTCGCGACCGTCCTCGCGGACGAGGGTGGCGGTGAGGCCGATCCTGCGGCGCGCCTGCAGGTCGGCGGTCATCCGGAAGATCGGTGCCGGGAGCAGGTGCACCTCGTCGTAGACGATCAGGCCCCAGTCGCGCGCATCGAGCAGCTCGAGGTGGGGGTAGACGCCCTTCCGGCGCATGGTCATCACCTGGTACGTCGCGATGGTGACCGGCCGGATCTCCTTGCGGGAGCCGCTGTACTCCCCGATCTCCTCCTCGGTCAGGCTGGTGCGTCGTACGAGCTCGGACTTCCACTGCCGCGCGCTGACGGTGTTGGTGACCAGGATCAGCGTGGTGGCCTTGGCCTGCGCCATGGCCGCGGCACCGACCAGGGTCTTGCCCGCGCCGCAGGGGAGTACGACGACCCCGGACCCGCCGTGCCAGAACGAGTCGGCCGCCTCCTGCTGGTAGGCCCGCAGCGTCCAGTCGCTCTCGTCCAGCGCGATCGGATGTGCCTCACCGTCCACGTAGCCGGCGAAGTCCTCGGCCGGCCAGCCGAGCTTGAGCAGCGCCTGCTTGAGGTTGCCACGCTGGCTCGGGTGGACCGCCACGGAGCCCTCGGAGTCCGGCACGGTCGAGACGCTCGCCGAGCATCCCGGCCACCTTCTTGCTGCGCAGCACCTCCTCGAAGACCGCCCGGTCGGTGCTCGCGAGCACCAGCCCGTGGGTCGGGTGCTTGTCGAGCCGCAGCCGGCCGTAGCGCGCCATCGTCTCCGCCACGTCCACCAGCAGTGCGTGCGGCACGGCGTAGCGGCTGAAGGTGAGCAGCACGTTGACGACCTGCTCGGCGTCGTGGCCGGCGGCGCGCGCGTTCCACAGGCCCAGCGGCGTCAGCCGGTAGGTGTGGATGTGCTCCGGGCTGCGCTCGAGCTCGGCGAACGGCGCGATCGCCTTGCGTGCGGCGTCGGCCTGCTCGTGGTCGACCTCGAGCAGCAGCGTCTTGTCCGACTGGAGGCGCGCGCGTTCCACAGGCCAAGCGGCGTCAGCCGGTAGGTGTGGATGTGCTCCGGACTGCGTTCGAGCTCGGCGAACGGCGCGATCGCCTTGCGTGCGGCGTCGGCCTGCTCGTGGTCGACCTCGAGCAGCAGCGTCTTGTCCGACTGGACGATGAGGGGGCCGTCGTTCATCGGGGTCCCATGGGGTGCGCGGTCATAACGGATCAACCTTACGGACCGCTGGTTCGTGAGCTCTGTGTGGTGGATCCGAGTCACCAGGTGACTCGGATCCACCACACAAGCCGTTGCCGTTGTGTGCCGCGGCCTGCACGGTGGAGAGGAGCATGAGCGAAAGGAACGCCGATGCCAGAACTGCTGGTGGACTTCATCACCTCGCTGGACGGCTATGCCGCAGCGGAGGGTTGGCCGGGTTACTGGGGCCTCGAGGGTCCCGAGTACCTGGCCTGGCTCGACCAGGCGCCGGAGCGCGACTACACGGCCCTGATGGGAGCGACCACGTACCGATTGATGTCGGGCTTTGCGGCCACGGCTGACGACGACAGCTTCCAGCAGCTGACCGGGATGTCCAAGGTCGTGTTCTCCTCAACGCTTGACGAGCCGTTGGCGTGGGACAACACCCGCCTGGTCAGTGGGGACCCGGTCGAGGCCGTTCGATCGCTGAAGTCGGAAAGCGCCGTCGGGCTGCGCACGATCGGCAGCCTCACCTGTGCCGGTCACTGCTGGAGGCCGGCCTCGTCGACCGCTTCCGGGTGGTCGTCTTCCCGGTCATCACCGGCAGCAGCGGGCGGGAGCGGATCTACGACGGCTATCCCGACGTCGCCCTCGAGATGGTCGCCAGTCGTACCTTCGACGACAGGCTGCAGCTGCTCGAGTACGCGCCCGCAGTCCTCACCGGTCCGCCGGGCGGCGCGCGAGCAGTCTGAGTCCCGGGAGCCCCGCGCGTGCGGACCACGGGGAGCCGCCGTCGGCGAGAAAGTTGCTTCGCGCAGACCTCCGCGACCTGTCCGCGTGGCGTCATCATGGGTAGACGGGGAAGCGGAGGACCCAGTGGAGCGCGTGGCCGAGGAAGCGGAGTTCAACGCATTTGTCGTTGCCCGCAGCTCCGCGCTCATGCGCACGGCCTACCTCCTGACCCAGGACCACCAGCTCGCGGAGGATCTCGTCCAGACCGCGTTGTTCAAGGCGGCGCTGCGCTGGCAGCGCATCACGGGTGACCCGGAGCCCTACGTCAGGCGGATCCTGTACACCGAAAACATCTCCTGGTGGCGACGTCGAACCCGCCGGGTGGCTGAGTCGGCAGCACGGTACGACGCCCCGTCCGGCGCCGGTGGCGACGTCGACCTGCAGCTGGCACTCGAGCGCGCGCTGCAGCGGCTGACTGCTCGCCAGCGCGCGGTCCTGGTGCTGCGCTACTACGAGGACTTGACCGAGGTCGAGGCAGCCCGGGTCCTGGGCGTGGGGGTGGGGACCGTGAAGTCCATGCACCGACAGGCGCTGGCACGCCTGAGAGCGGCTGCGCCGGACCTCGGGCAACTGATCGGGGTCGATCATGACTGACCAGCTGCGTGACGTCCTGACGCGCGTCGCCGACCGCGCCGGCCCGGTGTCCGTAGACCCCCTGCTGTGGTCGAGGGCCGCGCGCACCCGGCGCCGTCGGCAGGATCTCACCGCGGCTGCGGTTCTGCTCGTCGTGGTCGCACTCCTGGGCGCGATCATCCTGGGCGCCGAAGCCCTTCGCACGGCCGTGCCGCCGGTCGACCGACCGGACCGCCACGATCCGATCCAGATCGAGGGGATCGCGGGTTACGGGGACCTGCGCGTCGAGAAGGATCTGGCGGTCGGGCGGGCGTCCGTGGCGATCGCGAACGACACCGGTGCCTTCGTGGTCACCGCGGACGACGGTGTCGCTCACCGGCTTGCCCTCCCCGGCTTCGACGCTCCCCTGTTCGCCAGGACGGCCGCGGAGGAGGGTGTCGATCTTCCCGAGATCCTGTCGCTGTCGCCCGACGGCACCAAGCTCATCTACGCCTGGCACGAGCCCTTCGTGCCGCAGCCGGCGACGTGCGGCTCGCGGTCGGTGTGCGGGGAGCCAGGGGAAGGCTGGGTCGAGAGCGGCGCTCGGTTGCTGGATCTCACCTCGGGTGCCATCGACACCTACCCGTCCGGTCCGGATGACCTCGGAGTGACGACCCAGATGGGCAGGCTCAACTGGAACTTCCGTTGGTCGCCCGACAGCCGGCTCGTGGCGTTCTACGAGGGGCTGACGACCAGCCTGGGCTGGGGGCCGAGCGAGGCGTGGGGCGGATTCGTGCTCGACACTGCGCGGAAGGTGACATGGGAACGGATTGGGCGTCAGACGCAACCCTCGCGGGGTTCCCGAGGTGCGCGGCTATGCCGATACGCGCAGCTCCTGCCGTGAGCGAGGAAGGCCGCGTCGCCTGGGTGGGCACACCAGTCATCCGTGGGCGCCACCAAGACCGAGGGAACTCCCTGATGACCGCGACGGGCGTCGCCGCGCGATCGCAACCGCTTCCCGACGACGTCAGATGGGGAGGTGGGCGGTTCTCCACCGACGGAGAGACGCTCCTGGTCGAGCCCGCGGGCCTGAGCGACCGGGTGCTGGTCGTCAACCCCGGCCGCGCCGACAGCGCCCGCGCGCTCCGGCTGGAGGGTGACCTTCCGAGCGATCAGGTGAGGACCGACCTGCTGGGCTGGGTCGGCGCCGACAAGGTGCTGGCCGCGGTGCACCAGGCTACCGGCTCCGGGACGTGGCAGGCAGACGCGGACCTGGCGCTGCTGACCCTCACCTCGACGCCGGCACGCGGACCTCGCGGTGGTCGGACACGTGAACGCGGGCGACACCGGCAGCGCTTTCACTTCGCCACCGACCTCCTGGCGGTCGACCTCCCCGGGGCCGAGTCCGGGAAGTCGGTCGTCGACGAGCCTGGTCCGGCGAGGGACTCGGACGGTTCGCCCACCCCGGACCCCACGACAATCTCAGACCATCCCTGGCTGACGTTGGGTGCCGTTGGTCTTGCAGTCGGTGCCGCACTGTCCGTGATGAGTCTCCGACGGAAGCGCACCTGAGAACGCCGCTCCAAACTGGTTCCGGTCAGCCCGAGGTCTGCAGCACCAGGTCCGGGGGGTGGGCGCCGAGGCGCTGGAGGCTGGAGATGAGCAGCTCGGCGAGGGTCGGGGCGGCGGTGAGGGAGACGTACATGTCGAAGTTCGGCGTGTCGGTGTCGAACTCCCGCTTGATCTCGTCGGGGGTGCTCCAGCCCAGGGACCGCAGCCCCTCGATGGTGGCGTCGCTCATCTCGAAGGTGCCGCCGAGCTTCCGGGCGCCCACACACTCGGCGGTGTAGAGGTCCTGGATGCGGAGCACCTGCACGTAGCGCGCCGCGGCGGGCTTGGCGCGCCGCCAGAACAGTCGCCGCTTCGGCAACGGGTCGGGAGTCGGCTCACCGAGGATCAGGAAGTCGCCGTCCGCGAGGAGAGCGAGGGCACGCAGCAGCGCATCCTCGACGTCGTCCCAGGTCTCGAACGGCATGCGCACAGGCTACGACCGTCGGGGAGGGAGCGTGGGTGGTCCAGCACCATCAGGGCACGGCGCCGGGTCGACGGGTCGCGACACGGCGGTGATCCGGTGCAGGGCGAACGACCGGTGGGAGTCGCTGCGCTCGTCGTACGCCGTCAGCTGGCCGCCCTCGACGCGCTCGGGGGTCACCATCCGCTCGGCCACGGTGCCGTCGTTGCCCACGTAGCCGATCACCAGCTGCTCGCGCGCCTCGGCCGCCTGGCGGAGCATCGCGATCACGTCGGTCGGCGCCGAGGCGCTGGTGCCACGCACGGGCCGTGCGGCCGACGACCGGTCGCCGACGCGGATGGCCGAGACCACCGCAGCGGTCCGGGCGGCGACACGGACGCCGGCTCCGGCCGGGGTACGGCGGCGCGACGAGCGGGCGCGGAACACGTCGGGACGGGCGATCCGGACGGTGCCGTCGACCGACTCGACCACCGGTGCCAGCCCGAGCTCGCGGATCCGCGGCAGCAACGTGCCGAGCGGGACGTCGGAGACCACCACGGTCGGCGCGATCCGGCGCAGGCGCAGCGACTCCGCGCCCGGCGCGTGCACCAGCTCGGTCAGGGCGGTCTCGTCGTCGCTGCGCAGGAACGACTCCGCGTGCCCGGCACGCAGGGTGCCGAAGCGGCGCGAGACGTCGTCGACGAGGTAGGTCAGCGACTGCGGCACAGGTGTCCGCGACGTCGAGGAGACGAACTCGTGCACCTCGGCCGCGGACCAGCCGGCATCGAACGCGCGGCGCACCGAGGAGGCCGCGAACCGGTACACGGTCGCCCCGCCGCGCGACTCCACGTCCGCGACCAGCGACAGCTTGCGCGCGAGCTCCTGCTCGAGCGGACCGGGTGCGATCGCGGTGAGGTCGGCCTGCAGCAGGACGTGGTCGACGGGCGCGGGCAGCAGCGCCTCGAGGGCCTCGGAGGGGTCCTCGTCGGCGACGAGCAGGCGACCGAACGTCGACATCGCGTCCAGCCCGGTGACCCCGAGGAGGGCGGCCTCCGCGAGGAGCGGCGCCACGTGGCCGAGGCGCGCGACCGGTCGCCGCGGCCGCTTCCAGCGCAGCCGCGCCACGAGCGACGACACCCCGGTGCCGGGAGCCAGCGCCTGGTCGCTCGCGCAGCCCGGCGACCTCCGAGAGCACGTCGTGTCGCAGGCCGACGAGCCAGCTGCGCGCGAGATCCGGGGACGAGGGCGTTGACGGGCTTGTCGCCGATGCGGCCCCCGATCGCCGACACCAGCCGGGGGCTGGCGATCCAGGCGCGGGCCAGGCTGGTCCAGCGCTGCGCCGGCGGCTTGACCAGCCAGGCGTCGTAGGCATCCGTGGGCAGCCAGGCGGCGTCGACGTCGTCGGTCATGCCCTGGTCGAGCAGGCCCGCCGCGGCCGCGGTCTCGATCACCAGGGCCGCCACGTCGGGCTCGACGTGCAGCAGGCTCGCGGTCGCGCGCAGGTCGCGTACGCCGAGCCCGCCGGCCTTGAGCGCCGGCGGGCGGATGGGTGCCCCACCGGTCGAGGAGCAGCTCGGTGCGTCGTACGAGCTCGAAGGCGGCACCGGCCGCAGCCCGATCGACCAGGGACTGACCCCGCTCGGAGGTGGCCAGCGCGGGCGGCCGGTCGAGGCCGCGGCCCGCGCCGGCGTCGAGGGCGAGGCGCACCGACCAGGGCAGCCGCACGTGGCGCTCGTCGACGTGCGCCAGCAGCCCGAGGGCCACGAGGTCGGCGGTGGGCCCGGCCGCCCCGCTCCAGCGGCCGTCGGCACCGGTGTCGGCCAGGTGGTCGAGGATCGTCCGCGCCGGACCGTCCAGCTTCTCGAGCAGGGCGCGGACCTCGTCGGCCGGAGGGCCCGGCGGCAGCCGGAGCAGGTCTCGCGACGACGAGGACGGGCCGGTCGGGGGAACCCCACACCAGCGCCCGCGTGCGCACTCGCTCCAGGGCCCGGTCCACCGCGTCCGGGGAAGCCGCGAGCAGCGTCGGGGTCGCTGTCCTGGACGATCGCCTGGAGCACGGCCAGCTCGAGGGCGTCCAACCCGTCGAGCGCGCGGAGCACCGAGGCCTTCACCACGATCCGCGCCGCGAGCTGCGAGGAGTCGTGCGGTGCCGGCGTCGCGAGGTCCGGCCGGGCGTCGAGCAACGCCGACAGCTGCTCGTCCGACCAGCCGCGGAGCTGGTCGGCGAGGGTGCGTGGGGCGGTCTCGGACATCCGGCGAATTCTACGGGGACGGTTGCGGGACGCCCGCTTCGTTCGCGCCTCGACCTCCGGGGACTGGCAGGATCGACTGCATGGAGGTGACCGCCAAGTTCCTGGAGATGCTGCTGGCCGGTGCCTCCCGCGAGGATCTCGACGTGGTCCTCGCCGAGGCGGAGGTGTCCGGCAGCGCGCCGGAGCAGCTGGACGCGCTGCGCGGGCAGCACGCACTGGCCCTCCGGATCCACGAGCTGATGGCGCGCCAGCGCAACCGGGAGGCCGAGCTGACCGCGCTCTACGAGACGGCGCGGGACCTCACGGCGATCCGTGACCTCGACGCGATCCTGGCTGCCATCGTCCGCCGCGCGCGGCAGCTGCTCGGGGCCGACATGACCTACCTCTCCCTCAACGACGAGGCCGAGGGCGCGTCGTACATGAAGGTGACCGACGGTGCGCTCACCCCGGAGTTCCGCAAGCTGCGGCTGCCGCTCGGCACCGGGCTGCTCGGGCTGGTGGCGCAGTCGGGAGCGCCGTACTTCACCGAGGACTACCAGGCCGACGAGCGCTTCGTGCATCGCGACTACATCGACACCGCCGTGGAGGGCGAGCAGATCCGCGCGATCCTGGGCGTCCCGCTCACGGTGGAGGGGAAGGTCATCGGCGCGCTCCTGGCGGTGCACCGGACGGTCCGGCCGTTCCCGGCCGGCGAGGTGGCGCTGCTGACGTCGTTCGCCGCCCACGCAGCAGTCGCGCTCGAGAACGCCCGCCTGTTCGAGCAGGCCCGGGAGGCGGTCGCCGAGGCTGCCGACGCCAACGCGGAGCTGCGTGCCCGCAACGAGGCGACCGAGCGCGCCGCCCGCGCCCACGACCGGCTGACCGACGTGCTGCTCCACGCAGGCGGCGTGGTCGAGGTCGCTGACGTGCTCGCGGAGGTGCTCGGCGGCCGGATGGCGGTGTACGACGACGAGGGGCGGCTGCTCGCCGGGTCACGACCACCCTGCCCCCGAGGAGGCGGTCGACCGGGCCCGGACGTCGGGGCGGTGCGTGCAGGCCGGCGACTGCTGGGTGGCCGTGGCCGCCGCCGGGGAGGAGCACCTCGGCACGCTGGTGCTGCGCACCGACGAGCCGATGGACCAGCCCGAGCGGCGCACCCTCGAACGCGGCGCCCTCGTCACGGCGCTGGTCCTGCTCTTCGGCCGCAGCGAGGCCGAGGCCGAGAGCCGGGTCCGTGGCGAGCTGCTGGTCGACCTCGTGAGCGGCCGGGACCTCGACGCGACGCGGCTGCGGGAGCGGGCCCGCCAGCAGGGCGCCGAGCTCGACGGCGACCTGTCCATCGCGGTGGCGGAGCACGACGGCGAGCAGCCCGGCGCCCGGGTCGCCGCCGGCCTGGCTCGAGAGCTGCACGGCCTCGGCGGGGTGCACGAGGGCCAGGTCGTCGTGCTCGCGCCCGAGCGATCCGCAGCGCCTCGGTGAGCAGCTCCGCGCCCGTCTCGACGGCGCCACGGTCGGGGTGACCCGGGCCAGCGGCGGCGCCGAGCAGATCCGGCAGGCGTGGCGAGAGGCCCGGCAGGCACTGGCCGCGCTGCTCCGGCTCGGGCGCACGGGGGAGGTCAGCGACCCCGCCGGGCTCGGGCTGGCCCGGCTGCTGCTGGGTGGCAACGGTCCCCAGGAGCTCGAGGAGTTCATCGAGACCACGCTCGGACCGGTGCTCGACTACGACACCGATCGGGACACCCGTCTCGCCGAGACCCTGGACGCCTGGTTCGACACCGGGGGAGCGCTGCGCGACACCGCCGAGCGCCTGCACATCCACCCCAACACCGTGACCCAGCGGCTCGATCGGGTCGGGCAGCTGCTCGGGGAGACCTGGCGCGAGCCCGGCCGGAAGCTCGACGTCCAGCTCGCCCTGCAGATGGTGCGCCTGCGCAAGGCAGTGTGATCTGAGCACATAAACAGGTCGCAAGCATGGGTTCACGCACATCGCCACCGTGACCCGCGCCACCGTAGCGTCCACCCCATGCACACGTCCTTGTCCGGCCGGACCGCGCTGGTGACCGGTGCCGCCAGCGGCATCGGTCGTGCGGTCGCTGCCCGGCTGGCGGGCGAGGGCGCCTCCGTCCTCGTGCTCGACCGGGACGAGACCGGGGCCAAGGAGGCGGCCGTCGGCGGTGGGCGGCGAGCACCTCGTCGCCGACCTCGGCGACGCCGAGTCCATCGACGCCCTCGACCTCGCCGGGCCGCGGCATCGACATCCTGGTCAACAACGCCGGCATCCAGCACGTGGCCCCGGTCGAGGAGTTCGACCCCGAGCGGTTCGCGCCGATCCACCGGGTGATGCTGCAGGCGCCGTTCCTGCTCGCCCGGGCGCTGCTCCCCGGGATGTACCGCTCCGGTTGGGGCCGGATCGTGCACGTCTCCTCGATCCACGGCCACCGCGCCTCGCCGTACAAGGCCGCCTACGTCAGCGCCAAGCACGGCCTCGAAGGCCTGTCCAAGGTGATCGCCCTCGAGGCGGCCGACAAGGGCGTCACCAGCAACACCGTCTGCCCGGGCTACGTGCGGACGCCGCTCGTCGAGGGGCAGATCTCCGACCAGGCCAGCAGCCACGGCATCGCCGAGGACGAGGTCCTCGACGAGGTCCTGCTGGCCCGTACGCCGGTCAAGCGGCTCGTCGAGCCCGACGAGGTGGCCGGCTTGGTCGCGTTCCTCTGCGGCCCGGGCACCGACTCGATCAACGGCACCTCATACCTGATGGATGGCGGCTGGACCGCCGCATGAAAGGGAGCAGCAACATGACCACAACAACGACGCACGTGACTCCGGGGGGACCGTCCGCCGGCTCGAGCGGCACCAGCATCGTCAAGGTCGTCTTCGCCAGCCTGGTCGGCACCGCCGTGGAGTGGTACGACTTCTTCCTCTACGGCTCCGCCGCCGCCCTCGTGTTCGGCACGCTGTTCTTCCCCGAGGCCGATCCGGTCAACGCGACCCTGCTCGCCTTCGGCACCTACGCCGTCGGCTTCGTCGCCCGGCCGCTGGGCGGGGTCGTCTTCGGCCACTTCGGTGACCGGGTGGGTCGCAAGAAGATGCTGGTCGTCGCCCTGATGCTGATGGGGATCGCGACCTTCGCCATCGGGCTGCTCCCGACGTACGCCTCCATCGGTGTCGCGGCGCCGATCCTGCTGCTGGTCTGCCGACTGCTCCAGGGCTTCGCCGTCGGTGGCGAGTGGGGCGGTGCGGTGCTGATGGCCGCCGAGCACGGGGACGAGGCCCGTCGCGGCTTCTGGTCCTCGTGGCCGCAGGCCGGCGTGCCGCTGGGCAACCTGCTCGCGACCGGCGTGCTGTTCGTGCTCGCCGCCTTCCAGAGCGACGCCGACTTCGAGGCGTGGGGCTGGCGGATCCCGTTCCTGCTCTCCGCCGTGCTGGTGCTGATCGGGCTCTACGTCCGGCTGCAGCTCGAGGAGTCGCCGGTCTACCAGGAGGCCAAGGCCGAGATCGCCGAGAAGAAGACCGGTGCGTCGCACATGCCGCTGATCGAGGTGATCAAGACCTACCCCAAGGAGGTCTTCATCGCGATGGGCATGCGGATGGCCGAGAACATCAGCTACTACATCTTCACGATCATCTCGATCACCTACGTGACGACCTACCTCGAGGAGGACAAGGGCCTGATCCTGAAGATGCTGCTGATCGGAGCCGCGTTCCAGTTCTTCCTGATCCCGGCCCTGGGCGCACTCTCGGACAAGGTCGGTCGCCGGCCCCTCTACCTCGTCGGCGCGGTCGGCGTGGGCGTCTGGACCTTCGTGTTCTTCGGTCTGCTCGACACCATGAGCGCCGGCAACGTGCTGCTCGCCGTGATCGTCGGGACTGTTCTTCCACTCGCTGATGTACGCCCCGCAGGCGGCGTTCTTCTCCGAGCTGTTCGGTACGTCGGTGCGCTACACCGGTGCGTCGGTCGGCTACCAGCTGGCCTCGATCTTCGCCGGCGCCATGGCCCCGATCATCGCCGTCGAGCTGCTCGGCTCGGTCACGGAGAAGAACACCTTCGCGGTCGGGCTCTACGTGGCGGCTGCCTCCGTGATCACCATCGTGGCGGTGCTGTTCGCGAAGGAGACCAAGGCCTCCTCGCTGCGCCACGACCGCGTGGTCCGGGGTGCGCACGACTGACCGGTGAGCGAGCGTTAGCCTCGCTCGGGATGCCACCCGCCGAGACCGAGGAACCGCTCGCCCAGCCGCTGCCGGAGCAGGACGTCTGGTACGTCAGCTACGGGTCGAACCTGTCCGAGGACCGGCTCGCCGCCTACATCGAGGGCGGCGTCCCGCCGGGGGGCAAGCGCGAGAACCCCGGGGCGCGCGACGACTCACTGCCTCGGCGCAGCGTGCCGGTCGACCTGCCCGGCGCGTTGTACTTCGCCGGCCACTCGCCCCAGTGGCACGGCGGAGTGGCCTTCTACGACCACGACGCGGAGGGTGGCCCGACGGCAGGCGCGGGCCTACCTCGTCACGGCTCACCAGTTCGCCGACATCGCCGCCCAGGAGATGTACCGCGTGCCGCAGGAGGGGGACCCGCTCGCCGAGGTGGTGATCGGTGGCATCGACGGCGGACGGCACCACGTCGGACCCGGCCACTACGAGACGCTCGTGGAGGTGGGACAGCTCGAGGGCGTGCCGATGCTGCTGTTCACCGCGCCGCACGGGATCGACCACGTGGAGCACACCCGGCCTTCCGCGGCGTACCTCGCGATGCTGGCCGTCGGCCTGCGCGAGTCGCGGCAGTGGGATGACGAGGACGTCGCGGCGTACTTCGATCGAGTGGTCCCCGAGGGCCGACGCGACGAGCCCTGAGAGCCAGCGGGCTCCCTCGTGGTCACGCTGATCTAGTGTCGATCCATGGAGTCCTACGCCCGTGGAGAGACCGAGCAGTCCCTGATCGAGGAGACCATCGGGGCCAACTTCGAGAGGACGGTCGCGGCTCACGGCGAGCGTGAGGCGCTCGTCGAGTTCGCCACCGGACGACGATGGACCTACGCCGAGCTCGACAGCGACGTGAACGCCCTCGCTCGGGGCCTGATCAGTGCGGGCATCGAGAAGGGCGACCGGGTCGGCGTGTGGTCGCCCAACTGCGCGGAGTGGACGATCGCGCAGTACGCCAGCGCCAAGATCGGCGCGATCCTGGTCAACGTCAACCCGTCGTACCGCACCCACGAGTTCTCGTATGCGGTCAACCAGTCGGGGCTGCGGATGCTGATCAGCGCCGAGTCGTTCAAGACCAGTGACTACCGGGCGATGATCGAGTCGGTCGTGGAGCACAGCCACGACCAGGCGGAGCGCCTCCCGCTCGAGCGGGTCGTCTACATCGGCACCGACGACTGGGACACACTCCTCGCCGAGGGGGAGGGCCTGCCGGACGACGCGGTGGCGGAGCGGATGGCGACGCTCGAGCCGGGCGATCCGATCAACATCCAGTACACGAGCGGCACCACCGGCTACCCCAAGGGCGCCACGCTGAGCCACCGCAACATCCTCAACAACGGCTTCTTCACCACCGAGACGATCAACTTCACCGCCGAGGACCGGCTCTGCATCCCGGTGCCCTTCTACCACTGCTTCGGGATGGTGATGGGCAACCTCGGCTGCACCACCCACGGCGCCACGATGGTGATCCCGGCGCCCGGCTTCGACCCCGAGACGACGCTGCGGTGCGTGGCCGAGGAGCGGTGCACCGGCCTGTACGGCGTCCCGACGATGTTCATCGCGATGCAGAACCACCCGACCTTCGCCGACCACGATCTCTCGACCCTGCGCACCGGCGTGATGGCCGGGTCGATCTGCCCGGTCGAGGTGATGAAGCGCTGCATCAACGAGATGCACATGGCCGAGGTGTCCATCTGCTACGGGATGACCGAGACCTCGCCGGTGTCCACGCAGACCCGGGCGGACGACGACCTGGATCGTCGTACGGCCACGATCGGGCGGGTACACCCGCACGTCGAGATCAAGGTCATCGACCCCACGACGGGCGAGACCGTCGAGCGTGGCGAGCCGGGTGAGCTGTGCACCCGCGGCTACTCGGTGATGCTCGGCTACTGGCACGACGAGGAGAAGACCCGCGAGGCCATCGACGAGGACGGCTGGATGCACACCGGAGACCTCGCGGAGATGCGCGAGGACGGCTACTGCAACATCGTCGGCCGGATCAAGGACATGGTCATCCGCGGCGGCGAGAACATCTATCCGCGCGAGATCGAGGAGTTCCTCTACTCCCACCCCGACATCGAGGACGTACAGGTGATCGGCGTCCCGGACGAGCGGTACGGCGAGGAGCTGGCCGCCTGGATCAAGCTGCGTCCCGACGCCGACCCGCTCGACGCCGGCAAGGTCCGGGAGTTCGCGACCGGCAAGCTGGCCCACTACAAGATCCCTCGCTACGTGCTGCTGGTCGACGAGTTCCCGATGACCGTGACCGGCAAGATCCGCAAGGTGCAGATGCGCGAGGAGACCACCGAGAAGCTCGGGCTCGACCCGAAGGACGGCGACACCCAGGAGGGCCGATGAGCTCGGAGATCGACACCCTGGCCGAGGAGTACTGGCAGCACTACCTCGACACGAACCCCACGAGCGCCCACCTGCTCGGGGAGTACGACCGCGCCGCGGAGTTCGACGAGGCCGCCCGGGACTCCGAGGACCGAGACATCACCGCGCTGCGGTCGTTCGCGCGCCGCGCTCACGCGATCGACGAGAGCGGGCTCGACGAGCAGCAGCGGATCACCCGCGCCGTGCTCGCCGCCGACGCGACCAGCCAGGCCGATCTGACCGAGGCGCGGTTCAACGAGATGGCCGCCGACCCGATCTTCGGTCCGCAGGTCTCGATGCCGATCCTCATGGGGATGCTGGCGTTGCCCACCGCCGAGGTGGCCGAGGCGCTGGTCGACAAGTTCCGCGGCATGGGCCGCTACTACCGTGAGCTGGCCGAGCGCCAGCGCGAAGGCGTCGCCGAAGGTCGGCTGCCCGCGGCGTTCGCGGTCAGCGACACCGTGGCCCAGATCGACAAGCAGCTCTCGACCCCCGTCGCCGACGACCCACTGCTCAACACGAGCTCGCCGCCGGACGGGCTCGATGTCGACGGCTGGAAGGCTGGGCTGCGCGCGGCGATCGAGTCCGACGTACGCCCGGGCATCGAGGCCTACCGCGACGCTCTGCGAGACGAGGTGCTCCCGCACGGCCGGGACGACGAGCGGTGCGGCCTGAGCTGGTTGCCCGACGGCGATGCGGCGTACGCCGCGACCCTGCGCTACTACACGACGACGTCGAAGACTGCCCAGGAGATCCACGACATCGGGCTGGAGCAGATCGACAAGCTCGCCGACGAGTACCGCACCCTCGGTCCCGAGGTCGTCGGCACTGACGACCTCCAGCAGATCTTCGAGGCCATGCGCACCGATCCCAAGCTGCACTTCAGAACGGGCGAGGAGCTGGTCGAGGCCTCCGAGGTCGCGATGCAGCGTGCGTGGGATGCGATGCCGGAGTGGTTCGAGGTGCTTCCGCAAGCCCGATGCGGGGTGCAGTCGACGATGACCGGCGCCAAGGCCTTCTACTTCCCCCCGGCCGGCGACGGCAGCCGGGGTGGCACGTTCTTCGTCAACGTCGCCGACCCGACGTCATGGGGCATCTTCGAGCTCGAGGCGATGGCTTTCCACGAGGGCATCCCCGGACATCACCTCCAGCTCGCTCTCGCCAGCGAGCTCGAGGGGGTGCCCGAGTTCCGCAAGCACATCCACAACGCGGCCTACGCGGAAGGGTGGGGGCTCTACACCGAGCGGCTCTCCGACGAGATGGGCCTCTACAGCTCCGCCGTCGACCGGATGGGGATGTTCGCCGCGGACTCGATGCGGGCGTGCCGTCTCGTCGTCGACACCGGACTGCACGCCCTGGGCTGGAGCCGTGCGCAGGCGGTCGAGTACATGGTCGCCAACTCACCCCTCGCCGAGGGAGTGGTGCGGCCGGAGATCGACCGCTACGTCGTCTCGCCGGGCCAGGCGACCTCCTACATGGTCGGGCGACTCGAGATCCAGCGGATGCGCGCCGAGGCCGAGGCGCGTCAGGGTGGCTCCTTCGAGGTCAAGAAGTTCCACAGCGCCGTCCTCGACTCCGGGTCCCTTCCCCTCGGAGTGCTCGACGACGTGGTGCGCGCGCGCCTGCCTTAGCGCGCCCCATCCTGGCGGGTCAGACCGCGGTTGTGCGTTTTCCGCGTCGTGTCCGGGGTACTCCCCACGGGGGATCTCACCACTCGGAGGGAAGAGACATGGCAGGCACAGTCGAAACAGGTCGCATCACCACCGACATCCCGGCCAGGCTGGACCGGTTGCCCTGGGCTCGATGGCACTGGCTGGTCGTCATCGGTCTGGGCACGGTCTGGATCCTCGACGGGCTCGAGGTGACCATCGTCGGGTCGATGAGCGAGGCCCTGAAGCCCGAGAGCACGGGGCTGGGGCTGAGCAGCTTCGACATCGGCGTGGCCGGCGCGGTGTACGTCGCCGGCGCGTGCATCGGGGCGCTGTTCTTCGGTCAGCTCACCGACCGGTTCGGACGCAAGAAGCTGTTCCTGATCACCCTGGGTGTCTACACGGTCGCCACGGTGCTGACGGCCTTCTCGATGAACCCGATGTGGTACTTCGCTGCGCGCTTCCTCACCGGCGCCGGCATCGGTGGCGAGTACGCCGCCATCAACTCCGCGATCGACGAGCTGATCCCGGCCCAGTTCCGTGGCCGGGTGGACATCGCCATCAACGGCTCGTTCTGGATCGGTGCGGCCGGCGGAGCGCTGCTCACCATCCCGTTGCTCGACCCCACCCTGGTCGACCCAGCGTGGGGCTGGCGGATCGCCTTCGGGCTCGGTGCCATCCTCGCGGTCGGCATCCTGATCGTTCGGCGCAACGTGCCCGAGAGCCCGCGCTGGCTGTTCATCCACGGGCGTGAGGACGAGGGCGAGCAGATCGTTCGTGACATCGAGCGGACCGTGACCGAGGAGATCGGCCACGACCTTCCCACGACCGACGAGACGATCACGATCCGGCAGCGGCGTTCCATCGGGATGGGCGAGATAGCGCGGACAGTGTTCACGCTCTACCCCAGGCGGACGTTGCTGTGCTTCTCGTTGTTCGTGGGCCAGGCCTTCCTCTACAACGCCTTCTTCTTCACCTACGGTGACACGCTCACGACGTTCTTCGACGTCAAGCAGACCGGCTACTACATCGCCATCTTCGCGCTGAGCAACTTCGCGGGCGCGCTGCTGCTCGCGCCGCTGTTCGACAAGGTCGGCCGGATCCGGATGATCGCCGGCACCTACATCGTCTCCGGCGTGCTGCTCGCGGCGGCCGGGGTCGTCCTCGGCGACCTGGACGCGGTCTCGCTCACGGTCTTCGGTGCTGTCATCTTCTTCTTCGCCTCGGCCGGAGCGAGTGCGGCGTACCTGACCGCCAGCGAGATCTTCCCGATGGAGACCCGGGCTCTCTGCATCGCGTTCTTCTACGCCATCGGCACCGCGGCGGGCGGCATCGCCGGACCGCTGCTGTTCGGCAAGCTCATCGACGACGCCTCGGCGAGCAAGGACATCACGGCGATCGCGATCGGATACTTCATCGGCGCCGCACTGATGATCGCCGGCGGCCTCGTCGAGGCGGTCTTCGGCGTCAAGGCCGAGAACGAGTCGCTGGAGAACATCGCCAGGCCGCTCACAGCCGAGGACGAGCCCGCAGGAGGCGGTCGACCTAGCCCGCAGAGGGTCTGACCACCCGGCTCACCGCCAGCAGGCCGAGCACGCCGACGGCCACCTCCGCCGGCATCCGGTCCTCCGACTCGTCCTGGATGGCCCCGTGCCACTTGTCGACGACGGCCGGAAAGGGCGACCTGCCGAAGAACAGCTCACTCGGCTTGTCGCTGTCGGGGAAGCACGCGCCGAGCATGCCCGCGACCACGTTCGTACGCCGCGCCCGCGGTGTCCTGGCCGCGAGGTAGCCGAGCACGGCCAACCCCACCAGTCCGTCGACCACTGCCACCCGGAGGAACACCTTCTCGTCCTCGTTGCCCCAGTGGGGGAGCGCGTCCATGGCGACGTGGGAGAGGAGCCCCAGACCGAACGCCGTGCCCGGCGTACGGCTGAACGCGCCCACGGCTGCGCCCGCGATGACGTGGTTGGTGATCAGCACGATCCCCAATCTAGGACGAAGCCAGACTGAGGACACCCGCTCCTGGGACCTTCGCCCCTACTGACTCTCCAACCGCACTGTCAGCGTGGAGATACGGAGTGCACGAGGCCCGAGGACAAGCCCGCCGATGGACCTGTCCGGGCGCCGACAACAGGAGCGTGACCAATGACCAGGACCTGCATTGCCTACGTGACCCACGAAGGCCAGACAGCCAAGATCGCGGAGTACATCGCCGACGTCATCCGGGCCCGCGGCCAGGAGGCGGAGACCGTGGATCTCAAGAAGGCGGGGAACGGCGTGCCCGACGGATACGACGGGGTCATCGTCGGCTCCTCCATCCACATAGGCAAGCACGACAAGCACGCGACTGAGTACGTGCAGCGGAACCGCGAGGCGCTCGAGCACCTCCCCTCTGCGATGTTCTCGGTGAGCCTCGCCGCCCACGGCGACGAGGAGGAGGCGGAGGGATACGTCAAGAAGTTCGAGGAGCAGACCGGCTGGCATCCCGCGAAGGTGGCCCTCTTCAGCGGTGCCCTGCCCTACACCGAGTACGGCTTCGTCAAGCGCCACATGATGAGGCAGATCGCCGGCCACATGCCGGGAGACCTGGGCACCGACACCCACCGGGACTACGTCTACACCGAGTGGGACGGGGTCAAGCGCTTCGCCGAGGACTTCGTGGATGAGCTGGGGGCAGAGAGTCCACCTACGCCGTGACACGTCCGAAGCGGCCCCCGGGTCAGAGATCACTCAGCATGAGAGGAGGAACGGAAGATGAGCCAGAAGTGGGAGTACAAGCTCGCGCCCCTCGGCGAAGCCGGCAGCCTCAAGAGGAGCTCGGACGGCATCACGCTCGACGGGCTGAATGAGCTCGGCGCGGACGGCTGGGAGGCTGTCGGACTGTCTCTGAAGAAGGGCGATCTGGTGGCTTGGCCAGTTGTCCTGATGAAGCGCCCAGTGGGTTAGTGGGCCCCGCGCAAGGGCGCTCCGGACCATCAATGGGCAGCCGGGCTCACTCGTCCAGTTCTCTGGGAGGGAGATCGGACGAGTGAGTACCTGGTCAAAGCCTTGACCACGCTTGAGGCGGACCACCAGCACCATCGGTGGTTGAGCCTGTCGAAAACCAAGGGCCGCACGACGGCCGCCCTCCTGGGCCACCGCTGGTTGAGCTTGTCGAAACCAGTCCTGCTCGATGGTGCATCTGAGTTGTCGATTGGGGTGGTCGACGTGGGCGGCTGGTTGCGGTGGTGTTCCCCGGCCCCTTCGTCCGACCCGCCGTCTGCTCTCTCGACCGTCGTGGTGGCGGTGGCTGGCTTGGGGTTGGCTCGGCCGTCGCGGTCCTCGGTGGCGAAAAGCGAGGGCGACCATCGCTGGTTGAGCTTGTCGAAACCAAGCTTGCGCAAGCCAAGGACCAATCTGGCCCCACGCTGGTTGAGCTTGTGGCAGCCACCCCGGCTCGATGGTGCACCTGAGTTATCGATTGGGGTGGTTGCCGTGGGCGGCTGGTCGCGGTGGTGTTCCCCGGCCCCTTCGTCCGACCCACCGGCCGCTCGGCTCGACCGTTGTGGTCACCGTGGCTGGCTCGGGGTGGGCTTGTCCGTCGGATGGCGGTGGTGGCTGGACGGACATGCCGGTGGCCCCGGCCGGTGGTGGTGGCCGGGGTGTGGGGCGTCAGGTTCTTCGGTCGGGTGGTCGGGGCGGGGGTCGGCGGGAGGTGGGGGTGACGTCGTATTGGTGGCCGGTGGGTGCGGTCCAGGTGTAGGAGCCGTGGTCGAGGCGTTTGTAGTCCCATCTGGTGTGGGTCTTGATCCGGTGATGGGTGCGGCACAAGGGCGCGAGATTGTAGGCGCTGGTTTGGCCCGGTGGCCCGCCGTCGTCGATCGCGATGTAGGGGGTGATGTGGTCGAGGTCGCAGGAGCGGGAGTCGCGGCGGCAGCCGGGGAACACACAGTGGGTGTCGCGCAGGATGACCTGTTCGCGCATCGCTGGGGGTGGGTCGTGCTGGTCGACCGCCCGGTTCTCGCCGAGGTCGAGGACGGGGCGGAGGTTGATCCGGCCACCGGCGGCGGTGTGCCGGGCCAGCCAGTCGGTGAGCAGCTGGGTGGTGGCGGTGCCGAGCTTCTCGATCGACACCGCCCCGGTCCCGTCACCACCCAGGTCGGTGAGGTCCTGCGGGGTGAGGTGCAGGTAGAGGTCCAGCGCACCTGCGGTGGTGCGCGAGGGGGTGCCTTCGAGGCCGTGGAGGAGGTCGATGGCGTACTGGGGGTCGGCGAGGATCCCGACCGCGCGGGCGCGGCGGACGTCGAGGGTGTCGGTGTCGCCGAACGCGGCGAGCTCGGCGGCGATGATGGTGACGGCTCCGTGGAAGGCCTGGGCGTCGGGGGTGTCCAGGGTCATGTACACGTCGGTGGTGGCGGGGTTGCCGCGGTGCCTGACCCAGACCCCGCGCCGGGAGAGCTCGTGTTCCTCGTCGGCGACGGCGCGGTCGGGGTCGAAGTAGAGCCGCGCCTCCTCGACGAGTCGTTCGGCGTCGACCAGCCGGATCTTGTCCGGGACTGCGGTGATGAGCCGGTCGGCGTAGGCGACCGCGTCGCACGACGAGGTCGTGGGTCTCCCGGGAGATGGCCCGGGCCCGCCAGACCGGCACCCGGCCTTCCTGGACGAGGTCCCAGAGGCGGGGGAGGCGGTAGGTCAGCTCGAGGGCGTCGGCGACCAGCTGCCGGCCCGCGTCTGCGGACAGGTCGAGGGCGGCGGCGAGCGCGGCGGGGGCGAACTCCGCGACCAGGGGCGCTCCTGCGCCGGCGAGCGGGGTGACGGACTCGTCGAACAGGTGGGTCTCGCCCCAGTGGGCGGGCCACTCGTCCTTGGGGCAGGGGTGCAGCAGCGCCCACTGCACCGCGAGAAGGACCTGCTCCACGGCTGCTTGGTGTTCGGCTGCTCGGGCTTCGCGGACACGGTCGATCACCTCGGTGCTGGTGAAGGTCGGGGTGGTGTCCATGCACTAACTCTAGGTGTGGGCACCGACAGTTTCGATATCAGTTCGAGAATGTGGATAATCGGTGGTCTCGAGAAGCACATCCAGAGGTGTCGGGCTGATCGACACCGAGAAAGAGACGAGAAGCGAAGCCAGCTCGAAGAAGGCACCGCAACCACAACGGTCGAGCAGAGCAGGCCGTGCGCCGGACGAAGGGGCCGGGGAACACCACCGCAACCAGCCGCCCACGGCAACCACCCCAATCGATAACTCAGGTGCACCATCGAGCAGGAGTGGTTTCGACAAGCTCAACCAGCGGTGGACCACGTTGGCGGTCTCCCACGGCCCATTGGGTTCGACAGGCTCAACCAGCGGTGGCCCAGGAGGACGGTGGTCGTACGGCCCTTGGTTTCGACAGGCTCAACCAGCGGTAAGCGAGCTCGGCGGGTCAGCGTCCCCACGTACGCTGGCGCCGTGAGTGACCAGCTGGTGGTCGGGTTCGATCTCGACATGACGCTGATCGACACGGTGGTGGGGTTCGCGGCCACGCTGGACGCGCTCGGCGCCGAGCTCGGCGTGGAGTTCCCGACGGCCGAGATGACCTCGAAGCTCGGGCCGCCCCTCGACCTGCTGCTCGAGCCGCACCTGCCGGTGGAGCAGATCCCGGCGGCGGCCGACCGGTTCCGCGAGATCTACCCCGACATCGCCGTGACACCGACCCCGGCCTTCCCCGGCGTTGCCGAGGCCCTGGCCGCCGTACGACGCCACCAGGGGCGGATCGTGCTGGTCACGGGCAAGCACACGCCGAACGCACAGCTGCACGTGGACCACCTCGATCTCGATGTCGACATCGTCGAAGGGCGGGTGTGGGGGAGTGGCAAGGGAGAGGTGCTGCGCAGGCACGACGCCAGCATCTACGTCGGCGACCACGTCCACGACGTCGAGGGGGCGCGGGCCGCGGGCATCACGAGCGTCTCGGTGCTCACCGGTGGCTGCACGCGGGAGGAGCTGGAGGAGGCCGGGACCGACGTCGTGCTGGCCGACCTCAGCGGGTTCCCGCATGGCTCGACGAACATCTCGAGCATCGTCCGGCGGGTGACGGACGAAGCAGGTCGCGTCGACCCGGTCGGGGTCCGATCGGGCTCCATGAACGTGCTCTCGAGGACCCGGACCGGCACCGCGAACTCGTTGGCGTGCGTTTCCGAAGACCGCGTACGCTGTGCTCTCGCTGCTGAACGACACAGGATCCGACCAAGAGAAAGGCCATCGGGTGCCCACCGGAAAGGTCAAGTGGTACGACGCGGAGAAGGGATTCGGGTTCCTCTCCCGCGAGGACGGGGACGACGTCTACGTCCGGTCCTCGTCGCTGCCCGAGGGAGTCAGCACTCTCAAGTCCGGCACCCGGGTCGAGTTCGGCATCCTCTCCGGTCGCAAGGGCGAGCAGGCCCACCAGGTGCGGCTGCTCGACGCGCCGCCGTCGGTCTCGCGCGCGCTCCGGAAGAAGCCCGAGGACATGGTCGGCATCGTCGAGGACCTGATTCGGCTGCTCGAGGGCGTCGAGCGCGGCTACCGGGCAGGACGCCACCCCGATCCGAAGACGGCCCGGCCGACCGCGAAGCTGCTGCGCGGCCTCGCCGACGAGCTCGAACTGTAGGTCGCCTAGGTCACCGCGGGCTGGGGTCCGCCCCGGTCCGGCCGCCGGGTCAGCACGAACGCAGTCCAGGTCACCATCAGCGCGGCGAGGATGCCGAGGCCGACCTGGGGGAGGGGCCCCTCCGCCTTGAGGGCCGGGATCGCCGGCGGGATGGCGATGCCGATGAACCCGCCGACCACCCAGGACAGCTGGAGCAGCGTCTCGGAGCGGGCGAACGCCGAGGTGCGGTGGCGCTCCGGCACGTCGCGCTGGACGAGCGCGTCGAGCGAGAGCTTGCCCATCGCCTGCGCGACGCCGGCGGTGAGTCCGAGCGCCACGGCCGCGACCAGTCCGTAGAAGGCGGCCGCCACGACGGCCGCGACTGCGTCCGCGAGCAGGGCGACGACGACCGTCACCGAGGGCGTCACCTTGCGCAGGACGGACCCGAGCGCGATGCCGATCGTGTTGCCCAGACCGGCGGCACCGATGACGAGCGCCATCAGCAGGGTGGCGCGGTGCTCCCACCCGGGGAGCGGGTACTGGCGCAGCAGGAAGGCCATGTACATGGTCAGGAAGCCCGACAGCATCCGCAGCCCCGCGTTGCAGCGCAGCGCGAAGACCACCCCGCTGGGCACCCGGAACTTCTCGCTCCCGCGGAGGCTGACCGGCAGCTCGTCGCCCGTGGCGTCGGCCCGGGCGGGCAGCAGGATCGACAGGACTGTGGCGCCGGCGAAGACCACGAAGGCGTAGCGCAGCGCCCACTCGGACCCGAACGTCGCGGCCAGGGCTGCCAGCGGCGCGGAGATCGCGGCCCCCACCACGCCCGCGAGGGAGATCCGGCTGTTGGCCTTCACCAGGGTGAGCCCGGGCGGCTGCAGGCGGGGCACGGTGGCGGCACGGGCCACGCCGTACGCCTTGGAGGAGACGAGGACACCGAGAGCCGTCGGGAACATCGCGATCGACTGCGTCGCCACGGCATCGGCCATCAGCCAGCACAGGAAGGCGCGCAGCGCCATCGTGGAGCCGATCGCCCATCGGCGCCCGTGGCTGAACCGGTCGAGGAAGGGCCCCAACAGCGGAGCCACGATGGCGAAGGGGAGCATCGTCAGGCCGAGGAAGAGCGCGACCTGGTCCCGCGCCTCGCCGGGCTGGGCGAAGAAGAGGGTGCCGGCCAGCGAGATCGCCACGGCGGCGTCGCCGGCGGCGTTGAACGCGTGCAGCTCGATGAGGCGGTAGAGCCCCGTGTCGCCCGCTCCCTCGGCCCGCGAGGCGCGGCGCGCCTGCCGGAAGGTGTACGACGCGCCCCGGCCGGTCGCCGTTCCGGCCCGCTTGACACCACGGCTCGTCGCGCCGACGAGTCGCCGTCCCCGTCCAGGCGTCGTGGTCGGCTCCTCCTCCATGGCTTCATCCTGCCAAGAGGGTGGGCCCGGGCAGACAGAGCCCATGCCGATGAGAGAGAATCCGGAACGTGATCTCCGCGCCGGACTCCCTCGCCCTCGGGGCCGTCGATGCCGCCCGCGCGGCCCTCCTCGAGCAGGTCGGGCCCGAAGTCGTCGGCGAGCACCTGTCCGCGAGTCCGGAGGCCGAGAGCGCGGTCACCCACCACTTCGCGTGCACCAAGACGGGCTACCCCGGCTGGGTCTGGGCGGTCACGGTCGCGCACGCGCCCGGCCAGGACTCGGTGACGGTCGACGAGATCGTGATGCTGCCCGGCGAGGACGCCATCATCGCCCCCCAGTGGGTCCCCTGGCGCGACCGGATCCAGCCGGGCGACCTGTCGCCGGGCGACCTGTTGCCGGCCGACGAGGACGACCCGCGGCTGGTCCCGACGTACTTCGCCGGCGAGCGGCCGGACGACGAAGAGATGCCCGTGGTCGACGAGCTCGGTCTCGGCCGCCCCCGGGTGCTGTCGCCGGAGGGTCGCGAGCTCGCGGCCCAGCGGTGGTACGACGGGGAGCAGGGTCCTGACGTCCCGCTCGCCCAGTCCGCACCCGGTCGATGCGGCGGATGTGGCTTCCTGGTGCGTCTGGACGGCCCGCTGTCCACGATGTTCGGGGTCTGCGCCAACGAGTTCGCCAACGATGACGGCCGCGTCGTGGCGCTGAACCACGGCTGCGGTGCCCACTCCGAGGCCCAGCTGCGCAAGAAGCAGCTCCCGCCGCCGCTGCCCGACCACGTCTTCGACACGCTCAGCCGCGACGACCTCGAGGAGTTCTAGGCGCGGCCCTAGTCGCTCGCGGGCCGACGACGTCGTACGTCGCCACCACGAAGTCGCCGTTGCGCCCCACCTCGACGAGCTTCAGGTCGTGCCGACGCGGAAGCAGCGGTCGGCCGGCGCCCAGCGTGACCGGTGCGATCGACACGATCACCTGGTGGAGGTGGCCCGCATCGGCGAACTGGCCGGCGAGGTCACCACCGCCCACCACCCAGACGTCCTTCCCGCCCGCTGACTCCGCGATCGCTGCGTGGTGGTCCTCGACGGCGCCGGCCACGAACCGGATGTCTCCGGCGGTGGGCTCGAGGTCGCGGTGGGTGAAGACCCAGCAGGGGATGTCGTAGGCCCAGGGCTCTCCCGTGCGCTGCATGTGGTCGAGCACCCAGAGGTAGGTGGTCGTGCCCATCACCATCGCGCCGACGCCGGCGATGAACTCGTCGTAGCCGGCGGGCCCGCCCTCCTCGGTCTGCTGCTCGAAGAGCCAGGCCAGCGAGTCCTTCTCGTCGGCGATGTAGCCGTCCAGCGTGGTGGCGGTGTAGTAGAGGCCGCGCACGGTCGGGGTGGTTGTCATCACGCCAGTGTCGACCCCGGCACCGACAGTTTCGGCGCGGTCAGGCTGCCAGCTCGTGGCGACGCTTACGGCGTCGACGACAGTGGTCCCAGCCGACGAGGCCCAGCCCGAACCCGGCCACGCAGGTCCACAGCCACCACAGGTGGTCGTCGGCCTTGAGGCGGTCGTAGAACGGGAGCAGCAGCACGAAGGCGATCGCCCACAGGGCGGTGCCGACCTGCATCGTGCGCACGCCGTCGAGGTCGAGCGGTTCGACGGGAGCGACCAGGTATCGGCGGTTGCCGATCTCGTGCACCAGGGGCTGGTCGTCCTCGGGAAGCATGCGTCAAATCTAGCCTGCTCGAAATGACGTGCCCGTCGCGCCGGGCCCCTGGCTGTCTGGTTGGATTCCGCGCGTGGACAAGTTCTTCAAGATCACCCAGCGTGGCTCGACCGTCGGCCGTGAGATCCGTGGGGGCCTCGTCACCTTCTTCACGATGGCCTACATCATCGTGCTCAACCCGATCATCCTCAGCGGCGTACCCGACCAGTCCGGTGGCTTCCTCGGCGGCACGGAGGACAACTTCGCCATGATCGCTGCGGGCACGGCGCTGGTCGCCGGGCTGCTGACGATCCTGATGGGCGTGGTCGCCAACTACCCGCTGGCGCTGGCGACCGGGCTCGGGCTGAACGCCTTCGTGGCCTTCACGGTCGCCCAGCAGATGACGTGGGCCGACGCGATGGGCCTGGTCGTGCTCGAGGGGCTGATCATCCTGGTCCTCGTGCTGACGGGCTTCCGGACCGCGGTGTTCCACGCGGTGCCGGCCCAGCTGAAGGTGGCCATCTCGGTGGGCATCGGACTGTTCATCACCCTCATCGGGTTCGTCGACGCGGGCGTCGTACGCCGCATCCCCGACGAGAACAACACCACCGTGCCGGTCCAGCTCGGCGCCAACGGGACCCTGTCCGGCTGGCCGGTGCTCGTCTTCGCGTTCGGTCTGCTGCTCGTGATCGCCCTGTGGGTACGACGGGTCAAGGGCGCGATCCTGATCTCGATCGCGGTCACGACGGTGCTCGCGATCATCGTGGAGGCGGTGGCGAACATCGGCCCGATGTTCGGCGAGAAGTACAACCCGAACGGCTGGGGCCTGAACACCCCGACGTGGCCCGACGCGATCTTCTCCAAGCCCGACTTCGGCACTCTCGGCGAGTTCAGCCTGTTCGGCTCCTTCGAGTCGGCCGGCGCCGTCGCGGCGATCCTGCTCGTGTTCACGCTGCTGCTCGCGGACTTCTTCGACACCATGGGCACGATGACGGCCATCGGCGCCGAGGCAGGGCTGCTGGACGCCGAGGGTGTCCCGCCGAACACCGAGCGCATCCTGGTCGTCGACTCGCTCGCCGCTGCGGCGGGTGGTGCTGCGGGTGTCTCCTCCAACACCTCCTACATCGAGTCGGCCTCGGGTGTCGGTGAGGGCGCCCGCACCGGGCTCGCGTCGGTGGTGACCGGGGTGCTGTTCCTGCTGGCCCTGCCGTTCTCCGGCCTCGTCGCCGCGATCCCGAGCGAGGCCGCGGTGCCGGCGTTGGTGCTGGTCGGCTTCCTGATGATGCAGCAGGTCAAGGGCATCTCCTGGGACGACCTCGAGATCGCGATCCCGGCCTTCCTCACGATCGTCCTGATGCCGTTCACGTACTCGATCACGGTCGGCATCGGCGCCGGGTTCCTCACCTACGTGCTGATCAAGATCGTGCGAGGCAAGGTCTCCGCGGTCCAGCCGCTGCTGTGGATCATCAGCGCGCTGTTCGTCCTCTACTTCGCGATCAACCCGCTCACCAAGCTGCTCACCTGACGCAGTCGCACGGTGGTTGAGCTTGTCGAAACCTCGTGCGGTGGCTGCGGCGCAACCAGAACCGCCCTGTCGGCGTACTCGCGCCAACCAGAACTGCCCTGTCGGCGTACTCGCGCCAACCAGAACTGCCCTCTCGGCGTCGTTCCGAAATAGTTAGCATGGGTAATGAGTTATGCTAACGACATGACTCCGACCGTGCAGATGGCTTCGCGCAGCGACACCGGGCTCGCCAGTGAGCTCCGGCTCTCGGTGATGCGCCTGGGCCGCCGCCTGCGCAACGAGCGTGAACCCGACAACCCGCTGAGCGTCGCGGCGATCAGCGCGCTCGGGGTGCTCTTCCGCGAGGGCGAGTGCACGGTCGGCATCCTGGCCGCCCACGAGCGGGTGCAGCCGCCGTCGATGACGCGCACGGTCAACTGCCTGGTCGACGAGGGGTACGCCGTCCGTCGTCCACACGAGACCGACGGTCGCCAGGTGCTCGTCGACCTGACCGACAAGGGCCGGGAGACCCTCCTCGCCGACCGGCGTCGCCGCGACGCCTGGTTGGCGCAACGGCTGCGCGAGCTCACCCCGGACGAACGCGCCCTGCTCCGGGAGGTCGCCCCGCTTCTCCAGAGATTGGCCACCGCGAGTTGAGCCCCACGTTCCGCGCCCTCCACAACCACAACTACCGCCTGTACGCCACGGGCGGTGTTGTTTCGAACACCGGCACCTGGATGCAGCGCGTGGCCCAGGACTGGCTCGTCGTGCTGCTCGCCACCAACGACGGCACCGCGCTCGGCATCACCACGGGGCTGCAGTTCCTCCCGGCGCTGCTCCTCTCGCCGTACGCCGGCCTCGTCGCCGACCGGGTCCCCAAGCAGCGGCTGCTCCAGGTGACCCAGAGCGTCATGGCCGTCACGGCCCTCCTGCTCGGTGCCCTGGCCGTCACGGGCACGGTCGAGGTCTGGCACGTCTACGTGCTGGCCTTCGTGTTCGGTGTGGGATCTGCGTTCGACGCGCCCGCCCGCCAGAGCTTCGTCAGCGAGATGGTCGGTCCCGAGGACCTGTCCAACGCCGTCGGGCTCAACTCCGCGTCCTTCAACGCGGCGCGTGTCGCCGGACCCGCCATCGCGGGCCTGCTGATCGCCGCCTTCGGCGGTGGCGTCACGGCAACCGGGTGGGTGATCGTCCTCAACGGGCTCAGCTACGCGGCGGTGCTGCTGGCGCTGCGCGCGATGGTCGTCGGTGACCTGCACACCAGCCCGCGCGAGGAGCGCCACAAGGGGATGATCACCGAGGCGTTGCGCTACCTGCGCGGCCGGCCCGACCTGCTGATGGTCCTCAGCGTGGTGTTCTTCGCAGGCACCTTCGGCCTGAACTTCCAGATGACCTCGGCCCTGATGTCCACCCAGATCTTCCACAAGGGCGCGACGGAGTACGGCCTGCTCGGATCGGCGATGGCGGTGGGCTCGCTCGCCGGCGCGCTGATCGCAGCCCGCCGGACCCGCATCCGGCTGCGGCTCGTGGCCGGCGCAGCACTGCTCTTCGGCGTCGTCGAGATCGTCGCCGGGCTGATGCCGTCGTACGCCCTCTACATGGCGGTCGTGCCGCTCCTCGGCTTCACCGCGCTGACCATGATCACCGCCGCCAACACCACGATGCAGCTCGCGACGGCTCCGGGCATGCGGGGCCGGGTGATGGCGCTCTACCTGATGGTCTTCATGGGCGGCACTCCGCTCGGGTCGCCGTTCATCGGCTGGATCGGTGAGCAGTTCGGCGCGCGATGGACGCTCATCGGAGGTGGCGGACTCACCATTCTCGGCGTGCTCGCCTCGGTGGCCGTGTTCACGCGCGGGCGCGGCCTGCTCCAACGCCGGGTGGTCACCCGTGAGGCGCCGGTCGAGGAGGTCGTAGGGTCGAAGGCATGAACCCTCGCTACCGACGACTGGTCATTCCGGTCGCGCTCGGAGGGTTGATCCTGATCGTCGTGATCGCCGCCCTGGTGAAGTAGGTCTCCGCGTACATGGCCGAACCGCTTCCCCGGGTGCTCTCCACGCTGCGCACCGCCCTGCTCGACGACGAGCACCTCGTCCGCGCCCTGGCCTCGGGCCGCCGCCGAGGGCAGCCGGACCCGCGCTGGCGCCGCGTCGAGCTGCGGTACGTCGACCTCAAGGCGGGTCGCCACCTCCAGCTCACGGCGTACGACGACACCCAGGCCCACGTCTCCAACCATGCAGACGCCCTGGAGGTCATCGACGACCTGCTCGAGGAGCCGTTCGCGAACTGGCACGTCGAGACGACGACCCACATCCATCAGCTCCGGGTCACCAAGAAGGGTCAGGCCCTGCTCCACTCCGCAGAGCGGACGGAGCAGGCGGTGCCGGAGCGCAGTCACGACCAGAACAAGGAGCGCCTGCTGCCCGAGGACCATCCCGTCCTGGTGGCCCTGGGTATCTCCGACCGGCAGGGCCGGGTCAAGCCCTCGCGCCAGGGGAAGTACCGCCAGGTCGAGGAGTTCCTGCGTGCCCTCTCCGCAGCCATCGACGACGCCCGACGCAGCAGGAAGCTGCGCACCCCCACCGACGACGACCCGCTGCGTGTCGTCGACCTCGGGTGCGGCAACGCCTACCTCACCTTTGCGGCGCACGCCTGGCTCCGGGAACGGATGCCGGTCAGGTTGGTCGGAGTCGACGTCAAGGAGCAGTCGCGTCGGCACAACATCGCGCTGGCGGACGGACTCGGCGTCGCCGACGAGCTGACCTTCGTCGCCGCCGGCATCCGGGACGTGGTGCTCGAGGAGCCGCCGGACGTCGTACTCGCCCTGCACGCGTGCGACACCGCCACCGATGACGCACTGCTGCGGGCGGTCGACTGGGAGGCGGATCTGGTCCTAGCAGCCCCGTGCTGTCATCACGATATTTCCGCACAATTACGTCAAGTTCCGACTCCGGTGGGCTACACCAGTTTGACCCGAGACGGGATTTTGCGGGAGCGATGGGCCGATACCTTGACCGACGCCCTGCGCGCGGCGATCCTGCGATTGGTTGGTTACCGCGTGGACGTCGTCGAATTCGTCGACAGCGTGCACACGCCGCGCAACACCCTGTTGCGTGCGGTGCGCACTGGCTCTTCCCCCCGGGAGCTGGATCGCGCGGAGTATGACCAGCTGGTGTCCACGTGGCACCTGCATCCGCAGCTAGCCCAGCTGTTGGAGAGGGGGGATTCGCAGTGATGTTGCGCGCCGCAACGGTCAGCGTGCTTGCCTGCATGCTCTCGGTCCCCGTCGCTCTCGCGGCCGACACACCCGGAACGGTGTCCCTGCGCGATCCCCGCATCACGGAGGCGAGCGGCCTGGTCGACCTCGGCTCGAGGTGGGTCACGACGAACGACTCCGGGGACAGCGCTCGGCTCTTCACCATCGACCCGGCCACGGGGCGCACCACCGGGATCTCGCACTTCCACTCCAACGTGGTCGACGTGGAGGCGCTTGCCCCGTCGGGACGCAGTGTCGTCTGGGTGGGCGACATCGGGGACAACGGCGGCGAGCGCGCCTCCATCAGCGTCTTCCGTGTCCTGGTGGGTCCCGGCCGCATCGACGTCTTCCCGCGGCGCTATCGGCTCGTCTACCCGCAGGGCCAACCCAACGCGGAGTCGCTGTTCGTCGACCGGCTGGGGCGGCTGCACGTGATCACCAAGTCGTTCGGCGGGGGTGTCGTCTACCGCGCCCCGGCACGGCTGAGCAGTGCGCGGCCCAACCGCCTCGTGGCCGTCGGCACCGTGCAGGAGTACGCCACCGACGCCGCGCTGACCCGCGACGGCAACCACGTGCTCGTGCGCGGGCCGGCGCTGGCCGGCGTCTACACCGTCCCCGGCTTCCAGCGGGTCGCGAGCTTCGCGCTACCGCGCCAGCCACAGGGAGAGGGGATCGCCGTCGGCCCCACCGGCCTGGTGCGGGTGAGCAGCGAGGGCGGCCACACCGCCGTTCGCCAGGTCACCCTTCCCGTAGCCGTGGCCACGAGGATCGGCTCGCCCGTGCCCACGACGTCGCCGAGCCCGACGCCGAGTCCGTCGGCCAGCCCCAGCCCCTCGTCCACAGCTACTCCCAGCCCGACCGCCACGGCGTCGCCGGGAGCGAGCGCCTCGCCTTCCCCGGTGTCCGGTGACTCGGCGCAGGACGGGGTCGCGCCTCGACTCGCCCTGGCTGATGTGGTCCATCCCGGCGGTGATCGCCGTGGGTGCCCTCGGGATCGGCCTCGGCCTCAGGAGGAGGACCGACGGGGGCTGACCGCACGAAGCTGATTGTGGCCAGAATGAGCAGATGAGGCTGACAGCCGTCCGCGGCGACATCACCACCCAGCAGGTCGACGCCGTGGTCAACGCGGCCAACCGGGCCATGCGCGGCGGCGGTGGCGTGGACGGCGCCATCCACCGCGCCGGCGGGCGCGCAGTGCTCGAGGACTGCCGGCGTCGCTTCCCCGACGGCCTCGGGACCGGCCAGGCCGGCTGGACCACGGCCGGGGACATGGCGGCGCGCTGGGTGATCCACGTGGTCGGCCCCAACTACAGCGCGGGGGAGCGGGACCGGTCGCTGCTCACGTCGTGCTACAGCAACGCCCTCGCCGTCGCCGACGAGCTCGGTGCGCGAACGCTCGCGTTCCCACTGGTGTCGGCCGGGATCTACGGCTGGCCCAAGCAGGACGCCGTGGCCGCCGCCGTGGAGACGCTGTCCACGGCTCCCACCCAGGTCGAGGAGGCTCGTCTGGTGGCGTTCGACGAGGCGGCGTACGACCTGATCAGCGCCGCGCTCTGAGTCAGCCCGTCGGTGGGTCCGCGCGCTCGTCGCTCTCGTGGCCCGGTGCCAGGTGGTCCACCCGGGAGAGCCGCAGCGGCTCGAACCTGCCTGGTGCCTCCGCCTCGAGGCACTCGGTGGTCAGGCAGACGTGGTCGCCGCCCTCGTCCAGCAGGGCCACGCGTCTGACCAGCATCCGGTGCGGCAACCGCTCGAGCAGGGGTACGCCGTCCGCGCCGGCACGGGTCGCGACGCCCTCGAACTTGTCGACCTCCTCGCCGGTCATCGTGCCGAAGTGCTCGGCCAGGTCGAGGTCGTCCTCGGTGAGGAAGTGCACCGCCAGGTAGGTGGAGCGCAGGGCCACCCGGTAGGTGTGGTTGGCCTTGGAGAGCCAGACGCAGTAGCGCTGCGGGTCGATCGCGGACTGGGCGTGGAAACCGACCAGACAGCCGGCCCGTTCGCCGGCCACGGCCGTCGTCACGACGACCATGGGCGCGTCGAGCGAGGCCATCAGCGAGTCGAACGCTTCCTCAGCCATCGCGGTCCACCTCGTAGCGCAGGAACAGGCTGTCCTCCTCGCGCAGCACCTGCCGCAGCGAGAACCCGGTCAGCGGGGCGCCGGGCGGGAACACCGCGACCGGTAGCGGGTCCCCTCCCATCATCGGCGAGACCGTCAGGCACAGCTCGTCCACGTGCCCGGCCACGACGAGCTCGCCCAGCAAGGTCGGGCCGCCCTCGCACAACACGTGTGCCAGGCCGCGCGCGGACAGCTGGGTGAACAGCTCGCGTGGGCTCGACGGACTCAGCGCCGGCCACCAGCACGTCGGCGACCTCGCGCGCCCGCGCCAGCCTGTCGGCCGGGGCCGCGTCGCAGGTGACGACGACGGTGCGGCTGTGCTCGGGGGCCGCGGCGAACGCGCGGGAGTCCCAGTCGAGGTCGAGTGAGCGGGAGACGATGGCGAGCGGCGGGGTCGGAGCCCGGCCTTGCGCAACGCGGGTCGCGCTGCGCTCCGCCGAGAGGCGGACCGGTCCGTAGCCCTCCTCGCGCACGGTCCGTGCCCCCACCAGCACGACGTCGGCCAGAGTGCGCATGTCGGCGAACAGGGCCTTGTCCGGGGCGGTGGAGAGTGCCCCGACCCGCCCTCGGACCGCGGCGCAGCCGTCCAGGCCGGCGACCATGTGCGCGGTCACCCAGCAGCGACCGTCGGCGGGACGCCGATCGACGGCGGCGTACGGCGCCAGGGGATCCTCGATCTCCTCGCCGAGCTCGAGCGAGTGCACGCGTCGCTCTTACGCCTGGACCCGGTCCACCACGTAGTCGATGCACTCCGTCAGCGCCTCGACGTCGGAGGGGTCGATCGCGGGGTACATCGCGATCCGCAGCTGGTTGCGCCCGAGCTTGCGGTAGGGCTCGGTGTCGACGATCCCGTTGGCCCGCAGGGTCGCCGCCACGGCGTCGGCGCTGATCGACTCGTCGAAGTCGATGGTGCCGATCACCAGCGAGCGGTGCGCGGGGTCGGCGACGTACGGCGTGGTGTACGGCGTGCGCTCGGCCCACCCGTAGAGCGCGTCGGACGACGCCGTCGTGCGCTTGACCATCGCCTCCAGCCCGCCCTGGCCGTTCATCCAGTCCAGCTGCTGGGCCATCAGGAACAGCGTGCCGACCGACGGGGTGTTGTAGGTCTGGTTCTTGCGCGAGTTGTCGATCGCCGTGGGCAGGTCGAAGAACGCCGGGATCCAGCGCTCCCCGGCGGCGAGGCTCTCGGCTCGCTCCAGCGCGGCCGGGGACATCAGCGCCAGCCACAGCCCACCGTCCGAGGCGAAGGACTTCTGCGGCGCGAAGTAGTAGGCGTCGACCTGGGTCATGTCGACGGGCAGGCCGCCCGCACCCGACGTGGCATCGACGAGGACCAGCGAGTCGTCGTCGGCGACACGCTGCACCGGCGCCATCACCGCGGTGGAGGTCTCGTTGTGCGCCCAGGCGTAGACGTCGATGCCCTCCTCGGCCTGCGGTGACGGCAGCGAGCCGGGCTCGCTGGTGATCACGGAGGGATCGGCCAGGAACGGCGCTGCAGTCGCGGCCTTCGCGAACTTGGAGGAGAACTCCCCGAAGCTCAGGTGCTGGCTCTTCTCGCGGATCAGGCCGAAGGTCGCGATGTCCCAGAAGGCGGTGGCGCCGCCGTTGCCCAGCACGACCTCGTAGCCGTCGGGCAGGCTGAACAGCTCGGCGAGCCCCGAGCGCACCCGCCCGACGAGGTCGCGGACGGGCGCCTGCCGGTGGGAGGTGCCCATCAGGGAGGTACCGGTCGCGGCGAGTGCGTCGAGCGCACCGGCCGGGACCTTCGAGGGGCCGGCTCCGAATCGTCCGTCGGCGGGCTTGAGGTCGTCGGGGATCACGATGTCGGTCACGGCCCTATTGTGGCAGCCATGGCAGGGCAGTCCGGATGGCGGATCGAGGCGCTGCCGATCACCCACCCCGACGCGGCCCTCCTCGTCGAGGAGGTGCAGGGGGAGTACGTCGCTCGCTACGGCGGACGGGACGAGACGCCGATCGACCCGACGTACTTCGACCACCCCGACGGCGCCTTCTTCGTCGGCTACCTCGACGGTCGCCCGGTGGCCACGGGTGCCTGGCGCCGACGTCCCGACGTCGTCGTGGAGGGCGGCACGCTCGCCGCCGAGGTCAAGCGGATGTACGTCGTCCCCCGGGCTCGCGGCCTGGGCCTGGCCCGGGCCATCCTGGCCCACCTCGAGGACACCGCGCGTGCAGCCGGCGCTGACGTGATGGTGCTGGAGACCGGGATCCGCCAGCCCGAGGCGATCGCCCTCTACGAGTCGTCGGGTTACCTGCCGATCCCCGGGTTCGGCTACTACAAGGACGCCCCGCTCTCGCGGTGCCTCGCGCGCAGCCTGCGAGAGCCGGCCGTTCAGGAGGAGTCGCGGTCCTGAGCGGCGAGCTCCTCGGCCGTTGGCGCCTGCCAGAGCAGCGTGTGCTCCTGGTCGCTCCGGGGCCGTTCCACCGAGTTGTGCCGCCGCGCACCGTTGCGCCGTACCCAGGAGTCGTCGCCCACCCACGGCGGCAGCCCGAAGGGCAGGTCTGCGCGGGGGATCGGCCGGTAGTCCGACTCCTTGAAGGTCGAGCCGTAGTTCGCCCCGCCCTGCGTCCCGTCCCGGTCGGGACTGACCGCTGCACGAAGGTCGGGCACAGCAGTACGCCACTTCTCCAGGAGTGAGCGCGTGTCGTGGCTCGAGGGGTGCGGCACCTTGAAGGTCGGCACGTCCGGCCTGCCGTCCCACAGGTCCAGCGCGAGGTGGGCGTTGGCGCCGAACGCCACGATCGCCTCGAGCTCCGGTCCGGTGACCAGGTCGTAGAACCGGTTGCGCCAGGCGAGCTGGTCCTCGTCCTCGAGCAGCGGCTGCGCCTTGCTGACCTTGCCCGGGTGCACCGCCACCGGGAAGGCGTTGACCAGCACGTAGCTGTGGGTGAGACCGACCTTGTCGAGGAAGCCCTGCACCCGCTGGCCGGCGTCGCCCACGAGGGTGCGGCCGACCACCCGTTCGGTGGGGCCGGGGTCCGAGGCGATGCCGAGCAGCCGTGCCTTGCCGGTCAGCCGACCGCGGTAGAACACCGGGCCCCAGTCGTACCAGAACAGCGACCGGAACCGGGAGTCGATGTCGGGCAGGTCGGCGAAGTGTCGCGCCAGAGCTGCCGGCGGGCCCTTGTCGAAGGCGACCATGGGGGACCTCCAGACGTTCCGCTCACCTTGCTCCTCGGTCGGCGGGCTTGTCGAGGCTGGTCCGGTCCGGCACCGGCTCCGGTCTTGTCCGGATCCGGCCACACGAGTAGGACAGTTGTGGGCGGCGAGAGGGGCAGCCATGGCCACCAAGGACGATCCGTTCACCCGGGCCTACCTGGCGGGGATGCCCGACACGCTCGAAGGGACCAGCGCAGCATCGCCCCGGCCGAAGACGCTGCCGCGGGAGGCGGTCGCACTCGGCGGTCAGGTGATCACCCCGGACGGCGTCCGGAAGGGCTGGGTGCGGGTCGAGGGTGGGACCATCGCCGCGATCACCACGCGGAGGCCCACCACTGCGGTGACGATCCAGACCGAGGGCGTGATCATGCCCGGGATGCTGGACCTGCACGGCCATCCGGAGTTCAACGTGTTCGCCCCCTGGGAGCCGCCCAGGACCTACGTCAACCGCTACTCGTGGCGGGGCAGCAAGCCCTACCAGGATCTCGTCCGCAACCCGCAGAACGAGCTGATCAGCAAGCTGCCGAAGGGCACCCAGCTGAGGTACGCCGAGATCCGCGCCCTGGTCGCCGGGGTGACCGCGATCCAGGGCGCCAGCCTGCAGACCCAGAAGGGATCGCACGAGTCGATGGTGCGCAACGTCGACGGGATGATCTTCGGCGAGCACCGCGCTCGCGCCGCGATCGACCTGCCGACCAGCCTGACCTCCCGCGGCGGACCCGAGTTCCAGAAGGTGCTCGACGCGATCGAGAACAACGAGGTCGACGCGCACTACCTGCACCTGGCCGAGGGCCAGCGGGACAACGAGCGGTCCCAGAAGGAGTTCGACCTCCTCGCGCAGACACTCGGGGGCCTGACCAGCGCGACCGTGATGATCCACGGCACGGCGTTGACGAGGGACCAGCTGGGGCAGGCCGCCGACGCCGGCGCCCGGCTGGTGTGGTCGCCCCAGTCCAACCTGCGGCTGTACGGCGAGACGACCCGCGCTGCGGACGCGCTCGACGTGGGACTGCCGATGGCCCTCGGCGCCGACTGGCTGCCCTCCGGCTCGATGAGCCTGCTGGCCGAGATGAAGGTCGCCCGGCAGGAGCTGGTCGAGCAGGACCGCCCGGTCAGCGCGGAGGAGCTGGTCACGATGGTCACCTCGGGCGCCGCCCGCGTGGCCGGCCTCGCCGGGAAGCTGGGTTCGCTCGAGGTGGGCCGGGTCGCCGACCTGGTGGTGATGGCCCGTCAGGACGACGACGTCCACGAGTCCGTCTGCGACTCGACCCCGGCCGACGTCGAGCTGGTGATGATCGGCGGGGACGTCGCCTACGGTCGTTCGGACTGGGTTCGTCAGCTCGCCGCCGACGCGGGAGACCCGAACCTCGAGCAGGTCGTGGCGTGGGGCCGACGGATGCTGCTCGACACCAGCTTCGAGGTCAACCCGACCGGCGACCCGACCCCCCGGCTGTCGCAGCTGCGCTCGTCGCTGACCTCGGTGTACCCGCCGGTGGGTCCCATCTGGGCCTGAGCTGGTCTCCGAGGGCGACCACTTCTCAGAAAATCGGACATAACGGTCACAACCCACCTACCCTCGTCTCACCGAGGGAGGGGACCGACCGATGCTTCATGCCACCACGAGGCGAGCGTTCACGCTGCTGCTCGCGACCGTGTGCTGGGTCGGGCTGCTCGGCATCGCGCAGGCGGCGTACGCCCCCGTGGAGCCGTACGCCGGCTACCAGCCGCAGACCAACTGCGCCCCGAAGGCCAAGCCCGGGACGCAGGCGCTGGGTCGCTGGGTGGTCAGGACCTACGGCGGCGGCTACGGCCGGATCTCCGCGTCGTGCACGGGGCGCTCGGTCTCCGAGCACAAGGAGGGCCGCGCCTTCGACTGGACGCTGAACGCCGCCAGGGCGGCCGACCGGGCGCGGGCGACCCGCTTCCTGAACCGGATCTTCGCCACCGGTCCGTCCGGCGAACCGGCCGAGCTCGCGCGCCGGATGGGGGTCATGTACGTGATCTGGAGCGACCGCATCTACGCGTCGTACGACCAGTTCCGGGCGCGCCCCTACCGGAGCTCGAGCTGCAAGAGGCTGGCGACCTGCTCGAAGACCCTGCGGCACCGCGACCACATGCACATCTCGCTGACCCGTGGCGGCGGCCTCGGCCGCACCAGCTGGTACGCCGGCCGGGTGCCGGCGCGGATCCGCTAGACGCTAGGCGACCGGCTCCTCGGAGGCGTCGGTGTCGCCCCACGCGTCGTTCCAGCCCTCGATGTCGCTGGCCGGCCGCTCGCGCGGGTCCGGTGTAGATGGCCGAGGGACGGATCAGTCGACCCGTCGTCTTCTGCTCCAGGATGTGCGCGGACCAGCCGCCGGTGCGTGCGCAGGTGAACATCGAGGTGAACATGTTGGCCGGCACCTCGGCGAAGTCGAGCACGATGGCGGCCCAGAACTCCACGTTGGTCTCGAGCACGCGGTCGGGACGTCGCTCGCGGAGCTCCGCCAGGGCGGCCTTCTCGAGACGCTCGGCGACCTCGTAGCGCGGGGCGTCCAGCTCCTTCGCCGTGCGACGCAGCACGCGGGCGCGCGGGTCCTCCGCGCGGTAGACGCGGTGGCCGAAGCCCATCAGGCGCTCGCCGTCGTCGAGCAGCTTCTTGACGTAGGCCTCGGCGTCGCCGTTCTTCTCGACCTCCTCGATCATCCCGAGCACCCGCGACGGGGCGCCGCCGTGCAGCGGGCCGCTCATCGCGCCGATGGCGCCGGAGAAGGCGGCCGCGACGTCGGCGCCGGTGGAGGTGATCACCCGGGCGGTGAAGGTGGAGGCGTTCATGCCGTGCTCGGCCGCCGAGCTCCAGTAGGCGTCTATCGCCTTGACGTGGGCCGGGTCGGCCTCGCCCTTCCAGCGGATCAGGAACTTCTCGGCGAGGGTCTCGCCCTCGTCGACCTCGCGCTGCGGGACGATCGGCAGGCCGAGCCCACGGGCGGCCTGGGCCGCGAAGGAGAGCACCATGACGGCCACGCGGCTGAGGTCGGTGCGAGCGTCGTCGTCGGAGATGTCGTAGGTCTGCTTCATGCCGAGCATCGGCGCCAGCATGGCCACACCGGCCTGGACGTCGGCGCGGACGTCGCCGGTGTGGATCGGGATGTTGTACGGCTCGGCGGGCGGTAGCCCCGGCTCGTACTTCCCGTCGATCAGCAGCCCCCACACCTTCTCGAACGGGACCCGGCCGACGATCTCCTCGATGTCGACCCCGCGGTAGCGCAGCGCCGAGCCTTCCTTGTCGGGTTCGGCGATCTCTGTCTCGAACGCGACGACCCCTTCGAGCCCGTGATGTACCTCAGTCATGAGGGGCATTCTGCACCCCGGAGCCGGGATCGGGATACACCGCGTACGCCGCAGTAGTTTGTCACCCATGGCCTCGGACCCCGACCCCGACGAGCTCGCGGCCCTGCGTCGTGAGTACGGCGACGCCGGTCTCGACGACCCGGACCTGGCCCCCGACCCGGTCGCGATGTTCCGGCACTGGATGCACGACGCCGTCGTCGCGGGGCTCCACGAACCCAACGCGATGGTGGTCGCCACGGTGTCGCCGGAAGGCCGCCCGTCGTCCCGGATGGTGCTGCTCAAGGGACTCGACGAGCGCGGCTTCGTCTTCTACACCAACTTCGACTCCCGCAAGGGTCGCGACCTCGAGGCGACGTCCGCGATCTCGCTGTTGTTCCCGTGGCACGACCTGCAGCGTCAGGTCCGTGTCGAGGGGACGGCGAGCCGGGTGCCGGAGGGGGAGAGCCAGGCGTACTTCTCCTCCCGGCCGCGTGCCTCCCAGCTCGGGGCGTGGGCCTCACCCCAGTCGGACGAGGTGGCCTCGCGGGCGGAGCTGCAGGCGGCGTACGACGAGGCAGAGCTGCGGTTCGCCGGCCAGGACGTCCCCCTGCCGCCGAACTGGGGCGGCTTCCGCGTCCGGCCCGACCTCGTGGAGTTCTGGCAGGGACGCCGGGGCCGCATGCACGACCGGCTGGTCTACCGCCGGGACGGCGAGGGCTGGACGACGGCGCGGCTGGCGCCCTGAGTTGTGAGTGAGCGCTCACTCACTTAGGATGGCCGCATGTCTCCACGTGCCGCCTCGATGGCCCCCGACGACCGTCGGAAGGCGATCGTGGGCGCCCTGGTGCCCCTGATCGTGGAGCGCGGCGGCGAGGTCAGCACCCGGGAGATCGCCCAGGCCGCCGGGATCGCCGAGGGCACGATCTTCCGCGTCTTCCCCGACAAGAGGAGCCTGATGCTGGCCGCGGCCGAGGAGGCGATCAACCCGGCGGACGGGCAGACGGAGTTCGACGCGGCCATGCACGACGCCCACGACCTGCGCGACAAGATCGTCCTGGCGGCCGGCCGGGTGCTGTCGCGGATGCGGCTCACGATGTCGGTGATGGTCGCGATCCGCCCTCACCTGTTCGCCACCCACGAGGAGCACGAGCGCGAGCACGGCAAGCAGTTCGGACCGCCGCCGTTCGTGCTCAAGGCCCAGGAGGACCTGCACCGGCGGCTGACCGGTCTCTTCGAGCCGCACCGTGACGAGCTCGCCGTCGAGCCCGAGGTCGCAGCGATGGCCCTGCGCAGCCTGATCTTCGGTGCCAGCCGACCCGAGCTCGGGATGTCCCCGGCGCTCGACGCCGAGCAGATCGCCGACCTCGTCCTCGGCGGCGTGCTCACGAGGGGGGAGCCCTGATGCTCTACCGGCTCTTGCGCGAGCGGCTCGCGCCGTACCGCAGGCCCCTGGCCGCCGTGGTCGTCCTCCAGTTCGTCGGCGTGGTGGCGATGCTCTACCTGCCCAGCCTCAACGCCGACATCATCGACAAGGGCGTCGCCGTGGGCGACACCGGCTACATCGTGCGCACCGGTGGCCTGATGCTCGCCGTCGCGTTCCTGCAGGTGGTGTGCGCGGTTGCCGCGGTCTGGTTCGGCGCTCGCACCTCGATGAGCCTCGGCCGCGACCTGCGCGGCGCCCTGTTCCACCGGGTCGGCACGTTCTCGACCCGCGAGGTCCAGGAGTTCGGCGCACCGTCCCTGATCACGCGCAGCACCAACGACGTCACCCAGGTGCAGATGCTCGTCCTGATGGGCTGCACCGTCGCGGTGTCCGCGCCGATCATGATGGTCGGCGGCGTGATCATGGCGCTGCGCGAGGACTTCGGCCTCGGCTGGATCCTCGGCGTGGTCGTGCCGGCGCTGTTCCTCAGCGTCGGCCTCGTGGTCAGTCGGATGGTGCCGAACTTCCGCAAGATGCAGGAGCGCATCGACGAGGTCAACCGCGTGCTGCGCGAGCAGATCACCGGCATCCGCGTGGTGCGCGCGTTCGTCCGGGAGCCCTACGAGGCCGCCCGGTTCGGCCGTGCCAACGACGACCTGACCGATGTCGCCGTCCGGGCCGGGCGGTGGCTGGCCACCATGTTCCCGCTGGTGATGCTGGTCGTGAACGTCTCCAGCGTCGCGGTGATCTGGTTCGGAGGCCATCGCGTCGACGACGGGCAGATGGAGATCGGGGCGCTGACCGCCTTCCTCTCCTACCTGATGCAGATCCTGATGTCGGTGATGATGGCGACCTTCATGCTGATGATGGTGCCGCGCGCCTCGGTCTGCGGTGACCGGATCTCCGAGGTCCTCGACACGCACACCTCGGTGCCGACGCCCGATGAGCCCGAGCTGCCGGACCCGGCCCGTCGTGGCTGGCTCGACGTCGACGACGTGACGTTCTCCTACCCAGGGGCCGAGGCGCCGGTGCTCTCGGAGGTCTCGTTCTCCGCCCGTCCCGGTCAGACCGTCGCCGTCATCGGGTCGACCGGTGCCGGCAAGTCCACGCTCGTCAACCTGGTGCCCCGGCTCTTCGACGCGACGTCGGGGGTGGTGCGCGTGGGCGGGTCCGACGTACGCCGGATCGAGCCGGAGGCGCTCTGGTCGCAGATCGGGCTCGTCCCGCAGAAGGCCTACCTGTTCTCCGGCACGGTGCGGAGCAACCTGCTGCACGGCAAGCCCGACGCGACGGAGGACGAGCTGTGGGGTGCCCTCGAGGTGGCCCAGGGGCGCGACTTCGTCGAGGCGCTCGCCGACGGCCTCGACGCGCCGGTGAGCCAGGGCGGCACCAACTTCTCCGGCGGCCAGCGCCAGCGGCTCGCCATCGCCCGGGCCCTCGTGCGGCGTCCGGGGATCTACCTGTTCGACGACTCGTTCTCGGCGCTCGACCTGGCGACCGACGCGCGGCTCCGCGCCGCGCTGCGCCCGAGCACGACCGACGCCACCACCGTGATCGTGGCCCAGCGCGTCAGCACGATCAGGGACGCCGACCTGATCCTCGTCCTGGAGGACGGCCGCATCGTCGGGCAAGGGACGCACCAGGAGCTGCTCGAGGGCTGCGAGACCTACCAGGAGATCGTCACCTCGCAGCTGACCGCGGAGGAGGCGGCATGAGCGAGCAGACGGCCTCCCCGGTCCAGGACAAGAAGGCCGGCTTCGAGGCCACTGAGCGGATCGAGGCGCCCGTCGGCCCCGGCCGCGGCGGCCCGATGGGCGGCGGCATGGTCGGTCAGAAGGCGATGACGTTCGGCCCCTCGGCGAGGCGCCTCATCGGCACCATGCATCCCGACCGCTTCAAGGCGATCGCCGTCGTCGTCCTCGGTGTCGCCAGCGTCGCGCTGATGGCCGTCGGTCCGCGCATCCTCGGGCACGCCACCGACCTCGTCTTCGCCGGCCTGTTCAGCCGGGACATCCCCCCGGGCACGACCCAGGCCGAAGCGGTCGAGGCACTCCGGCAGCAGGGCGAGGACAAGCTCGCCGACATGCTCGCCGCGATGGACCACGTCGTACCAGGCCAGGGCGTGGACTTCGCGGCGGTCGGGGACGTCCTGCTCCTCGTGCTGGCGGTGTACGCCGCGGCCTCGGTGCTGGGCTGGCTCCAGGGGATGGTCCTCAACCGGGTGGTCCAGAACACCGTCTACCGGATGCGCCAGGACGTCGAGGACAAGGTCAACCGGCTGCCGCTGAACTACTTCGACCGCTCGCCTCGCGGTGAGCTGCTCAGCCGGGTCACCAACGACATCGACAACATCAGCCAGACCCTGCAGCAGACCATGAGCCAGCTGATGACCTCGCTGCTGACCGTGGTCGCGGTGCTCGGCATGATGTTCTGGATCTCGCCACTCCTGGCCCTCGTGGCCCTGGTGTCGGTGCCGCTGTCGCTGCTGGTGACGCGGGCGATCATGAAGCGTTCCCAGGGGCAGTTCGTCGCGCAGTGGCGGCGTACCGGCCACCTCAACGCCCAGATCGAGGAGGCCTACTCCGGGCACGCCCTGGTCAAGGTGTTCGGCCGGCAGGCCGAGGTCGAGAAGACCTTCGCCGAGGAGAACGACGAGCTCTACGAGGTCAGCTTCGGGGCGCAGTTCGTCTCCGGGCTGATCATGCCCGCGATGATGTTCCTCGGGAACCTCAACTACGTGGTGATCGCCGTGATCGGCGGCCTCCGGGTGGCCTCGGGGTCGCTCTCGCTCGGTGAGGTGCAGGCCTTCATCCAGTACACGCGACAGTTCACCCAGCCACTCACCACCGTGGCCTCGATGATGAACCTGCTCCAGTCAGGAGTGGCGTCGGCGGAACGGGTCTTCGAGCTCCTCGACGCCGGCGAGGAGCCGCGCGACGCCGACGGCGCGGCGGCGGCCGAAGGCGCCCGCCGCGGTGAGGTGGCCTTCGAGCACGTGGCCTTCTCCTACGACCCGGCCGTGTCCCTGATCGAGGACCTCTCGCTCGTGGCACGCCCCGGCGAGACCGTCGCGATCGTCGGCCCGACCGGGGCCGGCAAGACGACCCTGGTCAACCTGGTGATGCGGTTCTACGACGTGGACGCCGGCCGGATCACCCTGGACGGCGTCGACATCACCTCGATGCCGCGTGCCGCGCTCCGCGGGCAGATCGGGATGGTGCTGCAGGACACGTGGCTCTTCGAGGGCACCATCCGCGACAACATCGCCTACGGCCGCCCCGACGCGACCGACGAGGAGATCCTCGAGGCGGCGCAGGCGACGTTCGTCGACCGCTTCGTGCACTCGCTCCCGGACGGCTACGACACCGTCATCGACGAGGAGGGCTCGAACCTGTCGGCGGGTGAGCGGCAGCTGGTCACCATCGCGCGGGCGTTCCTGACCGACCCGGCGCTGCTGATCCTCGACGAGGCGACGTCGTCGGTCGACACCCGCACCGAGCTGCTGGTGCAGCACGCCATGGCGGCGTTGCGCACCGACCGCACGTCCTTCGTGATCGCACACCGGCTCTCCACGATCCGTGACGCCGACCTGATCCTGGTGATGGAGGACGGCGCCATCGTCGAGCAGGGGAGCCACGAGGAGCTGCTCATCGCCGACGGGGCCTACGCGCGCCTCTACAACGCACAGTTCACCGCCGCCGTCGCCGGCTGAGGCTCAGCTGCCGCCGCTGGAGTCGCCGTAGTCGGAGTCCTCCTCGGTGAGGGGCGCCTTCTCCGGCTCTCCCTCGCGGTCGGTGCCGATCTCGTCGTCCTCGTCCCCCGACTGGCCGGGGTGGCGAGCGAGCGGGTTGTCCTCGGTCGGCTGCAGGTCCGCAGGCAGCTGCGAGTCCCCGACGTCGCCGGGCTCGCCGTCGTCGAGCTCCTGCTTCGAGGTGGAGTCCTCCGACTGCTGACCCTCGTCGGGCTGTGCGCTGGCGTCTTCCGGCTGCTCGCTTTGCTCGCTCATGGGTCCTTCTTACCCATCCGCGGTAGGGCGATGCCAACCGGTGTCCGGTGTCAGCCCGGGCCGCGGACGCCGGCCACCGTCTCCCGCAGGGTCTGCGCCGCGTCGTACGCCGGTTTCCAGCCCAGCTCCCGCTGCGCCTTCGTCGTGTCCATCACGACGGGGATCCGCAACGCCTGGACCCACTGCACCCCGGCCGGCGTGAAAGGCACCCGCTCGACGATCGCGCCGGTGAGGTCGATGGTCGCCCGCGGGACCCGCACACTGTGCCACCCGAGCTCGCGGGCGAGGTCGGCCAGCGTGATCTCACCTGGAGCCGCGAGGTTGTAGATCCCCGGCTCGCCCCGGCCGAGGACCGCCGCGACCAGGGCCTGGGCGACGTCCTCGGCGTGGACGAGCTGGAGGGGCACCCCGAAGTCGGGGAGCACCGGCGCGGGAGTGGGCAGGGCGTCGACCAGCCGCCGCACCGGCCCAGGCAGTGCTGCGGACACCCTCACGTAGGGCAGCTGCTCGATGAGGATGGGCGACTCCGGCCCGCCCACGATGGAGGGTCGGAAGATGTACGCGTCCGTCGTCGTACCTTCCAGCGCCTCGGAGAGCGCGCCCTCGAGCTCGGCCTTCTGTGCGGAGTAGTAGAGGCTCTCGCTGCCGTGGGGCGGGACGTCCTCACTGAGCGGGAGCCGGTTGTCGCCGTGGAAGCCGTAGGCGGCGACGGACGAGGTGTAGACGAGCCGCGCCGCACCGGCCGCGCCCGCGGCGGCGAACACGTTGCGCGAGCCCTCGAGGTTGGTGCTCCGGGTCTCCTTGACGTTGCCGAAGATGATGAAGGCCAGGTGCACGACCACGTCGGCACCCGCCACCAGGTCGTCGACCGCGCCGCGGTCCAGGATGTCTCCCTGGACGTACGTCGTGCGCTCCCACCCCATCGACGCCGGGTCGAACGGGCGCCTCGCCATGCCCCGGATCTCGCCGACTCCCTCGGCCCGCTCCAGTGCGCGGATGAAGGTCTTGCCGATCTCTCCGGTCGGGCCGGTGACGGCGACGGTCAGCGGTGGGGTGCTCATCCGGCGAGCCTAGATGAGCGAGTCACGGGCAACCTCGGGAAAACGATTGAGTCACCCCTGCCCGACGTCCTACGGTGGTCGGACACGGGAAAGGAGGTGGTCCGAAGAATGAGTTCTTCCAGGACGCGTGAGGTGGCTGCTCGCTAGCAGCTCACCGGCCAGCCGTGTGAAGCGAGCTGGTTAGTACCAAGCAGTCACCCGACCCGCAGGCGATCCGGAAACGTCCCCGGAGGGGCTCCACGGAGCCACGCCTGCGGGTCGCTGCTTTGTAGGGTGGGGCCCGTGCCGGACGACCAGACGATGCGCGCACTCGAGCACGAGATGGGTGTGCTCGTACGACGCATCCGTCGCCTGATCGCCGAGCGGGCCCGACTCGTCCACCCCGACCTCTCGCCGGTCGGCTACTCCATGCTGGTGGCGCTCAACGACAGCGGACCGCGCCGGGCCAGCGACCTTGTCGACCTGTTCTCGATCGACAAGGGAGCCGTGAGCCGACAGGTCGGCTCCCTGCTCGAGCTCGGCATGATCGAGCGTTCCCCGGATCCCGAGGACCGCCGCGCCGCGATCCTCGCGATCACCGAGGAGGGCAGCCGTCGCCTCGCGAGCGTCGCGGCGCTGCGCCGTCGCGAGGTGGGCGAGCGTCTCTCGGGGTGGAGCGACGAGGACCTGCGGCGCTTCGTCGGCATGATGGCGCGCTACAACGGGGCGCTGGAGCAGTAACCCGGCCGGCGTTTCCGGCGCCCGTTCGGACTCATCGGCGGAGTTGTCCGACCTCGGTGGCCAGCAGAGCCGCGAACCCGACGGCCTCAGCGATCAGGAACGCGATGGTCACCGTGCTGAGCGGGCTGCCCGGCCCGACGACGAGCACGACCCCGGCGGCGGCCGCGGCTGCCAGCCAGCTGCGCAGGATCACGTGGGCGCGATCGTGGGCCATGGCCACCAGCGAGAGCGCCAGCGCGCCGAGGGACAGGGTGCAGCCGACGGCGATCAGCAGGCACACCCACGGTTCGACGTCGACCGAATCGCCGAAGACGAGGCGAAGCAGTGCGGGTCCGGCGAGGGCGCCGACCGCCGCGGCGACACCGACGCCGACGAGCGTGATTCCCACCAGGCCTCCCACGAGCCGGCGGATGGTCTCGCGATCCTCGGCGACCACCAGGCGCGTGAGCGCTCCCGTCGCAGGGGAGACCGCGCCCATGGCCAGGGTGTAGGGCGCGCGGAACAGGGCCAGCGCGGCGAAGATTCCGGTGACCTCGGCCGGCGCGCCGCCGAGGAAGGCCAGCGCGACGGGGCCGCCGGTGAGCAGCACCTGCGCGATCACCTGGCCCCCGGACGCCCCGGCGACGAAGGCCACCCACGACTGGTCCCTCGGTCCTTCCCTGCCGAGGCGCAGGGTGGAGGGCCAGGCGAACCCGATCAGCTGACCCGCCGCCAGGGCGAGCCCGTAGTAGCGGGCGGCGGTGACGTCGCTGGTCATCAGGGCGGCCGCGACGACGCACCGAATGGCGTTCTCGCCCACCAGGGCCAGTCCGACGGCCACCAGTCGGTGCCGGGCCGTGAGGATGCCGCGGACGAGTCCGAGGAACGCCGAGCCGAGGGTCACGAGGACCACCAGCAGCGGGAACTGCCAACCAGGATCGTGGAACAGCGCGTCCCGGGCGATCCAGCCGATCAGCCCCGCGAGCACCGCGGCTGCCAGTGCGATCGCCGGGATCGAGCGCATCGCCTGCCGGACCGGTCCTTCCATGCCTCCCGAGGCGGCGACCACCCGGACGATCCAGTGCTGGAGGGGGAAGGTCAGGGCGGCGGCCGCGAAGCTCCAGTAGCTCCAGAGCACGGCGACCGGTGCGGCACCCTCGGCGTCCAGGGCACGGGTGACCAGCGCGAAGAACACGTAGGCGAGCACGCCGCTCACTGCTGAGCCGAACGCCAGGGCCGTGGCACCTCGGGAACGACTCACATGCGGAATCTACTCAGGTGAAAGCCGCGCGGGGCCCAACGGGTAGCCTGCCCCGGTGCGCACGGCTGTCATCGGTCTCGGTTACTGGGGCCCGAATCTCGTCAGGAACATCTCTGCGTCGCCGATGACGGAGCTGGTCGCCATCTGTGACCAGCAGGAGGCTCGCCTCACCGCGATCGGCAACCAGTACCCGGCTGCGCGGCTCGTCCAGGATGCCGCCGAGGTCTTCGCTGCCGAGGACATCGACGCGGTGTGCGTCGCCACGCCGGTCGCCTCCCACTACCCGCTCGTGAAGGCTGCCCTCCAGGCCGGCAAGCACGTGCTCGTGGAGAAGCCGTTCGTGCCGGAGGTCGCCCAGGCGCAGGAGCTGGTCGAGCTTGCGCGGGAACAGGACCTGGTCCTCATGCTCGACCACGTGTTCCTCTTCTCCCCTGCGGTGCAGCACCTCGCGCGGGTGGCCCGTTCCGGGGAGCTCGGCGAGCTTCAGTACATCGATTCGGTGCGCATCAACCTGGGTCTCGTGCAGCAGGACGTCAACGTGCTCTGGGACCTGGCCGCGCACGACCTCTCGATCATCGATCACCTCGTGGGGCGCGAGGCGAAGTCGGTCGTGGCCTTCGGCGAGGCACACCAGGGACACGACCTGGCCGACGTCGCGTACCTGCACATCGACTACGGCGACGGGCTGATCGCCTCGGTCCACGCCAACTGGCTCTCGCCGGTGAAGATCCGGCACTTCCTCGTCGGGGGCAGCCGCCGAAGCGCGCTCTACAACGAGCTGGACCCCTCCGAGCGCCTGAAGATCTACGACCGAGGGGTCGACTCCACGCCCGACCCGGAGTCCAAGCGCAAGATCCAGGTGGCCTACCGCTCGGGCGACGTGGTCGCGCCGAGGCTCGACCCGACAGAGCCGCTCCGCGCGATGATCGAGCACTACGCGCACTGCGTGGAGACCGGCGAGACCCCGGTCTCCGACGGGTTGCAGGGCCTGCGAGTCGTCCGGATGCTCGCCGCGGCGCAGGAGTCCCTCCAGCACGGAGGCACGCGCGTCGACCTGCAGCCCGCCGGAGTGTGAGCGTGACGGACCTCAACCGGATCGCCGACGACGTCGTACTCGGCCGGGACGTGTCTGTCGTCGCGTTCGTGAACCTCTACGGCTGCACGATCGGTGACGAGACGAAGATCGGACCCTTCGTCGAGATCCAGTCGGGCGCGCGGGTCGGCTCGCGGTGCAAGGTCTCCAGCCACAGCTTCATCTGCGAGGGCGTGACCATCGAGGACGAGGTCTTCATCGGCCACCACGTCTGCTTCACCAACGACCTGCTGCCTCGCGCGACCAACGCAGATGGCAGCCTGCAGAGCGCGGACGACTGGGAGCTCGAGCCGACCGTCGTACGCCGCGGTGCCTCGATCGGGTCGGGGGCGGTCATCCTCGCCGGCATCGAGATCGGCTCCGGCGCGATCATCGGTGCGGGGGCAGTGGTCACCAAGGATGTCGCGCCGCGGCAGGTCGTTGCCGGGGTGCCGGCGAGGCTGTTGCGTACTCTCGACTAACCCCCTAGGAGCTTTTCCCCATGCAGATTCCCTTCCTCGACCTCAAGGCCCAGATGGAGCCGATCCGCGGAGAGATCGACGCTGCGATCGCGGACGTGCTCGACAACACCGCGTTCATCCTGGGTCCTGCGGTGGCGGACTTCGAGGCCGAGTTCGCCGCGCAGACGGGACGCAAGCACGCCGTCGGCCTCAACTCGGGCACCTCTGCGCTGCACCTGGCGCTGCTCGCCGCCGGCGTGGGTCCGGGCGACGAGGTGATCACCACCCCGCACACGTGGATCTCGACCACCTGGGCGATCAGCTACGTCGGTGCGACCCCGGTGTACGCCGACGTGGACCCGGCCACCGGCAACCTCGACCCGGCAGCGGCCGAGGCCGCGATCACCGACCGGACGAAGGCCGTGCTCCCGGTCGACCTCTACGGTCACCCGGCCGCGCTCACGGACTTCGAGAAGATGGCCGACCACCACGGCATCGCCCTGGTCGAGGACGCGGCCCAGTCCCACCTCGCGACGCTGGACGGACGGCCGACCGGAAGCTTCGGTCAGTCCGGATGCTTCTCGTTCTACCCGGGCAAGAACCTCGGCGCAGCGGGGGAGGGCGGCGCCGTCGTCACCGACGACGAGGCCGTCGCCGATCGAGTGCGTCGCCTCCGGGACCACGCCCAGGACGGGCGCCACCACCACGTCGAGGTCGGGTACAACTACCGCATGGAGGGACTCCAGGGCGCAGTCCTCCGCGTCAAGCTCCGCCACCTGGGTGCCTGGACCGAGGGTCGGCGCGCGGCAGCGGCCCGATACGCGGAGCTGATCGACATCGACGGCGTGACGCTGCCCCACGTCGCTGCCGGTGCCGAGCCCGCCTGGCACATCTATCCCATCCGGGTCGCCGACCGTGACGGCGTGGCCGTCGAGGCTCAAGGACGCCGGCGTGGCGACCGGGGTCCACTACCCCACGCCCGTGCACCTGCAGCCGGCGTACGAGCACCTCGGCTACCGCCGCGGCCAGTTCCCGTGCGCCGAGGACTACGCCGCCACCTGCCTGTCCCTGCCCATGTACGCCGAGCTGACCGGCGACCAGCAGGCCTATGTCGCCGAGCAGCTCGCCCTGGCGGTCCGGTGATGGGCGAGCGCCAGCCCCTGGTCATCGGCGGTGCCGGATTCATCGGCTCCGCGCTGGTGCGTCACCTCGCGACGCAGGGGCCGGTGCGGGTCCTCGACGACCTCTCCACCGGCACGCGCGCCAACCTCGAGGGAGTTCCAGGCGTCGACATGGTCGAGGCCGACCTGCTCGACGAGGACCAGCTGAGCCGAGCGCTCACCGGCGTCGACATCGTCTACCACCTCGCGTGCCTGGGGGTGCGCCACTCGATCCACCAGCCCTTCCGCAACCACCAGGTCAACGCCGAGGGCACCCTGCGGATCCTCGAGACCTCGCGCCGGCTGGGTGTCGACCGGGTCGTCTACTGCAGCACCTCGGAGGTCTACGGCACCGCCGAGCGGGTGCCGATGGACGAGGACCACCCCACCTGGCCGCACACGGTCTACGGCGGGTCGAAGCTGGCGGGAGAGGCCTACACGCGGGCCTACCACGTGACCTACGGGATGCCGACCGTGGTGATCCGACCGTTCAACTCCTACGGCCCGCGTTCGCACCACGAGGGCGACAGCGGCGAGGTCATCCCGAAGTTCCTGGTCCGCGCGAGGAACGGCCTCGCCCCGATCGTCTTCGGCGACGGCGAGCAGACCCGGGACTTCACGTTCGTCGAGGACTCCGCCGCCGGCATCGCTGCGGCGGGCCACGCGGACCGGGCCGTCGGCGCGACGATCAACCTCGGTTCGGGCCACGAGATCACCGTCAACGAGCTGGCGCGACTGGTCGGCGAGGTGACCGGGAGCGGTCTGTCACCCGACTACCACCCGGGGCGCCCCGGCGACGTGTTGCGGCTCTACTCCGACTCACGCAGGGCCGCGGACCTCCTCGGGTGGACCCCGCAGGTCGGCCTCCGCGAGGGCCTGGAGAAGCTGCTCGCCTGGCACGACGAGCAAGGCACCGACTGGAAGCGGGCGCTGACAGAGGACGTGCCGCACAACTGGGAGGGCCACGCCTCATGACCCCACCCCGGATCCCGGTCGCGCGGCCCGAGATGGGCGAGCCGGAGTGGCAGGCGATCCGGCAAGTCATCGAGTCGGGCTGGGTGACCCAGGGCCCGAAGGTGGAGGAGTTCGAGGCAGCCCTGGCCAGCCAGGCAGGGGCCAGTCACGCCGTCGCGGTCTCCTCGTGCACCACGGCGCTGCACCTCTCGCTGGTCGTCGCGGGCGTGGCCCCCGGAGACGAGGTCGTGGTCCCGTCGATGTCGTTCATCGCCACCGCCAACTCGGTGGTCCACGCGGGTGCGACGCCGGTCTTCGCGGAGGTCGAGCCCGACACCTTCAACCTCGACCTCGCCGACGTCGAGCGCCGGATAACCCCGCGCACGAAGGCGATCATCCTCGTGCACCAGCTGGGGCTCCCGGCCGACATCGACGGGTGCGCGGCGCTCGCGCGGCGCCACGGACTGCAGGTGATCGAGGATGCCGCCTGCGCCATCGGCAGCGGTTACCACGGCACGCCGATCGGTGGTCACGGGAAGCTCGTGGCGTTCTCGTTCCATCCGCGCAAGCTGGTCACGACCGGTGACGGCGGCATGATCCTCACCTCCGACGCGGGCTACGCCGAGCGGTTGCGGTTGCTCCGCCAGCACGGCATGAGCATCAACGACCGGGTACGCAACGCTGCCACGTCGGTCGTCCGTGAGCAGTACGTCGAGGTCGCCTGGAACTACCGGCTCACCGACATCCAGGCCGCCATGGGCATCGAGCAGATCAGGCGGCTTCCCGCCATGGTGGAGCGCCGCCAGGCCCTGGCGGACCGCTACGACCGGGCCCTGGCCGACCACGAGGTCGTGCGCACCCCGTCGCGACCGGCGGACACCTACTGGAACGTCCAGTCCTACGCGATCCGGCTCGACGGCTGGGACCTGGCCGCCCGCGATGCCGTGATGCAGCACCTGCTCGACCTCGGGATCGCGTCCCGTCCTGGGGTGATGACGGCACACCGTGAGCCGGCGTACGCCGGACACTCGGAGCCGCTTCCCGTCTCGGAACGGGCCAGCGACACCTCCCTCGTGCTGCCCCTCTACACGCAGATGACCGACGCCGACGTCGACGAGTGCGCGTCCGCGCTCCTCGACGCGGTCGCGAAGGTCGGAGCCGCGCGATGACCTGCCGGCTGCCTGACTTCGTCATCGCCGGTGCGCCGCGCAGCGGGACGACGTGGCTCACCACAGCGCTCGACCGGCACCCGGACGTCTGGATGGCGAAGCCCCTGCAGCCGGAGCCCAAGTTCTTCCTGGTCGACGAGCTCTACGCGTGCGGCATCGAGGAGTACTCCCGCCGGTGGTTCGCCGATGCACCGGAAGGCGTGCAGGCGGGGGAGAAGAGCACGAACTACCTCGAGAGCGCCGTCGCGGCCGAGCGCATGGCCGCGCACCTGCCCGACGTACGACTCGTCTTCGTGCTGCGCGACCCCGTCGAGCGGGCGATCTCGAACTACCGCTGGTCGGTGAGCAACGGCGTGGAGGACGCCGACCTCGCCACCGCCATCGCGCTCGAGGACGAGCGGGAGCGGACCCTCGAGCCGCGGTTCCGCTACGCCCGTCCGCACGCCTACGTCAGCCGGGGACGGTACGCCGAGCTCCTGCGCCCGTGGCTGGACCGCTTCCCGCGGGAGCAGGTCGCGGTGATCCGCTTCGAGGACCTCGTCGGGGACACCGCCTCGACCGTGACGGCCGTCCACGACCACCTGGGGGTCGAGCGTCGTCCGGACCTGGCCGGTGCCGGGTCAGGTGTCAACTCCTCGAGCGCCGCGCGCGACGCCGACCAGGACACCGTCGACCGGCTGCGCGCGATCTACGCTCCCCTCAACGAAGACCTGGCGGCCCTGCTCGGGCCGGAGTTCCGACCGTGGCGATACGAGGAGTGAGTGGTGTCTGAACGCGCGAAGGTTGTGGTCGTCACCCCGGTCTTCAACGAGGAGGCCGGGCTCGAGGCGTACGTCGAGCACGTGACGCGGGTGCTGCTCGACGATCGGGACACCGACTTCCGGGTCGTCCTCGTCGACGACGGCAGCACGGACCGGAGCTGGGAGCTGATCACGAGCATCAGCTCCCGGGACAGCCGGTTCCGGGGGGTCCGGCTCTCCCGCAACTTCGGCTCACACGTGGCGCTGAGCGCGGGGTTCGCCCACGTCGATGCCGACGCCTCGGCCGCCGCGACGCTGGCGTGCGACCTGCAGGACCCGCCCGAGACGATCCTGGAGTTCGTCGAGAAGTGGCGTGCGGGCGCCGACATCGTGTGGGGACAGCGGCTCAGCCGTCAGGACTCGGGCTGGAAGGTGGCCACCAGCAAGCTGTTCAACCGGGCCCTGACCAAGCACGCCATGCCACAGGGGAGCAAGTTCACCACCGGCAGCTTCCTGCTGGTCGACCGCGTCGTGCTCGACTGCTTCAACCAGTTCAAGGAGCACAACCGGATCACCTTCGCCCTGGTGGCGTGGACCGGCTTCGACCAGGTGCGCGTCCCCTACCACCGGGTGGCCCGCACGACGGGCACGTCCGGCTGGAGCTTCACGAAGATGCTCAAGTCGATGTACGACGCGTTCATCGGGCTCTCCACGCTGCCGATCCGAGTGATGAAGTGGGCCGCGGCCCTCGCGCTGCTCCTGGCGGTGCTCCTCATCGTCTACACCGTGCTGCTGGCGACGCTGACCCAGACGCAGACCCCCGGCTGGGCCAGCCAGATGATCGTCGTGGCCGGGTTCTTCGCCGTCCAGTTCACGTTGATGGCCATCGTGGGGGAGTACCTCAACCGCATCTACACGGAGTCGATGCGCCGACCGTTCTTCTTCGTCAGTGGCGATACCGCCCATCCACGGGTGGAGCCGCATCGGCGGGGGCTGCCTCCCGGTGTCCCTTCAGCAACCACCACGTCACCGCTCCGGCGGCCAGGGTCAGCGCCGTGAGGACGACGTAGCTCGGTGACCGCGAGCTACTGGCCGAACATCCCCGGGTCGACGGCGACCCACGTGTGCTCGGCTCGTCCGACGATCCGCCCGTCGGAGTCGTGCAGGGTCGAGGCGGTGAAGGTCTTCCGCCCCTCCGACCCGCGCCGCTCGCCCACCACCACGTGCTCCTCGCCGATCACCGGCAGCGTGTCCACGACCGCGGTCATCCGACCGAGCACCATGAGCCGCTCGGTGATGTCACCGGCCCAGCCGCCGACGCAGTCCAGAGCCGACCACGTAGCCGGGAGGCACGCCCGCGGTGCGGGGTCGTCGTACTCGTGGTAGTCGGCGGCGAGGGTGCTGTCCGGGACCCACGGCGCCGCCAGCCGGGTGTCCCCGCGGACGGAGGGCACCTCCCCGGGGAAGATGCGCAGTCCGTCGTCCCGCTCCGTGCCGCACGCGAAGCACTGGGGGAAGGGGTGCGACCGGTGGCCGGGGTACGACGGGCTGGCCGCGACCGCCTCGTCCCAGGACACACCCTCGACCGGTTCCACCGGCTGGTCGGTGATCTCCGCCTGCGCCACGACGGCACCCCCGAAGGTGAGCGTGAACCGCCCGTCGAGCTGGTTGACGTGCATGGTGGCGTCGAGGGGCGGCGGCTGGCGCAGCGTCACCACCACGGGGCGGCCGAAGGTGTCACCGACCTCGTGCGCCAGGGAGCCCGCGACGTACCCACCGTTTCCGGACGTTGCCGGGCCGCGGTAGCGAGCGGGCACGAGCAGCGTGTCCTTCATCCTCCACACCCTGCATCCCGAATGGGTCGATGGGCAACAATGGCGAGGTGAGCGACCTGATCGACACCACCGAGATGTATCTGCGCACCATCTACGAGCTCGAGGAAGAGGGCATCGTTCCCTTGCGTGCGCGGATCGCGGAGCGGCTGCACCAGAGCGGCCCCACGGTGAGCCAGACGGTCGCCCGCATGGAGCGGGACGGGTTGCTCACGGTCGAGGGGGACCGCCACCTGCAGCTGACCGGCGAGGGCCACAGCCTGGCGATGCGGGTGATGCGCAAGCACCGGCTGGCCGAGCGCCTCCTCACCGACGTGATCGGGCTCGACTGGGAGCTGGTCCACGAGGAGGCGTGCCGGTGGGAGCACGTGATGAGCGAGACCGTCGAGCGCCGCCTGCTCGAGCTGCTCGACCACCCGACCGAGTCTCCCTACGGCAACCCGATCCCGGGGCTCGCGGAGCTCGGCGAGCGGGACGACGGGGAGCAGTTCCGCGACGGCGTCGAAGCTCTGGCCACGGTTGTGGGCGAGGAATCCCGGCGGGTACGGGTGCGCCGCATCAGCGAGGAGATGCAGAAGGACGAGACCCTGATGGGCGCGCTGCGACGCGCGGGCGCGCTTCCGGGACAGGTGATCGCTGCGGTCGCGACCGAGGAGGGCGTGTTGCTGGGCAGCTCAGGCGAGACTGCGGAGATCGTCCCCGAGGCCGCCGAGCACATCTTCGTCACGCCGGCATGAGTTCTCGAGAGCGCTGAGCCACTCGCTGCACCCGGCATCGACCTTCACGGTCGCCAGCTCGTCCCCGCGGGTGCTGCCGCGGTTGACGATCACGACGGGTCGGCCGGCCTTCGCGGCGTACCGCACGAAGCGCAGGCCGCTCATCACCGTCAGCGACGACCCCGCCACGAGCACCGAGTCTGCGTCGTCGATCTCGGCGTAGCTTCGCTCCACGCGTTCCTTCGGCACGTTCTCGCCGAAGAACACGACGTGCGGCTTCAGCCGTCCGCCGCACTCCGTGCACGCGGGTACGACGAACCGTCCGGTCTCCTCGAGGTCCACGTCGCCGTCGGGACGGGCCGTCGCGTGCCCGTGCTGCTCGAGCCACCCCGGGTTGGCTGCCGTGAGCTGGCGCTGCACCGCGGTCCGGTGGGTGTGGCCGCCGCAGTCGAGACAGACCACCTCGCTGATCCGCCCGTGGAGGGCGACCATGCGCCGCTGTCCGGCCCGCTCGTGCAGCCCGTCGACGTTCTGGGTGATCAGGAACCGGACTCGGCCCATCGCCTCGAGCCGGGCCAGGGCGCGGTGCCCGGCATTCGGCTGCGGCCGCGCCCATGCGCGACCAGCCGAGGTGGGCGCGGGCCCAGTACCGCTGCTGGTTGTTGTGGCTGGCGACGAAGTCCTGGAAGGTCATCGGCATCCGTACCGGCGCGCCGGGCCCGCGGTAGTCGGGGATCCCGGAGTCCGTGCTCAGTCCCGCCCCGGTCAGCACGACGGTCCGTGACCCGAGCAGGTCGAGGACAGCCGCGCTCACGGATGGGCCGACCAGCGGGATCAGCCACGCGCGTAGCGGACCTCGGCTCGGGCGCGCGCCTTGGCGGCCTCCGCCTCACGGTTCTTCGGCGGTGCGCTCGACGAGAGGCCTTCCAGCAGCCGGCGGGTGGCTGCCTCGACCTCGACCACGGCCTGGTCGAACGCGTCCTGGTTGGCCTGCGAAGGTCGGGTCGCCCCGCTGATCTTGCGGACGTACTGCACGGCGGCGGCGTGCACCTCGTCACGGGTGGCGGGCGGCTCGAAGTTGTGGAGGGTGCGGATGTTGCGGCACATGCGACGAGGGTACGCCGCGCGTGGTACCGGCCGGCCGTGGTTTCAGGCTCAACCGGCGGCAGGGGACGTCGATGACGCGGACCTGGTCGCCGACGAGGGCCACGCGACCGTCATCGAGGGGCAGCGCCCGCTGGCCCCAACCACCGACGTCGGGAAGCTCGCGCGACGACAGGGACCCGTCGGAGGCCACCCGCAGCAGGAGGAGGGTGGAGCCCGTTCCTCGTTGCATCGCGGCAATGGCCGCCTGCTCGCCAGGGAGCCAGGTGAACGCGTGCGGGTCCTCGGCCGCCTCGAACCAGCTGGATCCGAACGTGACCTTGCCGACCTGGCGCGCACGAGTGGCATCGCCGATGTCGAACACGGCTGCCTGGGCTCCCAGGTTCTGACCGGTGGGGGTGGCGTCGCTGCCGAGACCCAGCAGCCGGTCGTCGCCGATCGGGTGCAGGTAGGCGGAGAAGCCGGGGATCTTCAGCTCGCCGAGACGCACCGGCCGCGTGGGGTCGGTGAGGTCGATCGTGTAGAGCGGGTCCATCTGCCGGAACGTCACCACCACTGCGAGGTCGTCGAACCAGCGCACGGACTGGATGTCCTCGTCGGGGCCGAGCCCGGCCAGCTCGCCGACCTGTTCGAGGCGGCCGTCGTTCTCGTCCATGACCACGACCCCGTTGTCGCGCGTGCTGCCCGAGCGTGAGGGCCACGAGACGGCGACGCGCAGGTGGCCGTCGTGCTCGTCGAGCGACCACCGGTTCCGCACCGTCCCGTCGACGACGCCGGAGGCCACGTAGCGGGTGTCCGACCCTGAGATCGCGAAGGAGTGGATGTGGGTCCGGATCTTCTGGGGAGGCCGGATGATGTCGGACCTGACGGTGGTGTCGGGGCCGCCATCGAGGGGGACGGGCCCGAGGTTCCAGTCCGAGGAGGTGACGTAGAGCCGGTCGGCCGACGAGTACACCTCGCTGCCCGCACCGGTGACCGCCACCCTGGTCGCCTCGTCGGCCGAGGCCGGCCGGAAGGTGGTCACCGCCACGGTGTCGGGACCGGACCACTTCTGCGGGTGGTAGACCTCGCCGCAGTCGAGCCCGGGTGTCCAGTCCTCGATCCGGGAGGCGCGCACGACCTCGCGGTTGCGCTGCTCGGCCTCGGTCTCGCTCAGCGTGCCTCCGGGCTGCACGAACGGGAGCGAGGGGAGCCCGAGCGTGGTGACCAGGCGGACCGTGTCGCCGTACTGCCGCATGGAGAGCTGCCGTCCCGACCATCGGTGGGTGTCCTCGAGGCGCGGGTCGGCCGGGTCGGAGAGGTCGACGTCGTACACCTCGGTGCCACCGCTGTCGGGAGGCACGAAACCCTCGCGACCCATGACCTGGTTCGAGGAGCCGAGGAGCACGTGGTCGTCGACGAGGAGCAAGCCGTCGGCGTACGCCGTGCCGGGAAGCCGCCAGTCCGCGAGCTCGCGTGGCTCGTCGCCGGTCACGTCGGTGACCACGAGGCGGCGCCCCTCCTGGAGTCGTACGACGATCCGCCCGTCGGTCTTGGCGACGTCGGGCTCGTCGACCTCGGCCTCCTGGGTGTTGGTGCCGGTGGACCCGTTGGTCACGGCGTCGTCGGGCGTGGCGCTGCCGAGGGACTCGCGAGCGGCCTGGTCCTCGGCGATCATCGGCCACATGCGGCCGCCCCAGCCCCACGGTCCGACCTCGTCGAGGCTGTGGTCGACGTACCAGTCGAGCAGCGAGTCGCAGTCGTCGAAGGGCGCCAGCCCGGTCGCACCGGCCGGCGGTGCCGCGGGATCGGTGAGCACGACCGTGGCCGACGTGGCGAGCACGCCCGCCGCCACCATGCCGCCGATCGCCAGGGTCGAGATCAGGCCGCCGCCGAGCGCTGCCTTCGCGGGAGTGTCCATGTGCATGTGACGCAGGGTGGGACGGGTCGGTTCCCTTCGTGACGGATGAGAGAGAATGGGACCAATCCGACTCCTCATCCACTAGGAGACACCTGTGCCCGTTGACCCCGCCGCCCGTGACCACGACATCGTCATCTTCGGAGCCACCGGCTTCACCGGCGAGCTGACCGCTGCCTATCTCGCGGAGCACGCCCCGATGGGTCTGCGGTGGGCGCTGGCGGGGCGCAACCAGGGCAAGCTCGAGAAGGTGCGGTCGCGGCTGGCGACGATCGACCCCGGTCTCGCCGAGCTGCCGCTGCTCCAGGCCGACAGCACCGACGCGGAGTCGCTGCGCGCGGTCGCCGAGTCCACCCGCGTCGTCATCACCACCGTCGGGCCCTACCTGCTGCACGGCGAGCCGCTGGTGGCCGCATGTGCGGAGGCCGGCACCGACTACCTCGACCTCACCGGCGAGCCGGAGTTCGTGGACCAGATGTTCCTCACGCACCATGACCGCGCCGTCGAGACCGGCGCGCGCATCGTGCACGCTGCCGGCTTCGACTCGATCCCCCACGACCTCGGGGCCTGGTTCACGGTCCAGGAGCTCGGTTCCACTGACCCGATCACGCTGCGCGGTGTGGTGCGGGCCGGCGGGATGGCCTCGGGCGGCACCTTCCACTCCGCGATGGAGGCCATGAGCCGACCGAAGCAGATGCGCGAGGCGATGGTCGCCCGGCGCCGGAAGGAAGGCCGCCCGGTGGGCCGGAAGTCACGCGCGGTGGCCGGCAAGCCGCACCGCGATCGAGTGCTCGGGCTGTGGCTGCTCCCGCTGCCCACGATCGACCCGTTCGTGGTCGCGCGGTCCGGAGTCAGCCTGCCGTCGTACGGCCCGGACTTCCGCTACAGCCACTACGCCGGCCTGAAGACGCTGCGCTACACCGTCGGTGGCGTGCTCGCGGTCGGTGGGCTGGCCGTCTCCGCCCAGATCCCGCCGCTGCGCAACTTCCTCAAGGGCCGGATCAAGCAGGGCGACGGCCCCTCCAAGTCGCGCCGCGACAAGTCGTGGTTCACCGTCGACTTCGTGGGCGAGAGCGCCGGCCGCACCGTGCGCACGCGCGTCTCCGGTGGCGACCCGGGCTACGACGAGACCGCGAAGATGCTCGCCGAGTCCGCCCTGTGCCTGGCGCTCGACGACAACCCGCAGACCTCCGGGCAGGTCACCACCGCCTACGCGATGGCAGAGAACCTGCTCACCCGCCTGCAGAAGGCCGGCATCTCCTTCGACGTGGTCGCCTAGGCAGCGGGAGCGGTCTCCCCGGACGTCCGGGGAACCCTGCCCTGTCCGGTTCGTGCTTCGGGGAGCTGGTGACGCCGTCGGCGCCAGGCCCTGGTGACGTACGCCGCGACGTTCTCGTGCACCCGCCACACGAGCACCCCCACTGCGAAGGACGCGAGCGTTGCCAACAGCGGGTGGTCCATCTCCAGGTGCGGGTAGACCTGCCAGTGGGTCAGGTACACGAACAGCGACGACGCCGCCAGGACCTGCAGGAGCGGGAGGAGAACCGCCGGCGCCCGGAGTCGCGGGATCCAGACCAGGACGCACACTCCCGCCGCCACGAGGCCCTCGCGGACGGGGTCGCCGAAGTAGCCCCAGCAGGCCAGGGCGGCGGCGACGGACGTGATCACCTGTTGCCGGAAGGTCTCGGAGCGCGCAGCCATCCAGCCGAGACCCACGCACCACAGCACCACGGGCAAGGCGTAGCGCTCGGTCGGACCGGCCTCGGCACCCACGAGGGCGTAGCGGGTCACCAGGGTCGCGACGAACACGGTCGTGGCCGCACCGAACGGATGGAAGCGTTCGAACCGGTCCGCCGCCGGGACACAGACGAGGAGGCTCGCCGCGAGCAGGGTCCAGACGACGACCTCGAGGAACCAGAACTGCCAGCGCACGTCCCAGGTGTCCGAGCCCAGGACGTTGTTCAGCATCAGTGCGGTGGATGCGTCGTACATGCCCGTGACCACCGCTGCGCCGGCGATCCAGATTGCCGACGGGACGGCGACCCTGCGCGCGGCGTGGAACAAGCCGCTCCGGCGCTCGGCGCGAGGCCGCCGGGACAGCTGGAAGCGAGCGAGGTTGAAGCCGACCACCGCCAGCAGGACGTGGGCACCACCCATCACCGTCATCAGGTTGGCGTGGGAGGCGACGATCAGCACGATCGCCACGGCTCGGACGACGACCGAGGTCTCGACCGACGCCCAGGAGCGGCGGCTGGCCCCGGGGGAGTGACGTGCCCCGGCCGCGAGCTGGCGCGCGGTGAGCTGGGCCCACTCCTTCGGCAGGTCCGGGAGGAGCCGGCCCAGGCGGACCGAGGCTTCCACGTAGGACAGCGAGTCCCCGCGCAGGCTGACGAAGCTGTCGTCCTCGTCGGCGTCCGGGCGGCCCAGCAGGTGGGCGTACAGGTCGCGGATCTGCTGCGCGGTGACCGGACCGTCGGGATCGGCGCGGCTGGACCGCGTCGTCGCCTCGGCGTGCCTGCGGAGGGCGCCGTGGTCAGGCTTGCCGTTGGCCGTCAGGGGCTGGTGCGACAGCACGTGGACGGCCACGGCGTGGTCCGGGAGTCCGAGTCGTCGACCCACGAGACGGGCCTGCGCCCGGTCTCCGTGGCTGGTGACGAACAGGTGGAGCCGCCCGCCGTGCTCCACGGCCCGGGCCGGGCAGCCACTCTGCGTCGTCAGGTGCTCGACCCGGTCGAGGTCGACCCGCAAGCCGAAGAGCTTGGCGAACCGGCTGGTGCGACCGACGAGCTCGAACAGGCCGTCCTCGTGCTGCCGCGCCAGGTCGCCGGTGCGCAGCTCGTGGACCGTTCGGCCCAGGGCCAGGTCCTGCGGCTCGCTGGCGTAGCCGAGCATCACGTTGGCGCCCGAGTAGACGAGCTCCCCGACCTCGTCGTCGCCGTCGATGCGGAAGGTGCCGCCCGGGATGGGGACGCCGATGCTCTCGGGGCGCTCGACGGTCAGGTGCGGAGGGAGGTAGGCCATCCGGGCAGTGGCCTCGGTCGCGCCGTACATCACGTAGAGGTCGAAGCCGCGCTCCCGTCCGAGCAGGGCGTAGCGGCGTACGGTCGCGGGGTCGAGCCGGCCGCCGGCCTGCGTCACCGTCCTCAGCGACGGCAGCTCACGGTCCGCGAAGCCCGACGCGTCCAGCAGGTCGAAGACGTGCGGCACGCCGGCGAACGAGGTGGCGCCGACATCGGCGAAGTCCGTCCAGAAGCGCTCCTCCACGACGGAGGCCTCGGTGAGGAAGAGGCTGCCGCCGACGAGCAGGTGGCTGTTGACCACCGACAGCCCGTAGCAGTAGTGCATGGGCAGCGTGGTCGCCGCCCGGTCGTCGCCCGTGAGTCCCAGGTAGTCCGCGATGCTCTCGGCGTTGCTCCGGATGTTCTCCCGGGAGAGCCGCACCAGCTTGGGTGAGCCGGTGGACCCCGACGTGCTGAGCAGCAGGGCCAGGTCCGGGTGCAGCTCGTGGTGGGACCGGTCGACGACGTCGATCCGGTCGCCCCGGGCGACGATGTCGGGCCGGTACGTCGCGAGGAGGTCGTCGCGCAGGCAGTCCTGGCCGGCGAGCAGTACCGGATGGTGGCCCTGGAGCGCCGCGAGGTAGGTGACCACGGTCTCGATGTCGTTGCGGCACTCGAGCAGGACCAGCCGGCGGGTGACCCCGAGCTCCGTCATCCGGTCGCGCACCCGACCCGCCAGGTCGGCATGGGTCAGACAGGTCGTCGCGGGTGACGAGGGCCGGAGCGGTACCGAAGCGGCCGAGGTCGCCGAGGGGCGCGGCCTCCGCGGGGGTCCGCCAGGGGGTGGGGAGCGTGGTCATGCGAACACCCCCGAGACGGCGGCGACCTCGACGCCCACGCGTTCCCCGGTTGGCGGCACGTGCGCGGGGTCGACACGTGCGTGCAGGCTGGACCCGTCGTCCAGCGAGAGCCGCACGAGTGCGTGGGGCCCGTAGAAGACCACCTCGTCGACCGTGGCGTTCCCCGCGGCCGGCGCTGCGGTGACGCGGAGCTGCTCGGGACGCACGAGGAGGGTCACGGTGGTGCCGTCCGCCCCGACGGGCCTCGAGCGCAGGCTGACGGTCCCGAGGGCGCACCGGGCCGTCTTGCCGTGGAGCTCGGCGGGCACCAGGTTGGCGTCGCCCACGAACCGGCCTACCCGCTCGTCCACCGGTGCGCCGTACAGCTGGGCGGGGCTGTCGACCTGACGGATCAGCCCGTCGTCCATCACGGCCACGCGGTCCGCCAGGGACAGCGCCTCGCCCTGGTCGTGGGTCACGAGCACGGCCGTCGAGCCGGCGTTGCGCAGCACCGAGGTGACCTCGCGGCCGGCGCTGAGCCGCAGCGCCGCGTCGAGGGAGGAGAAGGGCTCGTCGAGCAGCACGACGCGCGGCCCCGGGGCCAGGGCTCGCGCGAGGGCTACCCGCTGCTGCTGCCCGCCGGAGAGCTCGCGGGGGTAGGAGCGCGCCAGGGTCGTGGGCAGCTCCGCGAGGCTCAGCATCTCGGCCAGGCGCTGGTCGGTGCGCTGCCGGCGGGGCAGGCCGAAGAGGATGTTCCCCCGCACGTCGAGGTGCGGGAACAACGCGCCCTCCTGGGGGAGGTAGCCGACCCGGCGCCGCCACGCCGGCACCGACGTGCGTCCGTCGGCAACGGTGGCGCCGTCCAGCGCGACCAGGCCGGCGTCGGGCTCGATGAACCCGGCCACGATGCGCAGCAACGTCGTCTTGCCGCAGCCCGACGGCCCGAGGACGGCGAGGATCTCCCCGTCGTCGACCTCGAGGTCCACCTCGACGAGCACCTCGTTGTCGCCGAAGGACTTGCGCAGGCCCTTGACGCTGACCCGGCTCATGCGAGCGCTCCTCGGGTGTGCCGGCTGAGCAGCCAGGTAGCGGGCAGCGAGACCAGCACCAGCAGGAGCGCGTACGGCGCGGCCGCTCCGTAGGACAGGGAGGAGCTGTGCGACCAGAACTCGGTGGCCAGCGTGCTCGTCCCGATCGGGGCCATCAGCAGCGTCGCGGTGAGCTCGGTTGAGACCGCAAGGAAGACGAGAGCCGCCCCGGCACCGAGGCCGTTGCGGATCAGGGGCATGGTGACTCGCGCCATGACTGCGGCGGGGCGCAGGCCCAGGCTGCGCGCGACGTCCTCGAGCACCGGCTGGGCGTGCTCCAGGCTGCTGCGGATGCTGACCACCGCCCGCGGCAGGAACAGGATCGCGTAGCCCAGCAGCAGGAGCGGGAGCGTCTGGTAGAGCGGTCGCACCGAACGGATCGAGACCGTGACGAGCGCCAGCGCCACCACGATGCCGGGCAGGGCGTGCGCGGTGAAGGTGGCGCGTTCGATGACGTTGGCGAGCCGCCCGCGATGACGTACGGCGAGCCACACCACGGGCAGCGCCATCGCCGCCGTGACGGCCGCGGCACCGGCGCCCAGCCCGGCCGTCGTGGCGGTCGCCGCGACCAGCTCGCCGATCGGGAAAGCGGTGGAGGAGCCTACGACCAGCCAGTGGATGAGGCTGCTGATCGGCACGCCGAGCGAGAGCGTCACGAGCCCGACCACGCCCGCCAGGACCACGGGCCGCATGGCGCCGAGCCGGACGCGGTCGACGCTGCGCGCGGCGCCGCCCCCGACCCGCCACAGGGCTGCGTCGCCGCGCAACGACAGCTCGGCAAGGAGCAGCAGCAGGCACAAGAACACGAGGACGCTGGCCAGCACGTTGGCCGGGGCGCTGCTGAACGCGGAGCGGTAGTGGTCGTAGATGGCCGTGGTGAACGTGGGGAAGCGCAACATCTGGAGGGCGCCGAACTCGGCGAGGACGTGCAGTCCGACGAGCAGGGCTCCGCCGAGCACGGCTGGACGGATGCCGCGCAGCACCACGCGCCGGAAGGTGGTCCAGCGGTCGTCGCCGAGTGAGTGCGCCACCTCCTCCAGCGCCGGGTCGAGGGTGCGCATCGCGGCGACGGTCGGCAGGTAGACGAGAGGGGAGTAGCAGAAGGAGACGACGAGGACCGCCCCGGCGTACCCCTGGACGGCGTGCGTCAGGGACACCCAGCCGTAGCTGTTCACGAACGCGGGGATGGCGAGCGGCGCCACGAAGAGCACGTGCCACAGGCGGCGCAGCGGCAGGTCGGTGCGCTCGACCAACCAGGCGCACGTGACGCCGATCAGCACGCTCACGCCGACGACCCCGAACAGCAGGGCGACCGTGTTGCGCAGCAGCTCGACGACGCGGGGCCGGGCGATGAGCTCCCAGGTGGCGGCGGGACCGAGCGACCACGTGTACCAGGCGACGTAGCCCAGCGGGACGAGCACCACGGCAGCCACGAGCCCGGCTGCGAGGACGAGCCACGCGGGTGTCCCGCGGCGTGTCCGGCTCAGCCGTGCTGGAGCCACCTGTGCGGTCAGAGGAACCCGGCCTCCTGCATCATCTCGACGACCTTCGGGCCGTTGAGCGACGAGACGTCGACGTCCGGCGGTTCGAGCTCCGAGAGCGGCTTCACGCCGCGGCCGAGGTCGACCTCCGGGTTGAGCGTGTACTCGAGGGCATAGCTGTCGGCGATGACCTGCTGGCCCTCCTTGCTGACCAGGTAGTCGACGAACTTCTGTGCGTCCTTGGCGTCGTCGCTGGACTTCAGGACGCCGGCGCCCGAGACGCTGATGAAGGCGCCGGGGTCCTGGTTGCCGAAGAAGTGCAGCTGCGAGGAGTCGCTGTTCTCGCCGGACTCCTCCTGGTCGCGGTACCAGTAGTAGTGGTAGATGACGCCGGCAGGCTTCTCGCCGGAGTTGACCGACTCGAGCACGACGTTGTTGCCGTCGTACACCGTCCCGTTGGTCTTCAGTCCCGCCAGCCACTCCTCGGTGGCCTGCTCGCCCTTCGTCGCGAGCACCGCGCTCACGATGGCCTGGAAGTCGGCGCCCGTCGGGGAGAAGGAGATGCGGTCCTTCCACGCCGGCTCCGACAGCTCCATGATCGAGGCGGGGAGCTGGCTCTCCTCGATCTGGTCGGTGTTGTAGACGAGGACGGTCGAACGGGCCGCGAAGCCGGTCCACTGACCGTCGTCGGGCCGGTACTGCTCCGGGATCTGGTCGAGGGTGGTCTGGTCGAGCTTGGCGAAGAGGTTCTTGCCGTCCACGAGCGTCATCGCGGGCGAGTTCTCGGTGAGGAACACGTCGGCGGGTGACGCCTCACCCTCGGCCGCGAGCTGGTTCCCGAGCTCGAGGTCCGAACCGTTGCGCAGCTGCACCTCGATGCCGGTCTTCTTGGTGAAGGCCTTCGCGACGGCGTCGATGAGCTCCTCGTGCTGGGCGTTGTAGATCACGAGTGATGCCTCGTCGCCCCCGGACCCGCCATCGCTGCCGCAGGCTGTGAGGGCGAGGACGGAGAGTGCTGTGGCAACGGCGGTGCTGAGGCGACGTCGGGACATGCGCATTCGAAGAGACCATCCTTGGGTTAGGGCTGCCTAACCTTAGAACAGGTCCCCCCTTTCCCGCACCGGGGGACTAGACGACGGTCGACGTCCCGGGGCCTCCGCCCCTAGGAGTCCGGGTTCGGCCCGCCGAATCCGCGGTGGCGCCCGTCACCGTCCGGACCGCCGTGATGGCCAGGGCCAGGGGCGTTCATGCCGGCGTCGTCCGGGACGTCGGGTGCGCGAGCGCGAAGCCGCCGACGCCTCCGCTGCGAGTGGCGTGGGACCAGCCTGTCCGCACCCTGTGCATGCACAGAACAACCGCCCACCGGCTGCGTGCCGGAGGGCGGTTGCTCCTGGTGTGGGTCTGGCGAAGCGGTGTCGAGCTACCGCATCCGGGGGGCAGACCTGTTCACGCGCTTGAACGCGTTGTGCTTGGTGGCCAGGTTGAGCCTCCAGTCGGTCTTGCTGTGCAGGTTGGTGTTGAAGTAGGAGAACGCCTTGCCACCGTGGTTGACCATCTGGGTGTAGACCTTCCGCATCCAGCGCGGCTGCCGTCTGGCGGCGGCGTGGCTGTAGCCGGTCTCGGCGAGGCCCCAGGCGACGCCGGTCCGCCTCGCCCAGGCGCGGATGGGGAGGAAGTAGTTGCGGTAGAAGTTCTTCCACTTGTACCGGCCCTGGACGCCGTACTCCTCGTAGATGTCGAAGCCGGCGACATCGATCTTGGTCTTGGGCCAGATGTTGCTCATGCGGTACTTCGCAGCGCCCTGGAACTGGTGGTAGCCCATCAGGATGATGGTGTAACCGAGGTTGGGGGCCGTCCGCCGCATGATCGGCGCCAGGCGCTTCTGCATCGCCTTCCACTGCTGGATGTTGCCGCCGTCGTTCTCGGGCTCGTGGTGGATGGCGACCCAGACCGGGCCGCGGACGGTCCTGAGCCGCCTGGCCAGGCCTCTGGCCCAGCCATCGCCCCTGCCGGAGGCCATCGCCGCCCAGGAGTACGGGGCCTTGAAGCTCATCCACGGCAACCGGTTGTTGGCGGCGTCGGCCCGGGCGGTCCTGATGGCGCTGTTGATGCCGCGACTGCCCCAGAAGGTGCGGTGCACGCCGAGCTTCTTGCCCAGGCGTCGCTCCCACGCGTTCACGTTGGAGTTGCCGCCGTACGCCGCGCCGAAGTAGGCGCCGCAGCTGGGGACGCCGCGGGCCGAGGCGGTGCAGCCGTTGGTCAGCTTGGAGCGCGCCCCGTTGGACGCGGGGGCGGGGCCGGACAGGGTCAGCATCAGGGCCATCACCAGTGTCAGGCCCAGGCCGGGGAGAAGGGTGCGGGTGAAATGGACGCGCTCGAACATGAGCATCTCGCCTTTGCGGGGGTCGGGGACTGGACGAACACACCCACGGCAACCCCCCGTTGCACGCCCCCGAGCGACGCGACCAGCTCTACGCCGGCTTGTCTGGGTGTTGGACCGAAGCAATATAGACAATCTCGTGTGGAAAGTCCCGAATGGTGACTCGAGTCACTCCGTGGGGCGTCGCTGTGCCCACAGGCTGGACCCGCGGCTGCCCAGCGCTGCGCCGGTGCCCGCGTTTGGGTGCCCCAGGCCAGAGTCGAACTGGCGACCTTTCGCGTTCGGGGGAGCCGGCTGCTCCCACGCCGCCCTTTGTGCCCCAGGCCAGAGTCGAACTGGCGACCTTTCGCTTAGGAGGCGGCTGCTCTATCCACTGAGCTACTGGGGCTTCGAACGCGCGGGGCTCGGGCTGGTGACCGGGTCCCGGGTTCGGCGTACATCTTGGCCCATGCACCAGAGCGGTGCGAATCTGCGCCCCTCGACCGGTGACGTGCCATGATTTGGGCGCCCCGGGGTCACATGGTCACAATGGGGGGTCACCTGCGAGAACGAGGTCATGTTGTCCGAGGAAGCGCCGCGCCACAAAGGCCACCTTTCGCGGCGACGCAAAATCACCAACTGGGTGCTCATCGGCCTGTGCGTGGTCCTCGTCATCGCCAGCACCGCGTTCGTGATCGCGTACAAGAAGCTCGAGGGCAACATCAACGCGATCTCGATCAACGACGCCCTCGGTGACGACCGCCCCGAGACCGTCGACGTCGAAGGACCGAAGAAGCCCCTCAACGTGCTGGTCATGGGCTCCGACAACCGTGACGGCACCAACATCGGGGGCGACACCCCAGGCCTCTCCGACACGACCATCCTGCTGCACCTGTCGGCGGACCGCAGCCGGGCCTTCGGCGTGAGCATCCCGCGCGACGCCATGGTGGAGCGGCCCGAGTGCCAGACGAAGAACGGCAAGAAGACGGTGCCCGGCGGCCTGACCCAGTTCAACGCGGCGTACGCCGTCGGCGGCCCCGCGTGCACCATCAAGACCGTCGAGAAGATCACCGACGTCCGCATCGACCACTTCGTGGTGATCAACTTCGTCGGCTTCAAGGAGATGGTGAACGCCATCAACGGGGTGAAGGTCTGCGTGCCCGAGGAGGTCAACGACGAGATCGGGCACATCCACCTGCCGGCCGGGACCTACAAGGTCAACGGCAGCCAGGCCCTCGACTACGTGCGCGTGCGGCACGGCATCGGCGCCGAGACCGGCGACATCGGGCGGATGAAGCGGCAGCAGGCGTTCATCGCCGCGATGGTGGAGAAGGTGGTCTCCAAGGGGACGCTGGCCAACCCGGTCAGGCTCTACCGCTTCCTGGACGCCGCCACCCAGTCGCTGACCACTGACACGGGCTTCGCCCACCTCAAGGAGCTCGCCTCGCTCGGGTCGTCGTTGAAGAACATCGGGCTCGACAACATCCAGTTCCTCACCGTGCCCAACGAGCCCTACACCGAGGACCCCAACCGCCTCCAGCTGGCGCCGGAGGCGAAGCGGCTGTGGCAGAAGATCCGTCACGACCGGCCCCTGGGCAAGCTCGGCGCCGACGCCATGACGCCGGGGACCAAGCCCGGTGACAAGCCCAGCAGCTCGGCCTCCCCGTCGCCCAACGGGTCGCCGTCCGCGAGCCCCTCCGAGCCGGAAGGGCCGAACGCCGAGGAGCGCGAGCAGGCTGCCGAGGAGGCCGGTCTGTGCGCCTGAGCATCGCGACGTTCCCGGCGCGCCCGGGTTGCCGTGACCGGTTCGTTACCGGAGTATGTCCGTCGTGAAGACAGTCGTGACGGGCGGCACAGGCGTGATCGGGCGGGCGGCAGTCAGGGCTCTGGTCGAGGCCGGGCACGACGTCGTGGTGGTCATCCGCTCCGCCATGGGGACCGAGACGGTCGCCCGGATGGGTGCCAAGCCGGTGCGCGGCAACGTCCTGGACGTCGACAGCCTCGAGGTCGCCTACGACGGCGCCGAGGCCGTCATCAACCTCGCGACCAGCGTTCCCGTCGGGCACGGCGCGCTGCTGCCGGGCGCCTGGCGACGTCACGACCGGCTGCGGACCACCGGCGTGACCAACGTGGTCGAGGCGGCTCGCCGTGCCGGCGTACGACGTGTGGTGCAGGAGAGCGTCAGCTTCCTCTACGCCGACCAGGGCGACGACTGGATCACCGAGCTCAGCCCGGTCGAGATCACCCGGATGACCGAGCCGGCCGCCGTGGGGGAGTCGCACGTGCAGGACTACTCCTGCGACTCACGGGTCGGCGTGGTCCTGCGCTTCGGCACGATCGTGGGCGACGACGGCCAGACGAGGTACTGGCTGCGCTCCGCCGGCAACGGTCGCCGCATCGGCATCGGACACCCGTCGGACTGGGCGCACCTGATCCACACCGACGACCTGGGCGGTGCGGTGCTCGCGGCCCTGCACGCCCCGAGCGGCGTCTACAACGTCGGCGCGGAACCGGTGCAGCGCCTCGACCTCGTGCAGGGGTACGCCGACGCGGCCGGTGTCGAGTCCGGGGCGTTCATCGGCTCGTTGGGTCGATGGCTGAACGGCCCCCGGCTCGAGCCGTTGAGCCGGTCGCTGCGTGTGTGCAGCGACCACTTCGCCGCCCAGACGGGCTGGCGTCCCGTCCGACCCAAGTTCGACGCGGGGTGGCTCGACGTCGCCCGTGAGGGCGTCGTGACCCCGGTCCACACGTGACCCGATGAGCGAGACCCCGCTCACCCCGGAGGAGCGCGACAAGCGCCGCCGTCGGCTGGCCGAGATCTTCGGCGAGGTCCTCCCCGAGCAGACGAAGGACGACGCCGCCGAGCCGCAGACGCAGCCCGACGACGACGAACGGATCAGGCGCGAGGTCCCCCCGCACCACGGCTCGAGCTAGAACAGGTCAGACCTGGCCCTGGCGCGTGGCGAGCAGGTCGCGGATCTCCTCGAGGACGGCGACGTCGGCCGGGGTGCCGGCCTCCTCCGCGGGGTAGTACCTCTCCTTGGCCGCCGTGTACGGCTTCACGATGAGGAAGTACACGACCGCAGCGATGATCAGGAACGAGATCACGGCGGTGACCCAGGCGCCGACCGGAAGTCCGCCGGGCTCCCAGGCGCTGAAGTCGGGCTGGCCGCCGACCTTGCCGATCAGTCCCATGATCAGGTCGACGGTGGCGGTCACGACCGCGGCGAACGCGAGGCCCATGACGAAGGCCACGGCCAGTTCGACGAGGTTGCCGCGCAGGATGAAGGTCTTGAAGCCGCTCATCAGCTGATCTCCTTCTCCGGGACCCGAGTCGGGTCGGGGGGCACGTGTCAGACCCGCCGAACCTATCGACTCCACACCGGGATGAGTATCGAGGTGGCGGCAGCGGCGGCGACCTCGCTGGCCTGGAGCGACGGGATCGCGGCGACCACGAGTCGACCCGGGGTGCCGGTGCCGATGCCCGAGTCCGGCGACGCCGGGATGGCGACGACGGGCACGTCGTCGACCAACCGGGTCGGCGTCCGTCGGCCGTCCGGGTCGGCGACCACGAGGCTGATCCGGTCGCCGACGCGCAACAGGTCGACCGTGGCCGCGTCCGTGATCCTCAGCGGGACGGCGGTGGTGCCGGGGTAGCCCCGCAGCAGGCCTCGGGCCAGGGTGCTACCCGTGTCAGCACCTCGCCGCGGGTCATCGGAGCGGCCAGGACGCGGCCGATGACCGCAGCGGGGTCACGCACCGCGCCGGCCGGGACGAGGTCCGGGTCGAAGCGGGTCGGGGCGAGGTCACCGCCCGCGAGAGTGGTCCCGCCGACCAGGTCGCGCTGTGCGGTCCAGACGGTCACGGTCCGGGGCGGCGCCGGAGCCACGGCCTGCAGGCCGACGAGGACAGCGGCGCCGGCGGCCGCCGCTGCGAGCAGGCGCCGGTGCAGGAGCACCCGGCGATGCAGCCGGCGCAGGACGCGCAGCGGACGGCCGAGAGGACCGGGTCGAGGGTGCGGCGAGATCATGGCGCCCGAACGTAGGCGGATCCGCCGAGACGTGCGTCGGCAATCCACAGGGCCTCGAGGCCCTTGGAGGCAGAGGTCAGGCGGCGGGGGAGGGTGTCGAGGTCGACGAGGAGGACGTCGTGGTCGAGGAGCCCTCGGTCGAGCCCTTCGCCGAACCCGAGCCGTTGCTCGAGGTCTCGGCCTTCGCGCCGTCCTTGGCGCCGTCCTTGGCGCCGGCCTTGACGCCGTCAGCCTGGGCGCGGCTGTCGGTGCGGTAGAACCCGGAGCCCTTGAACACCACTCCGACGGCGTTGTAGACCTTGCGCAGCCGGCCCTCGCACTCCGGGCAGACCGTCAGCGAGTCTTCCGAGAAGCTCTGCACGGCCTCGAAGAAGTGTCCGCACTCGGTGCAGGAGTACTGATAGGTGGGCACTGGTCGTCCTCCGGGAGTCACACGGGCCGAGGGGCTGGCACTCGTCGTCGTCGACTGCCAATGCTACGGCACAATGCCTGACGTGAACTCCAGACCGCCGATCAGCGAATGGCCCGGATGGGTCCGGCGGTCGGCGTACGGCGCGGTCGTCCTCGTCCTGGTCCTCGTCGCCGCACTGATCGGCGGGACGGTCGCCGTCCGACGCCCGTTGCCGCAGGTCGACGGCACGATGCGGCTCCCCGGCCTCGCCGAGACCGTCCAGGTCCTGCGCGACGAGCACGGCATCCCGCAGGTGTACGCGGACAACAGCGCCGACCTCTTCTACGCCCAGGGGTTCGTCCAGGCGCAGGACCGGTTCTTCGAGATGGACTTCCGTCGCCACGTGACCGCCGGCCGGATCAGTGAGCTGCTCGGCGAGAGGACCGTCGACAGCGACATGTTCATCCGCACGATGGGGTGGCGCGAGGTCGCCTCCCGCGAGTACGACCTGCTCGCACCAGCGACCCGCTCCTACCTCGACGCCTACAGCGACGGCGTGAACGCCTACCTCGAGGACAAGCCGGCCACCCAGCTGTCCGTGGAGTACACCGTGCTGGGACTCGGTGGCCGGTCCTACCAGCCCGAGAAGTGGACGCCGGTCGACTCGCTGGCCTGGCTCAAGGCGATGGCCTGGGACCTGCGCGGCAACATCGACGACGAGATCGCCCGCACCCGGCTGTCGCTCGGCCGCACGACTGCGCAGGTCGACGAGCTCTACCCGCCCTTTCCCTACGAGCGCCACGAGCCGATCGTGCCGACCACGGGCAGCGCCCCGGGGGGCTCGGCCGCTCGGCCGGCCCTCGGTCCGGCCGCGGCGCGCGCACTGGACGCCGTGCGCCGTGGGGTCGACGCCATCCCCGAGCTGATGGGCCGTGGTGACGGCATCGGCTCGAACAGCTGGGTGGTCTCGGGCGAGCACACGACCTCCGGCAAGCCGCTCCTGGCGAACGACCCCCACCTGGGCACCTCCATCCCGGGGGTCTGGTACCAGATGGGGCTGCACTGCCGGACCGTCAACGACGACTGTCCGTTCGACGTCAGTGGCTTCACGTTCGCCGGGATGCCGGGCGTGATGGTCGGCCACAACCGGGACATCGCCTGGGGGATGACCAAGCTCGACGCGGACGTCAGCGACCTCTACCTGGAGAAGATCACCGGCAAGACCTATCTCTACGCAGGCCGCCGACTGCCGCTGGCCGAGCGCGACGAGGTGATCCGCATCGCCGGGCACAGCGCGAAGCTGATCACGGTGCGGTCGACGCGCCACGGGCCGTTGCTCTCCGACGTGTCGGCCGAGCTCTCCAGCGTCGGGGCCAACGCGCAGGTGCCGACCGGCTCGCCCGACCGGGAGAACGGCTATGCCGTCGCCCTCTCCTGGACCGCGCTCACGCCCCGTCCGACCGCCGATGCGGTGTTCGGGTTCAACACGGCATCGAACTGGACCGAGTTCCGCGAGGCGGCGCGCCGGTTCGCCGTACCCAGCCAGAACCTCGTGTACGCCGACACCGACGGCAACATCGGCTACCAGGCTCCCGGGGTCATCCCCATACGGCGGGGCAACCGCGCCGGCGACTACCCGGCCGCCGGATGGGTCCCGCAGAACGACTGGTCGGGTCGCTACGTGCCCTTCGACGACCTGCCTGGAGTGCTCAACCCGCCGGAGGGCTTCATCGTGTCGGCCAACCAGGCCGCCACCGGGCCCGACTACCCGTGGCACCTCGAGGGCTTCCCGGACCAGGGCTACCGCAGCCAGCGGATCCGCGAGCTGATCACCGACGCGATCGACGGCGGCGGGAAGCTCGGCGTCTCGGAGACGGCGAGGATGCAGCTCGACACCTACAACCCGGCCGCACCGGTCCTCGTGCCCCACCTGATGCGGCAGGTGATGACGTCGGAGTACTACGCCGACGGCCAGCGGCTGCTGCTCGACTGGGACTTCACCCAGCCGGCCGACTCGGCGGCGGCGGCGTACTTCAACGTGGTCTGGCGCAACCTGCTGCGCCTCGTCTTCGACGACCAGCTGCCCGAGTCACTCCGGTCCGAGGGCGGCGATCGATGGGTCGCCGTCGTCAGCAACCTGCTGCAAGAGCCGGACAACCTGTGGTGGGACGACGCCGAGACCGACAGCGTCGTGGAGGACCGCGACCAGATCCTGACCGAGGCGATGCACGAGGCCCGCGACGAGCTGACCCGCAGGATGTCGGTGAGCCCCAAGAAGTGGACCTGGGGCCACCTGCACCAGATGGACCTGGAGAACCCGTCCCTCGGTCAGGGCGGCCTCGGTGTCATCCGGGCCCTCTTCAACCGCGGACCCTTCGACGTGGGCGGGGGAACCGCGAGCGTGAACGCCACCGGCTGGAACGCCGACGAGGGGTACGACGTCACCTCCGCTCCCACCATGCGGATGGTGGTCGACCTCGACGACCCCGATAGCTCCCGGTGGGTGAACCTCACCGGCGCGTCCGGCCACGCCGCGTCCGGGAACTACCGCGACCAGACCTCGTTGTGGATCGAGGGGCGGACGCTGCCGTGGGTCTTCGACCGGGAGGCGGTGAGCCGGGCGACCGAAGCAGCGGCTCACCCTGGAACCGAGCGAGCCCGACTGAGCGGACTGGTCGCCCCACCGCGCTCTCAGAACCGGGTGATGCCGTCCTCGGTGGCGACGGCGCTCACCGGGCGGTCGTGGTCCTCGTGCGGGACCGAGTCGAGGACCTCGTCGGAGTTCAGCAGCAGGCACACGAAGGTGCCCGGAGTGAGGCGGTCTAGCGCGCGGTCGTAGGAACCGCCACCGCGGCCAAGCCGCATGCCGTCGCGCCCCACGGCCAGTCCGGGCACCAGGACGACGTCGGCCGAGGTGATCGCGTCGCGGCCCAGGGCTGGGCCATCCGGCTCGAGCAGTCCGCGGCGTGCGCTGCGGAGGCGATCCGGCCCGGTGTACAGCGCCCAGTCGAGGTCGTTGTCGGGCTGGAGCAGCGGGAGGAGCACGCGCTTGCCCGCGTCGCTGAGCGCGTCGAGGAGTGGACCGGTCCCGGGCTCGCTGGACACCGAGACGTAGGCGGCGACGGTGGCCGCAGCTCGCATCTCCGGAGCGGCGGCCAGGTGCTCCGCGAGCGCCCGCGCGCGCTCGCCCACGACGGTCAGCGGGAGCCGACGGCGGGCCGCCAGGAGCTGGTCGCGCAGTGCGAGTTTGGCCACCCCCATGAACTCCTGCACAACACCAGCCTACGATCGAAGCATGAACTCGAAGGGACTGCGTCTCGCGCGCGAAAAGATGCAGGCAGCGGGCGTGGATCCAGTGGCCATAGACGTCTTCGCGCACTACTACCGGCAGATCGAGCACGGCGAGACCGGCATCATCGCCGAGGACACGATCGAACCGCTGGACATGGATTCGCTGGCCGACGTGGAGGTCAGCGACGAGAAGGCCTCCGACGCCATCGGCGCCACGGCCGTGATCAAGCTCAACGGCGGCCTCGGCACCTCCATGGGCATGGCTCGCGCGAAGTCGCTGCTCTGCGTACGACGCGGGTTGTCGTTCCTCGACGTGATCGCCCGCCAGACCCTCCACCTGCGCCGGGAGTACGGCGCCACGCTGCCCCTGGTCTTCATGAACAGCTTCCGGACCTCGGCCGACACCCGGGCCGCCCTGGCGCGCTACGACGGCCTCGCGGTCGAGGGCCTGCCGCTGGAGTTCCTGCAGAACAAGGAACCCAAGCTGTTCGCCAAGGACCTCACCCCTGCGTCCTGGCCCCGCGACCCCTCGATGGAGTGGTGTCCGCCGGGCCACGGTGACCTCTACACCGCGATGAAGGGGACCGGGCTCTTCGAGAAGCTCATCGACGCCGGTTACCGCTACGCGTTCGTGTCCAACTCCGACAACCTCGGTGCCGTCCCCGACGCACGGGTGGCGGGGTGGTTCGCCGAGTCGGGTGCGCCGTTCGCGATCGAGGCCGTGCGGCGTACGCCCTCGGACCGCAAGGGTGGCCACTTCGCCCGCCGCAAGGCCGACGGCCGCATCGTGCTGCGCGAGACGGCGCAGACGGCCGACAAGGACAAGGAGGCGCTCGCCGACCTGCAGCGGCACAAGTTCTGCTCGACCAACAACCTCTGGTTCGACCTCGAGCGCATGCGCCACGAGCTCGACCGGCGCGACAACATCCTCGGCCTGCCGCTGATCCGCAACGAGAAGCACCTCGACCCGGCCGACAGCTCGAGCCCGAAGGTCATCCAGATCGAGACGGCGATGGGCGCCGCCATCGAGGTGTTCCAGGACTCCGTCACGATCGAGGTCGGGCGCGACCGCTTCGTGCCGGTGAAGACGACCAACGACCTGCTGGTGCTGCGCTCCGACGCCTACGACCTGGGCCCCGACTTCGTGCTCGACCAGGTGGCCGAGGAGCTGCCGTTCGTCGACCTCGACGACGTGTACAAGTCCGTGGAGGAGTTCGACAAGCGCTTCCCGGCCGGCGTTCCGTCATTGAAGGACGCCGAGTCCCTGGTCATCGACGGCGACTGGACCTTCGGCGAGAAGGTCAAGGTGTTGGGCTCGGCCAAGCTGAAGGGTGAGCACGGCCGCGTCGAGGCAGGCACGGTCCTCGGCGAGGACGCTGCTGCGCACTAAGGTTTCGCGCATGCCTCCCGACTCGGACCAGCGGCTCCTTCCCGTGGAGGACTACCTCGACCGGGTGCTCGCGCGCATCGAGCCGATGCAGCCCTTCGAGCACCCCCTGATGGACGCCATCGGGCTGCCCGTCGCCGAGGACGTCCACGCCCCGGTGTCCCTGCCGGTCTTCGACAACTCCGGCATGGACGGCTACGCGGTCGCGTTCAAGGACGTCGCCGACGCCACCGCGGACCGGCCCGTCCACCTGCCCGTGGTGGGGGAGATCGCCGCCGGGCAGACGGAGATCTTCACACTGACTCCGGGGACGGCGGTGCGCATCATGACGGGCGCCCCGATCCCCGATGGCTGCACCGCCGTCGTCCCCTTCGAGTGGACCGAGGAGTCGGGTCGCGAGGTGCTGGTGCGTCAGGCGCCCGAGGAGCGTCAGCACATCCGCTACGCCGGCGAGGAGGTCACGAAGGGTGACCTGCTCCTGCGCCGCGGCGAGGTGATCGGGACCCGTCAGGTCGGCCTGCTCGCGGCCCTCGGCCTCGGCCGCGTCCCGACGGCGCCCCGGCCCCGGGTCGTGGTCATGTCGACCGGCTCCGAGCTGGTGGAGCCCGGACAGCCCCTGGGACGCGACAGCATCTACGACTCCAACAGCTACCTGCTCGCCGCCGCGGTCCGCGCCCACGGTGGCGTCGCCTACCGGGTCCGGGCGAGCTCCGACGACCCGGCGGCGTTCATCGAGGCCCTCAGCGACCAGCTGGTCCGGGCGGACCTCGTCGTGACGAGCGGCGGCGTCAGCAAGGGCACGCACGACGTGGTCAAGGAGGTGCTCAGCGACCTCGGCACCGTGGAGTTCCTCGAGGTGGCGATGCAGCCCGGCAAGCCACAGGGCTTCGGCGTGGTCGGGGAGGAAGGTACGCCGATCTTCACGTTGCCGGGCAACCCCGTCTCGGCGTACGTCTCCTTCGAGATGTTCGTGGTGCCGGCCCTGCACAAGCTCACGGGCCGCGAGGCGCCCGGACGCCGCCTGGTGACCGGCACCATGACGACCTCGCTGAAGTCGATGCGCGGCAAGCAGCAGCTGGTCCGTGCCCGGGTCGAGCTCGGGGCCGGAGGAGTGCGGGTCACCCCGGTCGGGGGTGCGGGCTCGCACCTGATCGCGGGCCTGGCGCAGGCCGACGCACTGGTCGTGCTGGCCGAGGGTGTCACCCGGGTCGACCAGGGCGACGAGGTGCCGGTGCTCCTGCTGGACCGGCACTGACGAGAGCGACGGAGAGCCTGATGGACGGATTCACCCACCTAGACGAGTCAGGCGCCGCACGCATGGTCGACGTCTCCGGCAAGGACGCCACCGCACGGTCCGCCACGGCAAGCGGCAAGGTGCTCGTGTCGGCGAGCGTGGTGGAGATGCTTCGCGGTGACGGCGTGCCCAAGGGCGACGCGCTGGGGGTCGCACGCGTCGCCGGGATCATGGCCGCCAAGCGCACGCCGGACCTCGTGCCGCTGTGCCATCCGCTGGCGATCGCGAGCGTGACCGTGGACCTCGAGGTCGAGGACGACGGCGTCGTGATCACCGCGACCGTGAAGACCACCGACCGGACCGGCGTCGAGATGGAGGCGCTGACGGCGGTCTCGGTGGCCGCACTGACGGTCATCGACATGGTCAAGGCTGTCGACAAGGCAGCCGTGATCACCGACGTGCAGGTCCTCGAGAAGACCGGCGGCAAGAGCGGGACCTACCGACGATGACCGTGTCGTTGCCTGCGGCCGTCGTGGTGGCGTCGAACCGCGCCGCGGCCGGGGTGTACGACGACACGACGGGCCCGCTCATCGTCGAGGCGCTGCGGGCCGACGGGTGGGAGGTCGGTGACCCCGTCGTCGTACCGGACGGTCAGGCGGTTGGCCTGGCGATCTCGGAGGCAGTCGCGTCCGGCGCGCGGGTCGTCCTGACCACCGGCGGCACCGGCCTGACGCCCACCGACCTGACCCCCGAGGTCACCCGAGCCCTGCTGGACCGGGAGGTGCCGGGCATCGCCGAGGCGATCCGCGCCCACGGGGTCGGCAAGGGCGTCGCGACGGCGGCGCTGTCGCGCGGGGTCGCGGGCAGCGTCGGTCACGCCCTGGTGGTGAACCTCCCCGGGTCCCGAGGCGGGGTCAAGGACGGCCTGGCGGTCGTCGTACCCCTGCTTCGGCACGCCGTCGAGCAGATCGAGGGGAGTGACCACTGAGCGCGGGCTGGCCGGTCGTCCTCGAGTCGCGCGGGGTGGTGTTGCGGCCACTGGCCCATCGCGACCGCGAGGCGTGGCGTCGTGTCCGCGCGCGCAATCTCGCCTGGCTCGGCCCCTGGGACGCGACCGCACCCTCGCGCTCGTTCGCACAGCCGCGCAGCTTCGCCTCGATGGTGCGCCAGATGCGCCGGGAGGCGCGTGCCGGTCGGCAGCTTCCGTTCGCCGTCGAGTACGACGGCCGCTTCGTCGGGCAGCTCACGGTGAGCAACCTCGTCCGCGGGTCGGCGCAGTACGCCTCGGTCGGCTACTGGATCGACGAGGCGTACGCCGGCCGCGGGATCATCACCCGGGCGGTCGCGATGGCCATCGACCATTGCTTCGTCTCGGTCGGGCTGCACCGGATCGAGGTCGCCATCCGTCCCGAGAACACCTCTTCGCTGCGGGTCGTCGAGAAGCTCGGCATCAAGGAGATCGGGTACGCCCCGCGCTACCTGCACATCGACGGCGACTGGCGCGACCACAAGCTGTTCGCGATCACCCGCGAGGAGGTCCCGTTGGGCCTCGTGCACCGCCTGGATTCGGCCGCCGCGCAAGCCGATTCACAACAGTCACACGAGTGATCTTGCGACACACCGGGACGGCTCCGGTCACACGCTGCATACCGCTCGTATCGTCAACGCCGTGGACCTGTCAGCAATCATCTTCGTGGTGCTCGCGCTCGCGTGGGCCGTCTACCTGATCCCCAAGGCGCTCAAGCACCACGACGAGATGGCCAGTGACCGGCTGCTCGAGGGTCACTCCGACAGGGTGCGCATCCTCGCTCGCAAGGCCAGGACGACGGCTGTCGTCGACGCGGACGTGGATGTGGCCGAGGCCGAGACCGCCCCGCCCGCCGAGCCGCAGCCGACGCCCGAGCCGGCCGCGATGCACGACACCCCCGTTGCCGCGAGGGTGGCCCGGTCGACGGCCGCCAAGGCCGCGCAGCGTCGCCGTCGTGTGCTCGGGGTGCTCGTCGTCGCGTTGGTGGTCGTGTGGACCCTGACCTGGTTCGCGTACCTGCCCTTCATGGCTCCCGCTGTTCCCGGCGCCCTCGTCGTTGCCTGGTTGGTCATCGCCCGGTTGTCGGTCCGCACGCCGAAGCGCGCCCGCCGGGCACGTCCCGTTGTCGAGTCCGTCGAGACGTCGACTGGTCCGTCGGGCTCGATGTTCGAGCAGGACGACCCGGCCCGTCCGGAGACCACGTCCTCGAACGCCGACGAGTTCCTCGACCGTCTCGCGGACGAGGACACCACCGGCCTCGCCCGGCAGGAGCTCGAGGCCGTCCTGGCCGACGAGGGCTCGCTGTGGGACCCGCTGCCGATGACGCTGCCGACCTATGTCAACAAGGCCCGCGCCCGTCGTACGGTCCGCACGATCGAGCTCACCGGCATCAACTCCTCGGGCCACGACGAGACGGACACCGCCCTCGCCCGCGAGGCGGCCGAGACCGCCGGAGCGCCGTCGGAGACCGAGACAGGTCAGCGCAAGGTCGCCGGCGCCTGAGCCCCATCCGGGGCCTCGCCCGATTCGGGTTCGGCGCTGTGCCGGTGGTAACTTCTTCCTCGCGCTCGATGGGCGCATGGGGCTGTGGCGCAGTTGGTAGCGCGTCTCGTTCGCAATGAGAAGGTCAGGGGTTCGAATCCCCTCAGCTCCACCAGAGTCGGCCGCCTTCGGGCGGCTTTCTGCTTTCTCGGCTTCGCCGAGGTAGCGCACTCTGCCGTTTGGCAATGAGAAGGTCAGGGGTTCGAATCCCCTCAGCTCCACCATTGTTATGTCTCGGGATCACTCGTTGACAGGGTGTCTCGGCGACATCGTTGCACTTTCAGGTCCTTGTTCGGTCGGTCCTGGTGGGAGCCCGCAGGTTTGGGCATCGCTGACGCTGGGTAGGTGATGGACGCGCGACCCTGTCCGCGCATGCTTTCGCCTCTTCAGAACTGCGGAGAGTCGAACCACTCCAGACCCCGGTGGCAAGCATGTTGTCTGCCCCGGAGGTGTTTGTGGAGATCCACACGGTGGTCCCGCACCGATCCGCCGCGAACTCATGCGCACGCGCCCACCAGGCCGGTGTTGGTCACTTCGAGCGAGCGGCCAGCCATGATGACGGCGCAACTGGCTGCCGAAGTGAGCCACGACATGCGGGTTCCGTTGACGTCGGTCATCGCCCATCTGGAGACTGCTCGAAGAGGAGCTCGGTGAGAACCCGGACCCGGTCGTCGCGACCGTGCTGGCCCGCACCATGAGGGCCGCAGAGCGGATGGAACGGATGCTGGACCAGCGCATGGGCGCCGGACCAGTGGCAATCGGCCGTACTCCCGTCGCGGTTGACCTGTGCAAGGTCGCGCACCAGCTCGCGGTCGACTCTGTCCCGGCTTCTCGAGCTGGAAGGTGCCCGACTCCAGATCGGGTGGCTGCCGGTCGTGCACGCGGATCAGGACGAGATGTATTCCGTGTTGCAGAACCTGCTCACCAACGCCGTGAAATTCGCGAGGCCCGGAGTCGGTCCGCGGGTGTCGATCTCGTCCAGACCGGTTCCGGACGGGTGGCGGATCTCCGTGGCCGACAACGGCATCGGCATCCCGGCAGACCGTCGTGCGGACGTGTTCACGATGTTCAGCCAGGCCGACGCCCGCGTCGAAGGCCACGGAATCGGCCTGGGAACGGTCGCACGCATCGTGTCCGCCCTCGACGGTCGCGTGGGTGCCGACGAAGCACCCAGTGGTGGCGCGGAAGTCTGGTTCGAGCTCCCGGCGAGCTGCGATGCGTAGCCGCCCGTCGGCCCGTATCACGGGGGGTGCGGGGACACCGCTCACGCAGTTGTGTGTCCCCGCACGGCCCCCATGTTCGAACGTGCCCGGTCTGCCGGGCTAGTCGGACCCGTACGTGAACTCGACTGGAGGGAACCCCATGCACCTGGTCGCCCGCATCCTGCGGTACCTGACGAACCGGTATCTGGCCGAGCCGCGCCTGCCCAACCAGAGCATCGCCCGCGCCAACGCCGCCCAAGCCAGCGCCGACCTTCAGAGAACGCCGTCATGAGAAGGACGCCGTCGACGCCTACCTGCGGGCCGAGCTGGGTGGCGATGCCTAGCCCGACGCTGACTCTCGGGAACTCGGGTTAGCTGGGATCACTCGTCGTCCCAGGGGTTGCGGCAGCCGCACGCCTCGAAAGCGGAGCGGCGTGCCCGCGGCCGGAGGGGTCCGTCTAACGTGTGCCCGACCCCTCCGGAAAGAAGGGAAGCGCATGACCGACGCCAACACGTCCCCCGGTGCGGGCCGGGACCGACAGAGCGCGATCTACCGGGACTGGAGTGCTCGGCCGGCGCCCGGCGGTGCCGACGGACTTCGCCGAGCTCGAGCGGCGGGCGAAGAGAGCCAGCTCCGCAAGGGGGTGGGCGTACGTCGCAGGCGGCGCCGGCGAGGGACGGACCATGCGCAACAACCGGGCGGCGTTCGACCGGTGGGCCATCGTGCCGCGGATGGCGCACGGCATCACGAGTCGCGACCTCTCCGTCGAGCTCCTCGGCAGCCGACTGAGCTCACCGATCCTGCTCGCCCCAGTGGGCGCGGGCCAGCTGCTCGACCCCGACTGCGACCTCCACGTCGCGCGGGCAGCGGCGGAGGTGGGAGTGCCCTACGTCTTCACCAACCAGGGCGGGACGCCGATGGAGGACTGCGCGGCGGCCATGGGCGATGCGCCGCGCTGGGTGCAGCTCTACTGGAGCACCGACGAGGCGCTGGTCGACAGCCTGATCCAGCGGGCCGAGGCGATCGACGCCGGAGCACTCGTGGTCACCCTCGACACGACGTCGCTCGGGTGGCGGCCCCAGGACCTGAACCTCGGTTCGCTGCCGTTCGCGCAGGGCCTCGGCATCGGCCAGTACACCTCCGACCCGAGGTTCCGCGAGCTGGTGCGCGAACGGATCGCCGCCGCCCGCGAGTCAGGCATCAAGCAGGAGGTGGAGGTCACCCTCGGGGCGATCCGCACGTTGCTCTCCATCACGCGCAACCACCCGGGGACGTTCCTGAAGAACCTGCGCTCACCCGAGCCACGCGCGTCGGTGGAGGCGTTCCTCGACATCTACTCCAACCCGGCCCTGAGCTGGGACCATCTCGCCACCTTGCGCGAGCGCACCCACCTGCCCGTCGTGCTCAAGGGGATCCTGCACCCCGACGACGCGCGGCGCGCCTTCGACCTCGGTGTGGACGCGATCGTGGTGTCCAACCACGGGGGCCGGCAGGTCGACAGCTCGATCGCCTCCCTGGACGCGTTGCAGAACATCCGCGACGCGGTGGGGAGCGAACCCAGCGTGCTCATGGACAGTGGCATCCGCACCGGTGCTGACGTGTTCACCGCACTCGCACTCGGAGCCGACGCGGTGCTGCTCGGTCGTCCGTACATGTACGGACTCGCGCTCGCGGGGCAACGCGGTGTCGAGGAAGTGGTCTCCAACGTGATCGCCGAGCTCGACCTGACCATGTCGCTGACCGGGGTGCGTCGACTCGCGGACATCACCCCCGACATGCTGCACGCGGCGTGACATCACGACCCTTGGTCACTGAAGTCGACTCGATAACTATGGTTGGTTTGTCGGGGCGTCATCGGCGAAGAGAGGGCATAGCATGTGGGCCATGAGTACGAGGCTCGACCTCGTCAGCATCCTCGGTTGTGAACCCGAGGAAGCCGCGCGGCTCCTTCGCGGTCGGCCGGTCACGCCGGGCGAGGTCGAGGCGGCTGCCCGCATCCACTACGACTGGCGTAGGCACCTCGATGATCCCGGTTCCTACTGGGTGACGATCTCGCAGGCGAGCCGGATCCTCGGGATGCGGCCCAAGATGGTCCGCAAGCTGCTCGACAGCCACCGCCTGCCGTACATGACGCACGCCTCGGGGGTCCGGCTGATGCGGCGCCACGAGATCGAGGGGATCGCCAGCCGCTCCACGCACCCGGTCTCGCCGGCGATGGCGGGACGCTTCTGAAGGCTCGACGTCACACGTAGGGTCCCTCCATGACCCGTGCCGTCGAGTTCGCCTACAGCCGCACCTTCCCCGCCGGGGTCAAGCGCGCCTTCGACGAGGTGCTGTCCTCCGATCTCACCCGTGTCTTCGACCGGCGCTACGGGGCGATCCCGCCGATCAAGGGCGTGCGTGACCAGCCGGGGACATGGGGTACGCCGGGACAGACGCGCACCGTCCTGCTGCGCGGGGGCGGATCGATGCGTGAGCGGCTCACCGAGGTCAGTCAGCCGAAGCGGTTCGCCTACCACCTCGACCAGGTCACCGGCCCCATGCAGGTGCTGGTCCGCTCGATCGACGGTGCCTGGGAGTTCGAGAAGGCCGGCACCGGGGTGCGCATCACCTGGCGTTGGACGGTCAACCCACGAGGGCGCGTGGGCGCCCTCGCGATGCCGGCCGTGCGGCGGATGTGGGAGGGCTACACCCGCCAGAACTTCGACAACCTCGAGCGGCTGCTTGTCCGCTGATCCCGGGAGTTCTCATGACGTTGTGGGTGCAAGCCGGGCTGTGGGGACTTCTGGCCGGCGGAGCGCTGGTTGCCGGGGCACTGATCGCGTGGTTCATCCCGGTGCCCCGCAGGGTCGTCGCCGGCGTGATGGCGTTCGGCGCGGGGGTCCTGATCTCCGCGCTCGCCTTCGACCTGGTCGACGAGGCCGAGCAGACCGGAGGGCTCGGTCCGACCGTGCTCGGCTTCCTGGGCGGCGCGCTGGCCTTCGTCGATCGGCAACGTGCTGCTGGCCCGGCGCGGCGCCCATCACCGCAAGAGCGCCGGAGCGGAGCAGATGAGCGAGCAGGAGCAGGCGGGCAGCGGTACGGCGCTCGCCCTCGGGGCCCTGCTCGACGGCGTCCCGGAGTCGATGGCCCTGGGCCTCTCGCTCCTGGCCGGTGAGGGCGTCGGCATCGCCGTGTTCGCGGCGATCTTCATCTCCAACCTGCCGGAGGGACTCTCGAGCGCCGCCGGCATGAAGCACAACGGTCGGAGCGCCAGGTACGTCTTCGGCGTGTGGATCAGCATCGCGGTGGCCTGCGGCATCTCCGGGGGACTCGGTTGCCTGCTCCTCGACGACGCGAGCCCGGCGACCGTTGCGACGATCACCGCGGTGGCGGCCGGGGCGATCCTGGCGATGATCGCGGACACGATGATCCCCGAGGCGTTCAAGGACACGCAGCTCTACACGGGCCTGATCGCCACCGTCGGTTTCATCGTCGCGTTCGGCATCAGTCACGCCTGACCGGCGAATCGCCGCACAACGGTGCTTTCCTCCCGGGACGTCGACCGTCGGCCCGGGCGCACCTATCCTGCGGACGTGCGCGTCGGCATCCTGGGAGCGGCCGAGGCCCGTCTCGACGGAGTCGCGGTCGACCTCGGCACGCGCAAGCAGCGTGCCCTCCTGGCCGCCCTTGCGATGCGCCGGGGCCAGCCGGTCGGCCAGGACGCGCTCGTCGACCTGCTGTGGGGAGATGCGCCACCGGCAGCTGTCACCGCGACCCTCCAGGGGTACGTCGCCCGGCTGCGCCGCGCGCTGGAGCCCGATCGCGCACCTCGTGCGGCGTCCGAGGTCCTGGTCACCCAGCAGACGGGCTACGCGCTGAACCTTCCCGAGGAAGCGATCGATGCCTCCCTGTTCGAGGCAGCGGTGGGTGCGGTCCACCAGCGACTCGGCAACAGCATGTCCGCGGATCTCGGGACCGACGAGCTCGAGGAGCTGTTCGCCGCGATCAACGAGGCGCTGTCCCTGTGGCGGGGCACGCCCTACACCGAGCTCGAGGACGCCCCGGCCGCGCAGGCCGAGCGGGCCCGGTTGGAGGAGCTGCGCGTGATCGCCCTCGAGGACCGTGCGGTCGTGGCGCTCGGACTGGGGCGCCACGCCGTGGTCGCGGGGGAGCTCGAGGTGCTGACGTCGACGTACCCGCTCCGTGAGCGACTCTGGGGCCTGCGCGCCCTCGCGTTGACGCGCTCGGGTCGGCAGGCCGACGCCCTGGAGGTGTTGCGGCAGGTCCGGGAGCTGCTCGCCGAAGAGCTCGGTCTGGAGCCTGGCGCCGAGCTGCGCTCGCTGCAGACCGCTGTCCTGCGGCAGGACCCGGCGCTCGAGTGGACCGCTGCGCGCTCGATCCCGCGCCAGCGGCCGCCGGCGGTCCGGGCCACCCAGTTCGCCTGGCCGCTGGTCGGCCGCGACGACCAGCTCTCCGCGCTGGTCGGCCTGCTCGAGCAGTCGGCCGACCGACCGGCGTTCGCCGTCGTCACGGGCGAGCCCGGCATCGGGAAGAGCCGCCTGTGTGCCGAGCTGGCCGCGACTGCGACGGCGGAGGGCGCCACCGTCCTCGTCGGGCGCTGCTCCCAGGACGAGGGTGCGCCACCGCTGTACCCGTGGGCCAGCATGCTGCGCGAGCTCGGTCACGACCTGCCGTCCGGGAGCGCGACCGAGGGCGACGAGGACAGCGCCTCGCGGTTCCGGGCGTGGGAGTCGATCGCCCGCACCCTGCTCGACGCGGCGGCCGAGCAGCACCTGCTCGTCATCGTCGACGACCTGCACTGGGCGGACACCTCGACCTTGCGGGTGCTCCGTCTCCTCGCCGAGACCGCGGAGTCGGGGCGGCTGATGGTGGTGGGGACCTGGCGTCACGAGCCGCCGCCGACCGGCCAGCTCGCCGTGGTCGCCGACATGTTCGCCCGGCGCCATGCGCTGCGGCTGCACCTCGACGGCCTCAGCGCGGCCGAGGCGGGCGAGATCGTCACCTCGGTCGCGGAGACGACCCCGACGGCCACGGAGGCCGACGCGCTGCGGCTGCGCACCGACGGCAACCCCTTCTTCCTGGTCGAGTACGCCCGGCTGGCCCACGATGGGGGCGACCTCACCGCACTCCTGGATGAGGAGCACCCACCGGCCGCCGTCCAGGACGTGCTCACCCGCCGGCTCGGCGGCCTCCCTGACGAGACCACCCGCACGCTGCACGTCGCCTGCGTCCTGGGCCGCCAGTTCGACGTGCCGACGCTCGCGACCGCGCTCGAGTACGACGAGGACGACGTGCTGGACCACCTCGACCCCGCTCAGCGAGCCGGGCTGGTCCGGGAGTTCGGCGTGGACCGGTTCCGGTTCGCCCACGCGCTGGTCCGCGACACGGCGTACGCCGGCCTCTCGCGCAGCCGCCGCGCGCGCATGCACGCCCACGTCGCAGAGGTGCTGGCGGACCAGCCGGGGCGCGAGAGCGAGGTCGCCCGGCACTGGCTGGCGGCCGGTCCACAGCACGCGGCGCAGGCCTGGCGCGCGGCCGTCGACGCGGCCGAGGCGGCGCGCCGGGTCTACGCGTACGACGAGGCCGTGGAACTGCTGACCAGCGCCCTGACCACCGCGGACGAGGACCCGGCCGCCTCCGACGAGGACGTGTTCGAGGTGCTCCTCGACCTCGGGCGGAGCCAGCTGCTCACCGACAACCTGGTCGACCTGCGAGCGACCGTGCGACGCGCCCTGGCAGTGGCCGGACGACTGGACGACGACCCACACCGTCAGCTCGAGGCGCTCGGCTTGCTCACCACCAAGGCGCTGTGGCAGTCCGGCAGCTACGGCGAGTCGGACGAGATCGTGGTGGCCACCCTTCGCCGGCTGTTGGACCGGTTGCCGCCGGGGGACAGCGCCGCACGGTGCCGCGCGATGATCGGGTTGGCCAACGAGATCTACTACACCTCGTCGATCCGCGAGCGGGAGGCGCTGAGCGACGAGGGGCTTGCGATGGCTCGCCGCCTCGGGGACGACTCCCTGTTGCTGCACACCCTCCTCGCCGTGCCGCTCGGCGTGTGGAGTCCGGCATCCGCAGACCTGCGGTTCCAGCTGCTGGGGGAGGCCGCCGACCTCGCCCGGAAGCTGGACGACGACTCCTCGCTCGCCACTGCCCTGTGCCTGCAGGGCAGCTCCGCGTCGGAGTCCGGTCGGGTCGCGGAGATGTACCCCCTCATCGACGAGGCCCGCGAGGTCGCGACCCGGGAACGCCTGATGTTCGCCCAGCTGTTCCTCGACGGGCTCGAGATCCCGTGGCGCGCGATGCGCGACGAGTTCGACCGGGTGCACGAGCTGACGACGCACATGGTGTCCATCCACGAGCGGATCGGCGTTCCCCAGAGCGGCGACGCACTGGTCGGGGCCTTCCTGATGGACCTGTTGTGGAAGGGCCGCACCGAGGAACTGCTGTCGATGACCGGCCAGCTCGAAGGCGTGACGGTGATCCCCATGCACGCCCCGCTCGCGGCCGTGCTCGGGCGCGCCGGACGGCTCGACGAAGCGCGCGAGTGGCTGCTGTCCCCCGACCTGGACCTGTCCCCGGACTGGTGGTTCTCGACGATGACGCTGAGCATGGCCGCCGAGGCCGCGATGTACGTCGCCGCGCCCGATGTCGCGGCGACGGCCTACGACCGGCTGGTGCGGTTCAGCGGGATGCCGGCCTGCTCGGGCTCGGGCACCGTCATCGGCCCGGTCGACGCGTTTCTCGCGATGGCGGCACAGGCAACGGGCCAACGGGACCTCGCCACCCGGCACGCGGACGAGGCCATCCGCCTGTGCACCGAGTGGGAGGTCCCGCTGGCCCTCTCGTGGTTCACCAGGATCCGCGAGGACTACTCCCTCTGAGGACTGCTCTGATGAGCTGCTCCTCATGAGGATCAGGCGACGTGCCGGAAGGCGCGCGCCTCGCGCCGGGCGAACCGGCCACGGGTGGCGAGCCACACCAGCTTGAAGCCGAAGCCGGCCTTCGCGAAGACCCCGTCGAGCACGTCACGCGGGACGCCGTACGCCGCCCACGGGACGACGCGGACGACCTTGCCCGGCGTCAGGTCCTCCTTGAAGTGCTCCTCGTCGAGCCGCTCCCAGTCCTCCTGGGTCAGCACCCGCTGGATGATCGGGATCGCTCCGGTCTCCTCGTGCTGGAGGTGCCGTGCGAGGCACTCGCGCGTCGCCGCCAGCCGGACGGCGAGCGCGGCGCGGGCGTCGTCGTCGGCGTGCTCTGCCAGCCGCGCGAATCCCTGCTCGCAGGCCTCGAGCAGCGGCTCGAACTCCGCGTGCTCGGCCTCCATGGCCTCCAGCGTCTCCCGGTCCTCGTCGGTGCCTCGCTCGAGCAGCAGCGGCCAGAGACCGGCGTCCTCACCGGAGTGGTGCCCGTGCAGCGCCTCGGCGAAGACCTCCCAGCGCTCCTGCAGCAGCTGCCAGGCGATCCGGTCGTCGACGGGGGTGCACTGCGCGGCCTCGGCCAGCTTGGCCAGGTCACGCCGGAAGGCGTGGTGCATCACGTACATCATGAACATGTCCACCGGGCCCTCCGGTGCGGCCGTCTGGCCGGCGAGGCGGATCTGGGCGGGCCACTCGGGGTGCAGTGTGCTGGTCATCGTCGTTCTCCCTCGGTTGTGGTGCGGGTGGTGGGTGGTCACACGCCGACCGGCGTGCGGGTGGTGTCGGTCTCGTCGAGATCGGTGACCTCGGCGCGGATCGTGGGCAGGGCACGGTCGAGCCAGGACGGCATCCACCAGTTCCAGCGACCGAGCATCGTCATCGTGGCGGGCACGAGGACCATCCGGACCAGCGTCGCGTCGAGTGCGATGGCGACAGCCATGCCGACCCCGAGCTGCTTGATCACGACGTCGACCTCACTGGCGAAGCCCAGGAAGACGGCCACCATGATCGCGGCGGCGGCGGAGATCACCCGGCCGGTGGCGGAGAGCCCGCGCACCACGCTGCCGTGGGCGTCACCGGTGTCGAGCCAGTCCTCGCGGATCCGCGAGAGCAGGAACACCTCGTAGTCCATGGACAACCCGAACAGCACCGCGAACAGCAGGATCGGCATCCAGCTCGAGACGGGCATCGCGTGGTCGAGGCCGAGCAGCTCGGCCCCCCAGCCCCACTGGAAGATCGCGGTGAGGACGCCGTACGCCGCTCCGATGGACAGCAGGTTCATCACCGCAGCCTTGACCGGTATGACAACCGACCGGAACACCATGCCCAGCAGCAGCATGGAGACCCCGACCACGAACCCGACGACGACCCACAGCCGCGTGGAGAACATGTCGGCGATGTCGGCGAACAGGGGAGTGGTGCCGGTGATCTCGACTCCGGCCGGGACATCGGCGCGCAGGTCCTCGACCAGGCCGGGCGTCCGCTCGTCGGTGGGGCCGAAGGTCGGCTCGGCCTCGAAGATCCGCAGCGCCTTGTCGGCAGAGGCGATCACGGGGGAGACCGTGGCGATGTCCTCGCGGCTCGCGACCTGCTCCGCCAGCGCGGTGACGTCGGCGTCGTCGATGACCCTGGGTCACGAACACGAGCGGGCCGTTGGCGCCGGGGCCGAACTCGTCGGCCACGAGGTCGTAGGCCTTGCGGTTCGTGAGGTCGGCCGGCTGCGCCGAGGAGTCCTGCGGCCAGGTGCGCATCGACAGGGCCGGGGCCGCCAGGGTCAGCATCAGCGTCGCGGCGAGCAGCGCCCAGGTCAGCGGGCGCCGGCTCACGCGGGTCGCCCACCGCTCCATCAGCGGGCTGCCCTTCGCAGCGCGCTGCTTGCGAACGCGGCGCGGCAGCACGCGGCGACCGAGCAGGCCGCACAGGGCGGGCACGAGGGTCAGGGCCGCGGAGGCCACTCCCACGACGGCGATCGCAGTGGCGAAGCCGAAGGCGTCGTACGTCGGCAGCCCGGCCAGCTTCAGGCCGAGCAGGGAGACCAGCACGATCGCGGAGGCGAAGACCACCGAGCGCCCGGCCGTGGCCACGGCACGACCCGCCGCCTCGATCTTGTCCTCGCCGCTGCGGAGAAACTCGGTGAAGCGGGTGACCAGCAGCAGCGCGTAGTCGATGCCGACGCCGAGACCGACCATCGTGGCCACCATCGGGGCCGACGTGCTCACGTCCATGGTGGCGGCGAGCAGGGTGATCCCGGCGGAGCCGACCGCCAGGCCGGTGACGGCTACGACGATCGGGAGTCCGGCGCTGACCACGGAGCCGAAAGCCAGCACCAGGATCAGCAGCGCTGCGATGATGCCGATCAGCTCGCCGCTCCCGCGCATCGGAGCGGCTGCGGTGTCGGGCAGCTCGCCGCCGAGCTCGACCTGGATCCCGGCGTCACGGGTAGGAGCGACGGCCCTTTCCAGCGGCGCGAGGTTCTGCATCAGGTCGGCGTGGGTCACCGGCACGTCGTACCTCACGGTGAGCAGGGCGGTGTCCCGGTCCTCGCTGAGCCGCGGAGGGGACACCGAGACGGCGTGATCCATCTGCCCGAGTCGCTCGGTGAGCGGACCGGTCACGTCGGCACCGACGGGGGCGCCGTCGGTGGTGTGCACGACGACGCGGGCGCTGGCGTTGCCGGCACCCGGGGTGTGCTCACGCAGCTGGTCGATGCCGACCTGGGCCCGCGCGCCGGGGATGTTCCAGTTGTCCTGGGGCGTGCCGCCGATGCTGCCGGCGAGGGCGAAGACACCGACCGCGACCAGCACCCAGGCGAAGATCGTCCGCCAGGGGTGGGCTGCGGTCGAGCGACCGAGACGGTGGAGGAGGAATGACATGGTGATCGGTCCTTCGAGTCGTCGTTGACGGGCGAAACACAGCCTGCGACGGCGCGCTGGGGCGACTCTTGGGACGGACTTGAGGTCTACTGGATGTGCGACCCGGTTGAGAGCGACCGGGACGAGTTCCCTCGGAAACATGTCCGTTTTGGCTTTTTTGGGCTATGTTGTGACCCTGGTCTAGTCAACCAAGGGGGATGGCCAGCATGATGTCTGTCGCACCGGTCTCGGTCCTGCTGCTGGGTGTGCTCGGCATGCTCGTCATCGCCTTCTCCGTGGCCCGGATGGCCGCCGAGGAGCGCCGCTACCGCGGCCCGGTCACCGTGACCCGCTCCCGCACCCAGGCACCCCGGACCCCCCAGCCCGCGAACCGCGTCAGCGCCTGAACCGCTCCGCGCTGGACCCGACTAGATCCATCGGCGGAACCACATCCGCTGCGCCCACTCCTGGTTCGTGATCAGCTCGTCGGTCCAGATCGGCCAGAACCAGGCGAACGACAGCATCACCATGATCACGACGCCCCCGACCGCCGAGGCGCCCATCGCGCGACGCAGCGGTGTGGCGGTCTCCCGACCCAGGATCTCCCCGAGGAGCAGGGTCGCGCCGAGCACCAGGAACGGCAGGATCATCACCCCGTAGTAGCTGAAGATCGGGCGGTCGTCGTACCGCAGCCACGGGAGCCAGGTCGCCGCGACCCCGACGACGACCAGCCCGTAGCGCCAGTCGCGGCGCGCGATCCAGGCCACCAGCGCCCACAGTGCCGCGATCGTCGAGAACCACCACACCACCGGGTTGCCGAGCAGCAGCACCTGACGAAGGCACGTGGACCCGGCGGCAGCGGCGCAGCCCTGCTGGCCCGGCTGGATGTCGAGCTGGGTGTCCACCCCGACCGGGCGGTTGAGCAGCAGCCACCCCCACGGGTCCGACTGGTAGGCGTGCTTGCTGTCGTTGAGGAATCCCGAGTGGAAGGCATAGACGTCGTGGTGGTAGTGCCAAAGCGAGCGCAGGGACTGCCACAGCTCGGGAAAGAACCCGTCGGCATCGTGGCGCAGGTAGCTGCCCCAGTAGGGGCCGTACTGGGTGTCGGAGAGGTGGCCCTCGTAGGCGCCGGCGTGCAACAGCCACCCCGTCCAGCTGGCCACGTAGATCAACAGGGGGACCAGCACCACGTACCCGAGCGCGGGCAGGGCGTCGACCACGGCCGACTTCAGCAGCGCCCGGCGTACGCCGAAGGAGCGGCGCGCGCCCGCGTCCCAGATCCACAGCAGGAGCCCGAACGCCGCCAGCGGGAAGATCGCCGACCACTTGGTCGCGATGGCCAGCCCCCAGAACACGCCCGTCGCGAGACGCCAGGGCCGCCACCACAGCAGCGGACCCCAGGCGTCCGGTGCCAGCCGGGACCCCGAAGGCACGACACGCGCCAGCCGGTCGCGGCCCCAGTCACGGTCGGCCACCATGCAGCTCACCGCGCACAGCACGAAGAACGCCACGAAGATGTCCAGCAGGGCCAGCCGCGAGAGCACCAGCTGCATGCCGTCGAAGCACAGCAGCAGCCCGGCGACCAGACCGAGCAGGGTCGACCGGGTGACCCGCCGGGCCAGGCGGATCATCACCAGCACCATCAGCGAGCCGACGATGGCCGAGGCGACCCGCCACCCGAACGGCGTCATCCCGAAGGCGCTCTCGCCGAGGCCGATGAGCCACTTGCCGAGCTCCGGGTGGACCACCATGTTGGGCGTGCTGTCCCAGAGTCCCTCGGTGCGGCCGGCCAGGATCTGGGCGTTCGCCTTCTCGACGTACTCCCGGGCGTAGCCGAAGTGCATCAGCGACCACGCGTCCTTCGCGTAGTACGTCTCGTCGAACTCGAATGCCCGAGGCCTGCCCAGCTCCCAGAAGCGCAGGAACGCAGCCAGCAGCGTGATGGCCACGGTCCCCACCCAGGCGAGCACCGGATCGCGGTCGGTTGGCCGCAGCCGGGCGCGGGCGGCCGCACTCGGCACGACGTCGCCCCCTGCGGTGCGGGAAAGCCCGATCGTGCGTGCGAGCGGGGCGGGGAGGGTCACGCTGACCAAGGGTACGGACGCGGCTGCCATGATCGGACGCATGACGACACCGGCGACCGGGGCGCTCGTGCTGGCAGCCACGCCCATCGGGCGAGTCGACGACGCTCCGCCGCGGCTGGCCGCAGAGCTCGCGTCCGCGGACGTCGTCGCCGCGGAGGACACCCGTCGCCTGCGCCGGCTGGCGACCGACCTCGGCATCGAGATCCCGGGTCGGGTGGTCTCCTACTTCGAGGGCAACGAGGCATTCCGGACCGAGGCGCTGCTCGAGTCGCTGCTCGCCGGTGACCGGGTCGTGCTGGTCACGGATGCCGGGATGCCCAGCGTCTCCGATCCGGGCTACCGCCTCGTCGCGGCCGCGATCGAGCACGACGTCCCGGTCACCAGCGTGCCCGGGCCCTCCGCCGTGCTCGCAGCCCTGGCCGTCTCCGGGCTCCCGGTCGACCGCTTCTGCTTCGAGGGCTTCCTGCCGCGCAAGGCAGGGGAGCGCGCACGCCGGCTCGCGGCGGTCGCCGCGGACGAGCGCACCCTCGTCTACTTCGAGGCTCCGCACCGCACCCACACCGCGCTGCAGGCGATGGCCGAGGTGCTGGGCCCGGAGCGCCGCGGTGCCGTGTGCCGCGAGCTCACCAAGACCCACGAAGAGGTACGCCGCGGCACCCTCGCCGAGCTGGTCGACTGGGCCGCACCCGGCGTGCGCGGCGAGGTGACCATCGTCGTGGAGGGCGCCGCGCCTGCCGAGGCGGTGACCGACCCGGCGATCCTGGCCGCCCTGGTCGCCGAGGACGAGGCCGACGGCGTCTCCCGCAAGGAGGCCATCGTCGACGTGGCCCGGCGCTCGGGGGTGCCCAAGCGGGTCGTCTACGACGCGGTGCACCGTTCGTGAGCGATCGCAGCGACCGGCCCGAGCTGCCGGAGGCACTGCCGCACCCCGTCGTGGACAACCACTGCCACCTCGACATCGCCCGTGGCCGTCACGACCCGGCGCTCCCGGTCGACGAGGCCCTTGCTCTCGCCGGGTCGGTGGGCGTGACCCGGGTCGTCCAGATCGGCTGCGACCTCGAGGGTGCCCGCTGGGCCGTCGAGACGGCTGAGGCGCACGACCAGGTGGTGGCGGGCGTCGCGCTGCACCCCAACGAGGCACCCCGGCTCGCCGCCGAGGGACGCCTCGACGAGGCACTGGCGGAGATCGAGAGCCTGGCGCGGGGCAGCGACCGCGTCCGCGCCGTGGGGGAGAGCGGCCTGGACTACTACCGGACCGGGGAGGAGGGCCGCGCGGCGCAGTTCGAGTCCTTCCGGGCGCACGCCGAGCTGGCCAAGGACCTCGACAAGACCCTGGTCATCCATGACAGGGACGCCCACGAGGGCGTCCTGCGCGTGCTCGACGAGACGGGCCCGCCGGATCGATGGGTGATGCACTGCTTCTCCGGCGACGCGGACTTCGCCCGTGCCTGCCTCGAGCGCGGGGCCTATCTGTCCTTCGCCGGCACGGTCACCTTCAAGAACGCCGAGCCGCTGCGCGAGGCGCTGCGGGTGGCTCCGCTCGACCGGATCCTGGTGGAGACCGACGCGCCGTACCTGACCCCGATGCCGCACCGGGGCCGCACCAACGCCTCCTACCTGATCCCGCTCACGGTCCGCTCGATGGCCGCGACACTCCAGATGGACCTGGCCGAGCTGTGCCGGGCCATCGATGTCAACACCGACTCGGCGTTCGGAGGAGCCTGGGGCAGCGGCTCGCTGTGAGACCGCCCACAGCGCCACGCTGAGGGGGTGCTTGCTGCTTGCTAACTCCCAGCTTCCTACCTAGTGTCGAGTCCTGTTGGCCGGGAGCGGGACGATTCATCCCGGTGTGCACCCCTCGGGGGAGCCGCATCGCGACCACGGAGTCGCGCTAGTGGCCGGTGCACCCGCCCGTGGCCCGGAGAAAGCGACCCATCGGAGACTTTGTGCGCGCGCTCAACACGCACCCCATACTTTCTCGACTCATCCACACTCCACTCACTAAAACAGGCTCTTCCTCGGCAGCCTCGTCGCCGCGATCCTCGTGGCGCCTCGGCGGCACCGCAGCGGCCTACATGGCCTTCAGCCGGACGGTCACCGTGTCGATCGACGGCAAGGAGAGCCAGGTTCGCACCTTCGGCGACAACGTCGGGGAGGTGCTCGCCAGCAAGGGCATCGAGCCCGACTCCCACGACTCCGTGGTGCCCTCCGTGGACACCCCGGTCAACGACGGCTCCAGGATCGCCGTACGCCTCGGCCGCCCGCTGGCGCTGAGCGTCGACGGTGAGAAGCGGACCCTCTGGACCACCGCGACCAAGGTGTCGTCCGCGCTGAACCAGCTCGGACTGCGCATCGGCAACGCTGAGCTGTCCGTGAGCCGTAGCGCCACCATCGACCGCTCCGGCATGACGCTGGAGGTGACCACCCCGAAGAAGGTCACCCTCAAGATCGCCGACGAGAAGGCCGAGAAGCACAACGTCCCGGCCGCCACCGTGGGCGAGCTGCTGACGCAGGTCAACGCCGGTGTCGACCGCAACGACCTGGTGCGCCCCTCGCGCAGCGCGGAGCTGACCGACCGCACCAGGATCGTGGTCACGAAGCTCGGCGTGCGTACCAAGCACGTGCCGCGCGAGGCCATCCCGGCTCCCGTCCAGGAGCAGAAGGACGACACGATGATGTCCGGTGAGACCGAGACCGTCCGAGAGGGCAGCGACGGTGTCCGCGACGTCACCTACAAGCTGCACTTCCGCAACGGCGAGGTCGTCAAGCGCAAGGTCGTCGAGCAGCGGGTCCTGAGCCAGCCGGTCGCCACGATCGTCAAGGTCGGCACCAAGACCGTCGACACCGGCGTCTGGGACGCGATCGCCGAGTGCGAGTCCGGTGGCAACTGGGCCGCCAACACCGGTAACGGCTACTACGGCGGACTGCAGTTCAACCTCGGCACCTGGCAGTCGTACGGCGGCTCCGGCATGCCCCACGAGAACAGCCGTGAGCAGCAGATCGCGGTGGCCGAGCGCGTCCGCGACGCCGAGGGCGGCTACGGCGCGTGGCCGCACTGCGGTGCACAGTTCGGCTGACAGGCTGACTACGCTCCACCGTGTGAACGACATCGCTTCCGCCGGCCCGGCACTGCTCGGGCCGGCGGAAGTGCGTTCGCTGGCGGCCGCGCTGGACCTCCGCCCGACCAAGCAACGCGGCCAGAACTTCGTGATCGACCCCAACACCGTGCGTCGGATCGTGCGCGACTCCGGCATCACTCCCGACGACGTGGTCCTCGAGGTCGGGCCCGGCCTCGGTTCGCTCACCCTCGCCTTGCTGGAGGTTGCCGCGCGAGTGGTGGCCATCGAGGTGGACCCCGTGCTGGCCGCCGCACTTCCGGCGACGATCGCGGAGCGCGCCCCGTCGCACGCCGACCGCTTCGAGGTGGTGGCGGCCGACGCGATGCGTGTCGACTCCGTCCCGGGACCGCCGCCGACTGCCCTCGTCGCCAACCTGCCCTACAACGTCTCCGTCCCGGTGCTGCTGCACCTGCTGGCCCTCCTGCCCTCGCTCGAGCGAGGGCTGGTGATGGTGCAGTCGGAGGTCGCGGACCGGCTGGCCGCATCGCCCGGCTCCAAGGTCTACGGCATCCCGTCGGTCAAGGCCGCCTGGTTCGCCGACGTACGCCGGGCGGGAGCGATCGGTCGCAACGTCTTCTGGCCCGCCCCCAACGTCGACTCCGGCCTGGTCGCGTGGACCCGACGTGAGCCGCCGACGACCGCGGTGACGCGCGCGCAGGTCTTCGCGGTCGTGGACGCCGCCTTCGCCCACCGACGCAAGGCGTTGCGCCCCGCCCTCCGTGGCCTGGCCGGCTCGGCCGAGGCCTCCGAGCGCGCGCTCGTCTCGGCCGGTGTCGATCCGATGACGCGCGGCGAGCAGCTTCGTCTCGCCGACTTCGTTCGGATCGCCGAGGCCCTCGGATGACCTCCAGCCGGTTGAGCTCGACACCGATGAGCGTCACCGTCCGCGCCCCCGCGAAGGTCAACCTCGCCCTGATCGTCGGTCGTCCGCGGGAGGACGGCTTCCACCCGCTCAACACCGTCTACCAGGCGATCAGCATGTACGACGACGTGCGCGTCACCGAGGCCGAGGAGTGGAGCGTGCGCGTCGAACCGATCGGCGAGGTCGACACCTCCGACGTCCCCCTCGACGGGTCCAACATCGCCGTCCGCGCCGGGCTGCTGCTGGCGGCGCACCACGGTCTCGAGCTCGCAGCCGACATCGAGATCAGCAAGGGCATCCCGGTGGCCGGGGGACTGGCGGGCGGCAGCGCCGACGCCGCCGCGACGCTGGTCGCGCTCGACCGGCTGTGGGACGTGCGCACCACCGACGACGACCTGCTGGCGATGGCCGCCGAGCTCGGCAGCGACGTGCCGTTCGCCCTCATCGGCGGCAGCGCGCAGGGCGTCGGTCGCGGCGAGCTGGTCACGTCGGTTCCCGACCGCGGGTCGTACTGGTGGGTGGTCGTGCCGAGCGACGTCGGCCTGTCGACACCCGCGGTGTACCAGGAGTTCGACCGGCTGCATCCCGACGTGCCGGCGGGTGCCCACCTCAGGGATCCCCGCGGCCTGATCTCCGCCCTGAAGGCCGGCGACGCCGACGCGCTCGCCGCCTCGATGCGCAACGACCTGCAGCAGGCGGCGATCAGCCTGCGCCCCGAGCTGGCCGACAGGATCGACCTGGTGCATGCGCACCGCAGCAACACCGTGATGTTGTCCGGCTCCGGTCCGACTGTCGTCGGCATCGCGAAGACGCAGGAGGCGGCGCTGGAGTCGCGCGCGGCGCTGCTGGGGGCGGGCGTGCCGGTGGTCCACGTCGCCACCGGGCCGGTCGCCGGCGCCCATGTCGTGGAGTACGTGTAGTGCCGGTCTCCAACCTCCTCAACCTCGAGAAGGTCACCAAGTCCTACGGCGTTCGCATCCTCCTCGACGAGGTCAGCCTCGGGATCGGGGAGGGCGAGCGGATCGGCATCGTCGGCCGCAACGGCGACGGCAAGACGACGCTGCTCAACCTGCTGGCCGGGCGCGATGTGCCCGACTCGGGGCGCGTCTCGATGAACCGCGGACTCCGCATCGGTTACCTCGACCAACGCGACCTGCTCGACGACACCCACACGGTGCGGGAGGTGGTGCTCGGGGGGCGTCAGGACCACGAGTGGGCGGCCGACGCCCGCATGCGCGAGGTCGTGGAGGTCCTCCTGGCCGGGGTCGCGCTCGACCGAGCCGTGCACGGACTCTCGGGCGGAGAGCGCCGACGTTGCTCGCTGGCTCGGCTGCTGCTCGCCGCCGACGACGACCTGCTGATCCTCGACGAGCCGACCAACCATCTCGACGTGGAGGCGGTGGCGTGGCTGGCCGAGCACCTGGTCCGCCGTACGTCCGCGCTGGTGGTGGTCACCCACGACCGCTGGTTCCTCGACGCCGTCTGCGAGCGCACCTGGGAGGTGCACCCCGGGCCGGACGGTGCCGGCGTCGTGGACGCCTACGAGGGTGGGTACGCCGCGTTCGTGCTCGCCAGGGCCGAGCGGCAGCGCCAGGCCTCCGCCTCGGAGTCACGCAGGCAGAACCTCGCCCGCAAGGAGCTGGCCTGGCTGCGGCGAGGCCCGCCCGCTCGTACGTCCAAGCCGAAGTTCCGCATCGAGGCGGCGAATGCGCTGATCGAGGACGTGCCGCCGCCGCGCGACCGGATGGAGCTGCAGCGGTTCGCCAGCCAGCGGCTCGGCAAGGACGTCATCGACGTCGAGGACGTCGACCTCGTCCGCGGTGACCGAAGGCTCCTCTCGCACGCCACGTGGCGGCTCGGTCCGGGAGACCGGGTCGGGATCGTGGGCGTGAACGGCTCCGGGAAGAGCTCGGTGCTGGGTCTCGTCGACGGCACGCTCGCGCCGGACGCCGGCACGGTGCGCCTCGGGCGGACCGTCGCGCTGGAGCACCTGACCCAGCACGTCCCGGCCGAGGACCCGGACGCACGCGTGCTCCCCACCATCGAGGGGATCCGTCGGGTCACCCGCATGCAGACCGGCCAGGACGTCTCGGCCACGTCGATGCTGGAGCGGTTCGGGTTCACCGGCGACAAGCTGACCGCCCGCCTCGGCGACCTCTCCGGCGGAGAGCGACGCCGGTTCCAGCTGCTCCGGCTGCTGCTCTCCGAGCCCAACGTGCTGCTCCTCGACGAGCCCACCAACGACCTCGACATCGACACCCTCAACGTGGTGGAGGACTTCCTGGACGGCTGGCCGGGCACCCTGGTCGTCGTCTCCCACGACCGCTACTTCCTCGAGCGCGTCACCGACTCGACCTGGGCCCTGATGGGCGACGGCCAGCTCGCCATGCTCCCCGGCGGGGTGGACGAGTACCTGGAGAAGCCGCACGGAAGACAGACCGCAACCAAGGAGCCGACCGGGCAGTTTCGGTTGGAGGAGCGAAGCGGGGCAACCGAAACTGCCCTGTCGGCGCAACCACAAGAGACCGCGAGCCGGAAAGCAGCCGCGAATCAGCGGAAGCAGGATCAGCGGAAGCAGGATCAGCGGAAGGAACACGAGCCTCACCAGCGGGCCACGGGGGCGGATCAGCGCCAGCGGGATCAGCCGCAACGCAGAACCCAAGGCCACTGCCGGTTCGGCTGAGGAGCGCCAGGCCCGCAAGACGATCGTCCGGATCGACAAGCAGCTGGCGCGGATCGCCGTACGCGAGGCGGAGCTGCACGACGAGATGGCGCAGGTCAGCAGTGACCACGAGAGGCTCGCCGCGCTCTCCGCCGAGCTCAGTGAGCTCGCCGGGGAGAAGGACGCCCTCGAGCTGCAGTGGCTCGAGGCCGCGTCCCTGATCGAGTAGTCGCGCCCGGGTGCCGTCTCGGCTCAGCTGAGGGGGACCATCAACCGCTTGAGCAGCGCGGCGAGCTGGGCGTGGTCCTGGTCGGAGAGGTCGGTGAGCAGGTCGCGCTCGCGGGCGAGCAGCGACTCGAAGGCGCCATCGACGGTCTTCTTGCCGGCGGTGGTCAGCCCGACGAGGACGCCACGACGGTCGCGGGGGTCGGGTGAGCGCTCCACGAACCCGCGGTGGGCGAGCCGGTCGACCCGGTTGGTCATGGTGCCGCTCGTGACCATCGTCTGGCGCACCAGCGCGCCGGGGGTCAGCTGGTAGGGCCGGCCCGCCCGGCGGAGGGCGGCGAGCACGTCGAACTCCCAGGTCTCGATCCGGTGGGCGGAAAAGGCGTCCCGGCGGGCCTTGTCGAGCAGCCTCGCCAGTCGGCCAACGCGGCTGAAGACCTCCACCGGCGCCAGGTCCAGGTCGGCCCGCTCGCGGTGCCACGCCTCGACCAGCTCGTCCACCTCGTCGCGGTCCATGCCGAGATTCTAGCCGGGCAAGATTCTTGACATCGAGATATCCTCGACCGCATGGCGCACCAGTGGGATCCCGATCGCTATCTCAGCTTCGCCGACGAGCGCGGCCGGCCGTTCCTCGAGCTGGTCTCGCGCATCGATGCAGAGGCGCCGCGAACGGTCGTCGACCTGGGTTGCGGCACCGGCCACCTCACGGTGCTGCTGGCGAAACGCTGGCCACGAGCGCGGGTGCTCGGCGTCGACTCGAGCCGGGAGATGGTGGCCGCCGCCCCGGTGGGCGAGGGCGTCGAGTTCACGGTCGGCGACATCGTCGGCTGGCGTCCGCCCGAGACGGACGCGACCCCCGGTGGTGTGGACGTCCTGATCTCCAACGCCGCGCTGCAGTGGGTGCCCGGCCACGTCGACCTGCTGCCGGGCCTCGTCGACGCTCTCGCGCCCGGGGGCTGGCTGGCGTTCCAGGTGCCGGGCAACTTCGAGGAGCCGAGCCACACCATCCGTCGCGAGCTGGCCGCCGAGCCGCCGTACGCCGAGCACACCGCAGGGGTGGCCGTCCCCGACGCGCACGACGCGGCGACGTACCTGCCCGTCCTCCGAGCCCTTGGCTGCGAGGTCGACGCATGGGAGACCACCTACCTGCACGTGCTCCACGGTGATGACCCGGTGTTCACCTGGGTCAGCGGCACCGGCGCTCGCCCGACCCTGCAGGCACTGCCCGACGAGCTCAGGCCCGCTTTCGAGGAGGAGTTCAAGCGTCGCCTGCGCGAGATCTACCCCGAGCGCGGCGGCGTGGTCGTGCTGCCCTTCCGCCGGGTCTTCGTCGTGGCCCGCCGTAGCTAGTCGGACGTGGTCAACTCCAGCGGCGTTCCGAACCCGGCGACGGGACGACGAGGGCGTCCGGAAGAATCCCCGCATGGAGCTGTCGTTCTTCACCCGCGCCCACGGGGAATCCCTGGTCCCGACCGAGCTGGCGTGCAGCCTGTGGAGCGACGACCAGGTGCACGGGGTCGCGCTCAGCGGCGCCCTGGCCCGCTCCCTCGAGCGGGCTGTCGCGGACACCGGCCGCGCTGACCTGCGACCCGCCCGCTACACCGTCGACCTGTTCCGCGCGGTCCGGATGCAGGCGTGTGACATCAGGACGACCGTGGTCCGCGAAGGACGTCGCCTCTGCCTTGTCGACGCCGTGATGGAGCAGGACGGTGAGCCGGTCGCCCGTGCCAGCGCGCTGTTCCTGCAGCCGAGCGAACCCGCGCCGGGTGAGGTGTGGGAGCCCGACCTCCGCTTCGAGCCGCCGCCGCTCGACCTGGCGCCGGTCTCGGACGCACCGCGGGTACCCCTGTTCAGCAGCGAGCGCATCGGGTGGTCGACGTCCTTCGGAGAACACCAGAACGGCGATCGCAAGATGACCTGGCAGACCGGCATGCCGGTGATCCCGGACGAGCAGCCGTCGACGTTCGTCGCCGCCGCGAGCATCGCGGACGCGGCCAGCATGGTGACCAACTGGGGGAGCAACGGCGTCGAGCACATCAACAGTGACATCACGCTCACCATGGGGCGGTTGCCGGTGAGCCTCGAGATCGGCCTCGCTGCCGTCGACCGCGCGAGCACCGACGGTATTGCCGTCGGCACCGCGGCTGTCTTCGACCGGGAGGGCCGCCTCGGCGCAGCGGTGGTGTCCTCGATCGCGAACGCGAAGCGAACCGTGGACTTCAGCGTGCACGACTTCGGCGACGACCCGCGGGCGGCCGGCGCCTGAGTTCGGGCTCGTGTCACCCGCCTGATGGGCAGGCCAAGACCCGGTGACGGGTAGCCTCGCGGTGACAGAAGGTTTTCGTCGATCCCCGGTTGGTCTGTCGGCAGGGCCCGCCTGACTTTGAATCAGGACAAGCGACGTAGGTTCGACTCCTACCCGGGGAGCGTGAGCACCACGAAGATCACCGTGATCGTCCTCGCTGCCGGCGGGGGCACCCGGATGAAGTCCAAGACCATGAAGGTGCTGCACCCCATCGCCGGGCGCAGCATGATCGGCCACGTGCTCGGCGCGGTGTCGGCGCTCGAACCGCACCGCGTCGTCGCGGTCGTCGGGCACCAGCGCGAGCAGGTGGGTCCACACATCCAGGCGCAGCTCCCCGACGCCGTGCTCGCGGTCCAGGAGAGCCAGGACGGCACCGGTCACGCGGTGCGGGTCGCGTGGGAGGCCCTCGAACCGGCCGACCGCACCGGCACCGTCCTCGTGGCGTACGGCGACACCCCGCTCCTCGAGGGGGAGAGCCTGCGCGCGTTCGCGGAGGACCACGTCAGCGCCGGTCGCGCCGTCAGCATCCTGTCGGGGCTCGTGGCCGACCCGTTCGGCTACGGCCGCGTCCTGCGCGACGAGTCGGGCGACGTGACCGGGATCGTCGAGCAGAAGGATGCGACCGAGGCGCAGGCCGCCGTGAACGAGATCAACAGCGGCATCCTCGCCTTCGACGCCTCGTTCCTCGACACCGCGCTTCCGCGGATCACCAACGACAACGCCAAGTCCGAGTACTACCTGACCGACACCGTCGCCCTGGCTCGTCAGGACGGCCTGGGCGTGGGCGCGTTCCCGATCGACGACGTGCTCCAGACCGAGGGTGCCAACGACCGGGCCCAGCTAGCCGCCCTGGCCAAGGAGAAGAACCGGCGCATCCTCAGCCGCTGGATGCAGGACGGCGTCACCGTCATCGACCCGGACACGACCTGGATCGACGTCGACGTGACGCTGGCACCCGACGTGACGATCCTCCCTGGCGTGCAGCTGCTGGGCACGACCGTCGTCGAGGAGGACGCGGTCATCGGTCCGGACAGCACGCTCAAGGACGTCGAGGTCGGGGCGGGGGCCCGCGTCGTACGCACGCACGGCGAGCTGGCCGTCGTCGGCGCCGGGGCCAACGTCGGCCCGTTCAGCTATCTGCGGCCCGGCACCGAGCTGGGGGCGGGGAGCAAGATCGGCGCGTTCGTCGAGACCAAGAACGCCAGCGTCGGCGACCGGGCCAAGGTGCCGCACCTGTCCTACGTCGGCGACGCCGAGATCGGTGAGGGCACCAACATCGGTGCCGGGACGATCTTCGCCAACTACGACGGCGTGCAGAAGCACCGCACCGTCATCGGTCGGCACGCGCGCACGGCGAGCAACAACACCTTCGTCGCGCCCGTGCACATCGGCGACGGAGCCGGCACCGGTGCGGGCAGCGTGATCCGCGAGGACGTGCCGCCCGGGGCCCTCGCCGTCAGCGCCGGAGCACAACGCACCATCGCGGGCTGGACGCTGCGCAAGCGGCCGGGGACCGAGCAGGCGAAGGCCGCGGAGGAAGCCGGCGAGGTCTGACGACGGCGACACGCGCGTCCGTACGTCGACCCGTGTTCCGTCTGCGGCCTGCGGTGGGTGACAATCGACACGTACCCGCGCCACGAGCACGACCGAGGAGCCAGCCAGCGTGAGTGGACTGAAGAAGACCACCGAGAAGAACCTGATGGTCTTCAGCGGACGGGCGCACCCCGAGCTCGCGATGGAAGTCGTGGAGGAGCTCGGCACCGGCCTGGTCCCGACCTCGGCCTACGAGTTCGCCAACTCCGAGATCTATGTGCGCTACGAGGAGTCGGTGCGCGGTTCCGACGCGTTCGTCATCCAGAGCCACACCGCTCCGGTCAACGAGTGGATCATGGAGCACCTGATCATGGTCGACGCGCTCAAGCGCGCCTCGGCCAAGCGGATCACCGTGGTGCTGCCGTTCTACGGCTACGCCCGCCAGGACAAGAAGCACCGTGGCCGGGAGCCCATCTCGGCCCGCCTGATGGCCGACCTGTTCAAGACGGCCGGCGCCGACCGGCTGATCACCGTCGACCTGCACGCCGACCAGATCCAGGGGTTCTTCGACGGGCCCGTCGACCACCTGATGGCGCTGCCGATCCTCGCCGACTACGTCAAGAAGAAGTACGGCGACCAGCAGCTGGCCGTGGTCTCCCCGGACGCAGGGCGGATCAAGGTCGCGGAGCGCTGGTCGGCCAAGCTCGGCGGCGTACCCCTGGCGTTCATCCACAAGACCCGACGCGAGGACCGTCCCAACGAGACCGTCGCCAACCGCGTCGTGGGCCAGGTCGACGGCCGGACGTGCGTCCTGGTGGACGACATGATCGACACCGGCGGGACCATCGTGAAGGCCGCTGAGGCCCTGATGGCCGACGGCGCCGCCGGCGTGGTCATCGCCGCGACGCACGCCATCCTCTCCGAGCCTGCGGTGGACCGCCTGAAGAACTCACCGGCCACCGAGGTGATCGTCACCAACACGCTGCCGCTCTCCGCCGACCGCGAGTTCGACAAGCTCACCTGCCTCTCCATCGCACCGCTGATCTCGCGGGCGATCAAGGAGGTCTTCGAGGACGGCAGCGTCACCTCCATGTTTGATGGGCACGCCTAGTTCCCGCTGATCCGCGGTTGTCTTTCGGCTCGCGGTCTCTTGTAGTCGGCACAAGCGGGTTTATTTTCGGCTAACGGTGCACTGTGGACGCCGACAGGGCGGAGCCGCCCTCCCCCGCAACGCATGACCCCACGGGATTCCGGCTTCCTCCGCTTCGCTCCCCCAGAGCGCAATCCCGCGGTGCCGGAGTGCTCCTCCGGTGCATTCCACCCGGTCGGCTCAGTTCGGCGTCCCACCGAAGCACCCGGATTGGCCACCACCACAGGCGATTGGGTAGTCTCTCCCAGTTGCCTCGGCGAGGGACTCACCTCCGTGATCGACGTGGCCGGATCGCATGATCGTCATGCACCGTGCCCGTCTGGAGCTCGGTGCATGTGTCGTCTCCGGCCCCGGGACAACCACACACGACGTACCAGCGCATCACGAGGAGCACACAGAGCATGGCCGACGAGCTGAAGATCACCGCCGAGACCCGCACCGAGTTCGGCAAGGGCGCCGCGCGCCGGATCCGGCGTTCCGACAAGGTGCCCGCTGTCATCTACGGTCACGGCAACGACCCGGTCCACATCACGCTGCCCGGTCACGACACGATGATGGCGCTCAAGCACGGCGGCACCAACGCCCTGCTCTACATCGACATCGATGGCAAGACCTACATCGCGCTCACCAAGCAGGTCCAGGCCGACCCGATCAAGGGCTTCCTCGAGCACATCGACTTCGTCGAGGTGAAGAAGGGCGAGAAGGTCACCGTCGAGGTCCGGATCTACGTGACCGGCGAGTCCAAGCCCGACGCGATGACCGTGACGGAGGCCAACACCGTGACCGTCGAGGCAGAGGCGACCAACATCCCCGAGTACATCGAGGTCTCGGTCGAGGACGCCGAGGTCGGCTTCCAGATCTTCGGCAGGGACCTCACCCTGCCGTCCGGGTCCACCCTGCTCACCGACGACGACTACCTGATCGTCAACGTGGTCCACGCGCCCACGGCCGAGGAGATCGAGGCCGAGCTCGAGGAGGCCGAGGCCGAGGCCGGCATCGAGCACGACATCTCCGACGAGGAGCTGGCTGCCGAAGCCGAGGCTGCCGAGGCCGAGGCGGCCGAGGGCGAGGAGAGCGCTGAGGGCGAGGGCGACGCCGAGGGCTCCGAGTCCTCCGACGAGAGCTGAGCCCGGACGCCTTGACCGGTTCCGAGGCGAGCCCCGGTTCGGGCGCCGACGTCTGGCTGGTCGCCGGGCTGGGCAACCCCGGCCCGAGGTACGCCGGCACGCGCCACAACGTCGGCTACCTCGTCGTCGAGGAGCTGGCCCGGCGGATGGGCGGCAGCTGGCGCCCGCACAAGACCGGCCGCGCCGACGTGGTCGAAGGGCGCCTGGGCGCTCCGGGCAGCGTCGCTCCGCGCGTGGTGCTGGCCCGCGCGCGTTGCTACATGAACGAGTCCGGTGGCCCGATCAAGGCCCTCGCCTCGTTCTACAAGGTGCCGCACGACCGGATCATCGCCATCCACGACGAGCTCGACCTCGGCTTGGGTGTCCTCCGGACGAAGTTCGGGGGCGGCGACAACGGCCACAACGGGCTGAGGTCGATGCGTTCGTCGCTGGGCGACGGGGACTTCTACCGGGTGCGGGTGGGTGTCGGACGGCCTCCGGGGCGCCAGGACCCCGCGGACTTCGTGCTCTCGAACTACAGCGCAGCCGAGCGCAAGGAACTGCCGTTCCAGGTCGACAGCGCCGCCGATGCCGTCGAGTCCCTGATCAACGACGGCCTCGAGCCGACGCAGCAGCGATTCAACGGCTGACCCGCTTCTCGCTCACAGCGTGGGTGTGCGGCGCAGGGTGGCAGCGAACTGCCGGTCCTTCTGTCCGGCGAGGCGCCACGGCGCGACGCTGTTGAGGGTGGTGTTGAAGTAGGTGACAGCGACGCCGCCGTGCCGGCGCACGCTGTTGTACAGGTGCTTCACGAACCTCGGCTCGACCCTGGCCGAGCGGTCGGTGTGACCGGTCTCCGCGAGGCCCCAGGCCATGTCGTGCTTCGCCGCGAACTTCTCGAACTTCTCGAAGTAGCTGCGCTTGAACTTCGTGCGTCCGGTGGTCACGCGCCCGGCGGTCTCGACGCCGTACCTGTTGTAGACGTCGAACCCGACCAGGTCGACCTTGGTGTCCTGCGGCCAGAGGGACGCCAATGAGTACCGGCGGTGGCCGTAGAGCTGGTTCCAGCCGGTCAGGATGACCGAGAAGGCCACGTTGCGTGCCGAGGAGCGCACGATCGGTGCCAGGCGCTCCTGCATCGAGGTCCAGTCCCTGATGTCGCCCTCGTCGCCCTCGGGCTCGTGGTGGAAGGCCACCCAGACGGGGCCGTCGAGCCTCGAGAGTCGGCGCGCCAGCCGGCCGGCCCAGACATCGCCCCGGCCGGCCGCCATCTCGGACCAGGAGTAGGGCAGCTTGAAGCTGATCCAGGGAATGCGCTGGCGGAGCAGGTCGATGCGGGCGGTGCGGACGGCGTCGTTGACGTCGTACCCCGAGTAGTAGGTGCGGTGCACCCCCAGCCGGTGGCGCATCGACTGCTCCCAGAAGATCGGGTTGGTGTTGGCGCCGTACGCCGCTCCGAGCAGCGTCCCGCACCGGGGGATGCCGCGCTTGTTGTAGCGGCAGCCGCTGGTGAGCACGCGCATGGCCCGGCGCTTGGTGGGTGAGGACGGCACTCGAGCCACCCGCACCTGCGACCTGGCCTTCTCGGTGGCCCGGAAGGCGGGGGCCTTGGAGACCCCCGAGGACGACGGCTCGTGCCGTGGAGCGGTGGCGCCCCCGGTCGTCAGGAGGGCGACGAGCAACACCACGACGGTCACGCCTGTCGCGGGGGAAGTCAGTGCTCTGATCGTCATGCGGGGCTGTTCCGGTTCTCTCGGGGGAAGTGGTGCAGCGAGGTCAGCGGTCCCGCCGGGACGCGGACATGAGCGCGATGTCGCGCCCGGTCAGAGCCTCGGGTCGGGAGGACGGCGATGGAGCGTGCTGAGGGCGAGGAGAGCGGTCGCGCCCGCCCCACGCGCGTAGCGGGGACCGAGCCGACCGGGAGCCTGGGCGACTCGGGCGATCCACTCCAGCCCAGACCTGCGTAGCAGCCGAGGGGCTCGGCGTTCGTCACCCACGAGGTGCCCGAACCAGCCGCCACACGTCAGGACGAGTCCCGGCGGAAGCTCGTCTCGGTGGCGCTGGCTCCAGATCATCTCGCGGGGTGCGCCGAGCCCGATCACGGTGATGTCCGGAGTCGCCGCACGCATCTGGGTCAGGGTCTCGCTCCAGTCGCTGTGGAACCCGTTGTCGACGAAGACCACGTTTGCGACGCCAGCCTCGTCGAGGACCGTGCCGGCGCGTTCGGCCAGGCCGGGAGGCCCCCCGACCAGGGCAACTCTGGGTATCCGACCGGCCTTGCGGGCGAAGCAGCGCATGACGTCCCAGCCGATGTCGGTGGTCGGTGCCCGCTCGACGCGCTGGCCGCCGGCGAGCCGGGCCAGCCAGACCACCGAGCCCCCGTCGGCGTACACGACGTCGGCCCGGCGCATCGCCACGACGAAGTCCCGCTCCCGGCGGGCGTTGAGCCCACCGACGTGCAGCGCGTAGGCGAAGGCGGGGCGGGTCGTGGATGTCCGACACAGATCGACGACGCGCTCCACGAGCTCGTCCCGCGGTGAGTCGCTCACCCAGAACGGGCCGACCTCGACCTCCGGCACCTCTGCGCTCGTAGTCATTTGCCCCCCAGAAGACGGATTATGGCACTCCAGACTGCCGTGGCGCGTCGTATGGACACGACTGGACCGGACCAGTCGGGAGATTCCCGGCAGTTCGCTGCTGATGCTCATCGGTCCTTCCCTCCTGTCGATCCGACTACTGAGCGGCCAGCACGATCGAGAACGTCGCTCCACGAGACGTGGAGGCGCCGGTGGTGGCGGTGAGTCCTCCGCGGGTGCCGGCCGCGACCGGTGCCGCCGAGTCGGCCAGCGCGCCACTGATGGAGCCGGTGCCGGTGCCGACCGAGCTGGATCGAGCCTGCTGTCCGGCCGGCGTGGAGAAGGCGACCGTGCCCGAGGACTTGGCACCCCAGTAGCTGACCAGCCACGACGACGCTCCGGTCACGTTCACCTGGGGTGTCGTGAGCTGCGTCGCCGCCGCTGGGCTGTAGGCCTGCGCACTGGTCGCCACCGACAGGGTGCTCCCGGCGTTTGGCCGGTACGCCGCCACGGTCATGTCCGTCTTGGCGGCGGCGGAGCCCAGCACCGTCGCCTTCGTCCCCGCGTCACCCGCCACGGCGGTTCGGGTCCAGACCCGAGCCTGGAGACCGTCGACGGTCCCGGACTGGACCTGCGTCCAGCCGGCAGGCGGCGTGAGGGTGACGGTGCTCGAGTTGGCGGTCAGGAACAGCAACAGGGTGTCGCCCGGCTGGACCGTGCTCGGGATCGTGGCCACGTGATTGGTCTGGTTGTCGATCTTGCTCGTCGCCGCGACGAACGTCATGCCCACCGCGACGGCGTCGACAGACTTCGTCACGGAGCCCGTCGCGCCTTCGTTGTCCGTGACGGTCAGGGTCACGTTGCGGGTGCCGCCCGTGGCATACGGGTGGTTCACGGTCCTGCCGGTGCCCGTGGTGCCGTCACCGAAGCTCCACGCGTAGGAGGCGACAGTGCCGTCGGAGTCGGTGGAACCCCCTGCGTCGAACGAGCAGGCCAGCTGCTGGCAGCTGAAGGTGAAGTCCGCGCTGGGCCTCTGGTTGACCCGGGTCACCTGGACCGACTTGGTCAGGCTGTTCGTGAGGCCCCTGCTGGACGTCACCGTCAGCGTCACCGGGTAGGTGGCGGTCGCCGGGAACGTGTGCGACGGGTTCGTCTCGGTGCTGGTGGTGCCGTCGCCGAAGTTCCACGACCGGCCGGAACCGGCCGTGCCCTGGACGCTGGAAGCGCTCGAGTCGAAGGTGCAGGTCAGGCTCGTGCACGTCTGGGTGAAGGCGGCGACCGGAGCGGTCGTCGGTCCTTCGCCGTCCGGACCCTGGAAGAGGAACAACGAGCGCGGAGAGCCCCAGCTGTAGCCGTCGACACCAGAGCTCGACACCACCGTGGCCGTGCCCGCGACCGGGGCGCCGGACTGGGCACCCTGCGCCCAGCCGAGCCTGCGCAGGTCGTTCGAGGACGTCGACCAGTACAGCTTGTCGTCGGCGACGAACATGCCGCGGACCTGCCCGAAGTCGATGCCGGTGACGTTGCCACTGGCGGTGAGCCGCTGGGCTCCGACGACCTTGTTCTCCGGCGTGAAGTAGCGGTAGTACAGCGTCGAGGAGCCGCTCTTGGTGAAGTAGAGGCGGCCGGAGTCGTAGAACAGGCCGGTCATCGACTTGACGTCCGCGATCCACTCGTTCATCGGGCTCAGCAGGCCGGAGGTGTTCACGGCCTCCGCGGCGCCGTAGGTGGTGCCGTCGAAGGTACGACGGTCGAAGGTGCCGTCGGACCAGGCGATGTAGAGGTAGCCGTTGAGCATGAACGTGCCGCGGACGTTGTTGGTGGTCAGCCCGCCCGTCGGCACCGTCTGGGCCGCGCCGAACGCGCTGCCGCTGTAGGAGCGCTTCTGGATCCCGCCGGTGCTGGTCTTGACGATGTAGACGTCGTTGGGCAGCGACGGAGTACGGACGCCGGGGAAGGTGGTGCCGCCGACCGGCAGCAGTGCGATGCGAGAACGCAGGTAGCTGGCGCCGATGCGCGTGGTGTCGGACGCCACCCAGAGGCCAAGTTCGTCGATCAGGAAGTCGAAGACGCCGACGCCCCTCTCACGGGTCGGGTTCCACGAGAGCGGCAGGCCGTTGATCGGGTCGAGGGCGGCGATGCCGGGGCGCGAGACGGCGCCAGGTCCGGGGGTGTCGGACGCGTAGGGGTTGTTCTGCCAACGGGCATGGCCACCGGTGTAGACGATCGAGTCGGTGATCTCGACGGCGTACGTGGTGTCACCGCCGGTGTTGTTGATCCACGAAGGCTTGATCCCCAAGCCGGTGGCACCGGTCTCGAAGCGTGCCGTGCTGTCGCAGGCGGTGCCGGCCCCGCCGTACGCGCCGGTCGTCGAGACCACGAAGAACCTGCCATCCGGAGAGAAGTCCAGGTCGCGCATGTAGCTGTTGAAGGAGCTCGAGCAGGCCGTCTGGTAGAACGCGGTCTGCCAGTTGGCGCTGGTCGACGTCAGCCCACTGATGTCGAGGACGAACAACTGGTGGCGCTTGGCTGCGTCGACGGTGTCGAAGTTGCCCAACCCGACCAACCGGGTGCCCTGGCTGTTGATGTCGATCTTCAGGACCGTGGTGGTGCCGCCGTTGTGGACTCCGGCGATCACCTGCCTCATGAACGGGTCGAACTTTCCGGTGACGGGGTTGACCGTGGCGAGTGCCCGCTGCGCCTTGGTGGCGACGTGCGTGAACGCGCCGGCGATCCACAGCCGGTTGTTCGCCAGCCGCAGGTCCAGGACTCGACCATCGACAGTGGCGGGGTTGAAGGTGGTGACCAGGGAACCGTCCGCGACGTTGACCTGGGCCAGGTTCCTCACCGCGGCGCCGGCGATCGAGGTGAACAGACCGCCGACGTAGACCGACTTGCCGTCCGGGGCCGGGAGGACCACCTCGACCGCGCCGTTGGGGTTCGGGGCGAACGTGGTGCTGATCTGCTTGGTCGTCACGTCGAAGGCGACCAGCCGGGACCGGAGGATCACGTCCGTCGAGTTGTTGTTCCGCGTCTGGGTGAAGGTGCCGCCCAGGATCAGGGTGTTGCCCACGCGTGCGATCGAGTTCACGCGACCGTCCAGGACGTGCGGTGTGCCGGCGACAGGGACGTCCTTGACCAGGCTGCCCGGGCCGTAGCTGTCCGCGCTCGCGGACAACGGCGCTGTGAGACCCGTCAGAACCAGGGCACCTGCCAGGAGGACGAGACCGAGTCGCCGCATGGTGTTGCCCCTTAGCTTGCCGAAACTGCGCATGCCACCCCCCGTGGACGGCGTCTCGAAGTCTAGGCAGAGAGTCGCTTCCACGGCTTGCGTCGGGTTTGTACGGTCTAGCCCAGTGACAGGTAGTTACGGGCGATCGGTTTGGCGGGCAGCACCCGTGGGCAGGCACTGGCGCGGAATGGCGGCGAATGCCCGTTTCGTTCGATCGGAGCCTCGGATCTCGTAGGCTTGACCGGTCGTGGTGCCACGCAGAAGGCGAAAGTCGTGACGGGGATGCTGGTCGAACATGACCCGGGGGTCGCACAGCGGGTGCCGGGACCGCCGTCGCGCCCCGTCCGCGGCCGTACCTCGCTCCCGATGCACTGGCCGCTGACCGTCACATTGCTCGGCTTCCCGATCTGGTGGGCCCTCGGGCTCCGCACGGTTGTCCCCATGGCACTGGCCGTCGTGATGGCCGACCAGCTCCTGCGCAAGCGACGCCTCGTCCTCCCGGTCGGCTTCACGCTGTGGTTGCTCTTCCTGGCCTGGGTCGCCCTTGGTGCGTTCGTCCTGTTCGCCGAGGCGCCGGGAGCCGAACCAGGTGGCGGCTCGTCGAGATACCTGGTCTTCGGTTATCGGCTGGCCTGGTACCTCGCGGCGACGGTGTACCTGCTCTGGGTCACGAACCTCCGCGAGTCCGAGCTGCCCGCCCGGTGGGTCTACCAGCTCCTCGGCTTCATGTTCGTGGTGACCACGTTCGGAGGGCTGCTCGGTGTACTGGCGCCGAACCTCGAGTGGACCTCACCGTTCGAGATGCTGATGCCGCGGGGACTGCGGAGCAACAGCCTGATCGAGTCGATCGCCCATCCGGACGTGTCGGACATCCAGACCGTCCTCGGTCGTGAGGAGCCGCGGCCCAAGGCTCCCTTCCCGTTCGCCAACACCTGGGGCAGCTGCCTGTCGCTCTACCTCCCCTTCTTCATCGTCGCCTGGTTCCGCGACGGGAAACGGTGGCAGCGGTACACCGCGCCGCTCGTGCTGCTGGTGGCTGCGATCCCGATCGTCTACTCCCTGAACCGGGGCCTGTGGCTCTCCCTTGCGCTCGGAGTCGTCGTCGTGGTGCTGCTGCAGGTCCGCCGGGGGCGCGCGACCCCGATCGTCGCCACGGCGGTGGTGCTGCTCGTGGCGAGCGTCGTATTCCTCCTCAGCCCGCTGGGCACGATCTTCCAGGAGCGTCTGGCCAACCAGCACAGCAACGACCGCCGCGGTGAGCTGCTCTCCCGGACGCTGTCGAGCACGCTCGATGGCTCGCCGGTCGTGGGTTACGGCAGCACGCGCGATGTCGAGGGCAGCTTCGCGTCGATCTCCGGTGCCGCCACCGCGGACTGCGAGGCCTGCGGTGTCCCGCCCCTGGGCACGCAGGGTCACCTGTGGGGCGTGATCTTCACCCAGGGCTACGCAGGAGCACTGCTGTTCGTCACGTTCTTCGCGCTGGCGCTGAGTCGCTGCTGGCGATGTCGTACCACTGCCGAGACCCTGTGCACGTTCGTCCTGGCGTTCTTCGGGTTGCAGCTCCTCATCTACGACACCTTGGGGATGCCACTGCTGGCCGTGATGACCGCCATCGGCCTCGTCGCCCGTGAACAGCTGGTCACTGCCAGACAGCGCTCGTCCCAGCTCATGGAGCCTGCCCTGGCCCGTCTCCGGGCCTGGTGGCCGATCCTCGTGGCGCTCACCCTGCTGGGAGCCATGGCAGGGATGGCCCTGGCTGCGACGCGACCCGCCATCTACTCCACCCGGGTGTCCATCCTGCTCGCGGAACCACCGGTGTACCTCGACACTTCGCGGCAGGCGACCACTGAGGACGCCCCCTTGCCGGGTGACGTGACGATCGACACGGAGGCAGCGCTGGTGATCTCGCGCCAGTCTCTGACCCGAGTGGTGGGAACCGGGGACACCGCCCGCCTGGACGAGCTGCGGCGACGCGTCCGTATCACAGCGGCGCCGAACACGATCGTCCTCACCATCGAGGTACGCGCGCTGAATGCCACGACCTCGCGGCAGCAGGCCGTTGCCCTGGCGCGCTCCTACCTCGTGACCCGCCGCGAGTACCTGTCCAACCGTCGCAACCAGACGCTCGCCATCCTGCGCGAGCAGCTGGCCCAGCTGCACGGACGCGCCTCGAAGACCGTCGTCGTCGACTCCTCCGGGGAGGCCGGGGACCCCACTCGGCGACGTCTGGAGGAAGCAGTCGCCGAGATCCTGCTGACCCCGACGACGGCCGGTGAGGTCATCCGCATCGCCGAGACCCGCAGGCTGAAGGGGGGCACCGACGTCCCGACCGCCACAGGAGCCGCCCTCGGGCTCGCAGTGGGTGCTCTGCTGATGGCTGCGCTCCCGGGCTGGCGCCCACGGATACGACGCCGGCGGGAGCTGGAATGAGCCTGTCGACGACGCGGTGCCCCGACCGCCTCCGCGGACGCACTACCCTGCGCGATGTAGGCGCGCTGTCGCGCCTCCCGCGAATCGTGGGTGGGGGGATGTCGGACGCGCGCGTCGGCACCCGATGTCCCCGACCAACCTCGAGGCCAACATGACGAGCGCCCAGCCAGACGAGACCACGCAGTCCGAGCTGCCCGACGTGGATGTGGTCATTGCCACCCGGGGAAGCCGGCCCGAGCTGCTGGCGCTGGCCCTGGAGGCAGTCCGCGGCCAGACGTACGCCGGACGGATCGTGACCACCCTCGTGTTCGACCAGTCCGACCCGGACGCCTCCCTGGCCGACGACGACACGCGCCGACCGGTGCGGCTCACTCGTAACAGTCGCACCCCGGGGCTCGCCGGGGCGCGCAACAGTGGGGTGCTGGCGACATCCAGTGAGCTGTTGGCCTTCTGTGACGATGACGACGAGTGGCTACCGACCAAGGTGGAGCGGCAGGTGGAGGCCCTCCAGGGATCCCAGGCACCCACGTCGGTGACCGGGATCGTGGTGCTCTACGAGGACCGTTCCGTCACGAGGATCCCGGACCCGGCTGACCTCACCGTCGAGACCCTGGTCCGTAACCGTGTCATGGAGGCGCACCCCTCGACGGTGATGGTGCGCCGACAGGAACTGCTCGGTCCCATAGGACTGGTGGACGAGAAGATCCCAGGCAGCTTCGGGGAGGACTACGACTGGATCATCCGTGCGGCCCGGTTGCCCGGTGGCTTTGCGGTTGTCCCGGAGGCTCTGGTCAAGGTGCGGTGGGGCCAGTCCCTGTTCTCCCGCAACTGGGGCACGATCATCGAGGCGCTCGACTACCTGGTGGCCAAGCACCCTGAGTTCACGGCGGATCGCCGTGCCCACGCACGCATCCTCGGTCAGCAGGCGTTCGCGCGGGCTGCCCTCGGTGAGAGCCGCTCGGCGCTGCGCACCGTCGCGAGGACGCTTCGGGCGAACCCGGCCGAGAAGAGGTCCTACCTGGCAGCCGGAGTCGCCCTGCACCTGGTGTCGGCGGGCCGTGTGATGAGGATGGCTCACCGGCGTGGCCGGGGCATCTGACCGACGGGGAGCGGCATCGATGGAGTCGGGGATCCGTGGGCGGAACCGACGCCGGGGGCGGCCGATCCTGGTGACAGGCGTGCCCAGGTCGGGGACCACCTGGCTGGCCCGGCTGCTGGCGGGATCACCCGGCACTGCGCTGGCGGGCCGCGAGCCGATGAATCCGCGTGGGCGGCAGTACGCACTCGGCGGCACGCTCACGGGCTGGGCCCGGCTCAGCGACCTGACCCCGCGCCAGCGTCGGTTGCTCCGACTGGCCTACCGCGGCTTGAACCCCTGGGTCTACAGCAGGTTCGGGACCCGTCAGTGGGCAGGCCCGCTCCCGCACACCAACCTCATCGTGAAGGACCCCTTCGCGATGCTGTCGATGCCGGCCGTGGTGCGCGCCACGGGGGCGCTGCCCGTACTGGTGTACCGGCACCCCGGAGCCGTCCTGGCCAGCTACCGCCGGATGCAGTGGACCCCGGACCTGGAGGAGTTGGCCGTCATCGTCGCTGCCGTCGAGTCCCACGGCGGCGGTCCCCAGCTGCCGGCGCTCCCCGGTCCAGGCGAGGCCTCCCCTGCCGAGGAGATGGGCCTGTTCTGGTCAGTGCTGCACGAGCTGGCGCTGGCGGACGCTGCGGACAGCGGGCTCGTCGTCGTCTCGCACAGCGAGCTCGCCACCGGTGGGGTCGCCGCTGGAACTGCTCTGGCCGAACGACTCGGGCTCAGCTGGTCGACGACGATGGCAGCGGAGCTGGCCAACGAGGCCAGCAGCGCCCCGGTCAAGGCGGAGCAGCTGCACAACTTCGACCGCCCACCAGCCGCTGTCGCCGAGGAATGGCGATCGAAGCTCAGCAACGTCGAGACCGAGCGCATCGAGGACGTCACGAAGCAGACCCGGGCGCGCCTGGAGTCCGCACGGGTCAGGCTCAGCCCACCCGACGCTGGTGGCGGTCCTGACACCCGGTCGGTGTAGTCGTACGCAACGGGCGGCGTTGCTTCACGGGCCCGAGTAGAGCCTGTTCGCAGGTGGCCGGGCACCGAGCCCCAGCCGGTGACCCGGCGGTCCCAAGCGCATCCGTGGCACGTGGACCTGGCCACCCTCGCTGACGCCTCCCCACCGACCGGGTCACCACTGCGCGTCCTCTGAACCTCCTCGGCGCCCTCTGCGCGCTCGATGCGCCGCCCTTGTGCGCCAGCTGGACGTCCGGCGATGTGGCCTGCCCGGGGCCGGGTTCGCGGGCGGCGAATCACGCGCGAAAGGCGCCCAGTAGACGGTGGTTTAGTACGACTTAGACCAGTTCTAGAAAAAGATGCCAAATGTCCGATTTCAACCGTATAGTTCCTTTTGGTCTTGCTCCTGTCGCTCGGGCGCATGGGGGAGGGCTCTTTCGGGATCCAGTTCGACCTCTAACCCCCGCGGAGAAATCAGATGCGCCCTCGATCCAAGAAGTTCGTGGTGACCCTGGCCGCCGTGCCAGTGGCCGCTTCCCTCGGCATCAGCGTGATGGCGGCACCGTCCAACGCCACTGCCAACCGTCAGCAGACGATGACCAACGGTAGCTTTGACCGGGGCACCTACGGCTGGTACGCCAGCACTGCCCCCACCAGGCTCAACATCGTCTACCGCGGTCGGGGTGGCAGCAAAGCCGCCCAGCTGACCAACCGCCGTGTTGGCCGCGCCGCGCTCGACAGCCGCTCGATCGTGGCCCCCTCGCCCAAGGTGGGCCAGCGATACACCGTGTCGGCCTGGGTTCGCAGCAGCAAGGCCGGGGCCCCGGGCAGGCTGGTCCTCCGGGAGACCTCCAACGGACGCGCCGTCAAGAACTCAGCCAAGCGGTTCCGTGCCTGGAGGAGCTGGCACAAGGTGACCATGACGGCTACCACGCGCCGTGCCGGCACCAAGCTCAACGTCCGAGTCATGCTGAACCGGCTCCCGAGGCGCAAGTTCCTGCTGGTCGACAACGTCTCGGTGCTCAAGTGGCTGCCGGCCACCCCGGCGCCGACCGAACCGAGTGAGCCGACCCCGACAGAGCCCACCCCGACGGACCCGACGCCGACGGACCCGCCGGCCACCGACCCGCCCGGAGGCACCGCAGGACACCTCTCCAACGGATGTGCCTACAGCGCTCGCGGCATCCCCGGCAGCTGCGGCGCCTTCCTCGGCGCGGCCTACGGCGGCAACGCCGACCCCACGCAGTGGGAGGCAACGATGGACACGCAGCTCGGTGTCCGTCGCACCTTCTGGGGTGCCACCCACGTCGACAAGGCCGTCTCGGTCGCTGCTGGCGACCTCGCCAAGGGTCGCCTCCCGTGGATCAGCTTCAAGCTGCCCTACGGCTGGAGCCAGATGGCCGCCGGCGCAGGTGACACCTGGACGCGTGGCTTGGCCACCAAGCTGAGCAAGCTCGACGGGCCGGTCTGGCTCGCCTTCCACCACGAGCCGGAGGGCGACGGCGACATCACGCAGTGGACCGCCATGCAGGCTCACCTGGCCCCGATCGTGCGGGCAACCGCCCCGAACGTGGCGTACTCGATCGTGCTCACCGGCTACCACCAGTACTACGGCGCCCCGCAGTACAGCCTGGATTCCCTGTGGCCCAAGAACACCAAGATCGACCTCGCCGGCTTCGACATCTACAACCAGTACGGCGTGGTGAAGGACGGCCAGATGAACACCAAGGGCACCAACATGGTGACCCAGTACTTCTCCAAGCTGAAGGCCTGGACGGACAGGACCGGTGTTCCCTGGGGCATCGCCGAGACCGGGTACACCGACAAGGCCTCGGAGGACGACCCGCAGTGGGTCTCCCGCACGTACAATGAGCTGAAGCAGTACGGCGGGAAGGCGTTCGCCTACTTCAACACCAACCTCAACAGCATCGCCAACTGGGAGCTGTCGACACAGTTGAAGAAGAACCAGTACACCGCAGCCATCAAGGACAAGCCGACGCTCTGAGCCGGTCCACCCGGCCAGCAGCGCTGACGGGGGGATGAGTGACCGAGCGCCTGATCGACACCTACGTGTCGAGCGTCCAGGCACTGTGGCCAGGCACACCTGAGCCGCGACTCCACCGGAGTCGCGGCTCAGGCCGTTCTCCGGCGGCGGGGCAGACCGAGCTGCTCGTGTTGCCCAACGCCGATGCGCCGAGGCTGCTCGTCCCGGCCGGCAACCCGACCGCCGCGGCGCGGGCGATGCTGCGCTTCAGCGCAGCGTTGTCCACGCCTGACACGGTCAAGCGGCTGGGCGTCTCCGGACTGCTGCGTTCACGGGCCGTCGCTGCGTTCCCCGACCGCATCTCGATCAGCGAGCGCGCGGGGTCCATGCGCAGCTACCTCGAGGACGTCCTCGGCGAGCCCGTCGACTTCAGCCTCGGCCTGGGGACCGCCCGTGCCAACCGCAAGACGGTGCTGCAGGTGTTCGACACCCGGGGCCGCAGCCTCGCGTTCGTCAAGATCGCCGACAACACGATCACGGAGACACTGGTGGAGGCCGAGGCGGCTTCCCTGCAGCGCCTGGCCGAGGCTGACCTGCCGGCGCAGCTCGAGGTCCCGCGACTGCTGCACTTCGGCGGCTGGGAGGGCGCCACCGTCATCGTCATGAGCGCTCTCGACACCTCCTTCCTGCAACGGCCCAGCCGCCAGTTCGACCTGCCGGCGACGGAGATGGCGGCCTTCCACCGCGCGTTCGCCGAGCCGGCGGCTCCGCTGACCCAGACCCCGCTGTGGCGACAGCTGGTCGAGACGCGGGCCTCGCTGCAGCCCTCGGTGGCCAGCGAAAGCCTCGACGAGGCGCTGGACCGGCTCGGTCGTGCCGCCGCGGAACGCCCGCTCCCGCTGGGCGCGTGGCACGGTGACTGGACCCCGTGGAACATGAGCCGTCGTCGTGGACGGCTCCAGCTCTGGGACTGGGAGCGCTTCGAGACGGGAATGCCTCCGGGGCTGGATCGCTGCCACTACGGGATCAACGCGGTCGTCCGGCGTGACGGCCTCGAGCACGCCTCGGTGATGCGTGGACTCGAGCTCGCGGGTGTCTCGAACACCCCTGGCAGCGAAGACCACCTCGTGGGGGCGGCGTACCTCGCCGCGATCACCTGCCGTTACCTCCGCGGGGCCGAGACCCACCTCGGCGACATGATCAGCCGACGCAGCCAGGTGATGCTGGAGGCGCTCAGTGCCTGGCTCGGGCTGCCGACGGGGGTGCGTCGTGGCTGAGTCGAGTGGCGTACGCCGGCTGACGCGCTTCGTCCGCGAGCACTCACCCCACGGACTCGTCGTCCTCCTCCGCCGGTGGCTGCGCGCCTGGGGGGTGCTGACCTCGCGGTGGCGACTGCGGCCGGCGTTCGTCATCGTCGGCGCCCAGCGCGCGGGCACCACGACTCTCTACCGAGTGCTGAGCGAGCACCCCGCCGTGGCACGTCCGACCGTCTCCAAGGGCATCGGCTACTTCGACCTCAACTACCACCGAGGGACACGCTGGTACGCCGGCCACTTCCCGCTCGCCCGTCTGGCCCGGCGCAGGCACGGCCCGGATGCGGTCACCTTCGAGACCAGCGGCTACTACCTGTTCCACCCGCTGGTGCCCGAGCGGATCGCCCGCGACCTCCCCGACGTGCGGGTGGTGGTGATGGTGCGCGAGCCGGTCGAGCGGGCCTACTCCGCCCACCGTCACGAGCTGGCCCGCGGCTTCGAGACCGAGGAGTTCGAGCAGGCGGTAGCCCTGGAGGAGGAGCGCATCGCGGGCGAGGTGGAGCGGATCAGGGCCGACCCGACGTACGAGAGCTTCCAGCACCGTCACCATGCCTACCTGGCGCGGAGCCGCTACAGCGAGCAGGTCGAGCGCTTCATCGACGCCCTTGGTCCCGAACGTGTCCACGTCGTCGACGCCGACGCGTTCTTCATCGACCCCGATGCCGAGTTCGACCGGCTACGTGCCTGGCTGGGTCTTCCGGAATGGAAGCCGCAGAAGGTCGAGCAGTGGAACGCCCGCCCGCGATCGCCGATGGACGCCGCCCTCAGGGAGCGGCTGGAGCACCACTTCGAGCCGTACGACGCACGGCTGGCCGAACAGATGGGGCGCACACCGAGCTGGCGCAAGCCGTCAGTCGACCCGTCAACGGGCCAGGACTGACCGCAGCCGCTCGACGACCCGGTCCGATGCGTGCCCGTCCTCGTGGGGGCAGAACTTCCGCACGAACTCGCCGTAGCGACCGGACCAGGCCCGCGCGACTTCGTCGACCTCTGCCACAGCGGCGGCGAGCTCTTCCTGGGTCCTCGTCACCGGGCCGGGCGCCCACTCCTCGTAGTCGAAGTACATGCCGCGCACCAGGTCGCGGTAGCGGTCGAGGTCGGGGGCGAACAGGACGATCGGCTTGCCGGTGACGGCGAAGTCGTAGACGGCCGAGGAGTAGTCGGAGACCAGCACGTCTGCCGCCAGGTAGAGGTCGGCGATGTCCGGGTGGTCACTGACATCGAGGACGAAGTCGCTGCCCGGGCTGGTCGGCCGCTCGGAGACGTTGCGGTGCAGGCGGAGCAGCAGCCGAGCGCCAGGCGGAAGCGCTTCCGAGAGCGGACCAGGGTCGATCATCACCGATTGCTGGAAGTTGCCTTCATCGCTTCTGTCATCGTCACGCCAGGTCGGGGCGTGGAGCACCACGAAGGCCTCCGGCTGGATCCCGAGTCCGCGGCGTACCTCGGCTCGTCTCGCCCCCGCGTGCGGGGACCGCAGTACGTCGTTGCGCGGGTAGCCGGTCTCCCAGATCTCGCCTTCGAAGCCGAAGGCGCGACGGAAGATCTCGCTGCAGATGGGACTCGGAGAGACGAGAGCGTCCCACTTGGCCACGTCCCGGACCATCCGCTTCAGGTGTGCCTGCGCCCCGGTGTAGCTCTGTGCGTGCTCGTCGTGACCGATCAGCTTCAGCGGCGTGCCGTGCCAGGTCTGCACGTAGTGGACGCGCGGTCCCTTCACGAGGTGCTGCGACACGATGTCGTTGGCCACGAGCACGTCGGTGGCCAGCAGGGAGCGGAAGTACGCCGGGCTGTGGCGCTTGACCGTGGCCACGTCCGACGGGAAGGAGTTCTCACCCGAGGTCACCCAGAGCCGCCGCAACGACGGATCGGACTCGGCGAGCTTCTCGGAGAGGGCCCGAGGGCTGTCGGCGTACAGGCCTCGCCAGCTCTCGAACATCACAGCGCGTCTACGCATCAGAATCGCTGCCCTCCACCGGCTCCATCGCCGGCTGCGCGGGCGCCCGCCGGATCAGGCCTCGCAGCACGTCCAGCATCAACACCTTGCGTCCGAGCCACAGGGTGAGGACGTACGCCGGCACGCAGACGCCCAGTGCGAGCAACAGGGTGCCGACGCCCACGTCGCCGAACAGGCCCGGCAGCAGCGGTACTCCGAAGCAGACCAGGTTCGCGACCGCCACGATCGCCGCAGCAGGCCCGAAGCTGACGAGTGACATGGTCACCCTGACCTGCACCAGCGCCAGGGTGCACCGGACCATGACCGCAACTGCCCAGGCGACCGCGGCACCGGTGATTCCCATCGGAGGGATCAGTACGACGCAGAGGACGATGTCGATGGCCAGCGCCACGAGCGCGTTGATCAGGCTCAGCGCGCTCCGGCCGGACATCAGCAGCAGCGTGTCGACAGGGCCAGTGGCCACCGCGAACATCATCGCGATGCTCATCACCACGACCACGGGGAGACCGTTGTCGGCGTACTCCTCCCCGAACACCCCGAGGTAGACGAGCGGCGCCGCCGCGACGCCGACGTAGAGCGGCCAGGAAACGGCCATGCTCCACGCCGCTGAGATCTGGTAGACCTCCTTGAGCGCCTTGTCCTCATGACTGGCCAGCAGGGCTGTGAACTTGGGCTGCAGGACCTGCTGGATCGCCTGGGTGCCGAACTGCCCGAGGACCACGAACCGGGTGGCGGCCGTGTAGATGGCCGCTTCCTTGGGGGAGCGAAGCGCAGCGATCAGGATGATGTCCATGCGCTGGATGGCCATCTGCGAGATACGGGTGATGCCCCTCGGCCACGTGAACTGCCAGAACTCGCGTCGCAGCTCGCGGTAGCTCTTGGTCGGTACGTTGTGCTCGTAGGTGCCTCTGCGGTGCAGGAACCTGCGGAAGATCCACGCCGAGACGAGGGCCGCGACTGCGTAGGGCACCGCCCACGCGAAGCTGAGCCCGAGCAGGTCGGCCGTGGCCAGGCAGACCAGCAGCACCAGCAGAGTTTGTGCGAGTGGTCGCGCGATCTTGTCGACCATCACCGTGGCGCGCATCCGTCCGAACGCGCGGGTGCCGGCCAGGGTGATCGCGTTCCACGTGGCCAGGGGCAGGATGACGGCCATGATGCGCACGCTCGCGGCACCGTCAGGGCCGTCGAGGCCGATCAGGTCGGCAAGGGGCTCCGCGAACACCACGACCAAGACTGCGACCACCACCGAGAAGACGAGCGTCGGTCGGATGGCCGCCCGCAGCGTGGGCTGGATGTCGCCCCGTCTCTCCTGCGCCTCGTAGCGAAGCAGGAATCGCGCCAGCCCCGTCTCCGTGCCGAGCGTGGTGACAGCCGACATCAACAGGAAGGCCGAGGTCACAGTGAAGAACAGTCCGGCGGTGTCGACCCGGACGTAGTTGGTGACGATCACCACCAGGAGGAACCCCGCCACGGCGGACACGCCGGCACCCACCAGCCCGATCGCTCCACCGCGCGCGACGTGCCTCAGATGTCGTCGAGTGTCGTCGGCGACCTCACGGTCGCGCTCGGTCATGTCCGGGAACGGCGGCTGGCCCGTGCGCGAGCGCGACCGACGAACACCACTCCCAGGACGGATCCCACGACATTCGGGTCATCGGAGATGGACACCAGGTCGCCGAGCCGCGACTGGCTCTCGACTGCCTCGACGACGGTCACGTCGGTCACCATGGCCAGCGCCAGCGAACGCGGGGTGAGCCGGGGACCGGTGGCCACGAGGACGATGTCGTAGACCCCCGCCAGCTGGTCGAAGACGGCGGACACCCCGGGACCTGTCAGCAGGTCGTCGGCATGCGGGTCTGGCCCGCCGGAGGGCAGCACGGTCAGGTGGGTGGTCAGCCGAACCAGTGAGGAGTCGAGGTCGAGGTCCTGGGCGAGCACGTCGGTGAACCCGCGCTTGCCCTCGAGGCCGAGGAACGTGCTGATGTCCCCGTTGTCGCCGGTCGCGTCCACCAGCACCGTGGTCAGGCCGGAGGCAGCTGCGGCGTACGCCAGTCCGAGGGCTGTGCGTGGGTAGCGGGCGGCTTCCGCGGCCGCGGAGTAGAGGATGCGCACCGGACGGCGGCGCTCACGCGACAGCACCGCCACGCGCAGCGCCTGCAATCCCGGGCCGATCTGGAGGGTCTCGCCGTTGTCGAGCAGGACGATGCCCTCGTTGGTGTCGTTCACCTCGTTCATCGAGACACTTCCGAGCAGCGGCAGACCCGAGGAGTTGACGTCGTCGGCGTGGTGGATCCGGTTCTCGGAACGCGCGCGCACGATGACGAGTGCCAGCGCGAGCATGAGGCCCGCGAAGCCACCGAGGCCGGCGTACAGCACCAGGGCGCGCAGTGCGCTGCGGCCGACGACGGATGCAGGAGTGATGACCTGCCCCGGGTCCACGGCACTCGTCTGGAGCTCCGCGAGCTGCGCCTGCAGCTGGCCGATCTGCGTGGTCGCGCTACTGACCTGTTCCTCGAGCACGCTCTTCCTGGCCGGGTTGGTCTCCGCGTTCGCCCTTCTCACCAGGTCGGCGAGGGCCTTGCTCTGGCTGGTGATCTGGCGCTCGATGCGCTCGGTCTTCGCCTGGGCGACCTCCTCCGAACGGGCCTTCCGATAGTCGAGGTAGGTCTCGGCGAAACCCTGTGCCCTGCTCACGGCGAGCTCGTCGGACCCCGCGGAGTAGGTGATGTTGAGGATCTGCGTGTTGGTCGGGACCACCACGGTGAGACCGGACAGCATCTCGTCCGGGGAGGCGGGATCGCCGATGCGCTCTGCCACGGCGCGCGCCACCGGGTCGGAGGACGCCAGCTTGGCCTCGGTCTCGAGGTTGATCAGCTCATCGCCCCGACCGCTGGGGTAGTAGGGGTTTCCGTCGAGGGGCGAGACCAGGATGGATGCCTGGGCAACGTGTTCCTCTGCGCGTCGCAGCCCGGCGGCGACGCCCAGCGCAGTGCCGGTGAGCACGAGGACGACGATGAGGACAGCGCTGCGCCGAAGGGCGGCCACGAGAGCCGCCCTTCGCGGGCTTGTCTGAGCGTCATCGGACACCGATTGAGTCTCCCTCTCCAAGATGCCGTGTCCATGCTAGTAGGGATCATTCGGCCGGACCGGTCGAATACCGACTAAGGCGTGCACGTGTCGGACGGTGCCGGACCTATCGTGCCAGCACCTCAGGCGCCCGTCTGGCGGACCCATGGCCTGCTACGCGACGGCCGAGGTCCACCAGACACGCCCTAGGCTGGCGCCGTGACTGACCTCCACGAACCCCGTTCACCTCTGGCCGAGGCCGCCGACGACCATGCGGTGGCCGCCTGGACCGCCACCGAGGCCGGACACCTGCTGCTGAAGGTGCGCGAGCAGGGGCTGGAGGGCCGGGCCCTCAAGGATGCCGGAGACCAGGCCGCCCACGATCTCTTGATGCGTCTCCTGGGGGAGGTCCGTCCCGACGACGTGGTGCTCAGCGAGGAGGGCAAGGACGACCGGCGGCGGCTCGAGCGGGACCGGGTCTGGATCGTCGACCCACTCGACGGCACCCGCGAGTTCTCCGAGCCCCCGCGCGACGACTGGGCGGTGCACGTCGCGCTGTGGGAACGGGGTGAGCTGGCGGCGGGGGCCGTCGCCCTGCCGGGCCTCGACCAGACGTTCCACACCGGACAGCCTCCGGTCGTACCTCCGTCGTCGGCGAACCGTCCGCGGATCGTCGTCTCGCGCACGCGTCCGCCCGCCTTCGTCGAGGCCCTCGCAGAGGAGATGGGCGCCGAGCTGGTCCCCATGGGTTCGGCCGGGGCGAAGGTGATGTCCGTCGTGCGCGACATCAGCGACGCCTACGTGCACGCCGGTGGCCAGTACGAGTGGGACTCCGCGGCTCCCGTCGCCGTGGCCCGCTCGGCCGGCCTGTTCACCAGCCGCGTCGACGGTTCGCCACTTCTCTACAACCAGGACGACGTCCTGCTCCCGGACCTCGTGGTCTGCCGGCCCGAGCTGTCGCAGCCGATCCTCGACTTCGTCCGCGAGCACGGCACCGACTGACATGACCGGACGCACGGCCGTCACGGCGGTCCTGTGGGACGCCGACGGCGTACTGCAGCAGGTGCCGTCGAGCTGGTTCGACCTCCTGGGTGGGGTGCTCGGAAACGAGGAGTCGCTCGCGCTCCTCGACCTGCTGCTGCCGCAGATGGAACAGGCGATCCGCGGGTCCGTGGCGATGACAGATCGCCTGCCCGCGGCACTCGACGAGCGCGGCCTGTCGCGTCACACCGAGGCCGTCAGCGAGGTCTGGGGCACCATCGATCCGCTCGAGCCGGCCCGAGAGCTCGTCCGCGAGCTGCGCGCGGCCGGGTTCAGGTGTCACCTGGCCACCAACCAGGACGACCTGCGAACGTCGTACATGCGCGCCCGGATGGGGTACGACGAGCTGCTGGACCGTTGCTTCTACTCGTGCGAGGTCGGTGCCGCGAAGCCGGAGGAGGAGTTCTTCCGCCGCGTCGCCGGAGAGCTCGGGGTCGAGCTCGGCGAGCTGCTCTTCGTCGACGACACCCTCGAGAACGTTCATGCGGCCCGCGCGTGCGGAATGCCCGCGGTGTTCTGGCACCACCGTGACGGTGTCGAGGCGCTGCGGGACCGACTCGCCGACCACGGCGTGGGGGTGTTCTGATGCCCTCGCCCGCGGTCGAGATCGAGGTCGACGACAAGGTCGTGCGGGTCTCCAACCCGGACCGCGTCTACTTCCCGGCGCGCGGCGAGACCAAGCTCGACCTCGTCGAGTACTACCTCTCCGTCGGCGACGGCATCGTCAACGCGCTGCGAGAGCGGCCGTGCATGCTGCACCGCTTCCCGACCGGTGTGACCGGGGAGAAGGTGCACCAGAAGCGGTTGCCCAAGGGCGCTCCGCCGTGGATGGAGACGGTGCGGGTGTTCTTCCCCCGCTGGAGCCGTACCGCCGACGAGCTCTGCGTCACCGAGCTCGCGCAGGTCATCTGGGCCGTGCAGATGAGCACCGTCGAGTTCCACCCGTGGAACAGCCGGCGAGCGGACACCGAGAAGCCCGACGAGTGGCGCATCGATCTCGACCCCGGGCCGCTCTGCCCGTGGGAGACCGTCCAGCGCGTCGCCCACGTCGCCCACGAGGTCCTCGACGACCTCGGTGCGACCGGGTTCCCCAAGACCAGCGGCGGGAAGGGGATGCACATCTACGTGCGGATCCGGCCGGACCACGGCTTCAAGGACGTACGGCGAGCCGCGCTGGCGTTTGCCCGCGAGGTGGAGCGGCGCTCCGAAGAGGTGACCACCGCGTGGTGGCGCAAGGATCGAGACCCGTACGACTTGTTCGTCGACTACAACCAGAACGCACGCGACCACACCATCGCCGCCGCCTACTCGGTGCGCGGAAACCCGATCGGCACGGTCAGCGCGCCGATCCACTGGGAGGAGATCGACGACTGCGAGCCGGACGACTTCACCATCGCCACGATGCCCGCACGGTTCGCCGAGCTGGGCGACCTGCACGCCGGGATCGACGACGCCGTCTTCGACATTGCGCCGCTCATCGAATGGGCCGAGCGCGACGAGGAGCGGGGAGCCGAGCCTCCGGCCGACCCGGACTAGGGAGCCACGCCCTGGTGAGCCGAACCTGACCCATGGCCCGACGTCGCCTGCAATGATGACCGGCATGGACTTCGGGCCCGGGCCTCCGCGAGGGAAGGCCGCTGTCTGCTGGCTGGTGCCCTGGGTGGGCTTTGCGCTGATGTGGTGGCTCGTTTGTCCCGCACTCGAGGACGGCATCGGCTTCGTCCGTTCGTCAGCGATCGCGTTCCTCGTGGGCTTGCTGCTGGGTGTGTGCTGGTACCTGCTCTACCCCCGCGCGCTGGCCCGCAGGCTGGCGGGGCCGCTCGTCCTGATCACCGTGTGGGTGCTGCTCAGCGGCGTCGTCGGCGAGTTCGTCCCCGACCTCTCCGGGAGCGTCCTCTACACGTTCCTCGGGATCCTCGCGGGACTGGCGTTCGTCGAGGTCCGTGCGTTGAGACGGCGGCCGTCGGCCGTCGTCCACCAGCCGGTCGGGGCGGGTGCCGAACGCAAACAGTAACGCGTTTCAGTTTACAAGACGCGCCATTGTGTAAAGTTACCTGCCGGTCTACCCTCACCCCATGAGCGTCCAGCCCGACCCTGCCCACTCCTCCTCCGGCCAGCACCTCGGCCCCGCCGATCCCGAGCACGACCCGACGGCGTCCTACGCGCTCGACCCGGCCTACGTGCGGGCGCTGACCAGCCGCGTCGTGTCGACGACGGGTGAGGTGGTCCCGACGTACACCCCGCTCACGGGTCAGCCGTTGGCGATGATCCCGCAGTCCAGCGAGGCGGACGTCAAGGAGGCCTTCGCCCGGGCTCGTCGCGCGCAGCAGGCATGGGCGCAGACGACGCTCGAGCACCGGGCACAGGTGCTGCTCCGCCTGCACGACCTGGTGCTGGACCGCCAGGACGAGATCATCGACCTGATCTGCTGGGAGTCGGGCAAGGCGCGCAAGCACGCGTTCGACGAGCCGATGCACATCGCGCTCACCGCCCGTTACTACGCCCGTACGGCGCACGACCACCTCGACACCGAGCGCAGGCTCGGTGCGGTGCCCGGACTGACCCGGGTCGAGGTCAACCACGTCCCCAAGGGCGTGGTCGGCATCATCTCGCCCTGGAACTACCCGTTCACGATGGCCCTGTGCGACGGACTGCCCGCGCTGCTGGCCGGCAACGCGGTGGTCACCAAGCCGGATGCCCAGACCATGCTCTCGGCCCTCCTCGGCGCCCAGCTCCTGGAGGAGGCGGGCTTCCCCGAGGGTCTGTGGAACGTGGTCGCCGGACCCGGCCGCGACCTCGGTGGGCCGATGATCCAGCGCTCCGACTACATCTGCTTCACCGGCTCGACTGCCACTGGGCGCCTCATCGCCCAGCAGTGTGCCGACCGGCTGATCGGCTGCTCGCTCGAGCTGGGGGGCAAGAACCCGATCCTGGTGCTCCGTGACGCCGACCTCGACCGGGCCGCCGAGGGCGCCATCCGGGGGTGCTTCTCCAACGCCGGTCAGCTGTGCGTCTCGATGGAGCGGATGTTCGTGGCCGACCAGGTCTATGACCGCTTCAGGGACAAGTTCGTGGAACGCACCAAGGCGATGGCCCTGCGGCCGGGCATCGAGTGGGGTTCCGACATGGGCTCGCTGATCAGCCAGGACCAGCTCGACACGGTCGTCGCCCACGTCGAGGACGCCGTGGCCAAGGGGGCGAAGGTGCTCGCGGGCGGCAAGGCACGTCCCGACCTGGGGCCGTACTTCTACGAGCCGACGATCCTCGAGGGGGTGACGCCGGACATGACGTGCTTCGGCAACGAGACCTTCGGTCCGGTGATCTCGCTCTACCGCTTCCACGACGAGGCCGACGCCGTCTCGCGGGCGAACGCCGGCGAGTACGGGCTGAACGGGTCGATCTACAGCAGGGACACCAAGCGGGCGCGGGTGATCGCGCGTCACATCAAGTGCGGCACGGTGAACATCAACGAGGCCTTCGGCGCCACCTTCGCCAGCATCGACACCCCGATGGGTGGCATGCGCGAGTCCGGCATGGGCCGCCGCCAGGGGAGCGAGGGCGTGCTGCGATACACCGAGTCGCAGACGGTGGGCGTGCAGAAGCTGCTCCGCTTCGCGCCGATGTTCGGCATGAAGGACGAGACCTACGCGAAGCTGATGACCGCGAACCTCCGTCTGCTGAAGAAGCTGGGACGCGCCTGATGGCTTTCGACTATGACGTGCTGGTGATCGGGTCGGGGTTCGGTGGCTCGGTGACGGCGCTTCGCCTGACCGAGAAGGGCTACAAGGTCGGCGTGCTCGAGGCCGGAGCGCGCTTCGAGGACGAGGACTTCGCCAAGACCTCCTTCGAGCTCACCAAGTTCCTGTTCCGGCCCGAGATCGGCTGCTACGGCATCCAGCGCATCGACGCGGTGCGTGACTCGTTGATCCTCGCCGGCGCGGGGGTCGGAGGCGGCTCGCTGGTCTACGCGAACACGCTCTACGAACCGCTCGAGGCGTTCTACAAGGACCCCCAGTGGCGGGGCATCACCGACTGGAAGGCCGAGCTGGCGCCGTACTACGACCAGGCGAAGCGGATGCTCGGTGTCGTCGAGAACCCGCTGCGGACGCCGTCCGACGACGTCATGGAGAAGGTGGCCAACGACCTGGGGGTCGGCGACACCTTCCACCCGACCCCGGTCGGGGTGTTCTTCGGCGGTCCCGACCAGGCCAAGGGCGAGCACGTGGCCGACCCGTACTTCGGCGGCGCCGGACCCGACCGCAACACCTGCATCGCCTGCGGCGACTGCATGACCGGGTGCAAGTACAACGCCAAGAACACGCTGATGAAGAACTACCTCTACCTCGCCGAGCAGCGGGGCGCGAAGGTGATGCCGCTGAGCACGGTCACCCGGGTGCGGCCGCGCGACGGTGGTGGGTACGACGTCAGCATCAAGTTCACCAAGGCCAAGCGGAGCACCGCCGCCTCGACCAAGACCCTCAGTGCCCAGCAGGTCGTGTTCGCAGCTGCCGCCATCGGCACCCAGAAGCTGCTGCACCGGATGAAGGCCGAGGGCCACCTGCCCGGCCTGTCGGACCGCCTCGGCTACCTCTCGCGGACCAACTCCGAGTCCATCCTCGGAGCCATCGCACCGGACCGCTCGATCGACTACAGCTACGGCATCGCGATCACCTCGTCCTTCCACCCCGACGACGACACCCACGTCGAGCCGGTGCGCTACGGCAAGGGCAGCAACGCGATGGCGATGCTGCAGACCGTGCTCACCGACGGCGACGGGCCGGGCCCGCGCTGGCAGACCTGGCTCAAGGAGATGTGGCGCGAGCGCAGGAACGTCCGGTCCCTCTACGACCTCAGACACTGGTCGGAACGCACGATCGTGGCGCTGGTGATGCAGACCCTCGACAACTCGATCACGACGTACCCCAAGCGCATCCCCGGCACCAAGAGGTGGCGCCTGACCTCGCGGCAGGGGCACGGCCAGCCGAACCCGACCTGGATCCCGGTGGCCAACAAGGTGGTCCGCAAGATGGCCACGATCATGGGCGGGACGGCCGGCGGCTCGATCGGAGAGCCGTTCAACATGCCGATGACCGCCCACTTCATCGGTGGCTGCGCGATCGGCACGTCGCCCGAGGACGGCGTCGTCGACGCCTACCAGCGTGTCTACGGCCACCCGGGCCTGCACGTCGCCGACGGTTCCGCGATCTCCGCGAACCTCGGCGTGAACCCGTCCCTGACGATCACCGCCCAGGCCGAGCGCGCCATGTCGTTCTGGCCCAACAAGGGTGAGGCCGACCCGCGGCCGGAGGTCGGGGCGGCCTACGAGCGGATCGCCCCGGTCGCCCCCCAGGACCCCGTCGTCCCCGAGTCGGCCCCCGGGGCGTTGCGGCTGCCGATCGTCAGCGTCAGCTGAGTCGGCAACAGCTGGGATGGCGGTGCCTGGAAACTACGCGTCGGCCCGAGCGGATCGCGGCATGGCGGACACGTGGTTTGGTCATCTGTCATCCCCGCCCACTGGCGGAGTGCAACTGGCGCGTGCCCGCCGCGCTCGCACCCTCGGGTGTGAGCGTGTCTCAGCCCGAAGGCGAGACTCGACGGGCACGCAACTGAGGTGTACCCAGCAGCGGCCCAAACAACTGGTGTGCGGCACGTGCGGACGGGTGGCGGGCAACCAGAACTCAGCAGCAGCGCCCGGGGCTCGGGCATGGTTCTTGCCGACCCCAGTCTGCTCACCTGACGAGCGGCTGAACCAGACCTACATCATTCCGCCCGCGCCACGGGGAACCGTCCCTTTCTCGTGGTCCTCCTTGTCACATCGCTCACAGCGCAGAAAGGTACCCGCGGCCTCCCCGTCAGAACCCGGCGGATAGCCGATCCTCAACCATTTGTGTCCCGCCAACTTGCAGACGGTGAACCGCTTGAGGTTGTTCATGAGAATCGACCGTCCTCCCTTTATCCAGCCCGCCCTCATGCGCGTGAGCCTGATCCGATGGTAGGCCTCTCCTGCGCGTGCGCCGCCAAGGACTGCGCGCACATCGGCACGCTCGATCAGCGGCAGATGAGCGTGCACGCGCGGACAACGAGATCAGTGTTGTCACACCAGCGTCGTCTGTGCGGTCTCGCCAGAGCTCTGGCGTGACAAGGACAGCCGAAGGCCCCAGCTAGCGACACATCGGCCAGGTTGTTTGCCGAACCCAGCGTCGGCTGACCCGGCGAAGCCGAATCTGACCCAACCGGGCTGAGTTCTCCCGCTGATCCGCAGTCGCCTGTCGAGTCGGGGTCGCTTGTGGTCACCACAAGCGGGTTCGAGGTTCCCTCGCGCTTCGCTGTGGACGCCGACAGGGCAGACCCGCCCTCCTCCGCTCCTCCGGTGCGTTCAGCCCGGTCGGCTCAAGTCGGCTGACGCCGACGACCCCCGGCGCGCCACCTGAGCGCCGGGGGTCGTCTTCTCTTGCCCCCAAGAGAGCGAGCCAGGGCCCGACCGGGGAGGGAGGGAGGCCGGGCCCTGGTTGGAGTTCGCTACGCGAACCGGTTCGAGATCCGGCCTGGGAGGGAGCACTGCACCGGATCTGATTGGCCCAACGAGGTGTTTACGGGTGGGTTATGCCGACCTGGAGAAAATCTCACGGATTGTTTCTGGCAGACTCGGGCCATCGTCGATGCCCCGCTGAAAGGGCCCATCTTGACCGACCACGACCTCGTTCTCGTCGTCGACTTCGGAGCCCAGTACGCCCAGCTGATCGCCCGACGGGTGCGCGAGGCCAAGGTCTACTCCGAGATCGTGCCGCACTCGATGCCCGTCGAGGAGATGCTGGCGAGGAAACCGGCGGCGATCGTGCTCTCCGGCGGCCCGTCGTCGGTCTACGCGCCGGGTGCTCCCGCGGTGGACGGCGCCCTGTTCGAGGGCGGCGTACCCGTCTTCGGCATGTGCTACGGCTTCCAGGCGATGGCTCAGGTGCTCGGCGGCGAGGTGGCCCGCACCGGCGTCTCCGAGTTCGGCCGTACGCCGGTCCGCGTCACCCGCCCGGGCACGCTTCTCGCGGACATCCCCGGCGAGCACCGGGTGTGGATGTCCCACGGTGACTCGGTGCAGCGCGCTCCCGACGGCTTCGACGTCCTGGCGTCCACGGTGGCGACACCGGTCGCGGCGTTCGAGAACACCGAGCGCCGACTGGCCGGGGTGCAGTGGCATCCCGAGGTGATGCACACCGAGCACGGCCAGCGGGTGCTCGAGCACTTCCTCCACGACATCGCGGGCTGTCGCCCCACCTGGACGATGGTGAACATCGTCGAGGAGCAGATCGAACGGATCCGCGAGCAGATCGGCGACTCGGGTCATGCGATCTGCGGGCTGTCCGGCGGGGTCGACTCGGCGGTGGCGGCGGCCGTCGTCCAGCGCGCCATCGGGGACCGCCTGACCTGCGTCTTCGTCGACCACGGCCTGCTCCGCAAGGGCGAGGCCGAGCAGGTCGAGCGCGACTTCGTGGCGGCCACGGGCGTCGACCTCCACGTCGTGGACGCGCAGAAGCGCTTCCTCGACGCGCTGGCCGGCGTGAGCGACCCCGAGGAGAAGCGCAAGATCATCGGACGCGAGTTCATCCGCGTCTTCGAGGCCGCCGAGGCCGACGTACTCCGGAAGGCGGCTGTCGAGGAGGGTCAGAAGGTCGCGTTCCTCGTCCAGGGCACGCTCTACCCCGACGTCGTCGAGTCCGGCGGGGGAGCGGGCGCCTCCAACATCAAGTCCCACCACAACGTCGGCGGCCTGCCCGACGACCTCGAGTTCGAGCTGGTCGAGCCGCTGCGCACGCTGTTCAAGGACGAGGTCCGCCTGGTCGGTGAGCAGCTGGGCCTGCCGGCCGAGATCGTCTGGCGGCACCCGTTCCCCGGTCCGGGCCTCGCCATCCGCATCATCGGTGAGGTCACCCGCGAGCGCCTCGACATCCTCCGCGAGGCCGACGCGATCGCCCGCGAGGAGCTCACCCATGCGGGCCTCGACCGCGACATCTGGCAGTTCCCGGTGGTGCTGCTGGCCGAGGTGCGCTCGGTCGGGGTGCAGGGCGACGGCCGCACCTACGGTCACCCGGTGGTGCTGCGTCCGGTCACGTCCGAGGACGCCATGACCGCCGACTGGGCCCGGCTCCCGTACGACGTCCTCGAGACCATCTCCACCCGGATCACCAACGAGGTCCGTGAGATCAACCGTGTCACGGTCGACATCACCAGCAAGCCACCCGGCACCATCGAGTGGGAGTGAGCCGCCCGGGCGACTGTGCCCAGGGAAGGCGCCCGCGCGAGCGCAGAACCCGTCAGGAGGGATTCTGGCGGTTCCTGCTCACGGGCGCGCGGGCGGCGGAGAGGGCCAGGGACACGAAGAGCAGGTTGAAGGCCATCTGCAGGCTGACGATGGCTCGACCGGCCTGACCGGCGGCGTGGACGTCGCCGAATCCCACCGTGGACACGGTCGAGAGCGAGAGGTACAGCGCGTCGACCCGGGTCTCCAGGCCCGCGATCTGCCCGGCGTGGCTGCGGACGAGCACGTAGTAGCAGAGGGCGAAGAAGAGCACGGTCAGCCAGATCGCGACCAGGAGGCCCTGGAACCGGACCCGACCGTCCTCCGCCGCCCGGCGGTAGTTGACCACCTGCCTCACGATGAGCATCGCCGCCCCGGCAACACCCAGCAGGAACACGACGGTGACGATGATGACCCGGTCGAGCGACAACAACGGAACGGGCAGGAGGAAGAACACCAGCGTGGCGAGGACCATCGTCATCACCGCCTGGACGACCGATCGCGCCGCGGTGGTGGGCGGTTTCGTCCCCTCAGTCACCACTGACCTCCCCGGTCGAGCCGCTCAGCGAGCCGGTCGTCCAGCGGGTCATCGAGACCCGTGGCCCGTGAGCTCACTCCAGCCTAACGACGTCAAGGGTCAGGACGCGGTCAACGCGGCCGACACTGCTCCAGCGCTCAGGGCTGGACCGGGGGGTGTCCCTGATGTTGTTCGACACGCCAGGTTCGTAGACTCTCCTCACGATAGCACGCAAGTCGAGGGGACGCAATGAGGCTGGTCAGCACGGTGAGGAAGGCGGTCCGAGACCGCCTGATCGCGCACGCCGGCGGGATCGACCTGACCAGGCTCGACAAGGTTCCCGACACGCTGTCGTGGCCGTTGCAGCGCGACGGCATGGCGCCGAGTCAGCGACTCTCCCAGACACGCGACGACGAGCCGGTGCACCTGCTGACCAGGTTCCTCGGGCTCGAGGTGTGGCTGGTGACCGGTGACGCAGAGGCGCGCGAGGTGCTGCGAGACACCACGTCCTACTCCACCGACATCCGCCCCTACATGGGCAAGAGCGGGTCGGCCACCGAGGGCGACATCGGTGGCCTGGGCTTCACCGACCCGCCCGACCACACGCGGCTGCGCGCGCTGCTCACCCCCGAGTTCACGATGCGTCGCCTCGATCGGCTGCGTCCGTCGGTCCAGGCCGTCGTCGACCGGCAGGTCGCGGAGATCGCCGCCGCGGCCGAGCACTCCGAGACCGTCGACCTCGTCCCGACCTTCGCGTTCCCGATCCCGTTCCTGGTGATCTGCGACCTGCTCGGCCTCCCCGACGAGAAGCGCGAGACGTTCAGCACGCTGGCGACGGCCCGCTTCGACGTCACACTCGGCGGGCAGGGCACCGTGGGCGCCATCGGCGGATCGCGTGAGTTCCTCCTGGCCGAGGCGGCCAGGCAGCGGCGAGACCCCGGTCCGGGCCTGATCGGCCAGCTCATCCGGGAGCACGGCGACGAGATCAACGACTTCGAGCTCGGCGGGCTGGCCGACGGCGTCTTCACCGGCGGGCTCGAGACCAGCGCGTCGATGCTGGCGCTCGGCACCGCCACCCTCCTGGAGAACCGCGAGCTGTGGAACCGGCTGATCGCCGACCCCACGAGCGCCGTGCCGATCGTCGACGAGCTGCTGCGGCTGCTCTCGGTGGTGCAGGTCGCCTTCGCGCGCTTCGTCAAGAACGACGTCGTCATCGGCGGCCGACACATCTCCAAGGGCTCGGTGGTCCTCGTGTCCCTCCCGGCGGCCAACCGCGACCCGCGGGTTACCGGCGGCGACGAGCTGGATCTCGCCCGTGCCTCCGGATCCCACCTCGCCTTCGGCTACGGCTTCCACCGCTGCATCGGGGCCGAGCTGGCCCGGATGGAGCTGCGGATGGCGTTCCCGGCACTGGCGGCGCGCTTCCCCGAGATGACGCTGGCCGTGCCCAGCGAGGATCTCGCCTACCGCGCGCTGAGCATCGTGTACGGCGTCGACGCCGTACCGGTCCGCGTCGGCTGACCGCTGCTCAGGCTCGGGGCGCCAGCTCGTCGTACGTCGTCGAGCGCTGTACGACGGGCCGGCCGATGCCCTCGCCGATCTCGACGAGCTCCTCGACAGTCTTGGCCGAGCCGTGCTCGGAGCCGGCCATCCGCGAGATGGTCTCCTCCATCAGGGTGCCGCCGAGGTCGTTCGCGCCGGCCTGCAGCATCGCGCGGGTGCCGTCGACGCCGAGCTTGACCCACGAGGTCTGGATGTTGTCGATGCGCCCGTGCAGCATGATCCGCGCCAGCGCGTGCACCGCGAGGTTGTCGCGCAACGTCGGGCCGGGACGCGCGACACCGGCCAGGTAGATCGGCGCCGAGTGGTGCACGAACGGGAGCGGCACGAACTCGGTGAAGCCTCCGGTCTCCTCCTGGATGCGGCTCAGCACGCGCAGGTGCTGGACCCAGTGCCGGGGGTTGTCGACGTGGCCGTACATCATCGTCGAGCTCGACCGGATCCCGACCCGATGGGCCGTCGAGACGATCTCGATCCACGTCCTCGTCGGGAGCTTGCCCTTGGTGAGCACCCAGCGGACGTCGTCGTCGAGGATCTCCGCGGCGGTACCGGGGATGGTGTCGAGCCCCGACTCCCGGGCCTTGATCAGGAAGTCCTCGAAGGACAGGCCGGTGCGGCTCGACCCGTTGACGATCTCCATCGGCGAGAAGGCGTGCACGTGCATCTGCGGGACGCGTGCCTTCACCGCGGCCGCGAGGTCGAAGTACGCCGTGCCGGGGAGCTCGGGGTCGATCCCACCCTGCATGCACACCTCGGTGGCCCCGAGGTTCCACGCCTCCTCGGCACGGTCGGCGACCTGGTCGAGCGAGAGCGAGTACGCGTCGGCATCCGTACGTCGCTGGGCGAACGCGCAGAACCGGCAGCCCACGTAGCAGACGTTGGTGAAGTTGATGTTCCGGTTGACCACGAAGGTCACCTCGTCGCCGACGGTCTCCCTGCGGAGGTCGTCGGCCAGACGGCAGACCTGCTCCAGCAGTTCGCCCTCGGCGGTCATCAGGGTCAGCGCGTGCTCGTCGCTCAGATTGCCGGGATCCGCTTCGGCGGCCGCAAGTGCGGCCCGACCCTCGGTGGTCGAGGCGCGAGCGCCAGCGAGCGTTCGAAACCACTGGGTCTCGGCGAGTCTCGAGACGGGCTCGGTCCTCGCCCTCGTCAAGCCACCGATCTTCAGGCGAGTCCCAGTCGCCGTACACGTTGTCGAAGTCCGAGCGCCGGTCGTCGGTCCGGCCCTCGGTGTCGACTGATGCGTGCAGGTCGGTGCGACCCACACTGGCGAAGCCTCCATCGGGCTCCTGCCAGGGAAGCCCGGAAGGACGCACACCATCGCGTACCAGACCGTCGTCGTCGGCCAGGGCAGCCACGTGGCTCGAGACGCGGGGGTCGATCCAGGGCTCGCCTGCCACGACGTACTCGGGGTGCACTGTGAGCCGGGCGCGCAGCTCGAAGCCTGCCTGCGCGGTGATCGAGCGGAGCCGCTCCAGCGAGGGCCAGGGACGCTCGGGGTTCACGTGGTCGGGGGTCAGCGGCGAGACGCCGCCCCAGTCGTCGATCCCGGCGCCGAGCAGGGCACGACACTCCCCGAGGTCGACCAGGTTGGGGGGAGCCTGCAGGCGCACCTTCGGGCCGAGCACGAGACGCGAGACCGCGATCGTGGCGAGGTACTCCTCGAGCCCGAGGTCGTCGACGTGGCGCATCGCCGTGTCTGGCTTGGCGCGGAAGTTCTGGATGATGACTTCCTGGACGTGGCCGTACTGTCGGGCGATCCGGCGCAGCTCGAAGATCGACTCGGCACGCTCGGTGAGGTTCTCCCCGATCCCGATCAGCAGGCCGGTCGTGAACGGTACGGACAGGCGCCCGGCGTCCTCGAGCACCCGCACCCGTACGTCGGGGTCCTTGTCTGGGGAGCCGTAGTGGGCCTCGCCCTTCTCCTCGAAGAGCCGGCGCGAGGTGGTCTCGAGCATCATCCCCATCGACGGTGAGACCGGCTTGAGCCGGTTCATCTCCTCCCACGACATGACGCCGGGGTTGAGGTGGGGTAGCAGCCCGGTCTCCTCGAGCACCCGGACCGCCATCGCCCGGACGTAGGCGAGCGTCGAGTCGTAGCCCCGCTCGTGCAGCCAGTCGGCGGCCTCGGGCCATCGGTCCTCGGGCCGATCGCCCAGGGTGAACAGCGCCTCGGTGCAGCCGAGCTCTGCGCCCTGCGCTGCGATCTCGACGATCTCGTCGGGGGAGAGGAACGGCTCCTGGCCGGCTCGCTCGAGATGGCCGGGGGTGGTCACGAACGTGCAGTAGTGGCAGCGGTCGCGGCACAGCCGGGTGACCGGGATGAAGACCTTGGGGGAGTAGGTCAGGACGCCCGGTCGGCCCGCCCGGGTGAGGCCGGCGTCCCGGACGCGCGCCGCGCTCGCGCACAACCGCTCGAGGTCCGCACCTCGCGCGGAGAGCAGCACGGTCGCCTCGCCGAGATCGAGCGCCGCGCCACGTTCGGCGCGGGCCAGCGCACGGCGGACCTGCTGGGGCGTCGGAGCGGGGACTGACTCGGCGGGCGACATCGGCTTCAGGCTAGTCCGGTCCCCGTGAGAAGGGTCAGCTCACCCAGT
>CAVRQA010000013.1:0-261916 GCA_963723255.1 uncultured Actinomycetota bacterium
CGCGCTGCCGCGCGACCGTGCGCAACCGGTTGAGGCAGAGCCTCGTCACGATCCGCACCAGGTAGGCCCGCGGGTATCGGACGTCGGAAGCGCTCGGCGTCGGCCAAGGCTGCCCACCGCAGCCAGGTCTCCTGCACCACGTCCTCGGCGTCGGCGGCCGAGCCCAGCATCTCGTACGCGACGGTGAACAGCAGGCTGCGATGGGCGACGAAGGCGTCCTCGCTCATGACGCGGACGCTACTCCTGGCCGCCTCGGCCAGCGGCTTCAAGCCGCACGCGGCGGCGAAGCCGTCGGACTCGATGCCGAGCGCCACGTTGCCACGCGTGCTCATGTTCGCGAACGCGATCACCGAGGTGAAGCTCGACCACGGCGGCAGGTCCCAGCTCGGCGTGCAGGCGGTCCACCAGCTCGTCGGTCACGGTCGGTGGCGTCACGCTCGTCGCTTCGGCGTACTCCAGGACGTCCCGCTCCAGTGGTGTGAAGACATCCGATTCCCGCCACCGCGGGACCTCCCGCGCCTTCTCCACGTTAAAGCCCCTTGTTGCGGGCCTCGAAGTAGTTGAAGTCCAGGCACCACGTGCAGCCGACCAGCGACGCGACCGCCATGTGGGCGAACGACTTCAGCCCCTCGTCGCAGGCGTCCCACTTCTGCAGCTTGCCGCCGAGGCCGAAGCTGGCGAAGAGCACCTTGGGGTTGTGCCAGTAGACGCCCACCGCCGTGGGCACCTTCCCCAGCTTCTTCTCGATCATCCGCTTGATCAGCGTCCCTCGACCCCGGTGATCTCGGCCGGAGGGATGCGGGTCGTGTGCTCCATCTCTGCTCCTGTGTCGGGTGGGGCTGTGCTGGGGACCGGTCTGTAGGTCGTCATGCCATGGAGACACCGGCCGGGTCACGGGCGTGACATCGAGCGGAGAAGGGTCAGCACAGGAAGGGACAGCCGGGTCGCGACGCCGCGGCGAGGAGTTCCAGTAAATGTTCAACTCGCACACAGTCGGCGGCGTCGGCAAGGACGCGGCGTACGTCGTCCAGCAGTTCGACCGCGAGCCTGCCGCTACTCCGAAGGATCGCGAAGGTCAGCCGGTCTCAGCTCCCTGCGGGCTGGCGTTCAAGCCTCGATGCAACGCCTGGCGAAAGCGTTGTGACCCGTCGTGGCGTTGTGGTGTCCGGCCTCGGTCTCCGCGTTGTTCAGCGTCGAGTGCTCGCCGCCGTGCCAGGTGCCGTCCATCAGCGTGCCCCCGAACCGCTCGTCGTGGTGGACCGGGCAGAACGGCCGGAAGATGACGATCGGTGCCGGGGGCAGTTCCGGTGCCCTCCCCGGTGCCGGGTCCGGGTGGCGGCGAGGGAAGGCCGTCGATGGGCACGAAGTGGTGCCGACCTGGTCAAGGCCTCCTCGAGCATGTACCCGATCGTGGACCCGGTGGGGTTGACCAGCGTGACGTCCTCGGCGCTGTGGATCTGGCGAGCCGGGTCGATCCGCACCACCTCGAAACCGAGGTTCCGTGCCTCGGCGACCAACCGGTCGAGGCGTCGTCGTCGTAGCTCATGATCCCAGTGTGGTCCCGAGAGTCGATGGCGGCGACCCCTCATTCCTGTAGGGCCTCACGCGCCCGCGAGCGCGACGCCGTGGCGCCTGGTCACCGACAGGATCGCCGCCATCGAGTCCTCGACCGGCCGGTCCACCGGAACGGAGCTGGCGAAGTCGGCGAAGAACCGCCCGGCGCCGTCGCCGGAGGTGATCGCCAGGAACCGGGCGGACTCGCCGACGACTTCGAAGGTGCTCGGCGTCCCGGCCGGGAAGACGACCAGCCCGCCGGGCTCCACGTCGTACGACGTGCCGTCGACGAGTGCGGTGATCCGGCCCTGGAGCAGGAACAGCACGCCGGTCCACGGCGAGACGTGCGGGGGCGCCATCGGCGCGGCGGGCGCGATCACCTCGAAGACCTCGAAGGCCCCGCCGGCGTCCTGGACGGCGGCCTTCGCGATGTGGTCGCCGTCGATCATGGGGTAGTGCCGGCCTTCTCCGGGCCGGACGTGGATGGTGCTCATGGCTCCTCCTCTGGCTGGGTGCGAACAGCCTCCGGCGGCGGAGCGGCGGGGGTGCGAGTAGTGCGCTACTCGACTCCGAGGACGTCCGCCAGCGCGGTGCGCTCGGAGACGCCGAGCTTGAGGCCGGCGCGGTAGAGGTGCCCCTCGACGGTCCGCACCGACACGGTCAGCCGCTCGGCGATGTCCTTGTTCGACAGCCCCCGGGCGGCCAGCGCGGCGATCTCGCGCTCGCGGGCGGTCAGCGGCAGCGGCCGGGCCGCGATCGCCAGGGCCGGGGTGCGGGCGCCGGACCGGCCGGCCAGCTTCTCGGCGAGGGCCGCGGCGGAGAGGGCCGAACCCTGCCGCCCCTGCCGGCGGTGTACGTCGGCCGCCTGGGCCGCCGCGTCGCCGGCGGCGACGAGGTCGCCGAGCCGGGCCCAGGCGTCGGCGGCCTCGAGCAGCGCCTCGCCGTCCTCGTCCGCCCAGGCCCGGGCATGGGCGCGGGCCACCACGGCCCGAGGGCCGAGCTCGGCGAGTGCCGTGAGGCGGGGCAGCGCCGCGGTCGCGTCGCCGAACTGGACCGCGGTCTGCCAGGCGAGCACTTCGTAGGCGGGGGCGCCCGTCTCGCGGGCGAGGTCGGCCGCGGCGACGGCGTGGCCGAGCGCCTCGGTCGTCGATCCCTCGGCGGCCGCTCCCCACGCCCGCGCCAGGAGGTCGTCGGGCGCGTAGAGCCGGTAGGCCGGATGCCGCCCGGCGACGATGCCGGCCAGGAGGGGAGCGGCCTGCGCCGCCTGGCCGGCCTGCGCCAGGGCCGTCGCCAGCAGCGTGCGGCAGCGGAACCGGAACTCGTGCCCCGAGTCCGCCAGCCCGGCCCACGCCTCGCGCAGCAGGAGCAGCGCGTCGCGGACCCGGCCGCCGGCGAGGGCGGCGTGCCCGGCGACGACCAGCCCCATCAGCCTGGCCGGGCCCGGGAGGTCGGCCGACGCGGCCTGCATCCTCCGGGCCTGGTCGTCAGCCCGGTCTGGTGTCCCGGCGAGGCGGTGCCCGAGCACCTGGAGGTCCGCGAGCCCGAACCCGGGAATGACGGTGGGCACCCGGTCGGCGGTGAGCCCGCCCACGACCGCGGCCTCGTCGAGCAGCCCGGCCTCTCCGGTGACGGCGGCCGCCGCGGACACCGCGGAGGCGACCAGGATGCGGGCCAGGTCGTCGGGCAGCTCCTCGTGCAGCAGCTCCGGACCGCGGGCGAGTACGGCGCGAGAGCTCGCCGACCGCGGCGGCCAGGCGCAGGGACATCGCGGCGACGTGGAGCGGGGCCGCGCCGGTGGCCTCGGCCGCGGCCAGCGCCTGGCGGGCCTCGTCGGGCCGGGCCATCGTCCAGAGCAGGTTGCCGGTGCGGTGCAGCTGCGCCAGCGCGCAGCGTCCCGGCGTCCGGTGCGCTCTCGGCGAGGTCGGTGAGGATCGCCTCGGCCTCGTCGCCGCGGCTGAGCCAGGACAGCGCTGCGGCGTGCACCAGCCGGGCGACCGGGTCGCCGGTGGCGGCGGCCGCGCGGGCCAGCCGCTCGGCCAGCGGCAGGTCGTACATCCGAGTCGCGGCCTCGGCGGCCTGCAGGAACAGCGCGGGTTCCGGGGGCAGGTCGGAGTCGAGGGTGAGCACGGCCCGGGGGATCGGGTCCGGCGCCGCGTCCAGGGTCTGCGCGACCCGGCCGCGCAGGCGGCGCGCGCGCAGCGTGCCCATGGCGGCGCGGCGGACCTCGCCGTACAGCGGGTGCGCCAGCCTGGCGACCAGCCCGTCGGTGCGCACCAGGCCCCGGTCCTCGGCCTGCTCGAGGTCCGCAGGCGAGGTCAGCGCGGACAGCGTCGGGACCGCCACCGGCTCGGCCAGCGCGACCAGGTCCACGACGTCCTGCACCCCCGCCGCGAGGCCGCCGATCTCGCGCTCCAGGAGGCCGGCCAGCTCCGGGGAGATCGCCGGCTCGCTGGTCCACCGCCAGATCCCGGACGCCGGGGTGAACCGGCCCGCCGACACCTCCCCGGCCAGCAGGTGCCGCAGGAACAGCGGGCTGCCCTGGGTCAAGGTCCACAACCGGTGCGCGGAGGCCGACTCGACCGGACCGCCGAGCACCCGGGCGACCAGGCCGGTGGTCTCGGCGACGTCCAGCGGGGCCAGGTCCAGGCGCGGGAGGTGGTCGTCCTTCCACAGCGACGTCACCGTGTCGGGGGCCGGCTCCCCGGTCCGGAGGGTGACCACGACCGGTGCCAGCCGCCGCACCACCACGCGGTGCAGCACGATCGCGGAGTGCTCGTCGAGCAGGTGCGCGTCGTCGACGGCCAGCACCAGCGGCTGCTGCCGGGCGAGCTGGTCCAGCGCCCGGCCGATGGTCTCGGCGGCGTCGCCGGCCGGGACGTCGAGCAGGCCGGCGAACGCACCGAGGGGGAACGGCCGGGCGGCCGTGCTGCCGTGGGCCCAGACGACGGTCGCTCCCCGGCCCCCGGGAACCGCCAGCGCCTCGCGGGCGAGCCGGGTCTTGCCCACCCCGGCCGGGCCCGCCACCACGATCCCCGCCGCACCGGGCCGGATCGCCGCCGCGACCCTGCGCAGCTCCTCGTCCCGGCCGGTGAGCGGCCACGGCCGCTCCATGGCGTCAGGCTAGCGAGCCTCGATTCGAGTAGCGCACTACTCGCAGCCCCTGCGCCGGTCTCGCGCGAGGGTCGGTGCATGAGCACTCGAACCGTCCTCGTCACCGGCGCCGGCCGCGGCATCGGCCGCGCCATCGCCGTCCGCCTGGCCCGCTCGGGCTGGCAGGTGTACGGCGGCGTCCGCACCGACGTCGCCGCCAAGGAGCTGGCCGCGGAGTCCGACCTGATCACGCCGGTCGAGCTCGACGTCACCGTCCCCGAGCACCTGGCCGCGCTCGACCGCGAGCTCCCCGAGCGGCTCGACGCCTTGGTCAACAACGCCGGCATCGGGGTCGCGGGCCCGCTCGAGACGCTGTCCCGGGCCGACATGCACCACCAGTTCGACGTGAACCTGATCGGGCCGCTCGCGCTGACCCGGGCCGTGCTGCCCCGGCTGCGCCGGGCCCGAGGCCGGGTGGTGTTCATCTCCTCGATCAACGGCCGGGTGTCGTTCCCGTTCACCGGGATCTACAACGCCTCGAAGTACGCGACCGAGGCCGTGGCCGACTGCCTGCGGGTCGAGCTGCGCCCCTTCGGTGTCCAGGTCGGCCTCGTCGAGCCGGGCGTCATCGACACCGACCCCTGGCACGAGATGGACCAGCTCATCGACGAGCTCGAGGCCGGCCTCGACCCCGAGCACCGGGCGCTCTACGCGCCGCACTTCGCCGGCGAGCGCCAGCTGATCGGGAAGATCCGCAAGAACGCCAAGCCGCCCGAGCGGGTCGCCGCCGCCGTCGAGCGCCAGCTGACCCGGCGGCGGATGCGGCCGCGCACCCTGGTGGGCGCGGACGCCCGGTCGATCCTCGTGATGAAGGCGCTGCTGCCGGCCCGCGGCCTCGACGCGGTCTGGAGTCAGGGCATCGCGGTCCGGGCCAAGGAAGGAGTCACAAAATGAGTGCACGACGCACCGCGATCGTCGCCATTGCCTCGGCTTCCGTCCTCTTCTGTTTTCTCCCGCCGCGCAGGCTGACAGCCCCGCCCGTGAGAGGGAACTGACGTGCTCCGACGGAACCGTGTTCATCGGTGAACAGGTCAGACACGGCAGTGGTCGCCCTCCCAGCGTCTGGCGCGGGGCGACACCTGGCGGTGATCCGGTCGCCTTCGTCTTCCACGCAGTGACCGTGACCGCGCCGGACGGAACCGTCGACGAAGCCGAGACGTGGGACAACACCGCGGGGGTGCGTCTGAATCACGAACTGATCACGTGCAGCTTCGCGATACCGATTGGCCCACTGACCGGTTATCAGGCGGACTTCGTCGGCTACTTCGTCCCAGTCGTCAGGTGAGACCTTCGAAAAGGTCAGTCAGCACAGGTGCATCGTGTTCGCGCTCGGGCCAGGCAATCGCGTACCACTCTCGCCCAACGCGCCGCTCCCATTGCGCGGTGTTGGTCGGGTCGTCGGACATGACGTGCAGTTGACTCTTGTGCTCACGAAGGCCGGCCACGATGCGGCTGGCGGCTTCCCGACAGTCGACGGTCACCCCGATCTGCTCGTCCGGGACACCGCGCATGTGGTACATCAGCGTCGGGTCGAAGGTGTAGAGCCCGAGCTCGGCGCGCTGGCGGTTCCACCGTTCGAACACTGACTGTGGGACCGCGCCGTGCACGAGCCGCTGGAAGCCAGACCCGTTGCGGGAGCGCAGGCGCGCGAAGGCTTCGTCGGTGGCTGCACCGATCGCGATGTGGTCGGGATGTCCGAAGATGCCGTCGGGGCCGAACGTGACGACAACGGCGGGATCCTCCTCGTCGAGGATCCGCGCGACCGCTGAGACAACGTCATCGAAGGGAACCTCCGCCACGCCACCGTCCGGCAGACCGAGCCACTCATGGCGGTCAGGGACCCGACCGAGTGCTCGCCACGCGGCTTCATCTTCGCCCTGGCGAATGGATCCAAGCGTTTCGCGCGTGGCCGGGAATCCCTCTCGAAGGTCCCCATGCTCGCCCGACGTGGCGTGGATCAAGACAAACCTGAAGTCTGGGTCATCCGCGTGCAGCGCGACGCTGCCCGCAGCCCCGTACGCGTCGTCGTCTGGATGCGCGAAAACGCAAGCAAGGGTTCGGTTTCGCGACACGACCCAAAGTTATCGGCAGCGCGGCGCGCGCCCCGGACAAACCTGGCGCCTGGGCCCCCATCCCGTCCTTGCTCAGCCGCGACCGAGACGCTTGGGTGAACTCATGACCGTCCCGCTCTACTGGCGAGATCAGTCGCTGATGAACTGGACCGCTACCGTGCTCGCCTCGTCACGGGAATCCATCATCCTCGATGAGTCCGCCTTCTTCCCCGGAGGCGGGGGCCAGCCGTCCGACATCGGCCAGCTCGAATGGGCGGGGGTGTTCACCCGCATCGACGGCGTCTCCGCTGCGGGTCTGGTGCCGGCCGAGGACGACCCGCTGCCCGCGGTCGGAACGGTCGTCCACGCCCGCCTAGATGACGTACGACGGCGCCAGTTGATGCGCACCCACTCGGGGCTGCATGTCGTGTGCGGGGTGGTGTACCGCGACTTCGGCGCGCTCGTGACCGGTTCGAACATGGAGCCGTTGCTCGGGCGCATGGACTTCAACCTCACTGACGTGCCGTCCGGCTTCAAGGAGGACCTCGAGCGCGTGGTCAACGAGGAGATCGCCCTGGACCGCGCCATCCTCGATCGCGTCGTCACTCGGGAGGAGGCGATGACCGACCCCGACGTCATGCGAACCGCACAGAACCTGATCCCGCCAGAGGTCCAGGAGATCCGGGTCATCGATGTCGACGGCCTCGACAAGCAGGCCGACGGTGGAACCCACGTCGCCTCCACTCGGCAAATCGGTGAGGTGCGGATCGTGAAGGTCGAGAACAAGGGCAAAGGCTTTCGCCGAGTGCGGATCAGCCTGCCGGTGTGAGTCCGGGCCAGTGATGAGCGTGGGCCCCTGAACCGAGATCGCCGTACGCATGCGAGGGACCTAGGATGAGCGCGTGTTGGCGGGTGAGACCGTGACTCTGCGCCAGGTCCGCGAGGCAGACCTGGACGAGCTCTACGACGCACACACGAACATTCGCAACCGTGGCGCGTACTTTCCCCTCGGGGTCATGTCGCAGACGGCCTTCCGTGGCGAATTCGCTGAGCACGGCTTCTGGCAGAAGACGGAGGGGATGCTCCTCATCGAGTCCCCAGAGGGCGAGATTGCCGGCCACATCGAGTTCTTCCGCCCGGTCTCTTACTGGGATGCATTTGAGCTGTCCTACCAGCTGTACGCCGACCGGTTCGCCAAGCGCGGGTTCGTGACCGAGGCGGTCCAGTTGCTGGTGGACTACCTCTTCGGCGCCAAGAAGGAGCACCGAATCCACTTGGTCATCGTTGGTGAGAACGGCGCCTCTCGTCGCATTGCCGAAAAGTGTGGCTTCGTGCTCGAAGGAACCGTACGGGGCGCGCTCTTCAACGACGGTCGCAACCAGGACGTGCTGCTCTATTCGCTGCTGCGGACCGACAAACGGCCCTGGCGTGAAGCTATCGGCGGTGGCTGAGCGCCGGCTCAGTGCTACCCGCAGCCACGACTGCACGTTTGGCCGCGACGTAGGCTCCGGACATGGGGCTGTTCGTGTTGGTGCTGATCATCGTGGCGCTGGGTGCCGTCGTCCTGGTGGCAGGGCGCCGAAGCAAGGAGCGCGAGCTGACTCGGCGTGAGGAGGAGGTGGCCCCGGTCAGGAAGCTGGCCTTCGAAGACATCACTGCGTTCGGTGAGGACCTGCAAGTGCTCGATTCGGAGATGAGCGGTCACGAGCTCGGCGAAGGCGCGAACGCCGATTACCAGCGGGCGCTCGACGCCTATGAGTCGGCCAAGCTCGCCGGCGACTCGATCACCCAGCCCGAGGACATCCGGCACGTCACCCAGATCATCGAGGACGGGCGCTACGCCATCGCGTGCGTACGGGCCCGAGTCGCGGGTGACGCGCTGCCGACCAGGCGTCCGCCGTGCTTCTTCGACCCGCGTCACGGGCTCTCGGTCGCCGACGTGCCCTACGTGCCCCCGGACGGAGTCGAGCGGGACGTACCCGCCTGCGCCCTGGATGCCGAGCGCGTCCGTGCGGGCGCCGATCCTGACATCCGCAAGGTGATGGTCGGCGCGCAGCGAGTCCCCTACTGGCAGGGTGGCCGTGCCTACGAGCCGTACGCCGGGGGCTACTTCGGCGCCTTCGGCCCGATGACGTGGATGTTCATGGGAGGCATGATGTTCGGCGGCTTCGGGGGCGGCGACGACTGGGGCGGCGGCGACGGTGGAGACGGTGGAGACGGTGGCGGCGTCGACGGTGGCGACGGCGGCGGCGGAGTCGACGGTGGCGGCTTCGACGGTGGCGGCTTCGACATGGGCTTCTGAGCCCGGTCACCAGCACAAGCGCCAGTGGGGTGTCGGGTGACCGCCTGAGCCGCATGCAGTTCCGCCCGTGCCACATCGAGCGAGGGTCCGGGCGCAGGGTCTTGGCCACCCGCAAGTGACAAAGCTCGCCGAGAGGTCAACGATTGGTCTGTAGGACGTTGACGACGACAGGAGGCGGGCCCAGTGCTCTTCCACATCACGCAGGTCCACACCCCCGAGTTGTGCCCTCGCGATGAGGGCGGGTCCAACTCGCTGTACGACCACACCGTGCCTGGGATCCGCCTGGTCGGGCGCTACGGCGCGAACGCCCAACACACTCTGTTCCTGGTCGTCGAAGCCGATGACGTGAATGCCATCCACAAATTCCTGTGGCCCGGCTTCAAGCGATGCACGAGCACGATCACCCCGGTGAGCGAGGACCCCGTCCCGAAGGACTGAGCCCGCCGCAGGGGCGATGGCCAGGCGTGACGGTCAAATGGGCCCTCAGCGGTCACACCAAAGCAGCCGATGTAAGGGCAGGGTTCCGGTCGACTCGCTACCCGCGTGGCCCAGGCTCACCTGACGCAGACTCGACCCAGAGGCAGCGACTGCTCAGACGGGCACGAGCTCCACGGCGCCGACGGCGTAGCGGGCGAGGATAGTCCGCGCCAGCTCCGGGTCGGACCCGAGAGGCTCGGAGACCGCCACCGCGCCGGCTTCGAGGGCCAGCTCGGCAGCGCGGTCGGGCAGGAAGCCGGGCGCCAGGAACATGGAGGCGACCGCCACGTGGCGGGCTCGACCGCACCCACGGCGTACCTCGCCAGGATCGTGCGGGCGAGCTCGGGGTCCGAGCCCGAGCGGCTCGGAGACCGCCACCGCGCCGGCCTCGAGGGCCAGCTCGGCGGCGCGATCGGGCAGGAAGCCCGGCGCCAGGAACATCGAGGCGACCGCCACGTGGCGACGGCCCTCGGAGCGGAAGGCGCGCACGGCCTCACCGGTGGCCGGGGGAGCGGCCGAGGCGAAGGCCGCGGTGACCGGCAGCTTGTGCCGGGCACCCCAGACCCGCGCGAGCCGGCCGATGGCCTGGTTGGCCAGCGGGTCGGAGGAGCCGGCGGCCGCGAGCACGAGCGCGTCGATCTCACGCACGCGAGCCAGCCGGAGGGCGTCGCGCAGCCGCCGGTCGAGGACGTCGAGGAACGAGGGCTCGAGGCCGAGGATGTTGGTCACCCGGATCTTCAGACCCGCGTGGCGGTCCATGGCCTCGGCGACGGCGTTCGGTACGTCGACCTTGGCGTGGTAGGCCTCGCTGAGCAGCAGCGGGACCACGACGATCTCCTCGAAGCCGGCCCGGACCAGCCTGTCGACGACCTTGCCGAAGGTGGGCCTGGACAGCTCGAGGAAGGCCGGCTCGATGCGCAGGTCGGGACGCATCTCGCGGGTCTCGGCAACGAGTGCCTTGATGGTGGCGGCCGAACGTCGGGTCACGGCTGCCGTGGGCGAGGGTGATGAGGGCTGGAGCGGTCATGTCGATCCGTCTCCCTTCGAGCTCGTGCGTCCGACCACGTCGCCGTTGGCGTGTTCTTCTGCGGTGGGGATGGGGGCCAGCGAAGTCATTGGTGGATGCCGCACTCGGTCTTGTTGCTGCCGACCCAGCGGCCACTGCGCGCGTCCTCGCCGGGCGCGACGCGCTGGGTGCAGGGCCAGCAGCCGATGGAGGGGTACCCGTCGTACTGGAGCGGGTTGACCAGGATGCCGTTCTCGGCGACGTACTTCTCGACGTCCTCGTCGGACCAGCGCGCGAGCGGGGAGACCTTCACCTTCTGCTTCTTCTCGTCCCAGCCCACGACCGGCGCGATCACCCGGTTGTGGGTCTCGGCACGACGCAGCCCGGTCGCCCACGCGTCGTACGACGCGAGGCCGTCGGCCAGCGGCTGCACCTTGCGCAGCGCGCAGCACAGGTCGGGGTCGCGCTTGAACAGGTCCTTGCCGTACGCCGCATCCTGCTCGGAGACCGACTGGACGGGCGTGAGGTTGATCAGGTTGACCGGCATGGTCGCCTCGACGGCGTCGCGGGTGCCGATCGTCTCGGCGAAGTGGTAGCCGGTGTCGAGGAAGAGCACGTCGATCCCGGGCGAGACCTTCGAGGCGATGTCCGAGAGCACGGCGTCGCTCATCGACGACGTCACGCAGAAGCGCTCGCCGAAGGTCGCCACGGCCCACTCGATGATGTCCTCGGCCGGCGCGAGCTCGAGCTCGGCGCCCACGTGCGAGACGATCTCGCGCAGCTCCTCGGTGCTGCGGCCCTCCGTCTCCGAACCGCGGCGGGCGCGGGCGGCGAGGGTGTGGGGGGCGGTCATGTCACGTCCCCCTTCGCGTGGGCGGTGGCCGGGGGACGCAGCTGACCGATCATGGTCAGCTTGAACGCCCGCAGGCAGGACCGGCATTCCCACTGGCCGTGTCCGGACCCCGTCTCCGAGCCCTCCTCGGCCTCGTGCGGCCAGAGGTTCTCGTCCCCGCAGTAGGGGCAGTGGAACGGCACGGCGCGGGCACTCATCCGGGGTCCCCGCGGAAGCGTGGGCGGGAGGAGCGAAGCGGGAGGAGCTCGCGGTTTCGTGGGGTGGTCATCACAAAGCCTTGTCGCCGCGGAGCAGGATCTCGTCGGCCCGGACCACCCAGGCGGCGAAGGACTCGGCGTCCTCGCGGTCGTGGAGGAAGTTCCCGACGACCGTGGTGATGTAGTCGTCCAGGCCAGCACTCGTCACCTTGTGCGCCCGCAGCTTCTTGCCGAAGCCCGCGGTCAGCCCGAGGCTGCCGCCGAGGTGGACCTGGAAGCCCTCGACCTGGTTGCCTTCGTCGTCGATGACCAGCATGCCCTTGAGCCCGATGTCGGCGACCTGGGTGCGGGCGCAGGCGTTGGGGCAGCCGTTGACGTTGACGGTGATCGGGGTGTCGAGGTCGGGGAAGCGCTTCTCCAGCTCAGCGACGAGGTCGATCGCGCGCTGCTTGGTCTCGACGATGGCGAGCTTGCAGAACTCGATGCCCGTGCAGGCCATCGTCGAACGACGCCAGTTGGAGGGTCGGGCCTCCAGGTTGATCGCGTCGAGGTCGGCGACGACGGCCTCGACGTCGGCCTCGTCGACACCCAGCACCACGACCTTCTGCAGGGCGGTGAGCCGGGCACCGGCGGCGCCGTACTTCTCCACGATGTCGCCGAGGCTGGTCAGGGTGGCGCTGTTGATGCGGCCGGCCACCGGCGCGGCGCCGATGTAGAACTTGCCGTCCTTCTGCTCGTGAACGCCGATGTGGTCGCCGGTGGGACCCGATGGCCTCGGGGGAGGGGTTGTCGACGAGCTCCTTCTTCAGGTACTCGGTCTCGAGGACCTCGCGGAACTTCTCCACGCCCCAGTCGGCGACGAGGAACTTCAGCCGGGCACGTGAGCGCAGCCGGCGGTAGCCGTAGTCGCGGAAGACCGAGGTGACCGCCTCCCAGGCGTCCGGCACCTCGTCGAGCGGGATCCAGACGTGCAGCTTCTGCGCGAGCATCGGGTTGGTCGAGAGCCCGCCGCCGACCCACAGGTCGAAGCCGGGGCCGTGCTCGGGGTGGACGGTGCCGACGAACGAGACGTCGTTCACCGAGGGGACGCAGTCGAGGCTCGGGTGTCCGCTGGCGGAGGTCTTGTACTTGCGCGGGAGGTTGGAGTACTCCGGGTTGCCGATGTAGCGGCGCTTGATCTCCTCGAGCGCCGGGGTGGCGTCGATGATCTCGTCGGCGGCGACGCCGGCGACGGGGGAGCCGAGGAACGGGCGCGGCGAGTCACCGCACGCCTCGAGGCTGGTCATGCCGACGTTGTCGAGGCGCTCCCAGATCTCGGGGACGTTCTCGATCTCGATCCAGTGGTACTGGATGTTCTCGCGGTCGGTGATGTCGGCGGTGCCGCGGGCGAAGTCGGTGCCGATGCTGCCCAGGGCGCGGAGCTTGGCGGGGTCGAGCAGGGCGCCGTCACTGCGGACGCGGAGCATGAAGAACTCGTCGTCGAGCTCCTCCTCCTCGAGCATCGCGGTCTTGCCGCCGTCGAAGCCGGGAGCGCGCTGGGTGTAGAGGCCCATCCACCGGAACCGGCCACGCAGGTCTGCCGGGTCGATGGAGTGGAAGCCGCGCTTGGAGTAGATGTTCAGGATCCGGGCGCGGACGTTGAGCGGGTTGTCGTCCTTCTTGGACTGCTCGTTCTTGTTCAGCGGCTCGGTGTAGCCGAGGGCCCACTGTCCCTCGCCACGCTTGGGACGGGCGCGCCCGGAACGGCCGATTCGTCCCTCGGTCGGGGCCGTCGGGGTACTGGTCATCAGTCAGTGTCCTGGTGATCGGGGAGCCGGCGTGCGTCGTACGGACTGCGCTGTCTTCGACGCTGCGGCGGCCAGGGCGGGTGAATCCGGGAGGGTTCAGAACCGGCGATGACACATCATGCTGCGCGTACGACCAAGGTCCACGTGGCGGCGAGCCACGAGCCAGGTGGTCGAGTCAGCATCGATCATGCGTACGAGTCTCAGGTTCCGGACGGGGTAACCACAAACGCGAATCTCATGTCGTGAGACGGCTGTCCATAATCCGGATACGCCGTTCGGGGCTGGACGGGCCGCCGAGGCGGTCCCATAGTCTGTGGCCATGACGGACGCGACGAGCCCAGGATCGGCAGTTTCAGGCGTGGCGGGAGACCCGGGAGCGCTGGCCAAGACCGCGTCGTCGGCGTACGACGCCGCCCTCGAGGTGATCGGCTCGGTGGAGCCCCGTGTGGCGGAGGCCACACGCAAGGAGCTGGCCGACCAGCGCTCCTCGCTCAAGCTGATCGCCTCGGAGAACTACGCCTCGCCGGCAGTCCTGCTGACCATGGGCACCTGGTTCAGCGACAAGTACGCCGAGGGCACGGTCGGCCACCGCTTCTACGCCGCCTGCCAGAACGTCGACACCGTCGAGGCCCTAGCCGCCGAGCACGCCCGTGAGCTGTTCGATGCGCCGTACGCCTACGCCCAGCCGCACTCCGGCATCGACGCCAACCTGGTGGCGTTCTGGTCGATCCTGGCCAACAGGGTCGAGACGCCGGCCCTCGAGCGGCTCGGCGCCAAGAACGTGAACGAGCTGTCCGAGACCGACTGGGAGGAGCTGCGCCACGAGTTCGGCAACCAGCGGCTGCTCGGCATGGCGCTCGACGCCGGCGGGCACCTGACCCACGGCTTCCGGCCCAACATCAGCGGCAAGATGTTCCACCAGCAGCAGTACGGCACCGACCCCGAGACCGGCCTGCTGGACTACGACGCGGTGGCCGCGAAGGCCCGCGAGTTCAAGCCGCTCGTGCTGGTGGCCGGCTACTCGGCCTACCCCCGGCGGGTGAACTTCGCGAAGATGCGCGAGATCGCCGACGAAGTCGGTGCCGTGCTGATGGTCGACATGGCCCACTTCGCCGGCCTGGTGGCCGGCAAGGTGTTCACCGGGGACGAGGACCCGGTGCCGCACGCCCACGTCACGACCACCACGACCCACAAGTCGCTCCGGGGTCCACGCGGTGGGCTGGTGCTCGCCCAGGAGGAGTTCGCCGGCGACGTCGACCGGGGCTGCCCGATGGTGCTCGGTGGCCCGCTGTCGCACGTGATGGCCGCCAAGGCAGTGGCGCTGGCCGAGGCACGTCAACCGTCGTTCCAGACCTATGCCCAGAACATCGCCGACAACGCCAAGTCGCTGGCCGACGGATTCCTCTCGCGGGGCGCGAACCTGGTCACCGGTGGCACGGACAACCACATCGTGCTGCTCGACGTGTCGTCGTACGGAATCACCGGCCGGCAGGCCGAGTCCGCGCTCCTCGACGCCGGCGTCGTGACCAACCGCAACTCGGTGCCCCATGACCCGAACGGCGCCTGGTACACCTCCGGGATCCGCTTCGGTACGCCGGCCCTGACCACCCGCGGCTTCGGCCACGACGAGTTCGACACGGTCGCCGACCTGGTGGTCGAGGTGCTGTCCAACACGACTCCGGGCACCACCAAGGCAGGCGGCCCGTCGAAGGCGACGTACACCCTCGCCGACGGCGTTGCCGACCGGGTGCACGGCCGGGCCCAGGAGATGCTCGACAAGAACCCGCTCTACCCGGGGCTCGAGCTCACCTGACCCGCGTGGCCCATGACCTGCGGACACGCCGTGGGACGTGCGTGACCCGACCATGACAGCGTCGTTGTGACAGTACTGCTGTCAACGTCACTGGAGACCACGCATGTCCGACGCGCGCGCCAGCCGGCCCTCTTCATCCTCACCGCTGCTGACGCGCCGGTCGCTGCTCCGGTCCTCGGCGGTCGTCGGTTCGGCGGCGCTGATGGGCCAGCTCGGGACACCACCCGCGTTCGCCCGCTCCACCGGCCGGAGCGTCGCCGTCCTCGGTGGCGGCATGGCCGGGCTGGCCGCGGCGCACGAGCTGATCGAGCGGGGCTACGACGTCACGGTCTTCGAACCGACCGCGTGGGGCGGCAAGGCCCGGAGCATCCCGGTCGCAGGCACCGGAGCAGGCGGACGGCAGGACCTGCCCGGCGAGCACGGCTTCCGGTTCTTCCCCGGCTTCTACCACCACGTGCCCGACTCGATGCGGCGTACGCCCTTCGCCGGGAACACGAATGGCGTGTGGGACAACCTCGTCGATGCGACTGAGGGAAAGTTCGTCCGCGACGGTGACCACGCCGACGCCTTCATCTTCGGCATCGGTCCGGACCCGCAGGCGCTGCTCACCGTCGAGGGCATGCGCCGCTACCTGAACCAGGAGCTGTCCGGCCGGGGCGTGCCACCGCACGAGCTGGCCTACTTCGTCGAGCGGCTGCTGGTGTTCCTCACCAGCTGCGACGAGCGCCGGTTCGGAGAGTGGGAGCACCGCAGCTGGTGGGACTTCGTCGGCGCGGCGAGCCGGTCGGAGGAGTACCAGAAGATCCTCGCGGCCGGACTCACCCGCAACCTGGTGGCCGCCAAGGAGACGGTGGCGAGCACGCGGACGATCGGCAACATGGGGGAGGCGTTCGTCTTCAACATGGCCCAGCAGGGCAATGACGGCCAGATCGACCGCGTCCTCGACCTGCCCACCAACGAGGCCTGGATCGACCCCTGGGTCGAACACTTGCGCGGCCGGGGCGTGCGTTTCGTCAGCGGCCAGGGTCTCTCCGCCTATGAGACGGGCGGCGGCCGGGTCCGCGCCGTGCAGCTGGTCGACGGAGCGGGACGTCGCACGCGCGTCACGGCGGACTGGTTCGTCAGCGCGATGCCGGCTGAGCGGGCCCGCCAGTTCTGGAGTCCAGACGTCCGTGCGCTCGACCCGCACCTGGCCGACATGGACGACCTGTTCACCGACTGGATGGTCGGCATCCAGTTCTACCTGCGCAAGCCGGTCGAGATCACCAAGGGCCACATCACCTTCTGCGATTCCCCGTGGGCTCTCACGGCTCTGACCCAGGGCCAGTTCTGGAGCGATCGGCAGTACCAGCGCGACTACGGCAACGGCGAGGTTGTCGACTCCCTCTCCGTCGACGTCTCCAACTGGGACGCGCCGGGGGTTCTGTTCGGGAAGCCCGCCAAGCAGTGCACCCCGCCCGAGATCGCGCAGGAGGTGCTCGCGCAGATCCGGTTGCACCCGACGGCGGCCGCCGAGCTGCCCGACGACGTCGTGCACTCGTGGTTCCTCGACCCAGGCGTGCAATGGGACGCTGCCGCCGGGCGCAACACGAACCAGACGCCATTGCTCGTGAACACCGTGGGCACCTGGGACAAGCGTCCGACCTCGCGCACGGCGATCCCGAACCTGTTCCTGGCGGGCGACTACGTGCAGACGAACATCGACCTTGCCACGATGGAGGGAGCGAACGAGTCGGCGCGCACGGCGGTGAACGCCCTGCTGGAGGCCTCCGGGTCGAGGGCCGAGCCGGCAGAGACCTTCACCCTCTACCGGTCGCCGGTGCTCGAGGCGGTCAAGCGGAGCGACGCCGTGCTCTACGGCGCCGGACGTCCGAACGCCCTGGACGTGCCCGTCGACTAGAGGCGGGGCGACGGGCCTGCGACCCGCTACGCCGTCGCCTCGAGGAGGTCGAGGCTGAACCGGGCGATCCGGGCTCGCTCGGCCGCCATCTGGTGCAGCTCCGGAGTCGGTGCGCTGTCCAGGAGCTCGAACGGCAGCGTGGAGAGGCCGGTGAACAGGAGGAGCTGCAGGGCGTGCGCGCGTCGTACGACGTCGGCGGGCACGTCACACCCCTCGGCTCGCATCCCCTCGACGTACGCGTCGACGATGACGTGCTCGATGTCGGCCAGGTCGTCGGCCGATCGCTTGCCGATCTGCGCGTCGCCCACCAGCAGCTGCGCGATATCGAAGCCGATCGGGTTGGATCCCCAGAACCCGTAGTCGATCAGCACGAACGCGTCGGAGTCCGCTCGCGCCAGCAGGTTGTTCGGGCACGCATCCCCGTGGGCCGTGGCCACGGGCATCGCGGCCAGCTCGTCCAGGCAGGCCGCCGCCCGGTCGGCCGCGCCGACCAGACGGGCGCGGAGGTCGTCGTCGAAGGCTCCAGCAATCAGCGGGTGGTGCCAGAGGTTCTCGTCGCGCAGCATCGGCAGCACCTGCAGCTCGAGCCGGCCCTCGAAGTAGGTGCGCAGCTCCCACTCGCGCTCACCGACGTCCCGGAGCTCTGCGACGCGGGGGCTGACCGCCAGGCGCCCGAGGAGGCGTCCGGCGCGGGCATACCTCGCGAGGTCCCACTCCGCGGGCACGACCGGGACCTCCTCGAGCCAGACGGCATTGGACTCCTCGTCGATGTCGAACACGCCCACGGCCCTCGGCATGCTCAGCCCCTCCGGAAGCCGCTCGCGGAGGTCGGAGCGGTAGGCGAGCGCCTCGGTCCGCCACGGGACGCCGGCCGCGGCCGCGGCACGGTGCTCCGGCGGGACCTCCTGGAAGAACGGGTGCCGCGACCACGACTGGACGTGCTTGACGAACAGGCGGAACGCCCCCTCCCGTCCGGCAGCACGGGCCCGGCCGTGGACCCAGTAGCGACCGGCGGTCGTGATCGCGGGCAGGTCGTAGTCGACCTCTGCCACGCCGGACTCCAGCAGCTCGGTCTCGTCGGGGCCGGTGCCCCAGAGGTCGGCCACCATCACGGCGAGCTGGCCGTCCGTCACGTCGGCGGGCCCGAGGGCGCTGCGGTCGTGCATCCCGAGAGCCGGCTACCGCGCGACCAGTGGGCGGTAGACGTCGAGCGTCTGCTCGGCGATCGCCGGCCAGCTGAAGGACTCCTGCGCCCGCCGACGTCCGGCGAGACCCCGCTCCCGTGCCCGGGCGGGGTCGCTGACCGCGTCGACCAGCGCGGCCGCGAGGTCGGCGACGTAGCGTTCCGGGTCCAGGGGAGTGCCGGTGCCGTCGGTGGCCTGGTCGATGGGCACCAGCCAGCCGGTCGCCGTTCGTCCTGAGCCTGTCGAAGGATCGACCACCACCTCCGGGATGCCCCCCGTCGCCGTGGCGACGACGGCGGTCCCACAGGCCATCGCCTCGAGGTTCACGATGCCGAGCGGTTCGTAGATCGACGGGCAGGCGAACACCGTCGCAGCCGTGAGCAGCGCGACCACGTCCTCCCGTGGAAGCATCTCCGCGATCCACACGACGCCGTCGCGCTCGGCGGCCAGCCCGTCCACGAGGCCGCGGACCTCCGCCTCGATCTCCTTGGTGTCCGGCGCGCCGGCGCAGAGGACGAGCTGTACGTCGGGCGGGAGCTCCGCCGCCGCACGCAGGAAGAGTGGGAGCCCCTTCTGGCGGGTGATCCGCCCGACGAAGATGACGCTGGGGCGATCGGGGTCGACACCCAGCTCGCGGACCCGGTCGGGGTTCTCGACCGGCTGCCAGTCCTCGGTGTCGATGCCGTTGTGCACCACGTGCACCTTGGCCGGCTCGACGTCGGGATAGCTGCGCAGCACGTCGTCGCGCATCGCCGCGCTGACCGCGATCACTGCATCCGCTCCTTCGTACGCCGTCCGCTCGACCCAGCTCGAGACGGCGTACCCGCCACCGAGCTGCTCGGCCTTCCACGGGCGCATCGGCTCGAGGCTGTGCGCGGTCACGACGTGCGGCACTCCGTGGAGCATCCCGGCCAGGTGGCCGGCCATGTTGGCGTACCAGGTGTGCGAGTGCACGAGATCACTTCCCTCGCAGCCACCGACCATCTCGAGGTCGACGCCCAGGGTCCGGATCGCCGCGTTGGCCTTCGCCAGGCCGGCCGGGTCGGCGTACCCGCTGGTCCCGGCTTCCTCGCGCTCGCGGCCGAAACAGTGCACCCGCGTGTCGACGCCGTCCACGGCGCGCAGGGCCCGGACGAGCTCGGCCACGTGTACGCCGGCGCCACCGTAGATCTCGGGTGGGTACTCCTTCGACAGCACGTCGATCCGCATGAGCCTCAACCTAGATGACTCCGTGTCGGGCGCCCACCACCCGCAGATCCGCGACCCGTGCGTCGCGACGCCGACCCTCGCTTGTGGCGCCCGTCGCCACTACGTTCGGGGCATGAGCGTCCTACCGAGCAGGAAGAACGTGCTGGCGATCGTGCTCGCGGGCGGGGAGGGCAAGCGGCTGATGCCGCTGACCGCCGACCGCGCCAAGCCGGCCGTCCCGTTCGGCGGCATCTACCGGCTGATCGACTTCGCCCTGTCCAACGTGGTGAACTCCGGCTTCCTCAAGGTCGTCGTGCTGACGCAGTACAAGTCGCACAGCCTCGACCGTCACGTCACCACCACCTGGCGGATGTCGACGCTGCTCGGCAACTACGTGACCCCGGTGCCGGCGCAGCAGCGGGTGGGCAAGCGCTGGTACCTCGGCAGCGCGGACGCGATCTTCCAGTCGCTCAACCTGCTCACCGACGAGCGGCCCGACATCGTGGTCGTCGTCGGGGCCGACCACGTCTACCGGATGGACTTCGCGCACATGGTCGACCAGCACGTCGAGTCCGGCGCCGGGTGCACGGTCGCAGCGATCCGTCAGCCGATCGGCCTCGCCGACCAGTTCGGCGTGATCGACGTGGACCCGACGTCGCCGCAACGGATCCGGGCCTTCCTGGAGAAGCCGAAGAACCCCGAGGGTCTGCCGGATGCGCCCGACGAGGTGCTGGCCTCGATGGGCAACTACGTCTTCGACGCGGACGCGCTGACCGAGGCCGTCACGCGCGACGCGGAGCGCGAGCGGTCGCAGCACGACATGGGCGGTGACATCGTGCCGTGGTTCGTGGACCGCACGGAGTCGGCCGTCTACGACTACAAGGACAACGAGGTGCCGGGGTCCAACGAGCGCGACCGGGGCTACTGGCGCGACGTCGGGACGATGCGCTCGTACTACGCCGCGCACATGGACCTCGTGGCGCCGCTCCCCGTCTTCAACCTCTACAACGCCCAGTGGCCGATCTACACGAGCTACGGCCCCCACCCGCCCGCCAAGCTCGTGGAGGGCCACGCCGGCGAGCCGATCACGACGTACAACTCGATCCTGTCGCCGGGCGTCGTCGTCACCGGCGGGACGGTGAACCAGTCGGTGCTGTCCCCGGCGTGCTACGTCGACGAGGGCTCCGAGGTGTCCGACTCGGTGCTGCTGCCGGGGGTCACCGTCGGCGCGGGTGCGGTGGTGCGCAACGCGATCATCGACAAGAACGTGGTGGTCCCACCGGGAGCCCAGATCGGGGTGTCGGAGAAGGACGACCTCGAGCGCGGCTTCGTGGTCGACGAGGGACTCACCGTGCTCGCCAAGGGACAGGAGGTCCCCAAACCGTGAACGACTCTCGGGCCGGGCAGCCGGCGGAGCCCGCTGACCTCGTCGACGTGCCCCACCTGGTGACGGCCTACTACACCGGCGTTCCTGACCCCGACGACGTGGACCAGCAGGTCGCGTTCGGCACCAGCGGTCACCGGGGCACCTCGCTGAAGACGTCCTTCAACGAGACCCACATCCTCGCGACGACCCAGGCCATCTGCGACTACCGCCGCGAGCAGGGGTACGACGGGCCGCTGTTCATGGGTCGTGACACCCACGGGCTCTCCGAGCCGGCGTGGTCCTCGGCGCTGGAGGTGCTCGCCGCCAACGACGTGACCGTGCTCGTCGACGACCGCGACGGCTACACGCCCACACCGGCGGTCTCGCACGCGATCCTGCGCGCCAACCGTGGCAAGGACCCGCAGTCGGGTTCCGGCCTCGCCGACGGGATCGTCGTGACGCCCTCGCACAACCCGCCCACGGACGGAGGGTTCAAGTACAACCCGCCCCACGGAGGCCCAGCCGACTCCGACGCGACGAGCGTGATCGCGAAGCGCGCCAACGAGCTGATCACGGGCGGGCTCTCGGAGGTGAAGCGGATTCCGTTCGAGAGAGCGCGCGCCGCTGCGTCGTCGTACGACTTCATCGGGACCTACGTCGACGACCTGCCGTCCGTGCTCGACATCGACCGGATCCGCGAGGCCGGTCTGCGCATCGGTGCCGACCCGCTCGGCGGCGCGAGCGTCGCCTACTGGGGCGAGATCGCCGACCGGCTGGACCTCGACCTCACGGTGGTGAACCCGCTCGTCGACCCCACCTGGCGGTTCATGACGCTCGACTGGGACGGCAAGATCCGGATGGACTGCTCCTCGCCCTCGGCCATGGCGTCGCTGATCGGCCGCAAGGACGACTACGCCATCGCGACCGGCAACGACGCCGACGCCGACCGGCACGGCATCGTGACTCCCGACGCCGGGCTGATGAACCCCAACCACTTCCTCGCCGTCGCCATCGGCTACCTGTTCGGTGGTGCCCGTCCCGACTGGCCGGAGTCGGCGCAGATCGGCAAGACGCTGGTGTCCTCGTCGATGATCGACCGGGTCGCCGAGTCGCTGGACAAGCCGATGGTGGAGGTGCCGGTCGGCTTCAAGTGGTTCGTGCCCGGGCTGATCGACGGGTCGTTCGGCTTCGGCGGCGAGGAGTCGGCCGGGGCGTCCTTCCTGCGCCGGGACGGTGGCACGTGGACCACCGACAAGGACGGCATCATCCTGGCGCTGCTCGCCTCGGAGATCCTGGCCGCGACCGATCGCACCCCGAGCGAGCACTACGCCGAGCTGGTCGAGCGGCACGGCGCACCGGCGTACGCCCGCATCGATGCCGCCGCCGACCGGTCGCAGAAGGCGAAGCTCGCCGCGCTGTCACCCGACGACGTGTCGGCGACCGAGCTCGCCGGCGAGCCGATCACGGCCAAGCTGACCAAGGCGCCCGGCAACGGCGCGGCCATCGGCGGCCTCAAGGTGACCACCGAGTCGGCCTGGTTCGCCGCCCGGCCCTCCGGGACGGAGGACGTCTACAAGATCTACGCCGAGTCCTTCAAGGGCGTCGACCACCTGCACCTGGTGCAGGAGGAGGCCCGGGAGGTCGTCTCGACCGCCCTCGGTGGTTGAGGAGCGACGCGGTCACCGCGGGCGCTCGTCGAAACCACTGGCTGCGGAGGTTTCGACAGCTCAACCAGCGCCTGGTTCGGCGCGCCTCGTCGTCGAAGCTCAGGCGACGACCGGCGTCGTCCGCTCGACGATGGAGCGCAGGTCCGTCCCGACGGGGAGGGTCCCCAACGTCCCGTTGTAGTCGCCCCCGAGCCGGGTCGCGCAGAACGCGTCGGCGATGGCCGGGGGAGCGAAGCGCACGAGCAGCGAGGCCTGGAGGCAGGCGGCCATCTGGCCGGCCAGGCGACGCGCGGACACCTCGAGCGTGGTGCTGTCCGCCAGCATCGCCAGGACGCCCTCGATGGCCCGGTCGAGCCGGGGGTCCTCACCCTGGGCGAGGCCGACCTCGGTGAGCCACGCTTCGAGCACCTCGGGCTCGCGACCCAGGGCGCGCAGGACGTCGAGCGCGTTCACGTTGCCGGAGCCCTCCCAGATGGAGTTCAGCGGGGACTCGCGGAAGAGCAGCGGCATCCCCGACTCCTCGACGTAGCCGTTGCCACCCAGGCACTCCAGCGCCTCGGCGACCATCATGGGCGTGCGCTTGCACACCCAGAACTTCGCGAGCGGCAGCGCGATCCGGCGCAGCGCGGCCTCGTGCGGGTCGGTCCTGTTGTCGACGGCCGCGGCGAGCCGGATGGCCAGCGTCGTGGCCGCCTCGGACTCGACCGCCAGGTCGGCGATCACGTTCTGCATCAGGGGCTTGTCCGCGAGCAGGCCACCGAAGGCCGAGCGGTGCGCGACGTGCCACGAGGCCTCGGCGAGGGCGTCGCGCATCAACGACGACGAGCCGAGCACGCAGTCGAGCCGGGTGGCCGCGACCATCTCGATGATCGTGCGTACGCCGCGCCCCTCGTCGCCGAGCCGCTGCGCCCAGGTGCCGTGGAACTCCAGCTCGGAGGAGGCGTTCGAGCGGTTGCCCAGCTTGTCCTTGAGCCGTACGACGTCGAGCCGGTTGCGCGCGCCGGAGGGGAGCACCCGCGGCACGAGGAAGCAGCTCATCCCGCCCGGCGCCTGGGCCAGCACCAGGAAGACGTCGTTCATCGGCGCCGAGGTGAACCACTTGTGGCCGTGCAGGGTGTACTCGCCGTCGACCGACGTCGGCCGCGCCTCGGTCTCGTTGGCGCGCACGTCGGAGCCGCCCTGCTTCTCGGTCATCCCCATCCCGGCGAGCGCACCGGACTTCTCGGCGATCGGGCGGAGGCCGGGGTCGTAGGAGCGGGCGGCCAGCTTGGGCGTCCACTCCTTCGCGATCGCGTCGTCGACCCGCAGGGCGGGGACGGCGGCGTACGTCATCGAGATCGGGCAGCCGTGACCGGGGTCGGTCTGCCAGGCGAAGAAGCCGGCTGCCCGGCGTACGTGCGCATGGGGGTCGTCGGACTCCCACGGTGCCGCCTGCAACCCGTGACCGACCGCGCGCTCCATCAGCCAGTGCCAGGAGGGGTGGAAGCGCACCTCGTCGATGCGGTTGCCGTAGCGGTCGAACGGCCTCAGCTCGGGGTGGAACTCGTTGGCGAGCATCCCGTGCTCGCGGGCCTCGGCCGATCCCGCTTCGGTGCCGAGGTCGACGAGGGAGGCGACTGTGTCGGCCGACGCGTGGCGCTCGATCGCCTCGACCAGCGCGGCGTCGGAGGTGACGGTGTTGTGTCCCACCAGCGGGGGAGCCTGATTGCGGGCTACCCGGTTGTCGATCGTCATGGCCTTACCGTAGTGGCCATGGCAGCCGAAAGCAGTTCGCGGCCACGGCCGCGGACGCTTTCCTGGGAGACCGTCCGGAGCGCTTCGTGGCGGCTCCTCGTGTCCACGGTCGGCACCTGCATGCGCAACCGGGTGACCGGCCTCGCGGCCGAGGCGGCCTTCTTCGCGGTGCTGTCGCTGCCGCCGCTGATCTTCGCCCTCGCGGGCTCGATCGGCTACATCTTCGCCCAGTTCAGCGACAGCCAGATCGCCGAGGTGCGCAACACCGTGCTGGACCTCGCCGGACAGGCACTCACCCCGGAGACGGTCGAAAGCATCATCAGGCCCACGCTCAACCAGGTGCTGAGCGGTGGTGGTCGCTACGACGTCATCTCGATCGGGTTCGTGCTGGCGCTCTGGTCGGGCTCGCGGGCACTGAACGTCTTCGTCGACACCATCACGATCATGTACGGCCTCGGCGGTCAGCGCGGAATCGTGCGGACGCGCGTGCTGTCCTTCCTGCTCTACGTGCTCGGGATGATCACCGGAGTCGTCACGATCCCGTTGATCCTCGCCGGGCCGACGCTGATCGCCAAGTGGCTGCCCGAGCGGTTCGACCTGCTCAACCAGCTCTACTGGCCGACCGTGCTGGTGCTCGGCATCCTGTTCCTGGCCACGCTCTACCACGTGTCGGTGCCCGTGCGGACCGCGTGGCGCTACAACCTGCCGGGCGCGGCCTTCACGATGTTCTGCTGGGTCTTCGGGTCCGCACTGCTGCGCACGATCCTGGTCGGCACGGCGAAGGGCTCGACCTCCATCTACGGACCACTCGCTGCTCCGATCGCGGTGCTGCTCTGGCTCTACCTGCTCTCCATCGCCGTCCTCATCGGCGCGGCCCTGAACGCGTCCTTCGACCAGATCTGGCCGCAGAAGGAGCTGACCACCGCGCGCCTCGAACGGCTGCGACGGCTCAAGCTCGAGAACGTGCTCCCGTGGCGGTCCTCGCTCGAACGCGCGTCCTCCGAGGAGGACCGGTCGGCGGAGGCCAACGACCCGGCCAAGGAGGACCACGACGACGAGGCGATGCCGGCACCGTCGCCCGATCCGGCCAAGGGCAAGCCCGGCGCCTGAGGTCGTCCGGTGTCGAGCCCCGAGAGTTGCCGGCGGCGATATTCCGGTGCGATGCCCTGTGGCCGGACGTAGATTGCGGACATGGAGGCCGTTCGTTGACCGCACTGCGCGCTCCTCGTCTCGACGAGGAGGTCGGCTGTGTGCTCACCCGCGAGATCGGGATCCTCGTCGTCCTGACCGACGACGGGCGCGTTCGTGCGTCGTACGGCGCCCACGTGCTCGGCCTGCTGGCACGGGACCGTTCCCGGGTCCCGGAACCGGGGGAGTGGGTGGTCCTGCGCCGCTGGGACGACGGGCCGGTGACCGTCGAGCGCATCCTCTCCCGGCCGCCGTCGGAGACGCTCGCGCCCGTCGTACCTCTGCTCCGTCGCACCCGTGGGTCGGTGCCCTAGCTCACACGGCGCGCGTGCCATGCTTCATCCGTGGGAAACGTGACCCTGCCGACCCCCGTCTTCCTCGCCGGCGGCGCCTTGTGCCTGGTCGCTGGCTACCTCGTCGGCTCCGTCCTCGGTCCGGACACTCCGGAACGCACCACCGCCACCGTCGTGAGCTTCGACCCGGACGAGGCGGAGCTCTGCCTCGAGGGTGAGGCGATCAGGGACCAGGAGGGCGTCAACGCGGCAGGCCATCTGTGTGGCACCCTCCGCCGCACCCCCAACTCCCAGGTCCCCGCCAAGGGTGACGACTTCCGCTTCGTCTCCTTGCGGACCTCCGACGAGGTCGACGGCAAGACCGAGCAACAGGTCGTCATCTACGGCGACGTGCTCAACTAGGGACCGCGGTGGCCGACGACGAACTGACTACCGCGGGGCTATGTCGGCCTGCTGAAGCTGCCTGCCCGGGACCGGTCGCCGTGGCGCGAGCTGTTGCGCCGGCTGTTCCTTGCGATCGGGATCCTGGTGTTCACCGTGCTGCTGGTCTACGTGGACCGTGAGCAACTACATCGACCAGACCGATCCCACCGGGCAGGTCGACCTCGTCGACTCGATCTACTACACGACGGTCACGCTGAGCACCACCGGGTACGGCGACATCGCCCCGCTCAGCTCCGGCGCCCGGCTGATCAACGCGTTCATCATCACCCCGCTCCGCATCGCGTTCCTGGTGGTGCTGATCGGTACGACGCTCGAAGTGCTCGCCTCGCAGGGGCGGGAGATGTTCCGGGTCGCCCGGTGGAGGAAGAACATGGACAAGCACGTCGTCATCATCGGCTACGGGACCAAGGGCCGCAGCGCCGTCGAGACGCTCGTGAACAACGGCACCTCGCGCGACGCGGTGGTCGTGGTCGACCCGGGATCGGTCGCGCAGGAGGAGGCCCACGCCGACGGACTGGCCGTCGTCACCGGCGATGCGACCCGGCGTGAGGTCTTGCGCCGTGCCGGTGTCGACCGCGCGCAGCAGGTGATCATCACCACCGCCCGTGACGACACCACCGTGCTCTCGACGTTGACGGTGCGCCAGCTGAACCCCGATGCCTACATCGTGGCGGCGGTCCGTGAGCAGGACAACGTCCAGCTGGTCCGACAGAGCGGCGCCGACTCGGTCATCACCTCCTCCGACGCGGTCGGTCGCCTGCTCGGGCTGGCGTCGTTCTCCCCGAACCTCGGCGCGGTGATGGAGGACCTCCTCACCTACGGGGAGGGGCTCGAGGTCGCCCAGCGCGACCTGCTGGTCAGCGAGGTGGGCAAGGCACCCCAGTCGTTGCCCGACCAGGTGATCGCCGTGATCCGCGACGAGAAGGTCTACCGCTACTTCGACCCGACGGTCACGCTGCTCGCCCGAGGCGACGAGCTGATCGTCGTACGACCGGCCAAGGAGCTGCCGTGGGCACCCAGGCCGGGAACCCATGACGAGGACCTGAGCGACGACGACTCCTGAGCAAACGACGTGACCCGCTTCACGGCGCCTCGTAGGCTGACGTCGTGAAGAGCGCTGCCAAGCGGGTCGTCGTCGAAGCCCTCGGCTGGATCCTGGTCCTGGTCGGCATCGCAGCGCTCGTGCTCCCCGGGCCGGGTCTGCTCGCGCTGTTCGCCGGCGTTGCGCTGCTGGCCACGCAGTACGAGTGGGCCGAGCACCGTCTCGAGCCGGTCAAGAAGGCTGCCCTGCGCGGCGCCGCCGACAGCGTGAAGACCTGGCCGCGCATCATCATGTCGACGGCCGGGGTCGCGTGGCTGATCGGGTCCGGGGTTCTCTGGCTCGTGCAGCCCCCGGCGCCCGACTGGTGGCCCGTCGACGACGGGTGGTGGCTGGTGGGCGGCTGGCCGACCGGCGTGACGCTGATCGCTTCGGGCATCCTGGCCGGCGCGATGATCGTCTACAGCTACCTGCACTTCCGCGAGATCAAGGAAGACCAACATGCCGAGTCCGCGGCCGTCGACTGAGGCCCCAGCCGCCACCCTGCGGCGCGGCCGATGACCCTCCACCCCTACATGGCCTTCTACGCGGTCGGGGCAGCGCTCGTCGTCATCGGCCTCGTGGTGACGCTGGCCGCCCCCGCCCCGGGTCTGCTCGTCCTCCTGCTCGGCGCCATCCACGGTCTGATCGGCCTGGGCCTGCGCGGCCGCGAGCAGCGCACCGCCTCCCGGCGGCAGCCCTGACCGACCTTGGTCAGCCGGGGCCGCGTCGGAGCGTCTCCCGAGCGCGCTTGAGAGCCCAGGTCCCGAAGAGCGGACCAACGGGATGCCGATCGGCGGGTTACGCCCGGTGCCGTCTTGGTCTAGTTCACCCGCGGTGCGTAGACGCCGATACTTTGCCCGGACTGTTCCCGTGACCCACGATGGTTCTTGTTGACTGTTGAACGGGGACTAGGAGAGGGGAGCTCCGGATGCGAACGATGTACGTCGCGGTTGTCGAGGTCGCGACCAGGCATCAGGTGGATCTCGAGGAGGCCATGAAGCTGCTGGCCGACTACCGCCCGGTGATCGGCACGTCGCCGCGAGGCTGGGCCGAGGTCCAGATGAGCTTCATGGCGACGGGGCTGGCGCACGCCTGCACGAAGGCTGCCGCTGTCGCCCGGGCAGCCACCGGAGCCGAGTCGATCGCCTGCACGGTGATGACCGAGCACGAGTACATCGCCCGTCGCGGTCTCGAGGCCGGAGCGGAAGCCGGTGGTCGCCACGCGGCGTACGGCGAACGGCAGTGGGCCTTGCCGCGGCAGCCGACCCCGTCGGAAGCGACCTAGGAACCGCCGCTCACCCGGCTGCGCGGCGTTGTCCGTCGCTGCGGTCGTCGGCGCGCGTGTCGGTGCGGATGTCGACGGCACCGTTGCCCGACCAGCGTTCCTCACCGAGCCAGTCGCTCCAGCGTTCGCCTGACCAGTAGCGGTGCAGGTTGGGCCGCGCCAGGTCCCGGTACCAGCCGGCGGGCTGCTCTGCCATGTCTCGCATCATTCCCCCACGAAATGTTGTCGACATCCACCAAACGACGTCTGAACAGCGATGTCACGGACCATTGATGTGACTTACGTCCTTCGTCCGGTTTCATCCCGTTATGGGGACCAGCATTCGGTCATATCCGGCTCCGACAGGTGGGACAAGAGCCGACGGGCAGCACGAAGCCCCGGTCACCGACGGGTGACCGGGGCTTCGCCGAGGATGGCGCCTCGAGTCAGCCGGTGACCACCCACGGTGTGACCGCGTTGATGACCTGGTTGATGGTGCCGCCGTTGCGTGCGGGGTTGTCGTAGAGCACCTTCATGGTGGACTCGTTGACGCGCAGCTGCAGGCTCAGGTGGTTGAGCCGGACGTACTTGGGCCGGTCCATGCAACCGCGGCGGATGCGCACCGAGACCGAGTCGCCGGCGTAGTTGATGCGGTAGGCCATGGCGCACTCTCGTCGGGTGCCGAGGGCGAGCGCTTCGCCCTGCGGATCTCCACGACGGGTCTGGATGTCGACGACGGCGAACTCGTCGTTGTTGCCCTCGAGGACGTACTGGAACGCGGCGTACTGCCGGGGCACGGAGAGCTGGCGATAGCGCATGTACATCACGACGTGTGTCGCCGTGTGCTGGATCCGGGCGAAGACGATGTCGCCCTCGGCGCCACCCTGGCGGTTGTAGGTGATGTCCTCCTCGTCGTAACCCATGGTTGCGGTCATCACGTCACCCGACGGGTCGACGAGGTCACGGGTCGCCGCGTGGGCCCCGGGGGCCATCAGCACGATGAGTCCTGCCACCAGGGCAGCGATGATTGTTCGACGCACGGTTTCTCCATCCCAAGACACCGGACGGCCTCGTGCGATCCGGGTTCGGGGCACACCTCATCACGGCCGCATCCGCGTGTCCCGGGAATCCATCAATTCGGGCAAACAGGATGTGCAGGTCATGCCCGGACCACCGTCGGCTCGGGGCCGAGACCCGCGCCACCGGGTGGCCGCGGCGTCTCCGCGAGTGAGACAGTTTCGCGGTCATGGCTGAGACGGGGCGTGTCGTCGAAAGGGCTCGACTCGTTGTGCATTGAACCCTGATCGCCGTCCGGGGGGACGGCGATCAGGGTCGCATTCCCCCGATGAGCCCGTCGCCCGGAGCATGGGAAAGCCGCCCACTGACCTGGGCACAGTCAATGGGCGGCTCCCGCTCCCCAAAGGTGTCTCGGGCACCTGCAGGAGCACAACAAATCATGCTCGAAGCGGACGAATCGCGCGAACACAGCGATGCGCTGGTCTAGGGCGCGTTGGTGCGGAACCGGGCTCGGCTCGGGTGCGATGCCTACGTGGCGCGTCGCGAGGCTGTGGTCGACCAGGCGACGAGTGGCACCAGCAGCAGGGCCAGCAGCCCGCCGCCGAGCGCCAGCGTGGCGAAACCGGTGCCGGCGACGACCCAGCCCGAGAGGGCACCGCCGCCGGCACCGGAGAGGGCGACCAGCACGTCCATGGCGCCCTGCGTGCGGGCCCGTGACTCGAGCGGTGTGGCGTCCACGACCAGTGCCGTGCCGCTGATGATGCCGAAGTTCCAGCCGAGACCGAGCAGCACGAGTGCCAGGGTCAGCAGCGCCATCGAGTCCCCAGGCGCGGTGGCGGCGACGAGTCCCGCGGCGAGCAGGGTGACCCCCGAGGCGGCCACCATCGGCATGCGTCCCACCCGGTCCACGAGCAGGCCGGTGACCGGTGAGGGCAGGAACATGGCGGCGATGTGCAGCCCGATGACGAAGCCGACCTCACCCAGCGTGTGGCCGTGGTGGCGCATGTGCACCGGGGTCATGGTCATGATCGCGACCATCGCCATCTGAGGGAGCACCATCGCTGCGCCACCGGCCGTGAGCAGGTGAGGCGTGGCGCGCGCGACGGTCGCAGGACCCTCGGCCACACCGGGGCTGGTGTCGGTGCGGCTGCGGTCAGCCAGGCTCAGGGCGCGTGCCAGCTGGAGCGGGTCGGGGCGGAGGAAGGCGAACAGCGCGGCCCCGGCGAGGCCGAAGGCGAGTGCGGCGAGGAGGAACGGACCGGCCAGCGGAGGGAATCCGAGGTCCGCGGCGACCCGTCCCGTGGCCTCGATGGAGTTGGGGCCCGCGACGGCGCCGAACGTGGTGGCGACCATGGCGATGCTGACCGCCGTCCCGCGCTGGTGCGCGGGCGCGAGGTCGGTGCCCGCGTAGCGGGCCTGGAGGTTGGTGGCGGTACCGGCCCCGTAGACGAACAGCGAGACGAACAGCAGCAGCGGGTTGTCGATGAGGGCGGCCATGGCCACCCCGAGCGCGCCGATGGCGCCGGCGGCGAACCCGGCAGCCAGACCGTTGCGGCGTCCGGCCCTCTGGGAAAGCCGGCCCACGGTGTACGCGGCGAGCGCGGAGCCGAGCGTGAACAGGGCAGCCGGCAACCCCGCGACGGCCTCCCCGCCAAGCATGTCCTGGGCCAGCAGCGCACCGACGGTCACGCCGGCCGCGAGGCCGGCTCCGCCGAGCACCTGGCTGATGACGACCACGGTCAGGCAACGGCGCTGAAGGGCGCGGCGGCCGGCGTCGTCGAGGACCATCGGTTGTTGCGGCGTGGTGCGGGCACTCATGCGGCACCGTGTCCCTCGAGCAGGCCGTCGACGCGCCAACTCCAGGGCGAGCTCGGTGAACTGGGCGGTCTCGGCAGTGTGGTCAGCCACGTCGGACTCCGGTGGCGGTGTACGGCGCCGTCTCACCCATGCCCGCCACGCTAGGTCATGCCACGGAAACGTGGAGCTTTGGCGTGCCGTGTGCGACGGGCACGACCGCACCCGAATTCGTGGCCGCGGAGGGGGCGGTCTATACCCGTTCAGCGGGCCAGTAACCTCCACCCCTCACACGCGTTAACGCCGCAACTACCTTCGGGGGGCAGACGCGTGATCATCCTTTCCTCGCCAGCCGACAACATCGCCGTGGCCGGACCGGTCACGACCGACGAGACCGGCGTCCCCACCCAGGATCGCAGTCCGCGCAACGCCGGCGAACCCGGTCTGCCGGTGGGACCGAGACCCCCGAGCGACTGAGAAAGCCTTCGTCCGATGGCAGCCGGCTTTGCTGTCGAGAGGCACTCAGTGATCGGCCGCGCACGTCCTGGTCGTGGGTCCCCGGGGCCTGCATTGCATGCGTTCACCAACTTGATGCAGGACCCCGTGGCCCCATGGGGGTCACGTCGTGGTTCTCGTGACCACATCTTCTGCAGCGCAAGAAGAACCCCTGATCCTCATTCCCTGGATACGGCACCTTGTTCCATTTGTGACCCCTGAGCAGGCACGCCGTCCAACGCTTCCAGTTCACTTCGCCCTCCCATAAAGCGCACCCCGGAGGCTTCGACATCTTCAAGTCTGCGTGGCAGGTTCCGTGTGTCAATGGCCGCAGTGGGCGTGATCCACCGGTCGCTTCCGGTGTTGCAGTCCGCAGAGAGTCCGCAAGACGACCGCGAGCGTGCAACGGTTCCAATGGGTGTCTGCGGAGGTCAGCGCGTATCGGCCACGCGACGGGAAAGCGAAAGCCCCTGACCTGGCATCAGAGCAGGTCAGGGGCTGGTTCGTGCTGGTGGGCGATACTGGGTTTGAACCAGTGACCTCTTCCGTGTCAAGGAAGCGCGCTACCACTGCGCCAATCGCCCCAGGGTGAAGCTGTATGTAGTTCGAGGTGGGTACGGGATTCGAACCCGTGTTGACGGATTTGCAGTCCGTTGCCTCGCCTCTCGGCCAACCCACCGCGGAGGCTTCGGCTCTCTCCGAGCGGACGACGAGGCTCGAACTCGCGACCTCAACCTTGGCAAGGTTGCGCTCTACCAACTGAGCTACGTCCGCCTGCGACCGCCGGTCTCCCCGCGGTGCGAAGGAAACCATAGCCGAAGTGCCCACCTCCACAAACTCGGGCCAACGCGTGCGCGTCGGGTACCCGGGACACCCCGGGGAACCCGGTTAATGTCGACCGCATGCACGCCTGGGTCAACGGTCAGCTGCTCACGGATCCGCAGTCGCCGGCCATCGTCGTCAGCGACCACGGGCTCACCGTGGGGGACGGGGTGTTCGAGGCGATCAAGGTCGTCGACGGCCGACCGTTCGCGCTCACCAGGCACCTCGCGAGGCTGGCCCGGTCGGCAGCAGCGCTCGGCCTGCCGGCGCCCGACCTCGACGACGTACACCGGGGCGTGGCCGAGGTGCTCTCCCAGGAGACGCTGTCACTGGGGCGCATCCGCATCACCTACACCGGCGGTCCTGCGCCACTCGGCTCCGGCCGGGGTGACGCGACCCCGACGACGGTGGTGGTCGCGGCGCCGATGGACCCCGCGCCCAGCACGACAGCCGTGGTGACGGTGCCATGGCCGCGCAACGAGCGCGGTGCCCTGGCCGGGGTCAAGTCCACGTCGTACGCCGAGAACGTGGTGGCGCTCGCGGAGGCGGCGAAGCACGGTGCCACGGAGGCCATCTTCGCCAACCTGGCTGGTCACCTGTGTGAGGGCACCGGCTCCAACGTGGGGTACGTCGTCGGGGGAGAGGTGCGCACACCGACGCTGGACGTGGGATGCCTGGCCGGGGTGACCCGGGCGCTGCTCCTGGAGTGGTACGACGTGACGGAGATCGACGAGCCGATGGAGGTGCTCGACTCGGCCGACGAGATCTTCCTGCTCTCCACAACGCGTGACGTGCAGGCGGTGCATCGCTGGAACCAGCGTGAGCTCGAGGCCCCTGGACCGGTCACGCGGACGCTGATGGAGCTCTGGGCGGACAGGGAGGCCGAAGGCGTCGACCCGTGAGGGGGAGGTTCAGCTCGCGAGGAGCTGGGCGAGCTCGTCGTCGAAGTCGACGAAGGCGCTCTCGTGCCCGTCCGGCACCGAGCGCAGCATGGCGTTGACGAAACTCGTGACGTTGCGCGAGCTCGTCTGGACGAGCAGCTCGCCGTCGGGGGAGCACAGCTCGATGATCACCACGGCGCTGCCCTGGGAGCTCAGGCACGGCCACACGTGCACGTCACCGTCGCCGGTGGGCTCGTGGAGACCTTCGACGAGCAGCTCCCGGCCGAACGTCCAGAGGACTTCCTGTACGCCGGTGCGGAACACCATTGTCACGGCGTACGGGTCGGCCGGGTCGAAGACCAGGTCCGCATCGATCGAGGTGGACTCACCCTGAGGGTCCACGAACTCGAGTTCGACGTTCTCGGTGACGACCTGTGCGGTCCTCGTCTGCTTCATCGTTACTCCCCTTGTTCCCTGGCCGGGGTTCCCTCCAGATCCCCTTCGCGCCCTCCACGCGATGAGCCGATTCTGCTCACGGATTTCCCGGGGCGACAGATGTTCATCCGAAATGTCCGTTTAATCCCACGAGTGGTCTACCTTTCCCCCGCCACTGGTCTATTACGACCCCTCATTGGTCTAGTCAGGTAGAGGGTCGAATGTGACTGCCGGCGGTGGGCGAGGTATGGCATCCGGACCGGCCGCTCGCCTCTCCGGATTCGGACCGGACCGGGTCCTGCGCTATGGTTTCCCGCGCATCGTCCGGCCCCTTCCGGGACCGACGAACCGAGCACATCCTGGGGCGATTGGCGCAGTGGTAGCGCGCTTCGTTCACACCGAAGAGGTCACTGGTTCGAACCCAGTATCGCCCACCCCGACCCGGCTCACGTCGGTTCGGACCCAGGTCAGTTCGCCCAGCCACCCGAGCCCGCGGTTTCATGTAGGGCCCGCCGCACTGGCGCGCGGGCTTAATCCGTGTGCCGGGACATCACGGCCGTCGATACGATCGCCGGGTTCGACTCCCACGACTCCCCAGGAGCTACCCGTGTCCCAGATCAACGTCGTCCTCGTGCACCCCGGCGCGCGTGAGGACCAGACGGTGACCACGGGCACCAAGGCGTGGGAGCTCTTCTCGGAGACTCCCGAGGTGATCGCGGCCCGCGTCGGTGGAACGCTGCGCGACCTGGCCCACGAGCTCGCCGACGGCGACGAGGTCGAGCCCGTGACCATCGACAGCGCCGACGGCCGCGACATCCTGCGGCACTCCACCGCCCACGTGCTGGCGCAGGCGGTCCAGGCGCTCTTCCCCGAGGCGAAGCTCGGCATCGGGCCGCCCGTCGAGAACGGCTTCTACTACGACTTCGACGTCGAGAACCCGTTCGTCCCCGAGGACCTCGAGAAGATCGAGTCCCGCATGCGCAAGATCGTCAAGGAGAACCAGCGGTTCCAGCGGCGCCCGGTCCCCGACGACCACGCCCGGGCCGAGCTCGCCGACGAGCCCTACAAGCTGGAGCTGATCGGGCTGAAGGGCTCGGCGGCCGACGCCGCCGAAGGAGCCGACGCGGAGGTCGGCGCGGGTGAGCTGACGATCTACGACAACGTGAACCGCAGGGGCGAGGTCGCCTGGAAGGACCTCTGCCGCGGTCCGCACCTGCCCACCACGAAGCGGATTCCCGCGTTCAAGCTGATGCGCACGGCCGCGGCGTACTGGCGTGGCAACGAGAAGAACAAGCAGCTGCAGCGCATCTACGGCACCGCGTGGGAGAGCAAGGAGGCGCTCGACGAGCACCTGCACCGTCTCGAGGAGGCAGAGCGTCGCGACCACCGCAAGCTCGGTCGTGACCTCGACCTGTTCAGCTTCCCCGACGAGATCGGCTCCGGCCTGGTGGTCTTCCACCCCAAGGGCGGCGTGGTGAAGCGGGTGATGGAGGACTACGTCCGGCAGCGTCACATCGAGGAGGGTTTCTCGTACGTCGGCACACCGCACATCTCGAAGGAGGGGCTCTTCCACACCTCCGGGCACCTGCCGTACTACGCCGACACGATGTTCCCGCCGATGGAGTTCGAGGGTTCGGACTACTACCTGAAGGCGATGAACTGCCCGATGCACAACCTGATCTTCAGGTCGCGCGGTCGGTCCTACCGCGAGCTGCCGCTCCGGCTCTTCGAGTTCGGGTCCGTCTACCGCTACGAGAAGTCCGGCGTCGTCCACGGGCTCACCCGGGTGCGCGGCATGACCCAGGACGACTCCCACTCCTACGTCACCCCCGAGCAGGCGCCGGACGAGATCAAGCACCTGTTGAACTTCGTGCTCAGCCTGCTGCGCGACTTCGGCCTCGACGACTACTACCTCGAGCTGTCGACCCGCGACGACTCCAGGCCGGACAAGTTCGTCGGCACCGAGGAGGAGTGGGCGACGGCGACCGCGGTGCTGGAGCAGGTGGGGCAGGACTCCGGCCTCGAGCTGGTCCCGGACCCGGGTGGTGCCGCGTTCTACGGTCCGAAGATCTCGGTGCAGGCTCGTGACGCCATCGGCCGGACCTGGCAGATGTCGACGATCCAGTACGACTTCAACCAGCCGAAGGGCTTCGAGCTGGCCTACCAGGCGGCCGACGGCTCGCGCCAGCAGCCCGTGATGATCCACTCGGCGAAGTTCGGGTCGATCGAACGGTTCTTCGGTGTGCTGGTGGAGCACTACGCCGGCGCGTTCCCGCCGTGGCTCGCGCCAGTGCAGGTGCAGGGGATCCCGATCGCCGAGCGGCACAACGACTACCTGGACGAAGTGGCTCAGCGGATGCGTGCCGAGGGACTGCGCGTCGAGGTCGACGACTCCGACGACCGGATGCAGAAGAAGATCCGCAACGCGCAGCTCCAGAAGGTGCCGTTCATGGTCATCGCGGGAGACCAGGACGTCGAGGCCCGCGCGGTGAGCTTCCGCTACCGCGACGGCCACCAGGACAACGGCGTCCCCGTCGACGAGGCGATCGCCCGCGTGGTCGACGCGGTCGCTTCACGCCAGCAGGTCTGACGAGCGAGGCGGCGCCGGGAGCACGTGTGCTCCCGGCGCCGTCGGCCGTTTCCGCGGGTCAGCCCCGGGCCTCGATGACGATGTTGTACGCCGTCGAGGCGACGTGGCGGACGTGTGCGAAGCCCGCGTCCGAGAACACCTCGAGCGTCCGCTTGGCTCCGGCCTGGGCCCCGAGCGCAGCTCCGCCCTGGGCCAGGGCGTTCGGCATGCAGATCGAGTGGCTGGCGGCGTACCAGCGCAGCGCAACCGGGTCCTCGCCCGTCACGTGCTCGTCCGGTGCGTAGGGCTCGACCGCGACGACGAGACCGTCCTCGGCGACCTTCGACCGTGCGTGGGCCAGCGCCCCGACCGGGTCTCCCAGGTCGTGCACGGTGTCGAAGAGGCAGATCAGGTCGTAGCTCTCCTCGTACGACGTCGTGGTGTGCACCTCGAACGTCACGCGGTCGGAGACGCCTGCCTCGGCAGCCGCCTCGGTCGCCCGGCGGACGGACTCCTCGTGGTAGTCCACGCCGACGAACGTCGAGCGTGGGAACGCCTCGGCCATCAGGATGGTGGCCGTGCCGAGGCCGCAGCCGACGTCGAGCACGTCGATGCCGTCCTGCAGCCGCTCGACCAGACCCGGGACCTCCGGCAGCCACTCGGTCAGCAGGGAGTTGCGGTACAGCGGGCGGAAGAACCGCTCGACCCCGCTGAACAGACGTGAGTCGTGCTCGTGCCAGGCGACACCCTCACCCGTGGCGTACCCGTGCGCGAGCGCGTCGACCGAGGCCCAGACAGCTGCGATGGTCTCGTAGCTGCCCGCCATCGCCGCGGGGCTGTTGTCGTCGGCCAGGACGATGGCGTGCTCCTGCGGGAAGGTGAAGGCGCGGGTCGCTGCGTCGTACAGCACGTAACCGGCGGCCGTCTGCGCGGCGAGCCACTCCCGGAGGTAGCGCTCCGCCAACCCGGTGCGCTGTGCCAGCTCCGCGCTGGTGACCGGGCCCGAGGTCGCGAGGGCTCGCCAGATCCCGAGCCGGTCGCCGAGGTAGGCGAGGACGGCGTTGCTGGCTGCACCCTGGTCGACCGCGACCCGGCCGGCAAACTCCTCGACCCTCGCGAAGTCGATGTCGGCAGGGACGGCCTCGGCGGTCTCCACGGGCTCGTGGGTCGCGATGTCGTGGACGGTGGTGTCGATGGTCATGTCTTTCCTCTCGTGTGGCCTCGGCCCCGTGGCCGTTGCCGGAGCACCACCGTGCGGCAGGACGCTGGCACCGCTCTGGCCCGGCTCCACCGCCGGGAGCCGCGCCGTGACAGCCAGGTGACAGAAATGGCTGACAGCCTCGTGCGGTGCGTACGGATCTGTGGCGCCCGCGGTCTTCCGCGCTGGTCCAGCCGTCGATGGCGACCTGTCAGGAGGTGCGGCACAGTAGCCCCAAGCCACCTCCGGACCAGGAGAGAGGGATGAGCGTTCCGACGCCTGCTGTTCCGGTGCGCGTCGACGTCCTCGGTCCGCTCGCGCTGTACGTCGACGGCGCGGTCGTCGACGTCCCCGGGAAGCGACGCCGTGCCGTGCTGGCCACGCTGGCGCTGGCCCGAGGCAGGGTCGTGTCGGCCGAACGGCTGGTCGACACCCTGTGGTCCGACAGCCCCCCGGAGGACGCGGTGCAGGCGTTGTACAACCACGCCTCTCGCCTACGGCGTCACTTGGGGCCGGCGGCAGGCCGCCTGCGCCGGGTCGGTGGCGGGTACGTGCTCGACCTCGCCGGTGACGAGCTGGACGCCGCCCGCGCTCGTCGCCTGGCAGGTCGGGTCGACCTTTCATCGCCGGACGACGCCAGCATGCGGGTGCGCGAAGCCCTCGCCCTGTGGCGTGGTCCCGCACTGCAGGAGTTTCGCGACATGCCCCCCATGCAGGCCGAGTCGGTAGGCCTCGACGAGCTGCGACTGCGCTTGCGGGACGACCTCACCGAGGCCCTCGTCCAGCTGGGGGACACCGGCGCGGCTGCGGAGGCGGCGGCCGCAGCCACGGCGCAACCCCTGCGCGAGCGCAGCGCCCTCCTCCTCATGCGGGCCCTCGCGCGAGAAGGACGTACCTCCGAGGCGATGGCCGCCGGCGCTGCCTACCGCCGAGCCCTGACGGAGGAGACCGGGCTGGACCCCGGGCCGTCACTGGCCGCGCTCGAGCAGGACATCGCGAAGGGCGGGATCGCGACGGGTCCCGTCCCGGCCATGGCCTTCGGGCCGCGGCCACTGGCTCGTCCGTCGGGTCCGTTCATCGGCCGCCAGCAGGATCGAGAGGAGATCATCCGACTGCTGCGCGACCACCGGGCGGTCACGGTGACGGGGCCTGGTGGCGTCGGCAAGACCCGGCTCGCCCTCGAAGTGGCCGCCGAGATGTCGGAGGACGGCGGTGCGCCCGTCCGCGTCGTCGACCTCGCGGCGGTCGAGGACGTGAGCCGCGTGTGCCAGTCGGTGGCCTCCACGCTGGGCCTGCGGACGGCCGGCGACGTGGCACCGGGCGATATCGCCGAGGCCCTCGGCGACAACCGGCTCCTCCTCGTCCTGGACAACTGCGAGCACGTCGCGCAGGCCTGTCGCGACCTGGTCACGACGCTCGATGCGCGCAACCCGGGGGTACGGGTGCTCGCAACCTCCCGGGTGACGCTCCACGCACCGGGGGAGTACGTCGTCCGGATTCAGCCGCTGCCCGTCCCGGCGACGACCACCGACCTCGACCACGCGGAGCGGCAGCCCAGCATCCGTGCCTTCGTCGAGCACGCCAGGCGACGGCACCACGAGTTCCGGCTCGAGCCCGACGACCTGCCGCCCCTGATCGACGTCCTCCGGCACCTCGACGGACTGCCGCTCGCCATCGAGCTCGCCGCGGGTCAGGCGGCGATGATGCCGATCTCGGCCGTCCGGGACCGCCTGGGCAGGGCCCTGGACCTGCACACGGGCGCGGCCGGGCCGGAGGACGAGCGACAACGCACGCTACGTCTGACCATCCAGTGGTCCTACGCACTGCTCGACGACGCGGAGCGGGCCGTGCTGCGGTCGATGGCCCCGTTCCCTGGCGGGGTCGACCTGTCCGGCATCGAGACGCTCGCGGCGGACGTCGTACCCGGGACGGACCCGCTGCCTCTGCTGCAGCGACTCGTGGACGCCTCGCTCGTCGTGGTCGACCCGACACTCACGCGCTACCGGCTGCTCTTCACGGTGCGGGCGTTCCTCCTCGACGAGCTCGCGCGCCACGGCGAGCTCCGGGAGGCCGAGGAGCGCTTCCTCGAGTGGGCCTGCGACACCTCGGCCGAGCTCGGGGACGCGCTGTTCGGGACGGACGAGGGTGCGGCGGACCGGCGCCTGCGTACGGAGCTCGACAACCTCCGTGCGGCGCGCGACCTCGCCCGGAGGCACGACCGCCTCGGTGCCTGCATCGACATCACGGTGGCGACGACCGAGGCATCGATCTGGCGCGACCTGCGCGAGCTCTGGGCCTGGGGCCTGGAACTGGCTGACGAGGCCGCCGTGGTCGGGCATCCCCGCGAAGTCGAGGTCGTTGCGGGGGCTGCCGAGTCAGCCCGGCTGATCGGGTCCTTCGACAGGTGCACCGCCCTGGCCGAGCGAGCGCTCCGCATCGAGCTCCCGCCCGAGGACGCACCGCGGCTGACGGCGCGCTGCTGGTCCGCGCTGGCTGCGGTCGCGCACTTCCGTGGTGACTTCGCCCGGGCCAGTGAGCTGTGGAGCAGAGCAGGGGCCGCCGAGGATCCCAAGCGCTATGCCGGCTACCTGTCCTCGGCCGCGCTCTCCGCCGGCTACGGCGGTGACACCTCGAGGGCCATGAGCCTGCTGGCGCGGGCCCGTGACGCCGATGCCCTGCACCCGCGTGCCAGCCCCCGGGCCTTCACCGACTACGTCGAGGGCGAGCTGGTGGCCGTGGAGGACCCCGCGGCCGCGATCCCGTTGTACCTGAGCGCGATCGAGGGAGCGCGCGGCGTCGGGGCGAACTTCGTCGACGGGGTCGCCAGCGTGGCGCTCGCGTCCGCTCGCACGAGGACCGGCGAGCATGCCGCGGCAGCAGAGATCTTCGGGCACCTCCTCGGGTACTGGGCCGCGACCGGGCACGGGCCCCAGCTGTGGACGACCGCCCGAAACGCCGTGCCCCTCCTGGTCGCGCACGACCGCACCCGGGAGGCTGCTCTGCTGCTACTCCACGCTGACCGAGCGCCCAATGCCGCGGCGGTGAACGAGCAGATCGCCCGCCACAGCGGCCGGCCTTCACCTCGCTCGACGAGCTGCTCGAGCCGACAGGGCTCGACGCCATGCGGGCGGAGGCGGGGGAGCTGACCCGGGCGAGGTCATCGAGTGGCAAGACGGCGCTCTCCCGGATCGCCAGCACCGCGTGACCCCGGCGAGCACCGCTGAACGAGGCAGGGAGAATGGCCGGGTGAGCGATGCGACCCACCAGGACGGTGTCGGCGAGCCGGACGCGCTCGACCGGCTGTGGACCCCGCACCGGATCGCCTACATCCGCGGGGAGAGCAAGCCCGCCGACGACTCCGAGGGCGAGTGCCCCTTCTGCCGGATCCCGTCCCTCGACGACGCCGACGGCCTGGTCGTACGGCGAGGAGAGTCGGCGTTCGTCGTACTCAACCTCTATCCCTACGCACCGGGCCACCTGATGATCTGCCCCTACCGGCACATCGCCGACTACACCGAGACCAGCGAGGAGGAGGCCGAGGAGATCGGCCACCTGACCAAGGAAGCCATGCACACCCTGCGCGGGGTCTCGGCGGTGCAGGGTTTCAACATCGGGATGAACCAGGGGGCCGTCGCGGGGGCGGGCATCGCGGCCCACCTGCACCAGCACGTGGTGCCCCGATGGCTGGGCGACCAGAACTTCATGCCGATCATCGGACAGACCAAGACGCTGCCCGAGCTCCTCACGGAGACGCGGAGCACTCCTCGCCCAGGCATGGGAGGACCGGGTCAGCTGACCAGGTGCGGGTGCTCGGCCGCGCGCCCCTGGAAGCTCAGGATCGCCGGGTTCGACACGCGGCCGTCGCGGATCTCGATCGCCCGGCGGATCGTCTCGTCCGCGTCCCACGCGTCCGGACCGGCCATCACGACGGGCAGGAACGGCAGCAACGCCTCGCTGTTCTCCCAGGTCGCCGAGTTCCAGAGGTACGACGGGCTGTGGTCCACCGCGTAGTAGTCCACGTCCCCGACGGTGAACATCGGATCGTCGAAGGTCGTGGGCCTGGCCCACTCGAAGCCCATGCCCTCGTCGCAGGAGACATCCACGATCAGGCTGCCCTTGCGGAAGCCTTCGAGGTCGGCGGCGGTGAGGAACATCAGCGGTGCCGACGTGTCCTGCAGCGTGCAGTTGACGACGATGTCGTTCTCGGCGAGGTAGCCGGCCAGCGGCACCCGCCCGCGCTCGGTGATCACGTGGCTGAGGTGAGGCGGCTCGGGATCGTGGTCGAACTGCCTGATCCGCACCGAGTGGATCGGCGATCCGACGGCGGCCACACCGCGGTTGGTGAGAACGGCGACGTCGTGAACGCCGTGCGCGTTGAGCGCGGTGACTGCGCCACGGGCGGTGGCACCGAATCCGATCACGACAGCGCTGAGCCGCCGACCGTAGTCACCGGTTGATCCGGTCAGCGCCAGCGCGTGCAGCACCGAGCAGTAACCCGCAAGCTCGTTGTTCTTGTGGAAGACGTGCAGACCGACCGCGCCGTCCACCGTCCAGTGGTTCATCACCTCGAAGGCGATCAGGGTCAGGCGACGGTCGATGGCGAGCTGGGTCATCACCGGGTCCTGCACGCAGTGCGGCCATCCCCACAGGACCTGTCCCGGGCTCATGAGCGCCACATCGGCATGCTGCGGCTTGGGCAGGAGTACGACGTCCGACCGGGCCAGGATCTCCTCGCGACTGGCGAACCCGGCCACCGAGCCGGCGAGCTCGCTGTCGGCGTACCTGAAGCGCGCGCCGTACCCGTGCTCGAGCGTGACCCTGCGTCGTAGTTCTTCGGGGATCCGGGCCAGATGCTCCGGGTGCACCGGCAGCCGGTGCTCGTTCTCCTTGGAGGACGAACCGATGATGCCCAGGCCGAGCGTCTCCTGGGTCACTTCTTCCTGGCCGGGTCGTGGGCCCGGTCGTGTGCCTCCTGGACCCCGGCGCGCTTCTCGGCGCGCTTCTCCTTGATCGACTTGCCGGACTTCTTGGACATGCTCTGACGCGGTGACTTGTCGCTCATGGGGACTCCCAGATCGGAAGCCTGACTGGCTCCGTACTGCCGACGGTACGCCCCTTCGAAATCTCGCCTCATCTGTCCCGGTCTGGGCTCTTGCTCGGCCTCCCGGCCGGGAGGAACGTGGGTCCCACCGGCGGTGTCGAGGGGACACCGCCCCGAGCGAAGGAGAGCAGCGTGCACGCACGTTCCACCACCATCATGGGAGACCCGCAGAAGATCGACTCGGGGATCGCCTTCGTGCGGGACGAGGTACAGCCGATGGTCAGCGCCATGGACGGCTGCCTCGGCTTGTCGATGCTCGTCGACCGGGAGTCGGGCCACTGCATCGTGACCACCTCGTGGCAGACCGAGGAGCAGATGCGGGCCACCGACGAGAGCGTCAAGGCTGCTCGGACCCGCGGGGGCGAGGTCCTCGGCGGGGAGGCTCAGGTCGAGGAGTGGGAGGTCGCCGTGATGCACCGCGACCACATGGCGCCTGAGGGATCCTGCTGCCGGGTCACGTGGCTCCGGCTCAACCACGGCGAGGTCGATCGGGCCATCGGTGTCTACAAGACCGGCCTCCTGCCGCAGATCGAGAAGCTCGAGGGCTTCTGCAGCGCCAGCATGCTCATCGACCGGCTGACGGGTCGCGCCTGCGGCACGGTGGCATTCGAGTCCCGCGCGGCGCTGGATGCCTCTCGCGACCAGGCGTGGACGATCCGTGAGAGCGGTGCCCGCGAGGCCGGCGTCGACATCACCGAGGTCGTGGAGTTCGACCTGGTCATCTCACACCTGAGGCTGCCCGAGCTGGTCTGATCCCAGGGGTCACATCGCACGACTGACCTCGATGCAGCCCGAACCGGGCCGGCCTGCATCGAGGTCAGCAGCGCGTCCGCGTGCGCTCCTCAGGCGCCGACCGTGGCCGGCTGCGCGCCGGGGGGCTCGAAGCTCGCGAGCAGGCTCTCCAGCGCCGCCTGGTCCGGACCCACGAAGGGCGGCCCGTCCGGCGCCTCCGACAGCGCGTTCAGGAGCTGCTCGTTCATCCCGACTGCGGAAGGCAGGTGGGCGCTGAAGATGCCCGCCGGGTCGAGCGCCCTGATGCTCGCGATCTGGGACTCGTAGAGCGACCGGTCCACGGTGTGCACCCACGGACTGTCGACAGCCGCCCACAGGAGCTGCCCGTGCCGCAGGTCGTCCTCCGCGATGGCGCGGACGTCGGCGCCCGTGGCGAGGTCGGCCGAGGAGGCGGGTGCACCGAAGCAGTCGGAGGAGAAGAAGGCACCGCTCTTCCGGTCGAGGAAGCCGACCGTCGCCGGGCTGTCGAAGAGCGGGGGTCGGTGTCCCGGTGAGGACGCGGTCACCCACGTCGAGGGAGTCGCCCGGGTTGAGGAAGTACATCCGGTGCATGGGCATCTCCCACTGGGTGGACATGATGCCGACACCGAGGAAGGTCGTGACGACCTTGGCGTTCGGGGCTGCGTCGAGCAGGTCCCAGAGTCCTCCGGTGTGGTCGCGGTCGGGGTGCGTGATCCAGATCCAGCGGACGTCGGCCGGATCGATGACCCCGGCGAGGTCGGCGACGAAGTTCTTGTCGGGTGTGCTGAGACCGGTGTCGACGACGACCGGCTGATCAGCGTGCAGGACGAACGCGTTCACGGGCAGGTGACCGATGCCGGGGACTTCGGCGCTGTCGGCGAGAACGGTGACGTCAGGGTTGATGCGATGTGCCTCCATGGGTGGGCCCTCCAGTTGGGTGTCAGAACGGAACTGCGGTCCCGAGAAGCCCCACACCGGTCTCCCGGCCCGAGAGAGTGCGGCAGAATTCGATGGCGTCCATGCGAATGGACTCCGGTTCGCCGGGCAGGTCGGACGACCATTGGCCTCCGGCCGGACCCGTGAGCTCGAGGCGGTAAGGACTCCCGTGCCGCTCGGCCCACTCGCGGACGATGTCGTCGACGATCACTCCGTCGTGCTCGGGGGAGAGGGCGAGCGCCTTCCCGGTCGCTCGCGCGAGGTCGATGCGATGCATGAAGCAGTCGCGGGTGAGGATGACGTCCACGAGGTAGCCGACCGTCCACCGCTCCTCGACCCCGTTGAACCGGTAGACCTCGGGAAGCATGCGTTCGCGTACGTCGGCCGGCGCATGTGCGCCGGGCAGCGGCCGCCAACGGGGCCAGGCGGCGTACCTCGGCCACGACCTGGTCCGGCGAGTGATGTGCGCGTTCGCGGACCTGGACCGCCGTGATCGAGTCGATCATCGGCCCGCCGCGACGGGAGTGCTCCGGACCTGCGCTCTCGCGCTGGCGCGCGCTCTCGCCCGGATCGGACGCCATGGCGGTCATGCCGGCCAGGTGGCAGGCGAGCTCGCGAACGTCCCACTCCGGACAGTCGTCGGTCCGCTTGGCCCAGTCCTCGGGTGTGAGTGCCGACAGCGCGAGTACGACGCGGTCGTACTCGGCGCGGGCGAGCTCCATCGCCTGCTCGCGCGGCACCTGGGAGCGGCGGAGTGACGTGGATGCCGGTGCAGGGGAGGTGCGGGTCATCGGCGGGCCTTCTTCCGGGCGGCACGGTTGGGTTCGGGGGGAAGGCCGACAGCATCGGCCCACATGTCGACGGCGCGCTCGACGAGCCCGGAGTAGCGGGTGCCCCCCGGATCGTTCGCGTGGTGCTGGTTGACGAGGCCACCGATCAGGGCGATCCACAGGTCGAAGTCGTCCGCGGAGTCGACCCCCAGCTCGCGGAGGGCAGCTCTGCCCCGCTCCAACACACGGACCGCCGGGGCGTAGGACTCAGGGCTCGGCTCGAAGCCCGGAATGACGCGCACGTCCATGAGCTGATGGCGGGCCAGGTCCGAGGTGGCGAAGTCGTAGAAGTGTCGCGACATCTGCTTGACCGCCGTACGCGGGTGAGTCGACATCTCCTCCAACGCAGCGATCTGCGTGTCCTCGTAGTCAGTCCAGGCCTGGCCGAACATCGCGTCGTAGATCGCGTTCTTCGAGTCGAAGTGCGAGTAGAGGGAAGGGGCGCGCATGCCGACGCGCGCCGCAACGTCTCGCAGCGTCAGCGCGGACAGCCCGCTCTCCCGGGCGATCGCCCAAGCGGCCTCGAGAATCTCGAGCCGCGTTGCCTCACGACGTTCGGCAACCCGATCACGAGTAGGCGTGTCTAACACAGTTAGGAGAATGGTTGCGCCGACGACGTCGTGTCAATACCGTTCCCGTGCCGGTATAGCGTGCTCGCGACATGTTGGACCGGTTCAAGAACTTCTGGCAGGGCGTCATGCTGGCGCCCTTCGTCAACCTGTTCATCAGGCTCGGGATCAGCCCGGACGTCATCACGCTCGTCGGCACGGCCGGGGTCACCGCCGGTGCGCTGATCTTCTTCCCGCAGGGCCACCTGCTGGCCGGCGTCCTGTTCATCACCGCGTTCATCTTCAGCGACCTGATCGACGGGGCGATGGCCCGCAAGACCGGCCGCACGTCGACGTTCGGCGCGTTCTTCGACTCCACGCTGGACCGGATCGGAGACGCCGCCATCTTCGGTGGCCTTGTCCTCTACTTCGCCGGCCCCGGCGACAACTACCTCTACCTGTGCCTGACGCTGTACTGCCTGGTGATGGGCGCGGTCACGTCATATGCGCGGGCGCGGGCGGAGTCGCTCGGCATGGAGGCCAAGGGCGGGATCGCCGAGCGCGCGGACCGCACCGTGGCCATCCTGGTGATGACGGGCGTGGGGGACTGGTGGAACCTGCCGATCCTCATGGAGGTCACGATCTGGGCACTCGCGGTGGCCATCACGGTCACGGTCCTGCAGCGCATCTGGATGGTGCGCCGGCAGGCGTCCGAGGCGACACACGGAGCCTGAGCCGCGGCGATCCCGGCGAGCCGGTCCCGGGTGCGTCGCGAGCAGGCGCCGGACGTACGATTTCGGCATGGCAGACACCTCTTCCTCGGCCCCGCAGGGCTCCCCCGAGACCGGCACCTCTCGGGTCAAGCGCGGCATGGCCGAGATGCTCAAGGGCGGCGTGATCATGGACGTGGTCACCGCGGAGCAGGCGAAGATCGCCGAGGACGCCGGCGCGGTCGCGGTGATGGCGCTCGAGCGCGTTCCTGCCGACATCCGTGCCCAGGGCGGTGTCTCGCGGATGAGCGACCCCGACATGATCGACGGCATCATCGACGCGGTATCCATCCCGGTGATGGCGAAGGCCCGCATCGGCCACTTCGCCGAGGCGCAGGTCCTGCAGAGCCTGGGCGTCGACTACGTCGACGAGTCCGAGGTGCTCACGCCCGCCGACTACGCCAACCACATCGACAAGTGGGCGTTCACCGTGCCGTTCGTGTGTGGCGCGACCAACCTGGGCGAGGCCCTGCGCCGCATCACCGAGGGAGCGGCGATGATCCGCTCCAAGGGCGAGGCCGGCACCGGTGACGTCTCCAACGCGGTCACGCACATGCGCACCATCCGACAGGAGCTCCGGCGTCTCGGCTCGATGCCGGCCGATGAGCTGTACGTCGCCGCGAAGGACCTGCAGGCGCCGTACGACCTGGTGGCGGAGGTCGCGGCGAGCGGAACGCTGCCCGTTGTGCTCTTCACGGCCGGGGGCATCGCCACCCCTGCCGACGCCGCGATGATGATGCAGCTGGGCGCCGAGGGCGTCTTCGTCGGATCAGGCATCTTCAAGTCGGGAAACCCGGCGCAGCGCGCCGAGGCGATCGTCAAGGCGACCACCTTCTTCGACGACCCGGACGTGGTCGCGAAGGTGTCCCGGGGGCTCGGTGAGGCCATGGTCGGCATCAACGTGGAGGACGTTCCCGCGCCCCACCGATTGGCCGAACGCGGCTGGTAATTCCGCCCGGTATAGTCCACTTGGGCCAAATGTGCCCATACGACACTATCTGTCCGGTTTTTCGGTCACGATTACCTCACATCGCGAGAGCGATCAACCCACCAGCTCCCGGTGGGGTGCCGCCGCGGGGGAGGCACCCCACCGGGAATCTGGCGCGCCCGCTCCCGGCGCGCCGTGAGCCCGGTCGTCGCTACTCGCCGCGCTGGGCCCAGTCGGGGAGCTCCTGCAGGGTCCAGCCGTTGCCGTCGGGATCGGTGAAGGTCACGAAGCGGCCCCACGGCTGGTCGTCCACGCCGGAGGCCTCGACCCCGCGCGCGGTGAGGTCCGCCAGCGCGTCATCGGCCGACGCGACCACTACCTGGATGGCCTGCAACGAGCCGGGCTCCATCTCGCTGACACCCCGTCCGAAGGCGATCGAGCAGGCGGACCCCGGAGGGGTGACCTGGACGAAGCGGACGTTCTCGTCAACGGTCTGGTCGTGGTCGACCGGCCAGCCCAGTGTGTCGCCGTAGAACGTCCGGGCGCGGTCGACGTCGTCGACCGGCACGATGATCAGCTCGATGCGGTAGTCCGCCATGGAGACCTCCTTGGTCCGGGCTGGTGTCTGCTCCTCACGGTAGGGCGGCCCACTGACGAATCGGTTCCCGATTCCCGCCTCGGTGCGGGCGCTCCTAGACTCGTGGCGTGCCCTCTCCCACCATCGGCGTGCTCGCGCTCCAGGGCGATGTCCGCGAGCACCTCGTCGCGCTCGACCGCCTCGGCGTGGCGCACCTGCCCGTACGCCGCCCCGCGGAGCTCGAGGCCTGCGACGCCCTGGTGATCCCGGGTGGGGAGTCGACCACCATGGCCAAGCTGGCGCGGATCTTCGAGCTGTTCGAGCCGCTGCAGAAACGGATCGGCGCCGGCATGCCGGTCCTCGGCACCTGCGCCGGGATGATCATGCTCGCCGAGCGCGTCGAGGACGGCGCCGTCGGGCAGGAGACGCTCGGCGGGCTCGACATCACGGTGCGGCGCAACGCCTTCGGCCGGCAGGTCGACTCCTTCGAGGGCGACCTCGACTTCGCGGGCCTCGACGACCCGGTGCACGCGGTCTTCATCCGCGCTCCCTGGGTCGAGGCGGTGGGTCCTGAGGTCGAGGTACTCGCCCGAGTGGGACGGGGAGAGGCCGTGGGTAGGATCGTCGCGGTCCGGCAGGGGCCGCTGATGGCCACGTCGTTCCATCCCGAGGTCGGGGAGGACGCCCGGATCCACCGGCTCTTCTGCGACCTCGTCGAAGCAAGCAGCAGGGAAGGGACGCGCTGATGTCAGGCCACTCCAAGTGGGCGACGACCAAGCACAAGAAGGCCGTCATCGACGCGCGGCGAGGCAAGATGTTCGCCAAGCTGATCAAGAACATCGAGGTCGCCGCCAGGATGGGCGGGGGCGACCCGGCCGGCAACCCGACGCTCTACGACGCGATCCAGAAGGCCAAGAAGTCCTCGGTCCCCAACGACAACATCGACCGTGCGGTCAAGCGCGGGTCCGGTGCCGAGGCCGGTGGCGCCGAATACAGCACGATCATGTACGAGGGCTACGGGCCCGGCGGCGTCGCCTTCCTCATCGAGTGCCTCACCGACAACAAGAACCGTGCCGCCATGGAGGTGCGGACGGCCATGACCCGCAACGGGGGATCGCTTGCCGACCCCGGCTCGGTCTCCTACATGTTCAACCGCAAGGGCGTGGTCATCGTCCCCGCGCAGCAGGAGGGCAAGGAGGTCGTCGAGGACGACGTGCTCGAGGCCACCCTCGAGGCGGGCGCCGAGGACGTCAACGACCTGGGGGAGTCCTTCGAGGTCGTCACCGAGGCGACCGACCTGGTCGCGGTGCGCACCGCGCTGCAGGCGGCCGGCATCGACTACGACTCCGCCGAGGCCTCCTTCGTGCCGAGCATGCAGGTGGATCTCGACCGCGACGGCGCCGGGAAGGTGTTCCGGCTGATGGAGGCGCTCGAGGACCTCGACGACGTCCAAAACGTGTTCGCGAACTTCGACGTCTCCGACGACGTGATGGCGGCCCTCGACGCCTGACCGGCGCGTCGCAACCACGGCCGGGCGGCCCGCGCGGCTAGCGTGGTGCGAACAGGTGTTCGGACGATTCCGGGCCCACCAGTGCGAGGAGCCTGCATGCGCGTGCTCGGCATCGACCCCGGTCTGACCCGCTGCGGAGTCGGCGTGGTCGAGGGGGCGGTCGGTCGGCCGTTGACGCTGGTCGACGTGGGCGTCGTACGCACGGGGGCCGATCAGCCGATCGAGGAACGTCTGTGCCAGATCGAGGCGGGGCTCGAGTCGTGGCTCGACGCCACGCAGCCCGACGCCGTTGCCGTCGAGCGGGTGTTCAGCCAGCACAACGTGCGCACCGTGATGGGCACGGCCCAGGCCAGTGGCATCGCGCTGCTGGTCTCCGCTCGCCGGGGGCTGCCGGTCGCGCTGCACACGCCCAGCGAGGTCAAGGCCGCAGTCACCGGGAGTGGACGTGCCGACAAGGCCCAGGTGGGCTCGATGGTCGCTCGCCTGCTCCGCCTGGCCGAGCCGCCGCGACCGGCCGACGCCGCCGACTCGCTGGCCCTGGCGATCTGTCACATCTGGCGCGGGGGAGCGGCGAGCAGGATCGAGGCAGCGCTGGCGGCCGGCGCTCAGTCAGGAAACGGAGCACGTCGATGATCGCGTTCGTTCGTGGCCGGGTGGCCGCCCTGGGACTCACCTCCGCCACCCTCGAGGTGGGCGGCGTCGGGCTGGAGCTGCAGTGCACCCCCGACACGCTGGCGGGGCTGCGCACAGGGACGGAGGCCACGCTCCCGACGAGCATGGTCGTGCGGGAGGACTCCCTGACCCTGTTCGGTTTCGCCGACGAGGACGAGAAGCAGATGTTCGAGCTGGTGCAGACGGCGAGCGGTGTCGGTCCGAAGCTGGCCCAGGCCATGCTCGCCGTGCACCGGCCCGAGGCGCTGCGCAGGGCCGTCAGCAGCGACGACGTCAAGACCCTCACCACGGTGCCGGGCATCGGCCAGAAGGGTGCCCAGCGGATCATCCTCGAGCTTCGCGACCGGATCGGTCCTCCGGGCTCGGCGACGAGCCAGACCCCGCAGCCCGCCACCCGCGCGGCCGAGTGGCAGGGGCAGGTGCAGGCCGGACTGGTCGGCCTGGGTTGGTCGACCAGGGAGGCCGACCGCGCCATCGGAGAGGTGGCTCCCGAGGCCGAGCAGATGGCAACCCCCGACGTGGCTCGGCTGCTGCGCGCCGCCCTGCGCACGCTGAGCAAGGCGTGAGACCGGTGCTGAGCCGATGAACGAGTCCGAGCTCGAGGAAGCAGAGCTGGCCTACATGGGCAGCCGCCCGCTCACGGCCGAGGACGCAGACGCCGACGAACGGGTCGTGGAGGCGGCGTTGCGGCCGCGCACGCTCGCTGAGGTCGTCGGCCAGGAGCGCGTGCGCGAGCAGCTCTCCCTGCTGCTCGAGGCAGCCCGGGCGCGCCAGGCGGCCCCCGACCACGTGCTGCTCAGCGGTCCTCCGGGGCTCGGGAAGACGACGCTGGCGATGATCGTGGCCGCCGAGATGGGCGCCCCGCTGCGGCTCACCAGCGGGCCGGCGATCACCCACGCCGGTGACCTCGCGGCGATCCTCTCGGGCCTCACCGAGGGCGACGTCCTCTTCGTCGACGAGATCCACCGGATGTCGCGGCCGGCCGAGGAGATGCTCTACATGGCCATGGAGGACTTCCGGGTCGACGTGATCATCGGCAAGGGCCCCGGAGCCACCGCCATCCCCCTGGAGATCCCGCCCTTCACCCTTGTCGGAGCCACCACCAGGGCGGGCCTGCTGCCAGGGCCGCTCCGCGACCGGTTCGGCTTCACCGCCCACCTGGAGTTCTACGAGCCGGCGGACCTCGAGCGGATCGTACGGCGCTCGGCCGGCCTGCTCGACGTGGAGCTGCGGCCCGACGGCGCCTCGGAGATCTCCCTCCGGTCCCGCGGCACGCCGCGCATCGCCAACCGGCTTGCTCCGGCGAGTCCGTGACTACGCGCAGGTGCGTGCGGACGGGGTGGTGACCCGGGACCTGGCGCGGGCGGCGTTGACCCTGTTCGAGGTCGACGAGTCGGGGCTCGACCGCCTCGATCGCGCGGTGCTCGACGCCCTGTGCCGCCGATTCGGGGGTGGTCCGGTGGGCGTGAGCACGCTGGCGGTCGCCGTCGGGGAGGAGCGGGAGACCGTCGAGGAGGTCGCGGAGCCGTTCCTGGTCCGTAACGGCCTGCTCGCGCGGACCCCCCGCGGCCGGGTCGCGACGGCGGCGGCGTGGGAGCACCTCGGACTGCCCGCGCCACAAGCCGTCTGGAACGCTGACGCGCCCCTCTTCGGGTCGGAGTCAGACTGAGGCGGTGACGCCAGTTACACTTCACCTTCGGTGCCTGGCCGGGCTTCGCGGACTGATCCCGCTGGAGTCGGCGCACCCAACGGACCTGTTCCCTCGTATTGGAGACTTGTGACGTGCCTGCCTACGCGCAGCTGCTCGTGATCCTCGCGGCGATGGTCGGCTTCTGGGCCATCGTGATGCGCCCGGCGCGCAACCAGCAGCGGAAGGTCCAGCGACTTCAGCAGGAGCTGGAGATCGGCCAGGAGGTCGTGCTCTCGGCGGGGATCTTCGGCACCATCCGCTCGTTGACGGAGTCGAGGGTCGAGATCGAGGTGGCCCCGGGCACCGTCATCACGGTGGCGCGCCAGGTCGTCGTACGACGCGCCGACGAGCTCGACGACAAGCGCCGCTCGGATGGCTCGCCCGACAAGACGGAGCCGACCGACCCGACCGGTCCCACCACGACCGAGGACTGAGGAGAACCGACACCGTGGCGAAGAAGACCCCACGCCCGGCGCGCACGCTGCTGATCTTCGGCCTGACGATCGCCGTGCTCTTCGGGCTGGCGGCCATCGGCGGGACCTGGAAGCCGCGCCTGGGCCTGGACCTCGAGGGCGGCACCCGGATCACGCTGTCGGCGATCACCAGTGGCCAGAACGAGGTCACCGAGACCAAGCTCAAGCAGGCGGCGGGCATCGTCGACCAGCGCGTCAACGGAAGCGGTGTGTCCGAGGCCGAGGTCTCGACGCAGGGCAACCGCAACATCATCGTCGAGATCCCGGGGGAGAACGCCTCCAACCTCGTCGACGCGGTGAAGCGCACGGCGCAGCTGCGGTTCCGCATCGTCGCCGGCCAGCCACAGCCGGGGAGGCCGGTCAGCGAGCCGAGTGGCTCCGCGACCCCCAGCCCGTCCGGCAAGGCCAAGCCCTCCGCGACCCCGAAGGCCGGCAAGGCGACCCCGAAGCCACGGCCGGCTCCCTTCGCCAAGCCGAAACCTTCGCCGACCGCACCGGCGTCGCCGTCGGCCCCCGCGCCCGCGCCGGCGACCCAGCAGGGGGCGTCGGTCGACGAGCCCCTCGCGTGGTCCGAGAACCCCGGTGCCGAATGGCTCCAGAAGTACGCCGCGTTCAAGTGCCCGGAGAAGGGTGCCGCCGCGGCGCCGATCGCCGACGACCCTTCCGAGCCGCTGATCGCCTGCAACGAGGACGGCCTGAAGTTCCTGCTGTCCAAGTCGCTGATCGAGGGCACCGAGCTGAAGTCGGCGTCCTACGGAACCCCCCAGAACGGTGTCGGCTGGGCGGTCAACCTCGGCTTCAAGAGCTCGGCACGCGAGGTGTTCGGTGACACCACGACCGCACTGAACCGCAGCGGCGGCACCTTCGCGATCGTGCTCGACGGCAACGTGATCTCCTACGCCGGCGTCAACGAGCCGATCCTGGACGGCAACGCGCAGATCACCGGCGACTTCAAGGAGGCCGAGGCGCGCTCGCTGGCCAACTCCTTGAAGTACGGCGCCCTGCCGATCCGGTTCGCCAAGCCGACCGTCGAGACCATCGGGCCCTCGCTGGCCGGAAACCAGCTGGCCGCAGGCGTCCTCGCGGGCGCCGTCGGCCTGGCGATCGTGATGATCTACTGCCTCTTCTACTACCGCGGGCTCGGTCTGGTGGTGATCGCTTCACTCGGGGTAGCGGCGGTCATCACCTACGGCACGGTGCTCGTGCTCGCGAAGGCGGCGAACTTCACCCTCACCCTGCCCGGCATCGCGGGTCTGATCGTCGGCGTCGGCATCACGGCAGACTCGTTCATCGTCTACTTCGAGCGAATACGAGACGAGATGCGCGACGGCAGGTCGATGCGCGTCGCGGTGGAGACCGGCTGGGCCCGCGCGCGGAACACCTGTCTCGCGGCCGACGCGGTCTCGATCCTCGCCGCGGTCGTGCTCTACATCTTCGCGATCGGCGTGGTCCGGGGCTTCGCGTTCGCGCTCGGTGTCAGCACCCTGATCGACGTCGCCGTGTTCTTCTTCTTCACCAAGCCGGTGATGACGCTGCTGGCCCGGCTGAGGTTCTTCGCCAGCGGGCACCGCCTGTCCGGGCTCTCGGCCGAGACGCTCGGTGTGGACGAGCTGCCGGCGCACGCACGCCTGGCGGGAGGGACTGCCTGATGGGCAAGATGAGCAGGCTCGGCAACGCCCTCTACGAAGGTGACGTCTCGATCGACTTCGTCGGGCGCAAGTGGCTGTGGTACGCCATCTCGTCCGTCATCATCCTGGTGGCCGTCGCCGGGCTGTACTTCAAGGGTCTCAACTTCGGCATCGAGTTCGAGGGCGGCGTCGAGTACAACGTCAGCGTGCCCGCCGGTGAGGTCACCCAGGACAACGTGGACAAGATCCGCGACGCGGTGGCCGGGACCGGCATCGACGCAGCCTCCTCGCCGATCGTGAACACCTCGGGTGAGTCGATCCGCGCGCAGACCGAGGAGATGTCCAACGCCCAGGCCGCCCAGGTCACCGAGGCGATCGCCGAGGCCGTCGGGGTCGACCGCGAGGACGACATCTCCACCCAGGAGGTGGGCGCCAGCTGGGGCGAGCAGGTGGCCGAGCGGGCCCTGCTGGGACTCGCCGTCTTCCTGGTGCTGGTGGTCCTCTTCATCTGGGCCTACTTCCGCGAGTGGAAGATGTCCGTGGGTGCCCTCGTAGCACTGGCCCACGACGTGGTGATCACCGTGGGTGTCTACGCCCTCTCCGGTTTCGAGGTCACCCCGGCCACGGTCACCGGCGTGCTGACGATCCTGGGCTTCTCCCTCTACGACACCGTCGTGGTCTTCGACAAGGTCAGGGAGAACACCCGCAACCTGCGCCAGAGCCGTCGTACGTACGCCGAGCTGGCGAACCTCGCGGTCAACCAGACGCTGGTGCGCTCGATCAACACCTCGATCGTGGCGCTGCTCCCCGTGGGTGTGATCCTCTACGTCGGCACGGTGATGCTCGGCACGGGAGCGCTCCAGGACCTCGCGCTGGCCCTGTTCGTCGGCATGGCGGCCGGTGCCTACTCGTCGATCTTCATCGCCACCCCGCTCGCGGTGCAGCTGAAGTCCCACGAGAAGGAGATCACCCAGCAGGACGCTCGGGCCAAGGCCCGTGCCCGCCGCGACGTGGATCGCTACGCCGACGTGCCTGTCTTCACCGAGGACCTGCCGGTGCGCGACTCGGGTGACGGGTTCGATCCGGACGTCCCGGAGGAGCACGACGACGACACGGAGCCGGCAGCGGCACCGCGCCGCCGGCCAGAGGCGTCGGGATCCGGTCGGGTGGTCCCGAGCACGAAGAAGCCACTCAGGGACTCGGGATCGTCGGGCCGCACGCAACCGACCCGGCAGCCGCGCTCCAAGCGCGGCAAGTGATCCCGGGCCGAACCGACACATGAACGCGGCGCCGAGCGGGGCCGAAGGCCTGAGCGCACTGATCGCGGCACGCGTGCGCGACATCCCCGACTTCCCGAAGCCCGGGGTGACCTTCAAGGACATCACCCCGCTGCTGGACGACCACACCGCGTTCACGCGGGTGGTCGAGGCACTCGCGGCCGCGGGCCGGGATGCCGGCGGGTCCGTCGTCGTGGACAAGGTCGTCGGGATGGAGGCCCGGGGGTTCATCCTCGCCGCTCCGGTCGCGCTGTCCCTCGGCGTGGGCTTCGTGCCCGTGCGCAAGCCGGGCAAGCTCCCGTGGCGGACGAGGGCCGTCAGCTACGAGCTCGAGTACGGCAGCGAGACCCTGGAGATGCACGTGGACGCGCTCGACACCGGGGACCGGGTGCTGGTCGTCGACGACGTGCTGGCGACCGGCGGCACCGCCCGAGCCACCGCCGAGCTGATCGAGCAGGCCGGTGCCTCGGTGCACGGGCTCGCGATGCTCATGGAGCTGAGCTTCCTGCCGGGCCGCGAGACCGTCGGTGACCTGCCGCTCACCGTGCTGCACACCGTCTGACTCCCGCTCGGTCGGCCGGAACGCCCTCGACGCCCCAGGCCGTGTCGCTCGACCCCATGTCCTGCTGCGCGTCACCCCACGGGCACCTCGCCGCGTTGTCGTCAGTCGCCGTGGCTCCGCCACGGCTCCCTCCTCCGCCTTGCGATGCACTCCGTGGGAAGACGCTCGCGACGGACGAGGGTCAAGCGACACGGCCTAGACTTGCCACGAGTCGAGGCTGCGAGGGGAGGTACCCATGGCCGACGACCGGTTGGTGACCGACCCGAAGGCGGACGCGAAGGCAGAGCCGGAGAGCACCACGAAGAACGAGCCGGTCACGGAGACCGACGCGCCCCCGGAGCGATCGTCCTCGCTGACGGGCCGCGGCGTACGCGCGCGCCTGGCTCGCATCGGCACCAGCAAGCAGGTCGGCAACCCCGTCCTGGAGCCGCTGTTCCGGACCGTCCGGGCCAACCACCCGAAGGCCGATCTCGCGTTGCTCGAGCGCGCCTACGACATGGCCGAGAAGTTCCACCGCGGCCAGATCCGCAAGAGCGGCGACCCCTACATCACCCATCCGCTGGCGGTCACCACGATCCTGGCGGACATCGGCATGACCGAGCCGACCCTGGTGGCTGCGCTCCTGCACGACACGGTCGAGGACACGGCGTACACGCTCGACCAGCTGCGCACCGACTTCGGCGACGAGGTCGCGCTGCTCGTCGACGGTGTCACCAAGCTGGACAAGGTCAAGTACGGCGACTCGGCGCAGGCCGAGACGATCCGCAAGATGATCGTCGCGATGAGCAAGGACATCCGGGTCCTGGTCATCAAGCTGGCCGACCGCCTGCACAACATGCGCACCCTGCGCTACGTCAAGCAGGAGACCCAGGAGCGCAAGTCGCGCGAGACCCTGGAGATCTACGCGCCGCTGGCTCACCGGCTGGGCATGAACACCCTGAAGTGGGAGCTCGAGGACCTCGCGTTCGCGACCATGCACCCCAAGATCTACGACGAGATCGTGCGCCTGGTCGCCGAACGGGCACCGTCTCGCGACCAGTTCCTGGCCGAGGTGATCACCCAGGTCGAGAAGGACCTGCGCAGCGCCAAGATCAACGCGCGCGTCACCGGCCGGCCGAAGCACTACTACTCGATCTACCAGAAGATGATCCACGGCGGCCGCGAGTTCTCCGACATCTACGACCTCGTCGGCATCCGCATCCTGGTCGACGGCGACCCCGACTGCTACGGCGTCCTCGGCGTGCTGCACAACCGGTGGAACCCGCTTCCGGGCCGGTTCAAGGACTACGTCGCGATGCCGAAGTTCAACATGTACCAGTCGTTGCACACGACCGTGATCGGCCCCTCGGGCAAGCCCGTCGAGATGCAGATCAGGACCGTCGGGATGCACCGCCGTGCGGAGTACGGCGTCGCGGCGCACTGGAAGTACAAGGAGGACGTGCGGGCCGGCACCGAGGGCAAGGCCACCGAGGCGGCCGACTCCGACATGCAGTGGCTCCGCCAGCTCCTCGACTGGCAGAACGAGGTCGAGGACCCGGGGGAGTTCCTGGACTCGCTGCGCTTCGAGATCAACAGCGCCGAGGTGTTCGTGTTCACCCCCCGGGGCGACGTGATCGGTCTGCCGACCGGCTCGACACCGGTCGACTTCGCCTACGCGATCCACACCGAGGTCGGGCACCACACGATCGGCGCCCGCGTCAACGGCCGGCTGGTGCCGCTCGAGTCGGGGCTCGAGCACGGCGACGTCGTCGAGGTGTTCACCTCGAAGTCCCCGAACGCCGGCCCCTCGCGCGACTGGCTGCAGTTCGTCAAGTCCCCGAGGGCACGCAGCAAGATCCGCCACTGGTTCACCAAGGAGCGCCGCGAGGAGGCCATCGAGCAGGGCAAGGAGCAGATCGGCCGGCTGATGCGAAAGGAAGGCCTGCCACTGAAGCGGGTGATGACCCACGAGTCGCTCACCCAGGTCGCCAACGAGCTGAAGGTCGCCGACGTCTCGGCGCTGTACGCGGCCGTGGGCGAGGGAAACCTCGGCGCCCAGACCGTCGTACGCAAGGTGATCGAGGTCTCCGGCGGCGACGAGGGTGCTGCGGAGGACCTGGCCGAGGCCGTCACGATCACCCGACCGCGGCGCAGGAGCTCCGCCGGGCACGACTCCGGTGTCGTGGTCAAGAACGCGACCGACGTGCTCGTGAAGCTCGCGCGTTGCTGTACGCCGGTGCCGGGCGACGAGATCCTCGGCTTCGTGACCCGAGGTGACGGGATCTCGGTCCACCGGCGCGACTGCACCAACGCCACGCAGCTGCTCAGCCAGCCGGAGCGCCTCGCCGAGGTCGAGTGGGCGCCGACCTCCCAGTCGACGTTCCTCGTGCAGATCATGGTCGAGGCCCTCGACCGCGCCCGGCTGCTCTCCGACATCACGATGGTCCTCTCGGACCAGCACGTGAACATCCTCTCCGCCAGCCTGACCACCAACCGCGACCGCGTCGCCAAGAGCCGCTTCGCCTTCGAGATGGGCGACCCCAAGCACCTCGGCGCGATCCTCAAGGCCGTCCGCCAGGTCGACGGCGTCTTCGACGCCTACAGGGTCACGCACTAAGCCTTCCGCTGATCGTGTGACCCTCTTTCGGCTCGCGGTCGCCTGTAGTTACGCCGACAGGGCACTTTTGGTTGGTTCCGAACCGCGCCGACCGGGGGATTCTGGTTGGGCCTCACCGAATGCACGTGGCGCAACCAAAACTGCCCGGTCGGCTCAATCTCCCTGCGGTCGATGCCTCGGACCGTCCTTCGCGCTGCGCTACGCTCAGGAGAAGTCTGAGGCTGCTTTTCTCGCCATCTCGAGGAACTGCTGCCTCGAGGCCAGGTTCTCCTCGAGCTCCTGGATCTTCTTCTGGTCGCCGGAGGCTCGCGCGCGGTCGAGCTTGGCCTCGATCTCGGCGATGGCGCGCTCGAGCTGGCCGAGCATGTCGTCCGCACGAGCGGACTTCTCCGGGTCACTGCGACGCCACTGGTCGTCCTCCACCGAGCGGATCGCCTGCTCCACCTTGCGGATCCGGCCCTCGAGGGTCTTCATCTGGTCGCGGGGCACCTTGCCGGCAGCGTCCCAGCGTTCGGCGATGCCGCGGAAGGCGCGCTTGGCGGTGTCGAGGTCGGTGACCGGCAGCAGCGCCTCGGCCTCGACGAGGAGCTCCTTCTTCTTCTCGGCGTTGGCGGCGAACTCGCGGTCCTGCTCCGCGTTGGCCGCCTCCCGGGCGCCGAAGAACCGGTCCTGAGCGGCGCGGAAGCGCTGCCAGAGGTCCTCCTCCACATCGCGTGGTGCGGCACCGGCGGCCTTCCACTCCTGCATGAGCGTCCGGTAGCGGCTCGACGTCGAGCCCCACTCGGTCGAGGAGCTCAGCTCCTCGGCCTCCTTGAGGAGGCGTTCCTTGACGACGCGAGCGCCCTCCCGCTTCTCCCCGAGCTCGGCGAAGTGGGTCTTGCGGCGGCGCGTGTACGCCGTGCGGGCGCTGGAGAACCGGTGCCACAGCTCGTCGTCCCGCTTGCGTTCGAGCCGCGGCAACGACTTCCACTCCTCGAGCAGGTCGCGCAGCCGGTTGACCCCGTTGCGCCAGTCCTTGCCCTGCGAGATCTTCTCGGCCTCCGCGACGATCTCCTCCTTGCGGGCGCTGGCCTCCTCGAGCTTCCGGGCCCGGTCGGCGCGCCGCTGGCCACGCTGGACCGCGATGAGCGGACCGAGCGCGTCCAGACGAGCCGTCAGCCCGACGACATCGCCGACCGCGTTGGGCTCGACGAGCTGGGCCGAGACCTGCTTGATCGACTCGGTGGCCTCGTCCGGGCTCAGCGCTCCGGCCCGGACCCGCTGCTCGAGGAGCTGCACCTCGAAGGCCAGGGCGTCGAAGCGGCGGGTGAAGAACGCGAGAGCCTCCTCCGCCGTGCCCTCGGGATATTGGCCGACCGCGCGCTCGCCGTCCGGTCGTGCGCACGTAGACGGTGCCCTCGGAGTCGACCCGGCCCCACTTGCTCGCCAGCTCGGAGATCTCTCCGCTCTCGCTGACGCCCTGGCCGTGGCCGTTCCCCTCGGGGGAGTTGCCCTGCGCGGTCACCTTGCTACACCTGCTTCTGCGTCGTCTCGTGGTGGTCGGGTGCGCCCTCATCGTAGCCATGACCGGGCAGCCGTTCCGGGACAGTAGGCTGGGGCCTTCGCACACCCCCGACGCAGGAGACGAGACGGTGCTGATCGCAGGCTTCCCGGCCGGACCGTGGGGCACCAACTGCTATGTCGCGGCCACCGGAGCCGGCAACGAGTGCGTGGTGATCGACCCCGGCAAGGACGCCGCCGAGGGCGTCGCCGAGGTCGTGCGCGAGCACAAGCTCAAGCCGGTGGCGGTCCTGGTGACCCACGGGCACGTCGACCACATGTGGTGCGTCGCCCCAGTGGCGGGAACCTACGACGCGACAGCGTGGATCCACCCCGACGACCGGCACCTGCTGGCCAACCCGATGGCCGGCATGTCGCCCGAGACCACCGCGATGATGCTCGGCGGCAAGTACGAGTTCGCCGAGCCCGACCGGGTCGAGGAGCTGGCCGACGCCCAGACACTGGAGCTGGCCGGTCTCAGCTTCGTCGTCGACCACACCCCGGGCCACACCGAGGGCTCGGTGACGTTCCGGACGCCGTACGCCGCGGAGGAGATCTCGGAGGTGATGTTCTCCGGCGACCTGCTCTTCGCGGGTTCCATCGGCCGCACCGACCTCCCCGGGGGCGACCACCCGACGATGCTGCGCAGCCTGCGCGACAAGGTGCTCACCCTGCCGGACGACATCGTGGTGCTGCCCGGTCACGGCGAGCAGACGAGCATCGCGCGCGAGCGGGCGACCAACCCGTTCCTGCTCGACCTGATCGACGACGGCGACCGAACCAGCCCCGTGACTCGAGGCCTCTGACAATGGCCCGACCCACCCCGCTGAGCGGGTTTCCCGAGCTGCTGCCCGCCCAACGCCACGTCGAGCAGCAGGTGCTCGACTCGCCTCGCGGAGACCTTCGAGCTGCACGGTTTCGCCGGCATCGAGACGCGCGCCGTCGAGCCGCTCGAGCAGCTCCTCACCAAGGGCGAGACCTCCAAGGAGGTCTACGTCCTGCGCCGGCTCCAGGCCGAAGGCGGCGACACCGGCCTGGGGTTGCACTTCGACCTCACGGTGCCGTTCGCCCGCTACGTGCTCGAGCACGCAGGGATGCTCGAGTTCCCGTTCCGTCGCTACCAGATCCAGCGGGTCTGGCGTGGGGAGCGGCCGCAGGAGGGCCGGTTCCGCGAGTTCACCCAGGCCGACATCGACGTCATCGGTCGCGACACCTTGGCGTTCCACCACGACATCGAGGTCGCCCGGGTGATGCTCGACGCGCTGCGCGGCCTCGACTTCCTGCCCGGCTTCCGGCTCCAGGTGAACAACCGCAAGCTGATCCAGGGCTTCTACACCGGGCTGGGCGTCCAGGACACGGCTGCGGTCATGCGGGCCGTCGACAAGCTCGACAAGCTCGATCCGTCGCAGGTCCACGGACAGCTCGTCGAGGAGGCGGGGCTGACCTCCGACCAGGCCGACAGCTGCCTGGCGCTGGCACGGATCAGCACGCCCGACACCTCGTTCGTCGAGCAGGTGCGCGCGCTCGGCGTACGACACGAGCTGCTGGACGAAGGACTCGACGAGCTCGCAGCCGTGATCGAGGGCTGCTCGGCGCTGGTGACCGACCGGGTCGAGATCGTCGCCGACCTGAAGATCGCCCGCGGGCTCGACTACTACACCGGCACCGTCTTCGAGACCCGGCTGACCGGCTACGAGAGCCTCGGCTCCATCTGCTCCGGAGGCCGGTACGACGCGCTCGCCAGCGACGGTCGCACCACCTACCCCGGCGTGGGCATCTCGCTCGGCGTCAGCCGGGTCCTCGTCCCGTTGCTCGGGCAGGGACTCGTCTCCGCCGACCGCTCGGTCCCGAGCGCGGTGCTCGTCGCCGTCGTCGACGAGGAGAGCCGCGCGGTCAGCGACGGGCTCGCGGAGCAGCTGCGCGGCAACGCCGTACCCTGCGAGGTGGCACCGTCCGCGCAGAAGTTCGGCAAGCAGATCCGTCATGCCGAGCGACGCGGCATCCCCTACGTTCTCTTTCCGGGCGCCGACGGCGCCCCCGCGGAGGTCAAGGACATCCGCAGCGGCGAGCAGGCCCAGATCGACGTGTCCACGTGGACGCCACCCGTCGAGGACCTGCGTCCCCGCATCATCCCCGACGTTCCCGAGGAGCAGCACCAGTGATCCGCACCCATCAGGCAGGCAGCCTGCGGTCCAGCGACGTCGACAGCGAGGTCACGCTCGCCGGCTGGGTGGCGCGCCGTCGGGACCACGGGGGAGTGGCCTTCATCGACCTGCGCGAGGCCAGCGGGGTCGTGCAGGTGGTCATCCGCGACGAGGCGGTCGCGCACAACCTGCGCAACGAGTTCTGCCTCAAGGTCTCCGGCACCGTCTCCATGCGCCCCGAGGGAAACCAGAACCCCAGCCTGCCCACCGGCGAGGTCGAGGTGATCGCGACCGCCGTCGAGGTGCTCAGCGAGTCCGCGCCGCTGCCGTTCCCCATCGACGAGGCGCGTTCAGTGGGGGCTCGGTCGGCGAGGAGGCGAGGCTGCGCCACCGCTACCTCGACCTGCGGCGCAGCGGCCCCAACGCTGCCCTGCGCCTGCGCAGCGCGGTCAACCGGGTGGCGAGGGACGTCCTCGACCGGCACGACTTCGTCGAGATCGAGACGCCCACCCTCACGAGGTCGACCCCCGAGGGCGCCCGCGACTTCCTGGTGCCGGCCCGACTGCGGCCCGGCAGCTGGTACGCGCTCCCGCAGAGCCCCCAGCTGTTCAAGCAGCTGCTCATGGTCGCCGGCATGGAGCGCTACTACCAGATCGCCCGCTGCTACCGCGACGAGGACTTCCGGGCCGACCGGCAGCCGGAGTTCACCCAGCTCGACATCGAGATGAGCTTCGTCGAGCAGGACGACATCATCGCGCTCAGCGAGGAGATCCTGACCGCGCTCTGGGCCCTGATCGGGTACGACGCCCCGACCCCGTTCCCTCGCCTGACCTACGCCGAGGCGATGGCCCGGTTCGGCACCGACAAGCCGGACCTGCGCATGGGGCTCGAGCTCGTCGAGTGCACCGAGTTCTTCAGCGGCACGCCCTTCCGGGTCTTCCAGGCGCCGTACGTCGGAGCGGTGGTGATGCCCGGCGGGGCCGACCAGCCGCGCAAGCAGCTCGACGCCTGGCAGGAGTGGGCCAAGCAACGCGGTGCCCGCGGCCTGGCCTACCTGCTCGTCAAGGAGGACGGCGAGCTCACCGGTCCCGTGGCGAAGAACATCTCCGAGGAGGAGCGGGCCGGCATCGCGGCGCACGTCGGTGCGGAGCCCGGGGACTGCATCTTCTTCGCCGCCGGACCGGTCAAGAGCAGCCGTGCGCTGCTCGGGGCCGCCCGGCTCGAGATCGGCCGTCGGGGTGGCCTGATCGACGAGGACGCCTGGAGCTTCCTCTGGGTCGTCGACGCGCCCCTGTTCGAGCCGGCCGAGGAGGCGACCGCCGCGGGCGAGGTGACCGTGGGAGGCGGGCAGTGGACCGCGGTGCACCACGCCTTCACCAGCCCCAAGGCCCTCGACACCTTCGACGAGGACCCCGGCAACGCCCTGGCGTGGGCACACGACATCGTGTGCAACGGCAACGAGATCGGCGGCGGGTCGATCCGTATCCACCGCAGCGACGTGCAGAAGCGCGTCTTCGCGCTGATGGGTCTCGACGAGACGGCGGCGCAGGAGAAGTTCGGCTTCCTCCTCGACGCCTTCGCCTACGGCGCCCCGCCGCACGGCGGCATCGCGTTCGGCTGGGACCGCATCTGCGCGCTGCTGAGCGACACCGACTCGATCCGAGAGGTGATCGCCTTCCCCAAGAGTGGCGGCGGTTACGACCCGCTCACCAACGCGCCCGCGGCGATCACGCCGGAGCAGCGCAAGGAGGCGGGTGTCGACGCCCTCCCGGCCGCCGCCAAACCGCCCGTCGAGGGTAAATAGTCGCGCTCCGGTAACAATCGCGCTTCCTTCCGGCATCGCTACTTAACCGGGACCACCCGGTGTGTCTAGGGTCACCTAGTCCAGTTGGGTGCTCGTGCCCAGCTGCTGAGCCGGTCCCGCATCCGGAGCGGGCCGCGCACCGAGGAGGAATACGTGAGAAGCAAGCGAATCTTCGCCGCCGGAGTGGTCACCGCCACCCTGGCGCTGGTCGGCACGGCCTGCGCGTCGCCAGACACGGACGACGAGAGCAGCGGCGACCAGAAGACGTCGATCACCCTGGGCTGGAACCAGCCGATGTACTCGTACAACGGCAACACGTCCAACGGCAACGCCACCGCCAACAACAACATCAAGTACCTGATGAACAAGGTGTTCTGGTACGTCGACGAGGGCGGCGAGATCCAGGCCGACCCCGACATGGGCACCTACGAGAAGACCAGTGACGACCCGCTGACCGTGAAGTACACCGTCAACGACGAGTTGACCTGGTCCGACGGCACGCCCGTCGACGCCGCCGACGTGCTGCTCCACTGGGCTGCGCTGAGCGGGAACCTCAACACCATCGCGCCCGACCAGGTGAAGCTCGACGAGGCGACCGGACTGCCCAAGAACACCAAGGGCAAGGTCTACTTCGACACCTCCTCCATCGGTCTCTCCCTGGTCAAGGAGACCCCGGAGATCAGCGACGACAACAAGGGCCTCACGCTGATCTACACCAAGCCGTTCGCCGACTGGCAGTACGACATGGACGACCTGATGCCGGCCCACGTGGTCGCCGAGAAGGCCCTCGGCATCTCGGACCCGCAGGAGGCCAAGGACGCCCTCGTCAAGGCCATCCAGGAGAAGGACGAGGCGGCGCTGGTCAAGATCTCCTCCTTCTGGAACACCGGCTTCGACTACACCAAGATGCCGTCTGACAAGGACCTCACGCTCTCCAACGGCGCCTACGTCATGACGGACTTCAAGGAGAACGAGTACGTCACGCTGGAGAAGAACGAGAAGTTCAAGGGTGAGCACGGCGCGAGCTTCGACACGGTGACCGTCCGGTGGAACGAGGACCCGATGGCTCAGGTCCAGGCGCTCGAGAACGGCGAGCTCGACATGTTCTCCCCGCAGGTGACCACAGACGTGGTCGAGGCGGCCGAGAAGATCGACAACGTCGAGATCGAGAAGGGCGTCGAGGGCACCTTCGAGCACATCGACCTGGTGCAGAACAACAAGGGTCCCTTCGACCCGGCGACCTACGGTGGCGACGCCCAGAAGGCACTCCTTGTCCGCCAGGCCTTCCTGCACGGCGTGCCGCGCCAGGAGATCGTCGACAAGCTGGTCAAGCCCATCGTTCCTGACGCCGAGGTCCGGAACTCGTTCCTGATCACCCCCGGGACCCCGGGCTACGACGAGATCGTCGCCCAGAACGGCTCGGCAGACTACGCCGAGGTCGACCCGGGCCAGTCCAACGACCTGCTGAAGCAGGCCGGCGTGAAGACCCCGGTCGACGTCCGGGTGATGTACGCCAAGGACAACGTCCGTCGCGTCAACATGTTCCAGCTGCTGAAGCCGGCGCTCGCGAAGGCCGGGTTCAACCTGATCGACGCAGGGTCGAACGAGTGGGGCGACAAGCTCGGAGACGGCACGTACGACGCCGTGTTCTTCGGCTGGCAGCCCACCACCCCGGCGGTGAGCGACGACCGCGAGACCTATGCGACCGGCACGATCAACAACCTGGTCGGCTACAGCAACAAGACGGTCGACGCGAAGTACGACGAGTTGGTGCTGACCACTGACGAGGCCAAGCAGCTCGAGCTGCAGACGCAGATCGAGCAGCAGCTGTTCAAGGACGCGATCGGGATCTCGATCTACCAGTTCCCGTCCGCCAACATCGCCAACAGCAGTCGGGTGAGCAACGTCAACCCGGCCATCCTCGCCCCGACGATGTTCTACGGGTTCTGGGACTGGGAGCCCTCTTCCCAGTGACGGGTAGCGGGTAGCCATACACATGTAGCACCCTCGTGGTGGGTGCCGTTCACCCGGACGGCACCCACCACGATCGCCGTACTCCACCGACCAGGCAGAGGTCCGTCCTTACATGCTCGTCTTCTTCGTCAAGCGGCTGCTGATGTCGATGGTCGTCGTGCTGATCTCCACCGTGATCATGTACTACCTCGTTGCCTGGTCCATCGACCCGCTCGAGGACCTGAGGACCAGCACCGCACCGAACAAGGCCGAACAGATCGCGAACCGGATCGCCGAGCTCCGGCTCGAGGACCCGGTGATCGTCCGCTACCTCGACTGGCTCAAGGGAGCGACCGGCTGCCTCTACGGCAACTGCGACCTCGGCTCCGACTGGAAGACCAACCAGGAGGTCACATCGCTTCTGGCCGGTGCGGTCGGCACCACCATCCAGCTCGTCGGCGTCGCCACCCTGTTCGCGATCATGCTCGGCGTGATGGTGGGCCTGCTGAGTGCACTGCGCCAGTACTCCGGCTTCGACTACTCGATCACGTTCCTGAGCTTCCTGCTCTACTCGCTGCCCGTCTTCTGGGTGGCAGTGCTCGCCAAGGTCTACCTGGCAATCGACTTCAACGACTTCCTCGGAGCCCCGAACCCGCAGATCGCCATTCCCACCATGATCATTGCGGCTGCGTTCGCGGGACTTGTCGTGTCCTCGGCGCTCGCGGGCCGGATCAGCACCCGGTTGCGCAACTTCGCGATCGCGTTCGCGGCCGTGGCCGTCCTGCTCGCGTATTTCAACCTGACGAACTTCTTCAAGGAGCCGCAGCTCGGGATCGTGCTGATCGCCCTGATCGCGGTCGGCTTCGCCTTCGTGGTCACGCTCCTCAGCACCGGCCTGCGCAACCGCAAGGCGCTCTACTCGTCGCTGTCCGTGGCGGTGCTGGGCGCGGTGCTGTGGCTGCCGCTTCTCTACCTCTGGGAGTGGGCGGAGGACGCCGGCATCCTCGGCTGGCCGTTGCTCATCGTGATGTTCCTCGTCGGTCTGGCGGTGAGCGCGGGCATCGGTCTGGCCTGGGGCGGTCCTGACCGCTCACGGTCCGCGCGTACCGCAGCGCTGACCGCTATCCCGGTGTCGGTGCTGCTGTTCTCCGACCGGTTGATGCTGAGCTGGGACAACTACCTCGAGAACCCCCTGATCAAGGGTCGCCCGATCGCGACCATCGGGCGCTCGACCCCCAACCTCGAGGGCGACTTCTGGATCCAGACGATCGACTCGGCGACCCACCTCCTGCTGCCGACGGCGACCCTGATCCTGATCTCGTTCGCGTCGTACACGCGCTACACCCGCGCCTCGATGCTCGAGGTGATGAACCAGGACTACATCCGGACGGCCCGGTCGAAGGGACTGACCGAGCGGACCGTCATCATGAGGCACGCCTTCCGCAACGCCCTCCTCCCGCTGGCCTCCATCATCCCGATCGACATCATCACCCTGCTCGGGGGCGCGGTCATCACCGAGACGGTGTTCGGCTGGTTCGGCATGGGACGACTGTTCGTGACCGCGCTCGATGACAACCAGCAGGACCCAGTGATGGCCTACATCGTGATCGTCGGCATTCTCGCGGTGATCGCCAACTTCGTGGCCGACCTCGTCTATGCCGTCCTCGACCCGCGGATCCGGGTGTCCGCATGAGCGCCCGGATCTCGGCCCCCACCCCCGCAGACCACGTGGGAGGCCTCGCATGAGCACACCACTGGAGCCCACCGGGGGTCTCAACACCATCGAGACCGTCGAGAACGCCATCGAGCTCAAGGACGTCGAGGGTCTGTCCCAGGGCCAGATCGTCCGTCGCAGGTTCTTCAGCCACCGTGGCGCGATCATCGGCCTGGTCACGCTCTTCCTGATCGTGCTGCTCGCCTACACCTCGATCGGGGCCTTCGGCCTCCCCGGGTGGTGGAAGTGGGACCACTTCACGCCGGGAGAGGTCGAGAACGGCGGCTCACCCACCCTGAGCCTGCCGACCTGGCTGGGCGGCAACGGCTTCGCGATCGGAAACCACCCGTTCGGCCAGGACGAGATCGGGCGCGACATCTTCGCGCGCGTCATGAAGGGCACCCAGACCTCGTTGAACGTGATGGTCGTGATCAGCCTGCTCGCAGCGCTGATCGGGATGGCGATCGGCGCGGTCGCCGGCTACTTCCGCGGCGGCGCCGACCAGCTGCTGATGCGCTTCACCGACCTGTTCATCACCTTCCCGGTGATCGTGATCGGCGCGGTGCTCGGCAAGGTGGCCGGCTCGGCCGGGGCCCTCTGGCTGGCGGTCGCCCTGGGCTGCATCAGCTGGACCACGCTTGCGCGCCTGGTCCGCGGCGAGTTCCTGACCCTGCGCGAACGCGAGTTCATCGATGCCGCCAAGGTGGCCGGGGCGAGCAGCTTCCGGATCATCCGCAAGCACATGATCCCGAACGCGATGGGCGTCATCATCGTGAACACCACACTGCTCGCGTCGCAGGCCGTGCTGCTGGAGACGGCACTGTCCTACCTCGGTTTCGGCATCAAGTCGCCCGACGTCTCCCTGGGCACGATGATCTCCGAGTACCAGTCGGCGTTCGCCACGCGACCCTGGCTGTTCTGGTGGCCCGGACTCTTCATCATCCTGATCGCGCTGTCGGTGAACTTCATCGGCGACGGGCTGCGAGACGCCTTCGACCCGCGACAGAAGCGGGTCCCCTCGGAACGCAAGATGAACCGCGCGGCACGCCGTGCGGAGGCCGAGGCCAATGCCGACGAGGCGTCGCCATGAGCCGGCTCATCCGTCCGGGGTCAGCCGAGCAGGGGCAGCACCATGCTCGCCACGAGCAGCGCACCGATGGCTGCGATGAGCTCGCGGTGCCACGTCGTGCGCAGGTCCGGCCGCTCCAGCCGCCGCTCGTCGAGGTGCCCCGCCGCCGCGAAGTGTCTCGAGCCGCTCCGTCACCGCTGTCGCGGCCTCGCTCTCGACGCCCCGGGCCCGCTGGCGTCCGGTCGGCGCACCGGCCGCCCAGGCCGTGACGGCGCCGTACGCCGTGCGCAGGCGCAGCCCGTAGCGACCTTCCACCGCCTCGATGGCGGGCCAGGGGACGTGCACGGTCCGCAGCGTGTTGACCACGAGCACCCCGCCGTCGCTCACCTCGACATAGGGGCGCCAGAAGGCGGCCCAGCCCAACAGCCCGATCAGCACGAGCGGAGCACCGAAGTCGAGCACGGCGCCGTCGGCCACCGTCGAGACGAGTCCTCCCGCGGCCACCACGAGCGTGGCGACTCCGAGCGCCCGTGCTGTCCGCGACCTGATCCGGACGGTCGGCTCCATGGCGCCACCCTGACAGACGCGCCGACGCGTGCGCAGGGCCCTTCGACACGACCGAAAGGCAACCCGTGAGCACTCCGACGTCCGAACCGCGTCACACGGTCGTCCCCGAGGACGAGGGACCGATCCTCGAGGTCGAGGACCTCAACGTCTCCTTCTTCGTCGACGGCGAATGGTTCCCGGCGGCCATCGACGTGAGCTACCACGTCGACGCGGGCGAGGTGCTCGCGATCGTCGGTGAGTCCGGCTCCGGCAAGACCCAGTCGTCGATGTCCCTGCTGGGGCTTCTCCCCGTCAATGGTCGGGCGAGCGGTAGCGCCCGGCTGAAGGGCAAGGAGCTCGTCGGGCTCTCAGGTGCGGCGCTCCGCCGGGTCCGGGGGCGCGAGATCGCGGTCATCTTCCAGGAGCCGATGACGGCGCTGAACCCGGTCTACACGATCGGCTTCCAGATCGTGGAGACGATCCGCTCGCACTTCGACATGGGACCCAAGGAGGCCAAGGCGCGCGCCATCGAGCTGCTCACGCTCGTCGAGATCCCCGAGCCGGTGCGCCGCTTCGACGCCTTCCCGCACCAGCTGTCCGGGGGACAGCGGCAGCGCGCCATGATCGCGCAGGCGCTGGCCTGCGAGCCGCAGCTGCTCGTCGCCGACGAGCCCACCACCGCCCTCGACGTGACCGTGCAGGGCGAGATCCTCAAGCTGATGCGCGAGCTGCGCGAGCGAGTCAACGCGGGCGTCGTGCTGATCACCCACGACATGGGCGTGGTGGCCGACATGGCCGACCGCATCATCGTCATGCAGCACGGCCGCATCGTCGAGGCCGGCACCGCCGACCAGATCTTCAACCACGCGCAGCACCCCTACACACTGCAGCTGCTGTCATCGGTGCCGCACTTCGGCGCCGTCACGGGCGCGGAGATGGCCCAGGAAACGACCGAGGAGACGACCGAGGAGACCCCGGAGGCTCCCGCCGCTGCTCCTGCCCGGGAGGCCCCGGCCGCCGGGCGCGAGCCGATCATGGTGGCCGAGAACCTGGTCCTGGAGTACCCCAAGCGCGGCAACCAACCGGTCTTCCGCGCCGTCGACGACGTGTCCCTGACGATCGCGAAGGGCGAGGTCGTCGGCCTGGTGGGGGAGTCCGGGTCCGGCAAGACGACCATCGGACGCGCGGCCATGGGCCTGCTGCCCGTTGCCGGTGGCCGGCTCGAGGTGGCCGGCGTACAGATGCACGGCGCGTCTGCGAAGGACCTCCGACCGCTACGCGACCGGGTCGGGATCGTCTTCCAGGACCCCGGCTCCTCGCTGAACCCGCGGCTGCCGGTCGGTGAGTCGATCGGCGAGCCGCTCTACCTGCACCGCAAGATGCGCGGCAAGGTGCTCAACGCCGAGGTGGAGAGCCTGCTCGACAGCGTCCACCTGCAGCGCGGCTTCCGGAACCGCTATCCCCACGAGCTGTCCGGCGGGCAGCGGCAGCGCGTCGGCATCGCCCGCGCCCTCGCCCTGCAGCCCGACCTCCTCGTCGCCGACGAGCCGACCTCGGCTCTCGACGTGTCGGTCCAGGCCCGGGTACTCGACCTGTTCAAGGAGCTCCAGCGCGAGCAGGGGTTCGGCTGCCTGTTCATCAGCCACGACCTCGGGGTGGTGGAGATCCTCGCCTCCCGGATCGCGGTGATGTACATGGGCAAGATCGTGGAGCTGGGCAACACCGAGGACATCGTCCACCGCCCACAGCACGAGTACACCCAGCGACTCGTCTCGGCGGTCCCCGTGCCCGACCCCGCCGAGCAGCGCCGCCGCCGCGAGGCGCGCGACGCGATCATCGCGCAGGTCGGGGTCTCCTAGCCGTTGCGTACGCCGACAAGGCCGTCGGCGTGCCCGGATAGGGTCGACGAGATGGACGGCCTCTTCGACTACGAGGGTCCCACGGCTGCCCGTGGGGGCCCTGCGGGCGGCTCGCTCACCGGCAACACCCATCAGTCGGCTCCGCTCGCGGTGCGGATGCGTCCGCGCGACCTCGACGAGCTCGTCGGACAGCAGCACCTGCTGGCGCCAGGAGCACCCCTGCGTCGCCTGGTCGAGGGCGACCAGCCGATGTCGCTGCTCCTGTGGGGACCGCCCGGCACCGGCAAGACCACGATCGCCGCGATCGTCTCGAGACAGACCAACCGCCACTTCGTGGAGGTATCGGCGGTCGCGGCCGGGGTCAAGGAGGTCCGGGAGGCGATCACCACGGCGCGCAACCGGCTGGCGAAGGACGGGCAGGAGACCGTGCTGTTCGTCGATGAGGTGCACCGGTTCACCAAGGCCCAGCAGGACGCGCTGCTCCCCGGGGTCGAGAACCGGTGGGTGACGCTGGTCGCCGCGACCACCGAGAACCCGTTCTTCTCGGTGATCTCCCCGCTGCTGTCCCGGTCGCTCCTGCTCACGCTGGAGCCGCTGACCGACGACGACGTACGCGGCGTCATCGAGCGCGCCGTCACTGACCCACGTGGCCTCGAAAGCCAGGTCACCCTCGAGCCCGACGCCCTCGACCACCTCGTCCGCCTGGCCGGTGGAGACGCACGGCGCTCGCTGACCTACCTGGAGGCGGCCGCCGGCGCGGCGCTGGTTTCGACAAGCTCAACCAACGGGGAGCCGGTCGTGGTGGACGTGGCCACGACCGAGCGGGCGGTCGACCGGGCTGCGGTGCGCTACGACCGCCAGGGCGACCAGCACTACGACGTGACCAGCGCCTTCATCAAGTCCATCCGGGGCTCCGACGCCGACGCCGCGCTGCACTACCTGGCCCGGATGGTGGAGGCGGGGGAGGACCCGCGCTTCATCGCCCGGCGCCTGGTGATCCTCGCGAGCGAGGACATCGGCCTGGCGGACCCGACAGCGCTGACCACGGCCGTGGCCGCCGCCCAGGCGGTGCAGCTGATCGGGCTGCCCGAGGCGCGGCTCAACCTCGCCCAGGCCGTGATCGCGCTCGCGCTCGCACCCAAGTCCAACGCTGTGATCAAGGCGATCGACGCCGCGAGCGCCGACGTACGCGCCGGCAAGATCGGTCCGGTGCCGGCCCACCTGCGCGACGCGCACTACGGGGGTTCGAAGAAGCTCGGACACGGAAAGGGCTACCAGTACTCCCACGACGCTCCCTTCGGCATCGCCGAGCAGCAGTACGCGCCCGATGTGGTCGGCGAGGCGGAGTACTACAGACCCACCAGCCTCGGCGCCGAGGCCGCCCTGAAGGAGCGGTGGGAGCGGATCCGCCGACTGATCAGGGGCAGGTAGGGTCGGGCCCCATGGGAACGCCCGTCCTCATCGGCTGCGTGGCAGCACTCGTGATGGTCCTCGCCGGCCTGCTGGCCATGGTGCTGCGCAGCAGAGCCGAGTCACGTCGCCAGCTGGCCGCTGCCATGGCCGAGACGGCCGAGCTCCGCCGCCGGATCGACGCGCTCTCGGAGCAGCTCGAGCGTGCGAGTGCGATCGAGCGAGCGGCAGCCGCGCAGGTCGCGGAGGCGGCGTACGTGATCACCGATGCGGGCAACCCACGCCCGGAGCCCACGGTGCCGGACCGGGTCGTGCTCACCGCGACTGTCGGAGAACCGCTCGTGAAGGCCGTCTCCTTCGGCCACGGGGTGCGTCGAGCGATGTCGGCCGAGTCGCGCAACCGGATCTGGTTCGAGATGAGGCGCGAGGTCCGCCGGGCGCGCAAGCAGCGCCGCCGCGAGATGAAGGAGGCCTGGCGCCGGATGCGGGCCGAGGAGCGGGCTGCCCAGACTGTCCCCGGCGACCCCCGAGCCGGCCAGCGCCGCTGCCATGAATCGCTCGTTCTGGTTCGTCGCCGGGGCGGGTGCCGGCGTCTACGTGATGTTCAAGGCGCGCCGCGCCGCGGAGACCTTCACCCCCGAGGGGATGCGGGACCGGCTCTCCGGGCTGAGCGTGGGCGCCCACCTGTTCGCGGAGGAGGTGCGCACCGGCATGACCGAGAAGGAAACCGAGTTGCGCGACCGCCTCGGACTGACGCTGGATGGACCCCGTGAGCTCGAGACCGTGCCGACCAGGTCGGCCGGCTCGTCACCTTCCGAAGCCCTGGAGGACACCGACTGATGGACACGGCCGAGATCCGGCGACGGTTCGTCGCCCACTTCGAGGCGGCCGGTCACCAGCCAGTGCCTTCTGCCTCCCTGCTGGTCCCGGACCCGACCTTGCTGTTCGTCAACGCGGGCATGGTGCCGTTCAAGCCGTACTTCCTGGGTGAGGAGAAGCCGCCGTGGCCGCGGGCGACCAGCGTCCAGAAGTGCGTGCGTACGCCGGACATCGAGGACGTCGGCAAGACCACCCGGCACGGCACCTTCTTCGAGATGTGTGGCAACTTCAGCTTCGGCGACTACTTCAAGGAAGGTGCCATCGAGCTGGCGTGGGACCTGGTCACCAAACCGCTGGCGGACGGCGGCTGGGGGCTGGACGAGAACCGGCTGTGGCCATCGGTGCTGCACGGCGACGACGAGGCGCTCTCGCTCTGGATGAAGGTCACCGGGCTCCCGAAGAACCGCATCGTCAAGCTCGGGCCCAAGGAGAACTACTGGTCGATGGGCGTCCCCGGGCCGGGCGGCCCGTGCTCGGAGATCCTCTACGACCGCGGCCCGGAGTACGGCCCGGAGGCCGACTGGGAGGCGATGGGCACCGCGATGGCGCCGGAGCTCGAGGACCGCTACCTGGAGATCTGGAACCTCGTCTTCATGCAGGACGAGCTGAGCGCGGTCCGGTCGAAGGAGGACTTCGACATCTCCGGCTCGCTGCCCAAGCGCAACATCGACACCGGCATGGGCCTGGAGAGGGTCGCTGTCCTGCTGCAGGGTGTCGAGAACATGTACGAGATCGACGTGATGTTCCCCGTGATCCAGAAGGCGGAGGAGCTCACCGGCAAGCGCTACGGCGCCAAGCACGACGACGACGTGCGGTTCCGGGTGGTGGCCGACCACGTCCGCTCGTCGATGATGCTGATCGCCGACGGCGTGACTCCTGGCAACGAGGGCCGCGGCTACGTCCTGCGTCGGCTGCTCCGCCGGGCGGTGCGTTCGATCAGGCTGCTCGGCTACGAGGACCCCGCGCTCCCCGAGCTGTTCCCCGTGAGCCGGGACAAGATGGCCGAGACCTACACCGAGCTGCACCGTGACTGGGAGCGCATCTCCACTGTCGCGTTCGCCGAGGAGCACGCGTTCCGCCAGACGCTGCGAACCGGTACGACCATCTTCGACACCGCCGCATCGGAGGTCCGCTCGGGTGGGGGCTCGATGCTCTCCGGGGACAAGGCGTTCGCCCTGCACGACACCTATGGCTTCCCGATCGACCTGACCCTCGAGATGGCCGCGGAGAAGGGACTCTCCGTCGACGAGGCCGGATTCCGCCGGCTGATGACGGAGCAGCGCGAGCGTGCGCGAGCGGACGCCAAGGCCAAGAAGGGCAAGCAGGCCTCGCAGGGTGCCTACCGCGACATCGCCGACACGATCGGCCACCCCGTCGACTTCACCGGCTACTCGGAGGTCGTCAGCGAAGGGGCCATCCGCGGCATCGTGCGTGACGACGCCACCGTCGAGTCGGCCGGGCAGGGCTCGGAGATCGAGCTGGTCCTGGACCGGACCCCGTTCTACGCCGAAGGTGGTGGCCAGCTCGCCGACCAGGGCGTCATCGAGCTGGACAACGGCGCGCGCATCGAGGTCTACGACGTGCAGTCACCCATCACCGGCCTGATCGTGCACAAGGCCCGGGTCCTGGAGGGGGAGGTGTCACTCGGCGGCCACGCGCAGGCACTGGTGGACGTCGAGCGGCGTGCGTCGATCAGCCGGTCGCACACGGCGACCCACATGGTGCACAAGGCGTTCCGCGAGGCACTGGGCGAGACGGCGACGCAGGCCGGGTCGGAGAACTCCCCGGGACGGTTCCGCTTCGACTTCTCCGCGGCCGGCGCCATCCCCGCCTCGGCGATGTCCGACGTGGAGGCGCGAGTCAACGACCTGGTGATTGCCGACCTGGGCGTGCACGCAGAGGTGATGACGCAGGAGGAGGCCGTGCGCTCCGGCGCGATGGCGCTGTTCGGGGAGAAGTACGGCGACAAGGTGCGCGTGGTCTCCGTCGGCGACTGGGCCCGCGAGCTCTGCGGTGGGACGCATGCACACCGCTCCGGCCAGCTCGGCGTGGTCAAGCTGCTCGGCGAGAGCTCGATCGGCTCCGGCGTACGACGGGTGGAGGCGCTGGTCGGCGGCGACGCCTACCGCTTCCTCGCACGTGAGCACCTGCTCGTCGCGCAGCTCAGCGAGGTGCTGAAGGTGCGCCCCGAGGAGCTGCCCGAGCGCGTGAACGACATCGTCGAACGCCTGCGCGCGGCGGAGAAGGAGATCGAGAAGGTGCGCCTCCAGCAGCTGCTCGCCTCCGCGGGACAGCTCGTGGCCGGAGCCGAGGACGTCGAGGGCGTGTCCTTCGTCGGCCACCTCGTCGATGGCGCCACCGGAGGCGACGTACGCACCCTGGCCCTCGACATCCGCGGACGGATGGCGACCGAGCGTCCAGGAGTTGCCGCGATCATCGGCTCCGCCAACGGCAAGCCGTCCGTGGTCGTGGCGCTCAACGACGCGGCGCGCGGTGCCGGCATCTCGGCGAACACGCTCGTGCGTGCCGCCTCGGAGGTGCTGGGCGGGAAGGGCGGCGGCAAGGACGACGTCGCCCAGGGGGGTGGCGCCGACGCGAGCAAGGCCCCCGAGGCACTGACGGCCATCCGGCGCGCGCTGGCGGAGGGACGGCCTAGCGCCGGATGGAGGCCCAGCTGGCCGGGGTACGCCTCGGCGTGGACCCCGGCGACGCCCGGATCGGGGTGGCGAGCAGCGATCCCTCCGGGATCCTCGCCACGCCGGTCGAGACGGTTCCGCGCGGTGCGGGGGACCTCGACCGTCTCGCTGCCCTGGTGCACGAGCTCGGTGCGGTGCGCGTCTACGTCGGCCTGCCACGCTCGTTGGCGGGAGGAGAGGGACCCTCGGCCGGTAAGGTGCGAGCGTTCGCGCGTGAGCTGGCGGCTCGACTCGAGCCGGTCCCGGTCAGGTTGTGCGACGAGCGCCTGAGCACCGTCACGGCCGAGGGCCAGCTGCGGAGCCAGGGCCGCAAGGGCAAGAAGCGCCGCGCGGTGGTCGACCAGGCCGCCGCTGTCGTGATCTTGCAGGGAGCCCTCGAGCGGGAACGGCAGACAGGCACGTACGCCGGCGAGCCGGTCCCGTCCGGGGACACGAACGAGTAGGACGGATCACGCGTGCGCGAGGACGAGTACTACGACGACGAGCCAGAGGGGCACGCCGAGCACGGCGACGAAGAGGGCCCGCTGCTCGTCCACGACGACGCGCCTCGCCCCCGTCGCCGGCTCGGCCGTGGCTGCCTGCCCCTCCTCCTCGTTCTGGTCGTCCTCGGCGCCATCGTGTGGTTCGGCGGTCGGTATGCGTACGACGAGATCAGCTCGCGCCTCGAACCCTCACCCGACTACGCGGGACCCGGGTCCGGCAGCGTGCTCTTCGAGGTGAAGGACGGCGCAACCTCGGCGGACATCGGCCGCGAGCTCAAGTCCGAGGGGGTGGTCAAGAGCGTGGACGCGTTCAACGAGGCCGCGCGCGAGGACGACAGCTCGCGCAACATCCAGGTGGGCTACTACCGGCTGAAGGAGCAGATGAAGGCCAGCGACGCCCTCGCCGTGCTGGTGGATCCCGAGAACCTGATCCAGAGCCTCGTCGTGGTGCCCGAGGGCGCGCGCGTGCGCCAGATCGTCGCGTCGATCGTGGAGGAGACCGACCTCACGAAGCAGGCGGTCACCGCTGCACTGGCGAACCCGGAGGCGATCGGCCTGCCGGCGGAGGCTCAGGGCAACCCCGAGGGGTACCTGTTCCCCGCGACCTACTCGGTGCCGCCCGGGATGACTGCCGCTGACCTGATCAAGCAGATGGTGGCCAAGACCGTGGAGGCCGAGCAGTCCCTCGACATCGCGAGCAAGGCACGTTCGTTGGGGCTGACACCCCGACAGGTCGTCACGGTCGCCAGCATCCTGGAGTACGAGGTGAACCGGTCGAAGGACTACCCCCGGGCCGCCCGGGTGATCTACAACCGCCTCGAGCGGGACATGCCCCTGCAGATGGACTCGACGGTCGCCTACCTCAGTCAGCGTGAGGGCGACATCTTCACCACCGAGGAGGAGCGGGCCAATCCGTCGGCGTACAACACCTACCGCAACGCCGGCCTGCCGCCCGGGCCGATCGGCTCACCCGGGGAGGAGACGATCAAGGCTGCTCTCAATCCTGCGGACGGCGACTGGCTGTACTTCGTCGCGGATGTCGAGGCCGGGACCACGCGGTTCTCCACCACCCTGCGGCAGCACAACAAGTGGGTGGAGAAGCTGCAGGCCTACTGCCGCGAGAGCGAGGACTGCTGAGCGATGTCGGCCGTACGTCGCTGCGCGGTCATCGGCTCACCGGTCGCGCACTCGCTGTCCCCGGTGCTGCACCGGGCGGCGTACGCCGTGCTCGGCCTCGACTGGACGTATGACCCCGTCGAGGTCGACTCGGCAGGTCTCGGGGAGTTCGTCGAGGGCCTCGACGACTCGTGGCGAGGGCTCTCCCTGACGATGCCGCTGAAGCGCACCGTCGTACCCCTCCTGGACACGAGCGACGCGTGGGTCCGGCTCTCGGGCGTGGCCAACACGCTGGTCCTCGACACGGGCCAGCGGCACGGCTTCAACACCGACATCCCGGGGGCGATCGCCGCGATCCAGGAGCGACTCCCGCACCAGCCGCGCTCGGCCGTGGTGCTCGGCGGCGGCGCCACGGCGGCGTCGGTGCTGCTGGCACTCTCCGAGCTCGGTTGTACGACGGCGACGGTGCTCGTGCGCGATCCGTCCCGTGCCGAGGAGACCGTCGCGGTGGTCAGCGCGCACCCGAATGCACCGGAGCTGTCGGTCGACACGATCGAGGGCACCTCCCACGTCGAGGCCGACCTCCTCGTCACGACGATCCCGGCGGAGGCACAGACACCCGACCTGGTCTCCCTGTGCGCCGACGTCCCCGCCGTCTTCGAGGTCGTCTACGACCCCTGGCCCACCCCGCTCGCCCGGGCGGTCATGGACGACGGCCGTCACCTCGTCGCCGGGCTCGACCTGCTCGCCCACCAGGCCGTGGGGCAGGTGCAGCGGATGACCGGTCAAGCGGTTTCCGTGGGCCTGCTTCGCGAGGCGGGCATCCGTGAGCTGGCGCGCAGGGCTGTGCAGATCGACACCTGAGAGCCCGCACTTCCCCTAGCCTTCGCGCATGGACTGGCTCGAACCGGACCGGATCCAGGCCGCGGTGGCCTGTCTCGTGGCGTGCGCGGCGCTCGGCTGGTTCGTCCCCTCGATGATCGCCCGCATCCCGGAGCCGGAGCCCGCCCCCCTCGACGAACCTGCCGCCCAGCGACGGCTCTTCGAGCGATCGCTGCCAGCGGCACCGGACAAGCCGCGCTACGCCGACATCGCCGCGGCTCCCCGACTGTCCGTCTGGACGGCAGCGTGGTCCGGCCTGGTCGGTGCCGCCTTCGGCGCGAGTCTCGGGTGGACCGGAGCGCTGATCTACCTGGTGCCGCTCGTGCCCGTGGGCGTCGCCCTGATGGTCATCGACTGGCGCACCACGTTGCTGCCGACACGGGTCATCCACCCGACCTACGCGCTGCTCGCGGTGCTGATTCCCCTTGCCGCGCTCGTGGACCGCGACCTGGATGCTCTGGCGCGGGCCGGGTGGGGGTGGCTCATCATCGGCGCCTGGTTCTGGGTGTTCTGGTGGCTGCTGCACGCGTGGGGTTTCGGCGACGTGCGCCTGGCCCGCGTGCTCGGACCGGCGCTCGGCTACCTCGGCTGGTACGAGCTCCTCACCGGGCTCGCGCTGATCGTGATCGTCGGCGGGATCGGGGGCCTGGTCATCGGCATCGTGACCGGTGACCTGCGTCGCCGGGTGCCCTACGGACCGTTCATGCTGGTCGGGTCGGCGCTGGCGGTGGTCGTGGGACCGTGGCTGGCCCGGAGCCTGGGGTACTGACGCTCCGCCGCCCAGCTGACCGAGTCCGGTTCCGGACGGGGTGCCCGGCGGCACAGATCCCGCGTGAAACACTGGCCCCATGCTGCGCTGGCTCACAGCGGGGGAGTCCCACGGCCCCTCGCTCACCGCGATCCTCGAAGGCCTGCCTGCCCACGTGCAGGTGACCTCCGCGGACATCGCCGACGCGCTCGCCCGACGCCGTCTCGGCTACGGCCGCGGAGCCCGGATGAAGTTCGAGCAGGACGAGGTGCGGATCACCGGCGGTGTCCGGCACGGCCAGACCATCGGGGGACCCGTCTCGATCGAGGTCGGCAACACCGAGTGGCCCAAGTGGGAGCAGGTGATGTCGGCCGACCCGGTCGACCCCGCCGAGCTCGAGGCACTGGCCCGCAACGCCGCCCTGACGCGCCCGCGGCCCGGGCACGCCGACCTGGTCGGGATGCAGAAGTACGGATTCGACGAGGCCCGCCCGATCCTCGAACGCGCTTCCGCCCGCGAGACCGCCGCCCGGGTCGCACTCGGCCGGGTCGCCTCGGCCTTCGTCGAGCAGGCGACGGGGGCACGGCTGGTCTCGCACGTCATCGAGCTCGGCGGGGTGCGCGCTCCCGCGGGCTCGATCCCCGATGCCGACGACGTCGCCAGGCTCGACGACGACCCGGTCCGCTGCCTGGACCCGGACACCTCGAAGCTGATGGTCGAGCGGATCGACCAGGCGCACAAGGACGGCGACACTCTGGGCGGTGTCGTCGAAGTCGTGGTGCACGACCTCCCGCCCGGTCTCGGCTCCCACGTGCACTGGGACCGACGCCTCGACGCGCGGCTCGCCGGCGCGCTGATGGGCATCCAGGCGATCAAGGGCGTCGAGGTCGGCGACGGCTTCGAGCTCGCCGCCACGCCCGGGTCCGAGGCCCACGACGAGATCGTGAGCGAGGGCGGCGCCATTCGTCGTACGTCGGGCCGGTCGGGCGGCACCGAGGGCGGCATGACCACCGGTGAGACCCTGCGCGTCAGGGCGGCCATGAAGCCGATCTCCACCGTCCCGCGCGCCCTGCGCACGGTCGACGTCGCGACCGGTGAGGCGGCCGTGGCCCACCACCAGCGTTCCGACGTGTGCGCGGTGCCAGCGGCCGGCATCGTCGCCGAGGCGATGGTGGCCCTGGTCCTCGCCGACGCCGTGCTCGAGAAGTTCGGGGGCGACTCGGTCACGGAGACCCGGCGCAACGTGCAGAGCTACCTCGACACCCTGCGCTTCAGGTGAGCCCAGCGATGAGCCCGGGACCCAGGGTGGTCCTCGTGGGCACGATGGGTGCGGGCAAGACGACCGTGGGCCGGCTGCTCGCCCAGGCCTGGGGCGTCGTGTTCCGCGACACCGACCAGGACATCGAGGCCGCTGAGGGTCGCTCCGTCTCGGACATCTTCGTGGACTCCGGCGAGGCCGAGTTCCGGGCGCTCGAGCGCACGGCGGTCGCGGCTGCCCTGGCCGAGCACGAGGGGGTGCTCGCGCTCGGCGGCGGTGCGGTCCTCGACGAGACGACGCGCAGCCGCCTGGCCGGCCACCGGGTGGTGTTCCTTCGTGTCGGGCTGAGCGACGCCGCGCGGCGCGTGGGTCTGGGCGTGTCCCGTCCCCTCCTGCTGGGCAACGTCCGCGGGCGGATCAAGCAGCTGATCGACGAGCGCACGCCGGTCTACGAGTCGGTGGCGACACACATCGTCGACACGGACGGCCTCTCGGTGCGCGAGGTGGTTGAGCAGGTCCGGAGCGCCGTCGAGGATGAGGCCCATGCCTGAGGAACGGACGCGGATGCACGTCGGTGGCGCCTCGCCGTATGACGTGCTCGTCGGAAACACGCTCCTGGACGAGCTGCCCGGATCTCGTCGGTCCGCAGGCCGAGCGCGTGGCCGTCCTGTACGACGGGGACCTCACCGGCCTCTCCGCGCAGGTGCGGATACCGCTGCTCAACGCCGGCTACGAGGTCACGGACGTGCCGTTGGTGCCGCCCGGGGAGGCATCGAAGTCCTACGCGATGGCCGAGAGCTGCTGGGAGACGCTCGGTGCCGCGGGGTTCACCCGGTCGGACGTCGTGGTGACCTTCGGAGGTGGTGCGACGACCGACCTGGGCGGCTTCGTCGCGGCAACCTGGCTGCGTGGGGTGCGGGTGATCCACGTGCCCGACGACCCTGCTGGGCATGGTCGACGCGGCCGTGGGTGGCAAGACCGGCATCAACACCGGCGCGGGCAAGAACCTGGTCGGCTCCTTCCACGAGCCTGCCGGAGTCCTGTGTGACCTCGACCTGCTGGCGTCCCTGCCGCCGGCGGAGCTGGTCTCAGGACTGGGTGAGGTGATCAAGTGCGGCTTCATCGCCGATCCGGAGATCCTGCGCGTGGTCGAGGCCGACCCCGACGCGGTCCTCGACGCGGGTTCGCCGCAGCTGCGCGAGGTCGTCGAACGCGCGATCCGGGTGAAGGTCGACGTCGTGCTCGGTGACCTCAAGGAGACCGGTGGAGCCGAGGGACACCCCGGGCGTGAGGTGCTCAACTACGGCCACACGCTGGCGCATGCCGTCGAGAAGGGCACCGGCTACCGCATCCGGCACGGCGAGGCGGTCTCGCTCGGCATGGTCTACGTCTCGGAGGTCGCCCGGCTCGCCGGGCGACTCGACGACGCGACGGCCAAGCGGCATGCCGACGTCCTGGCGTCGGTGGGACTGCCCACGCGGTTGACGAGCCTCGCGGCCGAGCTGCCCTTCGACGACCTGCTCGCCACCATGCGCGTGGACAAGAAGGCCCGCGGCTCCCAGCTGCGCCTGGTCATCCTCGAGGGCCTCGCGCGACCCGCCATCCTGGCCGATCCGGACGAACGGTTGCTGCGAGCGGCGTACGACCATCTGGGAGGAGTCCCGACGTGAAGGTGATCGTGCTCAACGGACCCAACCTGGGCCGGCTCGGTCGGCGGCAGCCGGAGATCTACGGCACCACCACCCATGCGGAGCTGGCTGAGATGTGCCGCACGTGGGCTCGGGACCTCGGGCTGGAGGTCGAGGTGCGGCAGACCAACCACGAGGGCGAGATGCTCGACTGGCTCAACGCGGCCGCGGACGACGAGACCCCGGTGGTGCTCAACGCCGCCGCCTGGACGCACTACTCCTTCGCCCTGCTCGACGCCTGCGCACAGCTGGTGGCGCCGCTGGTGGAGCTGCACATCAGCGATCCGAAGTCGCGCCCGGAGGAGTTCCGGCACCACTCCGTGGTCACGGCGTACGCCGCGAAGGAGATCACCGGCCAGGGGATCGACGGCTACCGACAGGCACTGGAGTTCCTGGCCTCAGCGTCGGGCGGTGGCTCGACCCAGGACCGTTGAGTGAGTCAGGCGCGCAGCTTCTCCTCGAAGAACGACAGCACCCGGTCGACGCCCTCCTGTTGACGGTGCAGCGTCAGGGTGGAGTGTCGGCGTCCCTCGAACTCGACCCGGATGAACGCATCGCCGAGCTCGCGGGTCAGCGTCTCGAAGCGCGAGCCGACCGCGAGATCACCCTTGTAGCGAAGGCCCAGGACCTCGCAGCCGGCTGCCGCACGCTTCTTGACGGCCGCGAGGTCCTCGGGGCTGAGGTTGAGGTCGCGCGAACGGCCGGGGGTGACCGGGAACGGCGCTGACGGCTGGGCGACCACGGGCGCCGCCACGGACGTGTCCACCATCATCGCGAGGGCGAAGCCGCCGGTGAAGCACATGCCGAGCGCGCCCACCCCAGGGCCGCCGAGCTCGTCGTGCAGCTCCCGCGCGAGGCTGCGCAGCCAGCCGGCGACCGGGGTGGTCACGCCCGTGGCCAGCTTGGTGAACTCGTTGCTGACGCACACGCGCGGAAAGCTCGAGACCATGCTCCTCACGCCGAGCGGTGCCTCGAGTGGGCCGAACAGGTGCGGCATCACGACCGTGAACCCGGCCGCCACCACCTCGTCGCCGAAGCCGATCGCCTCGGGCGTGATGCCGGGCATCTCGTGGATGAGCACGACACCGGGCCCGGTGCCCTTGCGGTACGTCGGGTGGGTGACGCCGTCGAACGAGTGCTCGCCGTGGGTCCAGCTGTCGAGGAGAGTCATGGCGGTGATCCTGCCATCAGGCAGGCGTGGAAGGCTTCGGGCGTGAAGGCCTTCCGCTGTCGGCTCTGCGACAAGCCGCTCCACTTCGAGAACTCCCGCTGCGTGAGCTGCGGGTCCCGGCTGGGGTTCTCACGATCCGAGCGCGCCATCGTGCCCGTCGACGAGAAGGGGAGGTACGTCGACGCCGAGGGCCGTGAGTGGTACCTGTGCCGCAACCTGACCCTCTCGGGCTGCACCTGGCTCACCGAGACCGACGGCGGACAGTGCTCGAGCTGTGACCTCACGCGCACACGTCCGCACGATGACGACGCCGAGGGGCTCGCCAACTTCCCGGTCGCCGAGCGGGCGAAGCGTCATCTCGTGGTCGAGCTCGACGTGCTGGGGTTCCCGGTCGTCGGCAAGCGCGAGGACCCCGAGAACGGCCTGGCCTTCGACCTGTTGAGCAGCGTCGAGGAGAACGTCGTGATCGGGCACGCGAACGGCGTGATCACGATCGACCTCGCAGAGAGCCGGGCGGCGCACCGCGAGAAGGTGCGCGAGAAGCTGGGGGAGCCCTACCGCACCATGCTCGGCCACTTCCGGCACGAGGTCGGGCACTACTACGAGTGGCAGCTGGTCCGCGGGGAGGAGACGATCGCCCGGTGTCGTGAGCTGTTCGGCGACGAGACCGTCGACTACCGGGCCGAGATCGAGCGGCACTACGCCGAGGGACCGCCGGAGGGCTGGGAGGCGTCGTACATCTCCAGCTACGCGACGATGCACCCGTTCGAGGACTTCGCCGAGACCTGGGCGCACTACCTGCACATCTGCGACACCATCGAGACCGCCTCGGAGTACGGCCTCGCGACCGTCGGCACGGTCACGTCGTTCACCAGCTTCCGCGACGTGGTCGTCGGCATCTGGGTACCGCTCAGCGTGGCGCTGAACATGATCAACCGCAGCATGGGCCACGACGACCTCTACCCGTTCGTCATCCCCGACGGGGTGCTCGACAAGCTGGACTTCGTCGCCTCGCTCGCCCGGGACGGCTGACACAGCAGCGTCAGCCGCGCCTCAGGTACTTCTTGATGCAGTGCACGACTCCCTGTCGGGCGGCGAAGGCGTTGAAGTCGGCAAGGCGGTGGACCTCGAACCCGCGCTCGCCGAAGATCTGCTCCATCCGGTCGTCGATCGCCGCGAGGGAGGCCTGGTCGCCGTACCCGAACGTCGGCATGTAGATCCGACGACCGGTCCGCGGGCTGTTCTCGACCAGGCAGTTGTTCCACGTGATGTGGTGCCAGGTCCGCACCGCCACCTCGGTGTCGTCGGTCGCCCCGGCACGGCGCAGCTCGGCCACTGCGGGGCGCAGTGCCTCGTTGTCGGGTTGTCCGGCGATGTCCGCCAGCTGCGCGAGCGTGAGCCGCTGGGTCACCGTCGGCCAGTGCACGAGTGGGTTGCGATGGACCGTGAAGTCCTCCGCGGCCAGGTCGGCGGCGATGGCGTCGTAGACGTGCGCGAGCGCCCACGGGCTTCGTACGCCGAGGATCTCGTCGGCCAGTGACGGATCTCCCACCATCACCTCGAACCGGCCGTCGGGTGCGGCGCCGAGAAGGGTGATGAACATGTCGATGTGGAAGATCGGCTGGAAGGTGCCCGCTCCGTCGGTGGCGATGTCGAGGAAGTAGTCGTCGCCCTCGCGAAGGCCGCGGAAGTCACGGAGCGGGATCTCACGGGGGGTCCCGACCAGGATCAGCCGTCGGTCCCGGTCCACGTAGTCGGAGAACAGCCGGGTGGCGAAGTCAGGCAACGACACGCTGTCCGGCGCCTCGACTGGTGGCCGGGTGCCGCTGAGCACGGTCAACGTGTCGGCGAAGTAGTCCCGGCCCAGGAACCAGAACGAGTCGCCGATGAGGCAGTTGCCGCCCTGGAAGATCAGCGGTGCCTGCTGGGTCCGGATGGGCAGCGAGTCGCTGACGGCGTCGGCGATGAGCGCGTCGCCGGATCGGGGGAACTCCCACGGCTCCATCAGGTAGGTGCTGTCGTCGGCCTGGTCGGTGAGGGCGACGTAGCCGTCCTCGGCCCAGTCGGTGAAGCTGACGTAGTCCGGCAGCGGAACCAGGTCCACGTGGTCCGCGTCGTGGCCGGCACCGGTGAACCAGGCGAGGATCTCCTCCCCGGTCGACGCCGCGTGGACGACGACGAACCGGGTGCCCGGCCGGAGTGCCGCGATCAAGGAGCGGTAGCCGAACGAGATGTCCGGGTCCGCGATGGCCCACGCCGGGAAGCAGAAGAGCAGCTGCTCGATCGTGCCGTCGTACGTCGACACGAGCCGCGGGCTCTGCAGGCCCGGGATCAGGTCACGCTGCCTCAGCAGCCGACCGGATCCCCGCCGAGCCTCCTGCGCCCGCGTCACGGGCCCGTCGCCGTCGGTCCGCCTGAACGGCGGCGCGTCCGGGACCAGGATGTCGTAGAGGGGCTTGCTGATCATGGCCTGCTCCAGCTCTAGACGGGCGTCAGCAAGCAGTCTGATAGCACGGGTGCGCCGTCGCGGTCGCCGGCACCCGCAACGGTGGCGGTGACGACTACCCCCTCGTCGGTCTGCCAGCCACGCACGCGGATGGTCTCGCCCGGGAAGACCACTCCGGCGAAGCGCGCGTTGAAGCTGCGCACCTTGCCGGTGTCGCCCCCGAACAGCTCGTCGGTGACGGTCCGGAGCACGATGCCGTAGGAGCACAGCCCGTGCAGGATCGGTGCCGGGAAGCCGGCCGCCTCTGCGAACGCGGGGTCCGCATGGAGCGGGTTACGGTCGCCGCACAGGCGGTAGAGCATGGCCTGCTGCGGCGTCACGTCGTACGTCGCGTCGCAGTCCGGCTCCCGCTCGGGGACCTCGACCTTCGTCGACGAGCCCCGGTCTCCACCCCAGCCACCCTCGCCACGCACGAAGATCGAGGACCGCACCGTCCACAGCGCGTCTCCCTCGGCGGAGAGCGCCCGGCCCTCCTGCCAGATCACCGCCGCCTTGCCCTTGTCCCACACGTCGGTGATGCGGGTGTGCAGCGTCGCCGACCCGAACGAGGGCAGGGGAGCCGCGACCTCGATCTCCTGGCTGCCGTGGACGACCTGCGCGAGGTTGATGTCGCAACCGGGCAGGTCGAGGGGCGGCGGATCGGTCTCGTGGAACGTCGGAGCCACGATGCCGAAGCTCGGCAGCACCTGGAGGTCGTCGTTGTCGAGGGTGTAGCGCAGGGCTGCCGGGTCCAGGTTGTCGCCGGGCTTCGAGCCGGCACCGACGGCGAGGTGGTAGAGCAGCACGTCGGAGCTCTCCCACGAGAACGTGACTCGAGGGAGCTCGGCGCCGATCGCGATGTCAGGGTCGATCGGCATCAGGACGCCTCCGTCCCGACCTCGGTGGTTGAGCTTGTCTCTCCGCTGGTTGAGCTTGTCGAAACCCCGCGCGCGATGTCCTCGGCCGCCAGGTACCCGAACACCAGCGCAGGGCCGATGGTCGCACCCGGGCCGGCGTAGGTGTGGCCCATGACCGCCGCGGACACGTTGCCGGCGGCGTAGAGGCCCTCGATGACCGTGCCGTCGGGACGCAGCACGCGGGCACGCTCGTCGGTCACGAGGCCACCCTTCGTGCCCAGGTCACCCGGCACGATCTTGACTGCGTAGAACGGACCGCGGTCGATGCTGTGCAGCGACGGGTTCGGCTTGACGGTGGGGTCGGAGTAGTACTGGTCGTAGGCGCTCTCGCCTCGGTGGAAGTCCTCGTCCGTGCCCGACCTGGCGAAGCCGTTGAACCGGTCGACGGTGGCCCGCAGCGCGTCGGCCGGCACGTCGATCTGGTCGGCGAGCGCCTCCAGCGTGTCGGCCTTCTTGATGGTGCCGTGCTTGTACCAGCGGCCGGGGAACGGCTGACGCGGCGACAGCCCCGCGAAGAGGTAACGGTTGCGGTAGCGCTGGTCGATGATCAGCCACGCGGGCACGTGGGAGACGCCGGTCTGCTCTCCCTTGTAGATCTCGTGGACCGCCTCGACGTACGGCAGCGCCTCGTTCATGAACCGCTTGCCCGCGGAGTTGACGATGATCGAGCCCGGCAGGTTGCGCTCGGCGAGGGCGAACCAGGGTCCGCGGGGGAGCGGGATGGTGGGGCCCCACCACGCATCGTCCATCAGGGCGACGTCGGCCCCGGCCTGCATGCCGGCCAGGTGACCTGCACCCGTGTTGGACTCGGCGCCGGTCGTCCAGTCGATGCTCGTGGGCCGGGGCTGGAACCGTTCGCGCAGCTCGAGGTTCTTCTCGAAACCGCCGCTGCCCAGGATCACGCCGCGCTCGGCCCGGATGACGCGCTCGACTCCCTGGCGGAGCACCGTGACGCCCGTGACGCGGCCGTTCTCGACGACGAGGTCGCGCAGCTCGGTGCCGTACTCCACGGGCACGCCCGCGTCGACGAGGCCCTTGCGGAGTCCGATCGCGAGGGCGTTGCCCATCGCGTACATCTTCTTGCCGCGCAGGCTGCTGACGATGCGGTTGAGCACGACCTTGAGCATCGTGATCGGGCCGCGGACGGTGCGCATTCCCAGGCTGATCTTGCGGAAGTCGGCCTGGGTGACGATCAGGTTCGCCGGCGCCTTGGTGTACGGCGGGTGCAGGTGGACCAGCTCGTCGCCGAGGAAGCGGCAGTCCATCGGCACGGGCTCGACGCTTCGCCCCCGGGCCCGTCCGCCGGGCGACTCCGGCAGGTAGTCGGAGTACTCCGGGACCCAGGCGAACCGGACCGGCGTGTTCTCGCGCACGAAGTCCATGACCTCTGGCCCACGGTCGATGAGGGTGTCCCGGCGGACCTTGGGCACCACGTCGCCGACGATCGACTCGAGGTAGCGCTTGGACTCCTCCGGGTCGTCGGCCTCACCGGCCGCGCGCAGCGCGTAGTTGCCGGGAATCCAGACGCCACCACCGGAGCGTGCCGTCGACCCGCCGAAGTAGTTGCTCTTCTCGACGAGCAGGGTGTCGAGCCCCTGTCGCGCGGCGGCGAGGGCGGCGGTCATGCCGGCACCACCGGCACCGACGACGACCACGTCGTAGGAGGGCTTCATGGCGCAAAACTGTAACAGGTTCTATTGTTGGGGCCATGCTCTCCGACGACGTACGCCGCACCGTGGCCGACGCCCTCCGGGACGCCGAGGTCGAGCGCGCCCCCATCCCGCCCCTGCGCGAGACCTGGCCCGAGATCGACGTGGTCGACTCCTACGAGATCCAGCTGCTGAACATCCGCCGCCGGCTCGAGGCCGGGGCCCGGGTCAACGGTCACAAGGTCGGCCTCTCGTCGAAGGCCATGCAGGAGATGATGGGCGTCGACGAGCCCGACTACGGCCACCTGCTCTCCGACATGGAGGTCTCGCCGGACGAGCCGGTGCCGGCGAGTCGTTACTGCTATCCCCGCGTCGAGGTCGAGGTGGCGTTCGTCCTCGGCGAGACGCTGCCGGGGGAGGGCTGCACCGAGGACGACGTCATCCGGGCCACCGAGTACGTCGCACCGGCGATCGAGCTGATCGACAGCCGGGTCCTCGACTGGAACATCAAGATCGCCGACACCATCGCCGACAACGCCTCCTCGGCCGGCTACGTGCTCGGACCCGAGCGGGTCCGTCCCGAGGACGTCGACCTGAAGGCCATCGAGGCCGTGCTGGTGCGCAACGGCGAGAAGGTCGCCGAGGGTCGCTCCGACGCGGTGCTCGGCAACCCCGTCACGGCGGTCGCCTGGCTGGCCGGCAAGGTCGCCTCGTTCGGGGTCACCCTCGAGAAGGGCCACGTCATCCTCCCGGGATCCGTGCACCGCGCGATCGACGTGCGCCCGGGTGACGACTTCGTCGCCGACTTCCAGGACTTCGGCTCGGTCCACCTGAGCTTCACGTGATGAGGAGTGAGATGGTTTCGACAGGCTCAACCACCGGAAAGCTGACGGCCGCCATCGTCGGCCCGGGCAACATCGGCACCGACCTGATGTACAAGCTGCTCCGATCGGACGTGATCGAGCCGCGCTGGATGATCGGCGTCGACCCCGAGAGTCCGGGCCTCGATCGCGCCCGCGACAAGGGCCTCGAGGCCAGCCACGAGGGCGTCGACTGGCTGCTGAAGCAGGACGAGCTGCCCGACCTGATCTTCGAGGCGACCAGCGCCTACATCCACCGGGAGTACGCACCGCGCTACGCCGAGGCCGGCATCCGTGCCGTCGACCTGACGCCTGCCGCGGTCGGCCCGGCCGTGATCCCGGCCGTGAACGGCGACGAGCACGCGGGTGCCGACAACGTCAACATGATCACCTGCGGCGGCCAGGCCACGATCCCGATGGTGGCGGCGGTCTCGCAGGCCACGCCGGTGTCGTACGCCGAGATCGTCGCCTCGGTCGCCTCGCTCTCGGCCGGGCCGGGCACCCGCCAGAACATCGACGAGTTCACGCGCACGACGGCGAAGGGCGTGGAGACGATCGGTGGCGCCGAGAGCGGCAAGGCGATCATCATCCTCAACCCGGCCGAGCCGCCGATGATCATGCGCGACACGATCTTCTGCGCGGTCGGGCCGGAGGTCTACGAGGAGGGCCAGGACGCGGTGGCCGAGTCGGTGCAGCGGATGGTGGAAGCGGTCCAGGAGTACGTGCCGGGCTACCGGTTGCTCCAGGACCCGCAGTTCGACCCGCCGACGCCGTACACCCGCGGCCAGACCAAGGTGAGCGTCTTCCTCGAGGTCGAAGGAGCGGGTGACTTCCTGCCGCCGTACTCCGGGAACCTCGACATCATGACCGCCGCGGCGACGCGCGCAGGAGAAGGGATGGCCGCAGAGGAGCGCAGGCATGACCGTCTTCGGTGATCCGCAACTCAACGCGCTCGACCGGACCTGGTCCGACGAGCTGGACATTCGACTGACCGACACCTGTCTGCGGGACGGGTCGCACCACAAGCGCCACCAGTTCACCGCCGACGAGGTGCGCTCCGTGATCGGCGCTCTCGACGACGCCGGGGTTCCCGTGCTCGAGGTGACCCACGGTGACGGGCTCGGCGGGTCCAGCTTCAACTACGGCTTCTCGCACACCCCCGAGCAGGAGCTCATCAAGATCGCCGCCGAGACGGCGAAGAAGGCGAAGATCGCCTTCCTGATGCTGCCCGGAGTCGGCACCAAGGACGACATCCGCGAGGCGCAGGACAACGGTGGCTCGATCTGCCGGATCGCCACGCACTGCACCGAGGCGGACGTCTCCGAGCAGCACTTCAGCCTCGCCCGCGAGCTCGGCCTCGAGACGGTCGGCTTCCTGATGATGAGCCACACCCAGCCGCCGGAGGTGCTCGCGAAGCAGGCGCGCATCATGGTCGACGCCGGCTGTCAGTGCGTCTACGTGGTCGACTCGGCCGGTGCGCTGATCATGGAGGGCGTCGCGGACCGCGTCAGCGCGATGGTCTCCGAGATCGGGGCCGAGGCCACGGTCGGCTTCCACGGCCACGAGAACCTCGACCTCGGCTGCGCCAACACCGTGATGGCGGTCCGCGCGGGCGCGACCCAGATCGACGGGTCCGTACGCCGCTTCGGTGCCGGGGCCGGCAACACGCCCCTCGACGCGTTCGTCGGGGTCTGCGACAAGCTCGGCTGGCGGACCGGGGTGGACTTCATGAAGATCATCGACGCCTCCGAGGACGTCGTCCGACCCGCGATGCCCGAGGAGTGCCAGCTGGACCGGATGACGATGATGATGGGGTACGCCGGCGTCTACTCTTCCTTCCTCAAGCACGCGGGCAACGCGGCCGAACGCTACGGCGTCTCGGGCGCGCGCATCCTGCAGATTGCCGGGGAGCGGAAGCTCATCGGCGGCCAGGAGGACCAGCTCATCGACATCGCGCTGGAGCTGAAGGCCAAGCAGGACGCCGACGCCTGAGACTTCCGGCGAAATGCGCGCTGGGGGCCGCATCTTCCTTTACCCTTAATGCGCCGAATTGGTGCCTGACATCAAGATCCGAGTGGAGCGGGTAGAGCGTGGACGTCCAGCATGCGGCGACGCCGATCTTCACCGACGCCTCCGGCAGGCGGGCCACCGTCCTTCTGTGGGTGGCGCGGGGTCTGTGCGCCTGCTTCGTGCTCCTGACCGGCGCGGTCGCCTTCACCCTCCTCACGCGGGTGTCGCTGCCCGGCCTCGGCGGGCTGGTGGGTCCGGAGTCGGCCGCGCGGCCACCGTCCGCAGCGGACGGCTCCTCGGCTGACGGGAAGGGCGCCTTCGACGCCGCACGGCGCTCACTCTCGAACACCCCGATGGACGTGACAGGCCCCGGATCTCGCTCTGAGTCGCGCACCAGCGCTGTGTCGTCCGCCCAAACCGCGGCGGACGAGCCGAAGTCCGCGGCCGGCTCGGTCCGGCCCGCCGCGACAGCCCCGGGGGCGTCGACGACGAGACCAGCGAGCACACAACCAACTGCCGCGACACCGCCGCCCGCCTCCCCACCGACCTCCGCTCCGACCCCGGCGCCGGTGAAGGGGGCGAACTCCCAGGGCACGACCAGGAGCGGAAACGCCAATCCCAGCCCCGGGACACCGCCCAGCACCGACCCGGAGCCGAACACCAACGCGGCCTCCGGTCGGGCCGTCGGACGGACCGACGAGCCGACGACGACACCTCCCGGCCGGACGAAGTAGCCCTTCGACGACATGGCACGACAACGAAACCCGAGGAAGCCGCGGGCGCACTGGGCCGTGCTCGCGTTGGCACTCGTCGTTTGCTTCATGTTGTTGGTGGTCACGGGAGTCACGAGCGGTCAGCTCGGGGAGGGCGCCCACGCGCCTGAGTCCAGGGACGCGTCGGGGGAGGTGCCCGAGAGCGTGCTGGCAGGAGGCCCGATCGTCGATCCTTCCAAGCCGGACCAGCCCGGGCTGCGCGTACCCGACCGGCACGTGGTCCTCACCTTCGACGACGGTCCGACGAAGTGGACAGCCCGGATCCTCGACATCCTGGCAGCCCAGGACGTCAAGGCCACCTTCTTCGTGGTGGGCGCCCGCGCCGCGGAGCGTCCCCACCTGATCAGGCGGATGCACGAGGAGGGGCACGAGGTCGGGGTGCACACCTACACCCACGTGAACCTGGCCAACGTGCCGCCCTGGCGTCAGCGGATGGAGCTGGACCAGACCCAGCTGGCGATCGCCGCCGCATCCGGATACACGACCGAGCTTGCGAGACCGCCGTACTCCTCCACGCTGGACGCCCTGCACCCGTCGGACTGGCAGGCGCTCCAGCGCGCCGTGCGCTACCGCGCGGTCTTCACCGACCTCGACACCGACGACTGGGCCAAGCCGGGTGTCGACAAGATCGTGGCCGGCGGAATCCCGCGTGGGCGCGACGGCGCGGTCGTGATGCTGCACGACGGGGGAGGCGACCGGACCCAGACCGTCGCCGCGCTCGGCACCCTGATCGAGGAGCTGAAGGAACGCGGCTACACCTTCGACACCGTCACCTCGGCGATCGACGCCCCGTCTCCCTGGCACCGGGCGACCGCGTCGCAGCGCCTGCAGGGCCAGCTGGTGTCCGGCGTCGTACGGAGCGCAGACACCATCGTCGAGGTGCTCAAGATCGCCCTGATCGCCCTGGCTGCCCTCGCTGTGCTGCGCATCCTGCTGCTGCTGGCACTGGCCAGACGGCATGCCCGGCAGACCCCGACCTCCCCGCTCGTCGCCCAGCACCTCCCTCCGGTCTCGGTCGTGGTCCCGGCCTTCAACGAGCAGCTCGGCGTCGGCCCCGCGGTCCGGTCGCTGGCGGCGAGCAGGTATCCCGAGATCGAGATCATCGTGGTCGACGACGGCTCCACGGACGCCACGGCGGAGGTTGTCGAGGCGCTCGGGCTCCCCAACGTGACCCTGATCCGCCAGGAGAACGCCGGCAAGCCCGCGGCGCTGAACACCGGGATAGCCGCTGCCCGCCACGACATCCTCGTGCTCGTCGATGCCGACACTGTCTTCGAGCCGCGACTCGATGCGCGCGCTGGTCGCCCCCTTCGCGGACCCTGAGGTCGGGGCGGTGTCGGGCAACACCAAGGTGGGGAACCGACGTGGTCTGCTCGGTCGCTGGCAGCACATCGAGTACGTCATCGGGTTCAACCTCGACCGCCGGATGTTCGACGTCCTGCGCTGCATGCCCACGGTGCCCGGTGCCATCGGCGCGTTCCGGCGAGAGACCCTCGAGGCGGTCGGGGGAGTGAGCGACGACACCCTGGCGGAGGACACCGACCTGACCATGGCCACCTGCCGGGCCGGGTGGCGGGTCGTCTACACGCCCGACGCCCGCGCGTGGACCGAGGCGCCGGCGACCCTGGGGCAGCTCTGGCGCCAGCGCTATCGCTGGTGCTACGGGACCATGCAGGCGATGTGGAAGCACCGCGGCGCCGTGCTCGAGGGTGGCGCCTCCGGCAAGCTCGGTCGCCGTGGGCTGCCGTACCTGCTGGCCTTCCAGGTCCTGCTCCCGCTGCTCGCGCCGATCATCGACATCGCGGCCGTCTACTCGATCCTGTTCCTGCCCTCCGCGGAGATCGCAATCGTCTGGTTGGCATTCCTGGGCCTGCAGTACGTCAGTGCGGTCTACGCCTTCAGGCTCGACCGCGAGCCCTACGGACCGCTGTGGAGCCTGCCGCTGCAACAGGTCGTCTACCGGCAGCTGATGTACCTCGTGGTGATCCAGTCGGTGGCGAGTGCGCTCTACGGGATCCGCCTGCGCTGGCACGTCATGCGGCGCACCGGCGACATGGATGCCGTCCCGGACAGGCACCGCCGGCCTCGTGGACCCACCGGTGAACGCCCGCGTCAATGCCGATGTCATCCCCGGCGGCGACGAACCCGTCGACGCCGTCAGGACCCGGGTCAGCACGCGGGGCTAGCCGCCGTCGCTTTCCGCCCAACGTTGCTGGGTGGGAGGGCCGGACTTCCTGACGATCATCGAGTCTCCCAGGACGTGGTACGACACGCGTGCCGGAGCAGGGCCAACTAGACCGGATGACGATGATGATGCGGTACGCCGGCTACTTCTACCGAAATGCTCGCCGGGCAGCGGGGCGTCCCTACGTGAGCCGCGCCGACCTGGTGCACGGCATCAAGGTCCGAGTTGAGCGGGGGGACGAGTGGACGTCGAGCATGCGTCGAAACCGGTGTTCACCGATGCCTCCGGCAGACGAGAGCCGGTGTTTCGCTGGCTTGCGGTCGGGCTGTGTGCCTGCTTCGTACTCGTGACGTGCGCCGTGGCATCTCACTTTCCTCACGCAGGTGTCGCTGCCCAGCCTCGGCGCGCTGACAGATCCGACACCCGGGAGCCCGTCCACCCGCGACGGCCCACGCTCCCGCAGCCGACGGGCAAGCTCGCCTTCGACGCCGCCCGGCGCTCGCTGTCGAAGACCCCGACGGCCTCGGGAGCGGCAGCGGTCGGCGCCCTGCCGCCCAGCGGCTCGGTGGCACCTGCCGCGCCGAGAGCCGGCGAGCGCGGGTCTGCGGCGGCGGCGCGCACGGGGCGGGCGCGCCTCGCACGCAGCGCCGCGGAGATCCGGGGGTGCCAGACAGGACGCTACGAAGCCACCGAGCAAGGCCACACCACGTCCGCCGGTGAAGCCGACGCCCTCGCCGGGCACTCACCGACAGCGGTGATGGCCACGGGGCGCCTGCGAACCCCCACAAGACCGAGAAGAGTCCCAAGCCGCACCCGACAACGGCCGGGACCACGGCCAGCACCACGGCCGGCACCACGGGCCGGAACCACGCGAACCCGCACAAGACCGAGAAGCACCGCAAGCCGCACAAGGCAACCGGCCGAGAGCAACGGCCGGCACCACGGCGGGACCCACAAGCCGAAGTCGACGCATCCGGGCAAGTCGAAGTAGCCCGCTGAGAACTCATGGCCGGAAATCGGAACCCGAGCACACCCCGGGCGCACTGGGCTGTGCTCGCGTTGGTGCTGGTCGGCTGCCTCGGGCTGCTGTCGCTGGCGGGACTCACGAGTGGTCAGCTGGGGGAGAGCGCCCACGCGCCGGAATCGAGGCCGTCGGCAGGCGAGGTGCCCAAGGGTGTGCTGGCGGGTGGGCCGATCGTGGATCCCTCGAGGCCGGGCCGTCCCGGGGTGAGCGTGCCCGACCGGCGCGTGGTGCTCACCTTCGAGGACGGGCCGACGAAGTGCGACGCCCAGGATCCTCGACATCCTGGCTGCGCACGACGTCAAGGCCACCTTCTTCGTCGCTCGGCGCCCGCGCGGCTGAGCGTCCCGACCTGATCAGGCGGATGCGTGAGGAGGGGCACGAGATCGGGGTGCACACCTACACGCACGTGCACCTGGCCAATGTCCCGGGCTGGCGTCAGCGCGATGAGCTGAACCAGACCCAGCTGGCCATCGCCGCCGCGACGGGATACACGACCGACCTGGTGAGAGTGCCTTACTCCACCACGCCGGACGCCCTGAAACCGTCGGACTGGCAAGCACTCCGTCGCGCGGGTCACTACCGTGCGGTCTTCACCGACCTCGGCACCGCGGACTGGGCCGAGCCGGGCGCGGACGAGATCGTGGCCGCCGGACTCCCGCAGGGGCAAGACGGTGCGGTCGTGACGCTGCACGACGGGGGAGGTGATCGGTCCCAGACCGTCGCCGCGCTGGGCACGCTGATCGAGAAGCTGAAGGAGCGGGGCTATGCCTTCGACACCGTCACCTCGGCGATCGACGCGCCGTCACCCTGGCACCGGGCGACCACGTCGCAGCGCATTCAGGGCCAGCTGGTGTCCGGCGTCGTCCGGGCCTCGGACAACATCGTCGAGGGACTCAAGATCCTCGCGATCTCCGCGGCGGGCCTCGCAGCGTTGCGCATCCTGTTGCTGCTGACCCTGGCCCGGCGCCGGGCACCCACGGTACCCACTCGGCTCGCAGCGCCCTCCGCCGGTGTCCGTCGTGGTCCCCGCGTTCAACGAGCAGCTCAGCGTCGGGTCAGCGGTCCGATCGCTGGCGGCGAGCAGGTATCCCGAGCTCGAGATCATCGTGGTCGACGACGGCTCCACCGACAGCACGGCGACCGTGGTCGAAGAGCTCGGACTTCCCAACGTGACGCTGATCCGCCAGGACAACGCCGGCAAGGCCGCGGCCCTGAACGTCGGCATCGCGGCTGCACGTCACGACATCCTCGTTCTCGTCGACGCAGACACGGTCGTGGAGCCACGCTCGATCCGTGCGCTGGTGGCTCGTTTCGCAGACCCTGAGGTCGGAGCGGTCTCAGGCAACACGAAGGTGGGCAACAGACGTGGCGCGCTCGGACGCCGGCAGCACCTCGAGTACGTCAGCGGGCCCAACCTCGACCGCCGGATGTTCGACGTGCTCCAGTGCCTGCCGGCCGTACCCGGTGCCGTCGGCGCATTCCGGAGGGAGACCCTCGACGCAGTCGGAGGCGTAGGCGGCGACACCCTGGTCGAGCAGACCGACCTGACCATGGCGGCCAGCCGGTCCGGCTGGCGGGTGGCCTACGCACCGGATGCACATGCGTGGACCGAGGCGCCGACTGCGTGGGGGCAGCTCTGGCGCCAGCGCCACCGCTGGTGCTACGGCACCATGCAGGCGATGTGGAAGCACCGCGGCGCCGTGCTCGACAGCGGCACCTCCGGGAAGCTCGGTCGCCGCGGGCTGCCGTACCTGCTCGCCTTCCAGGTGCTGCTGCCGCTGCTCGCGCCGCTCGTCGACATCGCGGGGGCCTACTCCCTCATGTTCCTGCACTCCGCGGAGATGACGCTCGTCTGGCTGGCGTTCCTGGCAGTGCAGTTCGTGAGCGCTGTCCATGCCTTCAGGCTCGAGCGCGAACCTCACGAACGGCTGTGGAGCCTGCCGCTGCAACAGTTCGTCAACCGACAGCTGATGTTCTTCGTGGTGATCGAGTCGCTGGCGAGCGCGGTGTACGGGATCCGGCTGCGCAGGCACGCCAGCCGGCGCACGGGCGGTCTGGATGCTGTCCCGGACGGCACCGCCGTCCTCGTGGACCCCCCGGTGAACGCCCGCGTCAACGTCGGCGAAACCACCCCGGACGACGAAGGAGAGAACCCGACGACGGCTCTGTGAAAACCCGGGTCAACGCTCGCCTGTAGCGGAAGGTCAGGCTCGGGCCCAGTGGGTGCGGAAGGTCTCGAGCCCGTCGCCCGTGAGGCTCTCGAGCGCCGCCTTGCGGCCGGTCGCAGCCATCAGCAGGTCCATCAGGCGGCCCTCGACGACAGGTCCCTCGCCATGGGTCCAGTCGGTGTCGGTCGCACGTAGGGTCAACCCGGCGATGCGGCTCTTCGCCCGGATGAGGGTGTCGGAGTTCTTGTAGAAGTCGAGCACGTCGCGCACGGCGTCGATGGGGTAGTCGTGCGCGATGCCGAGCGGTCGCCGGATGTCCTCGGCGTGGATGATCGTCTCGCCCAGCCAGGTGACCTTGGGCCCCGGCGGCGACTTGGTCGAGTCCTGCTGCTTGCGGAAGTTGGCCAGGGTCTCGAGGGGGTCTGCCCCGCGGTGGGACTTGATGCCGTCCTCTGCGAACCTCGGGAAGTTGAACCCGGACACCATGAACCCCGCGAAGAACTTCGGCGGGGTCATCTGCGCTGTGGATGTCATGTGGGCCACGACGTCCTCGACAGTCCAGGCGTCACACAGGGACTGGACCGCCCACTGGCTCGTCGGTCAGCCTGTCGAGGTCCTCGGCCAGCTCTCCGCGTTCCTGGGCGATCGTCTCCCACATGTCCACCATCCGGACAGGGTACGCCGGGCCGTCGTCAGGGAGGGACGCGGGAACTCCGATGACCCGGCCGCAAAGGCGGCAATTCCGAGACGCGAGGGATCGCTCGGGTCCCGACACCAGCTTCGACGATCGTGGACGGAACACTAGAACGTGTTCTAGTATTTGGTGCAGGGAGATCAACCATCGTGTGAGGAGAACCCATGAGCCAGGCGGTTCTGGACGGCGTCCGCGACCTGCTGCCGACCCTGAGGGAGAGGGCCGACGAGGCCGAGCGTCTCCGCGTGGTGCCGGACGCGTCCATCAAGGAGCTCGAGGAGACCGGGTTCTTCCGGCTGCTCCAGCCCGAGCGTTTCGGCGGTCTGGAGTCCGACCCCATCGACTTCTACACCGCGGTCCGTGACATCTCGAGCGCCTGCGGGTCCACCGGCTGGGTCGCCAGCGTCGTGGGGGTCCACCCGTGGCAGGTGGCTCTCTTCGCCGACGAGGCGCAGCAAGCCGTCTGGGGCAACGACACCACGACCCGGCTGAGCTCGTCGTACGCGCCCACCGGCAAGGCCGTGCAGACCGAGGGCGGCTTCACGCTGTCGGGCAAGTGGAGCTTCTCGTCGGGCTGTGACCACTGCACCTGGGTGCTGCTCGGCGGCCTCGTGTTCAACGCCGATGACCAGGTCGTCGACTTCCGCACGTTCATGGTCCCGCGCGAGAACTACGAGATCATCGACGTCTGGGACATGGTCGGACTGCGCGGCACCGGCTCCAACGACATCGTGGTCAAGGACGCCTTCATCCCCGAGGCGTTCACGCTCTCGATGAGCGACACCGGACGCTGCTACGGCCCGGGCCAGGAGCAGAACCCCTCCGAGCTCTACAAGCTGCCGTTCCACTCGATCTTCACCGGCACGATCACCACCCCGATCATCGGGATGGCGTTGGGCGCCTACGAGGAGCACGTGGAGATGCAGCAGAAGCGCACGCGCGCGGCGTACCTCGGCGAGAAGGCGTCCCTCGACCCCTTCGCCGCGGTCCGTATCGCGCGCGCGTCGAGCGAGATCGACGCTGCCTGGGCGCTGCTGGTCAACAACATCCGCGAGGAGCAGGCCTTCATCGCCAAGGGGGAGAAGATCCCGCTCAAGACCCGGCTGAAGGTACGCCGCGACCAGGTACTCGGCAGCCAGCGCGCCATCGACGCGATCGACTCGCTGTTCGAGGCCTCCGGTGGTCGGGCGCTGACCAACGGCACCTACCTCCAGCGGGCCTGGCGCGACGCCCACGCCGGGCGGGTGCACGCGGCCAACGACCCCGAGCGCGCCCTGCAGATGTACGGCGCGCACGAGTTCGGCCACAAGATCGACCCCGGGATGTACTGAGTGGCGGCGGACTTCTCCAAGGAGGCCACTCGCCGCTCCGCCACCGTGAAGACGGAGGCCGGCGAGAGCACCCTGAACTACTACGAGGCCGGGGAGCCGACGCCGACCGGCGGCGGGCTGCCGCTGGTCATGCTGCACGGCGGCGGCCCGGGTGCCTCGGCGTGGAGCAACTTCGGCTCGGCCCTGCCCGGCTTCGCGGAGCACTTCCGCACGCTGCTGGTCGACCAGCCGGGTTTCGGCGCCTCCGACAAGCCCGCCGTGGTCGGCAACTACTACCGGCACGCGGCCGACCACGTCGTGGCGCTGCTGGACGAGCTGGGCATCGACCGCATCCACCTGCTGGGCAACAGCCTCGGTGGTGGCACGGCGATGCGCCTCGCGCTGGAGCACCCCGACCGGGTCGGACGACTCGTCCTGATGGGGCCCGGGCGGGCTCTCGCTGAACCTGTTCCACGCCGACCCCACCGAGGGCGTGCAGCGGCTGATGGACTTCGCCGCGAACCCGTCACGGGAGGCGCTGCGGGCGTTCATCTCCACCATGGTCGTCAACCAGGACCTGGTCACCGACGAGCTGGTCGAGGAGCGGTTCGCCGACGCCACGGCACCCGGGGCCCAGGAGGCGATGGCCTCGATGGGGATGTCCTTCTGGAACCCCGAGACGGCCGAGGACGGAATGCTCTGGCGCGAGGCCCACCGGCTGCGCAAGCACACGCTGCTCACCTGGGGCCGTGAGGACCGGGTCAACCCGCTCGACGGGGCCATGGTCGCGCTCAAGCTGATCCCGAAGGCCTCGCTGCATGTGTTCCCCAACTGCGGGCACTGGGCGCAGATCGAGGCGGCCGACGAGTTCCGCGAGGTCGCAACCGCGTTCCTGGCCCGGCACGTCGAGAGGCGGAAGGAGTCCTGATGACGATCGACATCCGCAGCATGGGCTACGTCCGGGTGGCCAGCACCGACCTGGAGGAGTGGCAGAAGTTCGCCGGCAAGGTGCTCGGTCTCGCCGAGGGGCGCGGCCCGAACCCCGAGCACCTCTACTACCGGATCGACGAGGTCTCGGCCCGGCTGGTGGTCTTCCCCTCCGACAAGGACGAGCTGTCCTGCGTCGGCTGGGAGCTGGCCGACCACCCCGCCCTGCAGGAGGCCCGCGAGCACCTGCAGAAGGCCGGGATCGACTTCGAGGAGGGCACCGACGAGGAGCTCGCCGAACGCCGGGTGCAGGAGCTGATCCGGTTCCAGGACCCGTTCGACAACGTCTTCGAGCTGTTCCACGGCATCACCTACGAGTCCCGGCCGGTCGTCACGCCGTACGCCGCCACGTTCGTGACCGGTGACCAGGGCATGGGCCACGTCGTGATCCCGGTGACCGACGACGTCGAGGCGCTGCGCTTCTACACCGACGTGCTCGGGTTCCGCCTGCGTGACTCGATGAGCATGCCGGGGGAGTTCGTCGGCAAGGAGCCGGGCTCCAAGGTGTGGCTGCGGTTCCTCGGCGTGAACCCGCGGCACCACAGCCTCGCGTTCCTGCCGATGCCCAACCCGAGCAAGTGCGTGCACATCATGCTCGAGGTCGACAAGCTCGACGATGTGGGCCGCGCCCTGGAGCGCGTGCGCAAGCACAAGGCTCCGCTGTCCGCGACCCTGGGCCGCCACATGAACGACCAGATGGTCTCGTTCTACGTGAAGTCACCGGGCGGGTTCGACATCGAGTTCGGCACCGAGGGCCTGCAGGTCGACGACGCCCGGTGGGTCGCGCGCGAGAGCACCGCGGTCTCCTACTGGGGCCACGTCTTCGGCGGTCAGTGACCGGGGCGGACGGGGATTTGGTATGACTGCACGCATGTCGCCCGAGTCTTCCCCGAGATCCCATCCGAGATCCCCGAGGGGATGCGCACCGACGCGCGGGAGACGTGGCCGAGCCGGGAGCTGATCGACTCGTTCCTGGGGACCGGTTTCGACTTCGAGCTGCGGCTCGGGGAGCACACCCCGATCCCGATCGACGACCCGGAGGCCGCCGAGCGCGCCCGCCGGTTCCGCGACGTACTCGGCATCTTCGCCACCGGCGTCACCGTCGTGACCTCGCATGTCCGGCAACGAGCCGGTCGGGATGACCTGCCAGTCGTTCTCGAGCGTCTCGCTCGACCCGCCGCTCGTGATGTTCTGCCCGGCCAAGACCTCGCGCGCGTGGCCGCTGATGCGGCAGGCCGGGTTCTTCTGCGTCAACTTCCTCTCCTCCGAGCAGGAGGACATCTCCAACGGGATGGCCACCAAGGGTGCGGAGAAGTTCCACGGTGTCGGCTGGAAGCCGGCGTCCACCGGGGCGCCGCTCATCGAGGGCGTCCTGGGGTACGTCGACTGCACCATCGACCGCGTCCACGAGGCCGGTGACCACTACATCGTGGTCGGGCGGGTCCAGGAGCTGGCCTTCGGCGACGGCAGCGAGGACGCCTCGGCGACCGATGTTCCGTTGCTGTTCCACCGCGGCGCCTACACGCAACCGGAGTAGTTCTTTGGCACGCTGAGTGCCATGCCTTCCCCCGAGGCGTCGCCGACCGACTTCACCGAGCGGCTGCTGCGACGCTTCCTGTTGCTGTGCGAGAGCCCGCGCACGCAGCGCCGCGCGCTCGCCCTCGTGCGGGGCAGCGTCAGCAACGCCCGGGCCGGCAAGCGCTTCTACGCGCTGGTCAACCGCGTCGTCCTCAACCCGGTGGCGCGGGCCGATGGGCGTCGAGACGTCGGCCATCCGGATGGAGCTGGTCGGGTCGCAGCTGATCGGGCTGGCGATGCTCCGCTACGTGCTGAAGGTCGAGCCGATCGCGTCGCTCGACATCGACGACCTGGTGCCGTTGATGGCGCCCCCGCTGCGCCAGGCGCTCGGGGCCGGCCGGCGCCGCACCGCCCGTGTGCGCCTGCCGGCCGAGGAGCTCGCGACCGTTCCCTGGTAGCCCTGTGGATTGCCGTTCGACGCGTCCGCGCGGACCGGCACACCCTGTCGGCATGGACCCCACGCTGCCGCTGCACCCGCTGCACTCCCTGCTGCCTCTCGACCAGCCGTTCACGCCCGCACGGCGCGCGCGTCGGGATCGAACGTCGGCGCTGGAGCGGATGCTGGCGGACGGCCAGGTGCGTCGCCTGCTCCGCGGGGTGTACGCCGCCTCCAGCGCGCCCGACACGGTCGAGGTCCGCGCAGCGGCCGCTCGCGCTCGCTGCTCGGCCGCGCGACGTCGCGGTCGACCGCACGGCCGCGTGGGTGCACGGGCGTGCTTGTCTCGCCGGGCGCCCTGTCCTCGCTCGACGTCGTCTCGCCGGGCCGGACCCAGCGCAGGTCGCTGGGCGGGCGGCGGCAGCTCGCCGCGCGCGACGTCGCAGCGATCGGCCGCCTCCGCCTGACCACACCGCTTGCGTACCGCGCTCGACCTCGGTCGCCTGCTCGCTCCCGGACTCCGCCCTCGGGGCGATGGATGCGCTGCTGCCGCGGCGGTTCCTTCACCCACACCGAGCTGCTGGCCGAGCTGCCGCGGTTCGCCGGCCACCGCGGCAGTCGGCCAGCTGCGCGTGCTGGCCGCGCAGGTCGATGCCCGGTCCGCGTGCCTGGCCGAGTCGATGCTGCGGCTGCACTGGCACGCCGCCCAGCCTGCCGACCGCCGTCCCCGGCATGCTCGGTCGCGCGCCGGGCCTCGGCTGGTGCGCCTCTCCCTGGGGGTCGAGACGTCGCCAGTTCGGGGCGGTCCTCGCCCACCAGGTCTCGGCGGCCGACCTGCTCGCCCTCGAGGGCGCCGGCTGGCGGGCCGTCGTACTCGCTGAGGAGCGGCTGCTGCGCACCGAGCCCGCCATCTGGGTCCGCCACCTCGAGCGCGAGTTCCACCAGCACCTGCTCGCCCAGGCCGAGGCTGAGGAGGAGGTCGGGTGAGGGGCCTGGGATCTCGGATAGTCCCGAGTGAATCGGACCCTCGATGGCGCCGAACCGGGGTCCGAATCGCATCGGGACTATCCGGTGCGAGCCGTAGCCGGAACCACGTGGCAGCGCGCGCTGCGAGCGCCGCCGAGGATCTGGTGGCGCCGGTGCCGGTGGACTCCGACCGGGTCGACCGGCCCGACCAAGCGTCAGGCGGCCGGGCCAGGTTGCGGCAGACATCGCCGGGCTCTACGTGCCGGCGGACGTGGACGAGGCATGGTCGAGCAGCGCATCTTCGAGCAGGGACACCGCATCCGCAGCCACGGCGCGGTGACCGGCTGGGCGGCACTGCGCTGGCGGGGTGCGGCGTACTTCGACGGCACGTCGGCCGGCGGCAGCGTACCGCTGCCCGTGCCGCTCGTCGTCGGCCACGCACCGCCTGCAGCCGATCCCCGCGTCGCGATCAGCCAGGCCCAGATCGCGCCGACCGAGCGGACGTTCACGGCGGGATCCGGTGCGCACGGTCCAGCGCGCCCTGTTCGACGCGATGCGGCATCGCCCGACGTGCGGGCCGCCGTCGTTGCGATGGACATGGTGGCGGCGGCGCGTTGATCTCCGTCGCGCTGATGCCGGTACGTCGAGCTCCGGCCAGCCTGGACCGGTGTGCCGCTGGTGCGCGAGGCGCTCGCGATTGGCGATCGAACGACAGTCGTTCGCCGCAGGAGACGCGCATGCGCTGGTCTGGGTGCTCGACGCGGGGCTGCCGCCGCCGCTCTGCAACGTCCCGGTGTTCGGCCAGACGGGCGAGCTGCTGGGTATCCCGGACCTGCTTGATCCGGTCGCCGGGACTGGTGGGCGAGTACGACGGAGAGGACCACAAGGTCGCGGAGCGGCACCGAGCGACGTCGCCCGGGAGGGCGTTCCGCGACCACGGCTGGAGTACTTCACCGTGGTCGGCGGCGACCTGCGCGACCGGCCGCTCGTCGTGCGGCGGATGCACGCAGCGCGCGCGGCGCGCTGCTTCGAGCCCCGGACGACCGCCGCTGGACGCTCGACGCCACCGCCGTGGTGGGGCCACCGAGGAGCCGCTGGACCTGCACCTCGTGCGCACCGGGCAGGCGGCCTTCCTGGTCGCGGACCTGACAGTCGTCCGACGCTAGTCCGAACCACTCGGACCCTCGGACCGCCGCGAAGGGTCCGATTGCATCGGACTATCCGGTTCAGTATCCCGCAGCGCCTGGATCGCCTCGTGGATGGTCAGGGTGCGCCGGGCGGACTCGACGTGGAGGTTCTCGATCATCCGGCCGTTGTAGGTGACCACGCCGGAGCCCGTGCCGTCCTCCCAGGCCTGCAGGATGCCGCGGGCGTCCTCGACCGCCTGCTCGCGACGGGGCGAAGGCCTCGTTGGCGCCCTCGACCTGGCCGGGGTGGATCAGCGTCTTGCCGTCGAAGCCCATCTCGCGGCCCTGCCGGCACTCGGCGAGGAAGCCGTCGGTGTCCTTCACGTCGTTGTAGACGCCGTCGAGGATCGCCTTGCCGGTGGCGCGGGCGGCGAGCAGCGCCAGCGACGAGGCCGGTCGAGCAGCGGCTGGCGGCCGGGGACGTGCTCGGCGTACAGCTCCTTGGCGAGGTCGTTGGTGCCCATCACCAGCACGGTCAGCCGGTCGGAGGCGGCGGCGATCTCCTCGGCGTGCAGCATGGCGTACGGCGTCTCGACCATCGCCCACAGCTTGGTGTGCTCGGGCGCGCCGTGGCCGGCCATCGCCTCGACGAGGTGCGAGCACCGCGTCGGCCGAGTCGACCTTGGGCACCACGATCGCGTCGGGCCCGGCCGCGCACGCGGCCGCGAGGTCGTCGGCGTGCCACTCGGTGTCGGCGCCGTTGACCCGGATGGTCACCTCGCGCTCGCCGTACTCGCCCGACGCGGCGGCCGCGCAGGCGGCCTCGCGGGCGGCCGGCCTTGGCGTCGGGGGCGACGGCGTCCTCGAGGTCGAGGATCAGCCCGTCGCAGGCGATCGACTTGGCCTTCTCCAGCGCGCGCTCGTTGGACGAGGGCATGTAGAGGACGGAGCGGCGGGGGCGGAACGCCTCGGATGCGGTCATGCAGGCCTCCGACCCGATCGCGTCGTACTGCTTCTTCAGCTCGGGGTCGATCGCGGCCAGCTGCTCGGCGAGCTCGACCATCACCAGGCACTGCTTGAGCGAGGCGTCGTCCTCCATCTTGCCGTCGAGCATCACCGCGCCGGTGCCGTCGCCCATCGCCTCGACCACGCGGCGCGCGTGGGCGACGTCCTCGGCGACGGGCTGAACACCTTGTTGGCGATCGCGATCTGCTTGGGGTGCAGCGACCAGGTGCCGACGCAGCCGAGCAGGAACGCGTTGCGGAACTGGTCCTCGCACGCCACCACGTCGGCGATGTCGCCGAACGGCCCGTAGTAGGGGTAGATCCCGTGCATCGCGCACGCGTCGACCATCCGGGCGATCGTGTAGTGCCACAGGTCCTGCTGGTACGTCGGCCGGTCGGCCTCGATGTCGCCGTCGACGAGGCGGGTCCTGGCGCACGAGGTAGCCGGGGTGGCCGCCACCGACGCGGGTGGTCTTCATCCGGCGGTCGGCGGCGAGGTCGGCCGGGCCGAGCGAGAGGCCCTGCATCCGCGGGCGAGGCGCCGCAGATCTCCTCGACGTTCACCATGCCGCGGGCGGTCTCGAGGATCGCGTGCACCAGGATCGGCCGCTCCAGCCCGGCCTTGGCCTCGAGCTGGGCGAGGAGCCGGTCGACGTAGTGGATGTCCTCGGCGCCCTGCACCTTGGGCACCATCACCACGTCGAGCTTGTCGCCGATCTCGGCGACCAGCGTGGTCAGGTCGTCGAGGCCCCACGGGGAGTCGAGCGCGTTGATCCGGGTCCACAGCTGGGTCGGGCCGCTCGCCGCCAAGATCGGCTGTCCTGGGCGATCTTCACCAGCCCCTCGCGGGCGGCCAGCTTGTTGTCGGCCTTGACCGCGTCCTCGAGGTTGCCGAGCAGCACGTCGACCGTGCCGACCATGTCGGGGACCTTGGCGGCCATCTTCTCGTTGCTCGGGTCGAAGAAGTGGATCGCCCGGCTGGGGCGGGCGGGGATCTCGCGCAGCGGGCTCGGGGGCTCCGACGGCGAGCGGGGCGAAGAAGTCCTTGGCGCTGCGCATGGGCCGGACGCTAGCAGCGGCGTCACGGACCGCGCGGTATGACGAATCCCACCCGCCACGCCGGGCGCTTGCCGTCGGCCGGTGGTAGTATGTGCATGCCGTCCTGGACCGGTGCGCGCAGAGCGTGCTGCCGGGGGAGCTGCTCGTCGACATCGGGTGAAAGATGTCAACGACAGCTGGGGCGCGGGCGACAACGCGCTCTGGCTCGCGTTCCTCTGATCGCGCCGTCGCCGTGGTCCTCGCTTGGGTCTCCCTGAGCAGCGGGCACCGCCGTCGCTGGCTCGTCGCGGCGCTCTGTTCGTCGCCGTCGTGGCCCTGACCGCCGCTCTAGGGCTCCTCGCCCAGGCCCTGGTCGATGCGTTCTACGACGGCGACAACCTCGGTCTGCTCTGGGAGGCGCCGAACTGGGTGTCCGCCCTGGTGTTCCTGGCGTTGGGCTCCTGGTGCTCCGGAGAGGCCAGTCGAGGAGCGCCCTCAGGAACGGTACGGACGATCCCTGCGTCGTAGGCGAGGATCACGAGGTGGACCTGGTCGCGGCAGCCGGTCTTGCGGAGGATGTGCGCCACGTGCGACTTGACGTCGCCTCGCTGACGAACAGCTCTGCCGCGATCTCACGGATTGGTGCGGCCGCGCGCGATGAGCGCGAGGACCTACCGCTCGCGCTCCGAGAGCGCCTCGACCTGGTCGGTTCCGGTCGGCGGCGCGGCGAAGGTCTCCACGAGCCGACGGGTGATGGAGGGGGAGAGCAGCGAGCCGCCGGCCGCCACGGAGCGTACGGCGGCCAACAGCGTCTCGCGCGGCGCGTCTTGAGCAGGAAGCCGCTCGCGCCGCCCGCAGGGCCCGGTACACGTACTCGTCGAGGTCGAAGGTGGTCAGCACCAGGACGCGCGTCTCCGGGACCTCCTCCAGGATCTGCGCGGTGGCGTCGAGCCCGTCGAGCCGCGGCATCCGGATGTCCATGAGTACGACGTCCGGGCGTGCTCGCGGACCAGAGTCCACCGCCTCGACGCCGTCCGCGGCCAGCCCCACCACTCGATGTCGGCCTGGTTCCCAGGATCATCGCGAAGCCGTCGCGCAGCAGCTCCTGGTCGTCGGCCAGTACCACCCGGATCACGATGACCGCCCGCTCCGGTCGGGATCTCCGCGTGCACCCGGAAACCCCACCGGGCTGGGGTCCGGCGTCGAGCGTTCCGCCGAACAGCGACACCCGTTCGCGCATCCCGGTCAGCTCGTGACCGCTGCCGTTGCTGCGCGTCGGGTCTGCCGGACCTTCGTCGACGACCTCGACCACGAGCCGTTCGGTGCAGTAGTCGACCGGACCGAGACCTGCTCTGACTTCGAGTGCTTGAGGATGTTGGTCAGCGCCTCCTGCACGACCCGGTACGCAGCCTGGTCGACGGCAGCCGCCAGTCCTTCCCCCGAGCCCGAGAGCGACAGCTGTGCGAGATGCCCGAGGCCCTGGCCGTCGCCACCAGCTCCTCGATGCCGTGCGCACCGCGCCTGCCCGCAAGGGATTCCCGTTCTGAACCCCGCAGGGCTCCCACCACGTGTCGCATCTCGACGAGCGCCTCCCGACCGGTGGCGCCGATGTTGTGCAGTGGCGGGCGAGCGGCCTCCGGGTCGCGGTCGAGCGCGTCCTCCGCGGCCTCGGCCTGTACGACGATCGCCGTGAGGCTGTGCGCGATCGAGTCGTGGAGCTCGCGCGCCATCCGGGCCCGCTCCTCGGCGATCGCCGCCTGGGCGCTCTGCTCCGCTCGCGCTCGGCCTGGGCCGCCCGGTCAAGCAGCGACTCCTCGTAGAGCCGGCGCGTCCGCAACCACGTCCCGGTGAGCCACGCGAGCACGACGTGAGGTCCCACGCGAGTGCCGCACGGGTCCCTGGCCAGTCGACGTTGCTCGGGTTGTGCGTCTCGCGAAGCGCCATCACCAAGGGGATCAGCGCCAGCGCGACGTACGCCGCGCGTCGTGACCCGTGAGCCGCCACCGAGTACGACGCGATGAGCGCGGGGATCAACGCACCGTTGCCCTCGCTCGCGCCGTACGCCAGCGCCTGCACGCCCAGACAGGCGACGACGACAAGGAACGTGGCGAACGGGTACACCCGGCGCCACGCGAGCGAGAGCCCAGCCACGCCGAACAGCATCGCCACCGACCAACGCGGGCCCGTGAGATGGGTGCTGAACAGCCCCGGCGCCAGCACGTCGATCTGGCCCAGCGCCGTCACGCCCAGCGCGAGCGCGATGTCGCCACGCGGTGGGACCGCAAAGCCTCGACACAACGGCACGGTACCGAGCGCGCGTCCTCCTCGGCATCAGTCCACGGGAGGACCACAATTCATCCCGGCGCGTGAGCCGATCCGCCCTGGCGGCGATGCCGGGGGCCTGGTTGGGGAGGCAGCGTGTCGGTCATGACAACCATCGGAGACCACGTGAGCACCACCACCGCCACGTCCGGCTTGACGACCCCCGTCGCGCCGGTCTCGCCGGCATCATCGCCGGCTTCCTGTTCCCGTCGATGATCGTGATCACCACCGCGCTCGAGTGGCACTACATGCACGACCAGTGGGGGTGGCGCCTCTCCGAGGAGACCGACGCCGCCTATCCCTCGGGCCTCGCGACCGGCCCCGTCGGCTTCCTCCAGATCGCCAACTTCGCGCTGACGGGCCTGCTCGTCCTCGTCTTCGGGCAAGGACTCGTGCGCACCTTGCGTCCGGGTCCTCGAGAGTCGTGGCCCGGCTCGGGCTCGCAGTGATGGGAGCCGCCTGGTCACCTCGGCCTTCCCGACCGACTTCGCCTACCGCCGCACGGTGCTTTCGTGCCCACGTCGTGGCACGGCTGGATCCACGACGTGTCCTTCTACGTGCTGATGCTCAGCGTGCTCGTCTCGACGATCGCGTTCGCCGTCAACGCTCGGCGTAGCCAAGTCTGGCGCGGCTGGGCGCTGCCGACACTGATCGTGCCGGCCGTGCTCCTGGGCTCGATCTTCGGCCTGATCCCACCGCCATGGGGCTTCTACCTGCTGATCCTGGTCTGGCTCGCCTGGATCGGGTTGGCCGGAGCGCGGCTGCGCACCCTGGCCTGACCGCGGGCGGTGCCCCGCGTTGCCCTCAGTCGGCTGACTCGCTCAGCAGCCCGGCCCGAGCCACGTGGGCCGGCTCCCACAGCCGGCTGAGGGCGTGGGCACGCTTGAAGACCAGCTGGGCGTCGTGCTCCCAGGTGATGGCGATGCCGCCGTGGAGCTGGACGGTCTCCGACGCAATCTGGTCCAGGGCGTCGGAGCAGTAGGAACGGGCCACCGCGGCGCGTCGGGACAGGGTCTCGGCGCGCTGTTCCGTCGGGTCCTGGACGTACGCCGCGGCAGCTGCCGTCGCTCCCCACGAGGCGGATCGGCACGCCTCGACCAGCACGAGCATGTCGGCCATCCGGTGCTTGAGTGCCTGGAAGGACCCGATGGGGCGGCCGAACTGCACCCGCTCCTTGCCGTAGGCCACCGTCATGTCCAGCCCACGCTGGGCCGCGCCGACCTGGAGCGAGCTGGTCAGCGCCCAGGCGACGTCGCGGAGAGCTGGGTCGACAACGACCTCGCCGGAGTCGACCAGCCGTCCCAGGCCGATGGTCTGGTCGAGAGAGCCGACCCGCTCGATGCGGGGCTCGTCAAGAACCTCGAGACCGGTCTCCGTGGGTCGAAGAACGATGTCGGCGCTGGCACCGTCGAGCACGACCGCGCCCGTGACCAGCGTCGCGACCTCACCGGCGGCGACCCGGGGGAGGAGCTCGGTCTTCTGGGCATCGCTGCCGTGGAGGAGGAGGGCGCTGCTGGCGATGGCGGTCGCCAGCAGGGGAGACGGCGCCAGGTTGCGGCCGAGCTCCTCGAGGACCACGGCCGTCTCGACGAGCGAGGCACCGAAGCCGTCGTACTCCTCGGGGATGGGCAGCGCCGCCACGCCCACCTGCTCGCACATCGCCCGCCACAGGGACTCGTCGTACCCCGCGTCCGACTCCATGGCCGCGCGGACCGCCGCGCTGTCGCTGTGCTTGTCGAGCAGCGACGCGACGATGGCGGCGAGCTCGTCCTGTTCCTCGGTGCGGGCGAAGTGCATCAGCGCAGTCCCTCGGCGACCCGTGCCCGGTGGTACGACGCGTCGCCCCACGCCCCGACCAGCGCGCGCACGCGGTTGATCCAGAGACCGAGGTCGAACTCGGCGGTGTAGCCGATCGCCCCGTGCACCTGCAGCGCCACCCGCGAGGCCAGGTACGCCGCGTCACCGGCCGCGACCTTCGCTCCGGAGACCGACCGGCTTCCGCTGGTCGACTCTGTCGAAACCTCCAGCGCAGCCCCGAGCACCAGTGGTCGCGCGAAGTCGAGAGCGATGCGGACGTCGGCAAGCTGGTGCTTGATCGCCTGGAAGGACCCGATCGTGCGGCCGTACTGCTTGCGCTGCTGGACGTACTCGACCGAGTCGGCCAGCAGTCGTTCACCACATCCCAACAACTGTGCGGCTGCTGCGAGGGTCGCGCGATCGATTGCTGACTCGTCGAACGCCTCTGCCCCGCTCACTTCAAACAGGCGCCGGGTGGTGTCCACCGAGCGGAGAGGAGCGCCGACCGTGCCGTGCAGCAGGGTGGCCACGTCGGCGTCCACGGCGTACGGCGAGAGCGGCGGTGCGGCCGCGGTGACCATCTCGCCCCCGGCCTGGGGAGCCAACGCCGCGGACTCGATCCACGGGCCGACCGCGAGATGGTGACCGAGCACCTCGAACGCGACGACCAGGTCGACCGTCGTGGCGCCCAGGCCGCCCTCGTCCTCGGGTGCGACCAGCGCGGTCACGCCCTGCTCGGCCAGCCGCTTCCAGAGCGCCTGACCCGGCTCGTGGTCGCCCGCAGCCCAGGCGCGCGCCGCCGCGACGGAGTCCGCCTTGGTCATCAGCTCGGTCAGGGACTGGGCGAAACCGGTCTGCTCAGGGGTGAGTCGGAAGTCCATCAGGACTGCACCTTCTCCGGCCGGGCCTCTCGAGGCAGTCCCAGAATCCGCTCGGCCACGACGTTGCGCTGCACCTCGTTGGTGCCGGCGTAGATGGGCCCGGACAGCGAGAACAGGTAGCCGTCGGCCCACGGCCCGCGAAGCTCCGCGGCCGGGCCGAGCAGGTCGAGCGCGGTCTCGTGCATCGCGACGTCGAGCTCTGACCAGAAGACCTTGTTCACCGAGCCGGCGTACCCGATCTGGCCACCACCGACCAGCCGCGAGACGGTGCCCCAGGTGTAGAGCCGGTAGGCCTCCGCACCCAGCCACGCGTCGACCACGCGATCGCGGAACTCGGGCGGGGAGCCCTGCTCACGCCACAGGGCCACCAGCCGGTCCGCGGTCGCGCAGAAGCGTCCGGGGGAGCGGAGCGAGAGACCGCGCTCGTTGCCGGCCGTGCTCATCGCGACCGACCAGCCCTGCCCCGGCTCGCCGAGGACGTCGGCGTCCGGGACGAACACGTCGTCGAAGAACAGCTCGGCGAAGCCGGGCTCGCCGTCGAGCTGCGCGATCGGCCGCACCGTGATGCCCTCGGCGTCGAGCGGGAAGCAGAAGTAGGTGAGCCCGCGGTGCCGCTCCGACGCGGCGTCGCTGCGGAACAGTCCGAAGCCCCAGTGCGCGTACGCCGCCCGCGAGGACCACGTCTTCTGCCCGTTGAGCACCCAGCCGCCCCGGGTCTCGTCGCGCTCCGCACGTGAGCGCAGCGACGCCAGGTCGGAGCCCGCCTCCGGCTCGGACCAGGCCTGCGCCCAGATCGTCTCGCCGGTCGCCATCGTCGGCAGCCAGCGGTCCTGCTGCTCCTTGGTGCCGTTCTCGAAGATCGTGGGGGAGAGCAGGAAGATGCCGTTCTGGCTGACCCGGCCGGGTGCACCGGCCCGGTAGTACTCCTCCTCGAAGATCACCCACTCCACCAGCGAGGCGCCGCGGCCGTGGTACTCCTCCGGCCAGCTGACCACCGCCCAGCGGGCCTCGGCCAGCTTCGCCTCCCACTCCTGGTGGGCGACGAAGCCCTCCGGGGTGTCCATCGAGGGCAGCGGCTCGTCCGGAACGTTGGCCGTAAGCCACTCTCGAGCCTCGGCCTGGAAGGCGAGCTCGGACTCCGACAGGTCGAGGTTCATGAGGTCTCACCGGTCCTGGGTTTCGACAGCTCAACCACCGGAGTGCGCACTGGTTCTTCAGCACCTTGCCGCCGAGGTTTCGGGGGAGCACGTCGAGGAACTCCACCTGGCGCGGCACCTTGAAGTTGGCCAGCCGCTCCTTGGCGAAGGCGATGACGGCGTCCTCGGAAAGTCCGGTGTCGCCGCGCACGACGTACGCCTTGCCGACCTCACCCATCCGCTCGTCGGGTACGCCGACCACGGCCACGTCGTTGACTCCCTCGAGCCGCATCAGTGCCTGCTCGACCTCGGCCGGGTAGACGTTGAAGCCACCAGAGATGTACATGTCCTTGAGGCGGTCGGTGATCGCGAGGTTGCCGTCCTCGTCGAGCGTCCCCACGTCACCGGTGTGCAGCCAGCCGTCCTCGTCGATCGCCTCGCGCGTGGCCTCCGGGTCGTCGAGGTAGCCGAGCATGACGTACTCGCCGCGCAGCAACAGCTCACCCTCGCCGTTCTCCGCGTCACCGTCCGACCGAGCGATGCGCGCCTCCATCCCGGGAATCGCGCGGCCGCAGGTGTTGGCCACCGTGTCGGCGGGGTCGCCGTCGCGACACATCGTCGCGACCACGGCCTCGGTCATCCCGAACGCGGTGACGACGTTGTCGATCGCCAGTCCCTCCGGCGCAGCGGCGCGCATCCGCTCGATGAGCACGACGGGCACGACCGCAGCGCCGGTCACCGCGAGGCGCAGCGAGGAGAGGTCGTAGTCGGACCGGTTCGGGGCGCTGAGCAGCGACTGGTAGAGCGTCGGTGCCCCGGGGAACACGGTGATGCCGGCTTCCTGGATCAGGCGCATGGTGTCGTCGACGTCGAAGGCCGCCACGGGGTAGAGCGTCGCGCCGGTGAGCAGCCCGACGACGATGCCGATCTTGTAGCCGAAGGCGTGGAAGAACGGGTTCACCACGAGGTAGCGGTCCTCGGCGGTGACCCCGCCCAGGCTGCCCCACGCGTCGGCGACCCCGATCGTCTGCCGGTGGGCGCTCATCGCCCCCTTGGGACGGCCGGTCGTGCCGGACGTGAACAGGATGTCGGCGACGTCGTCCGCGCCGACACCGGTGGCCCGGGCCTCGATCTCCTCGCTCGTGACGTCGTCGCCGAGGTCCCGCACCCACGCGAGGTTCGCGAGGTCGACGACCTGGCGCACGGACGGCAGGTCACTCGCCGCCTCGAGGTCGGCGATCTGGGTGCGGTCGAGGAACCCGTCGGCGACGACCACCAGCGTCGCCCGGGTGCGATCGACGATGTCGGCGACCTCGTGGCCGGTGTAGCGACTGTTCGCCGGGACCAGCACGCCGCCGGCGTACGACACCGCGAGCGCGGCGACGGCCCAGTCGATGCTGTTGGGCGCCCAGACCACGACCCTGTCCTTCGCCTCGAGCCCCAGTGCGACGTACCCCTTGGCGGTGGCCCGGACCTCGTCGAGGAGCCCGGAGTAGGAGAGGGTCCGGTCCGAGTCCACGTAGGCCGGGTGGTCGCCGAACCGTTCCGCGGCGGCCGACAGCACCGCCGGCAGCGTGCGAGGTGAGGACGACATCGGGGCTCCTGTCGGCTCGCGGTGGGTGCGCTCAATGGTAACCAAGCAAGTGCTTGGTAGGGTACCCTACGACCATGGATCTCTCCTACGGCCCCGAGGACGAGGCGTTCCGCGCCGAGGTCCGCTCGTGGCTGGAGGACAACCTCTCCGGCGAGTTCGCCGAGCTCCGCGGCACGGGTGGACCGGGCCGCGAGCACGAGGCGTACGACGAGCGCGTCGACTGGGACCGGCACCTGGCCAAGCACGGCTGGACCTGCATCGGCTGGCCCGAGCAGTACGGCGGCCGCGGGCTGCCGCTGTTCCAGCAGGTGATCTTCCACGAGGAGTACGCCCGTGCCGACGCGCCTGCCCGCGTGAACCACCTCGGCGAGGAGCTGCTCGGCCCGACCCTGATCGCCTTCGGCTCCGAGGAGCAGAAGGAGCGGTTCCTGCCCAGGATCGTCGCCGTCGAGGAGCTGTGGTGCCAGGGCTACTCCGAGCCGGGCGCCGGCTCCGACCTCGCGAACGTCTCGACCAAGGCCCGGCTGGTCGACGACCACTACGTCATCGACGGCCAGAAGGTCTGGACGTCGCTGGCCCACGTCGCCGACTGGTGCTTCGTCGTCGCCCGCACCGAGCCGGGATCGGAGCGCCACCGCGGCCTGTCCTACCTGCTCGTCCCGATGGACCAGGAGGGCGTCGAGGTGCGCGCCATCAACCAGCTCACCGGCACCTCGGAGTTCAACGAGGTCTTCTTCACCGAGGCGACGACGGACGCCGCGAACATCGTCGGCGCGGAGGGAGACGGGTGGAAGGTGGCGATGGGCACCCTCGGCTTCGAGCGCGGCGTCTCCACCCTCGGCCAGCAGGTCGGCTTCCAGCGCGAGCTCGACGCCCTGCTCGCGGTAGCCCGCCACAACGGCGCGATGGACGACCCGGTGATCCGCGACCGCCTCGCACGGGCGCAGGCGGAGCTCGAGGTGATCCGGCTCAACGCCCTCCGCACGCTCTCGGAGGACCAGGCGCCGCAACAGGCCAGCGTCTCCAAGCTCCTGTGGGCCGGGTGGCACCGCACTCTCGGTGAGCTCGCGATGCAGGTGCGTGGCGCCGACTCTCTGACCACCGGCGCCGACTACGACCTCGACGAGTGGCAGCGGCTGTTCCTGTTCACCAGGGCCGACACCATCTACGGCGGCTCCGACGAGATCCAGCGCAACGTGCTGGCCGAGCGCGTGCTCGGCCTTCCCCGGGAGGTGCGGCCATGACGGCCACGAGACCAGAGCAACCCGCGCCCGGCTACGTGCCGGCGCACGGCCTGTTGAGCGACAAGGTCGTCGTGGTGACGGCCGCGGCAGGGGCCGGCATCGGCGCCGCCGTCGCGCGCCGCGTCCTCGAGGAGGGCGCGAAGGCCGTCGTCCTGGGTGACACCCACGAACGCCGACTGGCCGAGGCCGAACAGTCCCTGGGCGACGAGTTCGGCGCCGATCGCGTCCGCACGCTCGCCTGTGACGTGACCGTCGAGGAGCAGGTCCAGGCGCTGGTCGACGCAGCCGACCAGTACGGCGGGGTCGAGGTGATGATCAACAACGCAGGCCTCGGCGGCACCGCCAACGTGACCGAGATGACCGACGACCAGTGGGGCAAGGTCATCGACATCACCCTCACCGGCACGTTCCGGTGCATCCGCGCGGCGTCCAACAAGATGATCCAGGCCGGAACGCGGGGCGTGATCATCAACAACGCCTCGGTGATCGGTTGGCGCGCCCAGGAGGGCCAGGCCCACTACGCCGCCGCGAAGGCGGGCGTGATGGCGCTGACGCGGTGCGCCGCGCTCGACGTCGCGCCGCACGGCATCCGGGTCAACGCGGTCTCACCCAGCCTCGCGATGCACCCGTTCCTGGCCAAGGTGACCTCCGACGAGCTGTTGGCCGAGCTCAAGCAGCGAGAGGCGTTCGGCCGGGCGGCCGAACCGTGGGAGGTGGCCAACGTGATGGTGTTCCTGGCCAGCGACTACTCGTCGTACCTGACGGGCGAGGTCATCTCCGTGAGCAGCCAGCATGCGTGAGTTCTCGACAGGCTCAACCACCGCCGGGAGGATGTCATGACCGAGACGACCACCACCCGCCGCGCGGAGCTGCTCGAAATCGCGGCGCGGCTCTTCGCGGAGCGCGGGTTCAAGAACACCACCGTGCGCGACATCGCCGACGCCGCAGGCATCCTCTCGGGCAGCCTCTACCACCACTTCGACTCCAAGGAGGCGATGGTCGACGAGCTTCTCGACTCGTTCCAGACCGCGCTCTGGCAGGAGTACGACGCCATCGAGGCCTCCGACCGGACCCCGAAGGAAAAGCTCGAGGCCGTCGTACGGGTCTCCTTCGAGGCGATCGACCACAACCACAGCGAGGTCGCGATCTTCCAGACCGACGCGGCGTACCTCGCCAGCTTCGACCGGTTCGCCTACCTCCACGAGCGCAACGTCCGCTTCCGGGATCTCTGGACCGGCCTGCTGCGCGACGGGGTGGCTGCCGGCGAGCTGCGCGCCGACCTCGACGTCGAGCTCGTCTACCGGTTCCTGCGCGACACCGTCTGGGTGGCCGTCCGCTGGTACCGCCCCGGCGGCGAGCTCCAGCCCCACCAGGTGGCCGACCAGTACCTCCACATCCTGCTCGAAGGGATCGAACATGGCTGAGGCCTACATCGTCGACGCAGTCCGCACACCCGTCGGCAAGCGCGGCGGCTCGCTGGCGCAGATGCACTCCGCCGACCTCGGCGCGCACGTGCTCTCCGCGCTGGTCGAGCGCACCGGCATCGACCCCGGAGCCGTCGACGACGTGGTGATGGGCTGCTGCGACACGATCGGCTCGCAGGCCGGTGACGTCGCGCGGACCGCGTGGCTGGTGGCGGGTCTGCCCGACCACGTGCCCGGCGTGACCATCGACCGGCAGTGCGGCTCCTCGCAGCAGGCGGTGCACTTCGCCGCGCAGGGCGTCATGTCCGGCACGCAGGACCTCGTCGTCGCGGGCGGGCTGCAGAACATGTCAGCCATCCCGATCTCGGCCGCGATGCTGGTCGCCCAGCAGTACGGCTTCAGCACCCCGTTCGCCGAGTCCCCCGGCTGGCAGCAGCGGTACGGCGACCAGGAGGTCTCCCAGTTCCGGTCGGCCGAGATGATCGCCGAGAAGTGGGACATCAGCCGTGAGGAGATGGAGGAGTTCGCGCTGGGCTCGCACACCCGCGCCCGCACCGCCATCGACGAGGGGCGCTTCAAGAACGAGATCGCACCGGTCACCCTGCCGGACCAGCGGGGGTTCGACACCGACGAGTGCCCGCGCGAGACCTCGTTGGAGAAGATGGCCGCGCTGCAGCCGCTCGCCGAGGGCGGGCGGATCACCGCCGCCGTCGCCTCCCAGATCTGCGACGCCTCCTCGGCGATGCTGATCGCCTCGGAGCGCGCGATCGCGGAGCACGACCTGACTCCGCGCGCCCGCATCCACCACCTGTCGGTGAGGGGAGACGACCCGGTCTGGATGCTCACGGGCCCGATCCGGGCCACGCGGCACGCGCTCGACAAGACGGGGCTCTCCGTCGACGACATCGACCTGTTCGAGTGCAACGAGGCGTTCGCGTCCGTCGTACTCGCCTGGGCCCGGGAGGTCGACGTGCCGCTCGACAAGGTCAACGTCAACGGCGGTGGCATCGCCCTAGGTCACCCGATCGGCGCCACCGGCACCCGCATCATGAGCACGCTGCTCAACGAGCTCGAGCGGACCGGTGGCCGCTACGGCCTCCAGACGATGTGCGAGGGCGGCGGCCAGGCCAACGTCACCATCATCGAACGCCTGCCTGAGCCGCTAGAACGCGCTCGCCAGCACGTCGCTGAACAGCGCGTGCTCGTCGGCCACGGCAGGGTCCAGGCCCTTGGCGCGGAACCACGCGCACACGTTCGCGCAGTCGCGCAGCAGGAAGTCCATCCCCAGCGGGTTGCCCACCAGGTCGAGCACCTGCGGCAGGTCGATGACGACCAGCCGCTCACCCGCGGCGAGGATGTTGTACGCCGACAGGTCGCCGTGCACGATGCCGTGCTGGGCCATCAGGGCCAGTGCCTCACGCACCTGGTCGAAGTACGAGCGCAGCAGCCGCGGTGATGGCCGGGTCTGGGCCAGCCGCGGGGCCGTCTCGCCGTCGTGGGTGATCCACTCCATCAGCAGCTCGGTGCCGTCGATCTGGACGGGATAGGGCACCGGAAGCCCCGCGAGCCAGCACCGCTTGAGGGAGTCCCACTCCGCCGACGCCCACTGCCCGGCCGCGACGGCCCGGCCGAACGCGGTGCCCTTGGCCGCAGCTCGTGCCTCGCGGCTGTCGCGTCCGCGCCGCCCCTCGGTGTACACCGCGTTGCGGTGGAAGCTGCGGTGCGTGGCGTCGCGGTAGCGCTTGGCGGCCATCACGACGGCTGGTCCGCCGTCGACCGCGCGTTCGAGCAGGAAGACGTCGGCCTCCTTGCCGGTCTTCAGGATGCCGAGCTCGGTGTCGACGGCGGCCCGGTCGGTGATGACCCAGCCGGGAAGGGGTTCGGGTCCGCGGCAGAGAGGTTCGACGTCGTACCAGGTGGACCAGCGCTGGTTGTCGGCGTCGGGTTCGTCGTACGAACGGAAGTCGAAGACGAACGACGGGTCGAGATCAGTGGCAGGAAAGTCCTGCGAGGAGTTCATGCGTGCTCCGGATGTGAGAGAGGTGGTCTGCGGACAGGCCAAGGACAGTCGTGGTCATGTCGCTCCTCCTCTCGCTCACGTGCCGGAGCACTTCTCGGTGGGTCGATCGTCGACCGACGAGCAGCCCACGCGCAACAGGTTTTCGCCATGTGCCGATGGCAGCAAAATCGTTCGACACGGCAAACCCCGGCGGCGCACCCTGAGGCCATGCAGGTGCAGCACGCGCTCCACGTTGAGGAGTACGACGCCGTCGACACGGATGCCGTGGAGGCCGGTCGGCTGATCCTCAACCGTGCGCGGGCGGTCGACGCGCCCTTCCTCCCGCCGCTGACCTCGTTCCGACGGACGATGAACGTGCGGCACAGCTGGGACGGCAGCCCCGAGCGGCACCTTCTCCTGCTCGTCGACGGTCAGCCCGTCGCTGTGGCCGACGTCGAGCTCGGTGAGTGGGACAACCGCGACCTGGCCTGGTTCGACCTGGTCGTCGACCCGACCCAGCGGCGCCGCGGTTACGGTTCGCGGCTCCTCACCGAGACGCTCGAGTTCGCCCGGGCGCTCGGCTGCACGAAGTTCGGTGGGGGCGGGTGGGACAACCCCGCTGCCGAGCCGTTCGCGAGGCGACACGGCTTCGTCCGTGCCCAGGAGGACGCCTACCGCGTGGTCGCGCCTCCGGAACTGCCCCCCGGCTTCGTCGACGCGGCATACGAGGAGGCGGCAGCGCACGCCGCCGACTACGAGCTGGTCCGCTACGAGGGCCAGGCTCCCGAAGAGCTCGTGCCAGACCTCGCGGAGCTCATGACCGCCATCAACGACGCCCCTCTCGACGACCTCGACATCGAGGACGAGGTGTACCCGCTCGAGCGGGTCCGCTCCTACGAGCACGTCACCATCGCCTCCGGGCACCGGCTCTACCGCATCGTGGCCCGGCACCGGTCGACTGGGGAACCTGCGGGGCACACGGTCGTCGCGGTGGACGGCGAGAGCCCGGCCGTGGCCAGCCAGCACGACACCGCGGTGGTCAGGGCGCACCGGGGGCATCGGCTGGGTCTGTTGCTCAAGGCCGACATGTTGCGGTGGCTGGCCGAGGCCGAGCCACAGCTCGCCACGATCGGCACCTTCAACGCGGCCTCCAACCACCACATGATCGCGGTGAACGAAAGACTCGGACACCGCGTGCAGGGACGCCAGGTGGCCTACCAGCGACGCCCGTAGGCTGCCGGGCATGCACCCGATCGTGGTCGTCCACGGCGCCTTCGGCGGCGGGTGGGAGTGGGGCCCCGTCGGTGATCGCCTGCGGTCGGACGGTTTCGACGTGTTCACTCCCACTCTGACGGGGCTGGGCGAGCGAGCGGATGTGCCGGCGGAGAGCGTCACCCTGACCACTCACGTCGACGACGTGGTCCGCGCCATCGAGTCGGAGGACCTGCGCAACGTGGTCCTGTGCGCGGCGAGCTATGGCGGCATGCCCGTGACGGTCGCGGCCGCCCGCCTGAGTGACAGGCTGGCGAAGCTCGTCTACCTGGACGCCCTGGTGCCGCGCGACGGGGAGTCGGCGGCCGACCTGCTGCCCGCCTGGTTCACCGAGATCGTCCATGCCGGGCTCGCTGCCGAAGGACAGGGCTTCCGGGTCGCCGTCCCTGAAGCCGTCATCCCGCCGGTGGGCTCGGCCCCCGAGCCCGTTCGCCAGGCGTATGTCGCCCGCCTGGTGGCCCAACCGGCGCTGACCTTCACCGAGCCGGCCAGGGTGGCGTCGCACGGTGTCCCGACAACCTTCGTGCGCTGCATCGGCTCCACCCTGGGTGAGGCGGGCGCCGACCCGATCGACCCGATGGTGCGACGCGCCCGTGAACTCGGGTGGGAGATCCGTGAACTCACGGCCACCCATGATCCGCACCTGAGCGACCCGGACGCCGTCGTGGCATTGCTCCGCGAGCTCGCCGGCTGAGCAGGACGGCGAGCCCGTGCGGACTGTCTCTCAGGCCAGCATCGACGACGTACGACGCAGGCTGTCGGCCGCCTGCGTGACCACCCGGTCGAGCAGCTCCTCGCAGCTCGGCAGGTCGTCGATCACCCCGACCACCTGACCGCTGGCCAGCACCCCCGCGTCGGTGTCGCCCTCGACCAGTCCCGCCTTCAGCATCATCGGGGTGTTCGCCGCGAGCGTCATCTGGGCCAGGGTCCGGCCCTGCTCCTTGCGCATCGCACGCCCGTCGACAGCGAGCTGCCGCCATGACATGCCGCTCATCCGCTTGAACTCCAGGGTGCGTCGCACCGTCGGTGCCAGGCGCTTGACGGTGCTGGACTCCTCGACCTCGTCGACGAGGTCGGTGCGAAGCATTCGATGGGGCATGCCGTCGACCTTGGCGGTGACGACGGTGCCGTTGAGGTCGGCCTGGAGGTAGCGCTGCTTGACGGCCTCCGGGACCGTGGAGTCGCTCGTGAGCAGGAAGCGGGTGCCCATGCCGATCCCCGCGGCGCCGTAGGAGAGTGCGGCTGCCAGCCCACGACCGTCGAAGAACCCACCGGCCGCCACCACGGGGATGTCGACGGCGTCCAGCACGGTCGGCAGCAGCAGGGTGGTCGGCACGGTGCCGGTGTGGCCGCCGCCCTCGCCGCCCTGGATCATCACGGCGTCGGCGCCCCAGGACGCGACCTTCTCGGCATGCCGGGCCAGCCCCACGCTCGGCATCACCACGACGCCGTGGTCCTTGAGCCGCGCGATCAGCTCCTTCTTGGGCGCCAGCGCGAAGGACGCGACCTTGACGCCGTGCTTGATCAGCAGGTCGACGCGGTCGGGAGCATCACCGGCGTCGGCCCGGAGGTTGACGCCGAACGGCTGGTCGGTGCGGCCCTTCACCTCCACGATCGCCCGCTCGAGCTCCTCGAGCGTCATCGTGGCACTGGCCAGGATGCCGAGCCCGCCTGCGTTCGCCGTACCGACCACCAGTCGGGGACCCGCGACCCAGCCCATGCCCGTCTGTACGACGGGGTGGCGTACGCCGGCCAGCTCGGTCAGCGGCGTCCGCAGCAGCTGGTCGATCATCTCGGGGTCCCCGCGCAATCGGGAGCGGAGCGAGCGATTTCGTGGGGTGAGGTCATCGGGTCGCCTCCACGGGTGGCACCTCGCGGTCCCGCAGGCCCTTCGGGTCGAGCATGTCGCGGATCAGCATCAGCTCGCCCGGGGAGGGTTCGCGGGTCAGCGGCACCTCGTCCGGACGGTGGATGGGAAAGGACGAGGCGTCCTGCACGTCCTCGACCGTGACGCCGGGATGCACCGACACGAACTGCATCGTGTGTCCCGGACCGCCGAAGTCGAAGACGCCGAGGTTGCTGACCACGCGGTGCACCTGGTGGAACCGGGTCGCCGCCGGGCCGGCTGCCTCGGCGCGGGCACGGCCCACGCCGGAGACGATGTCCACGTGCTCGACGAAGACGCGGGTCGAGTGCTTCGGGACCCAGTAGGAGGTCTTGTTGTTCACCGTGTTCCCCGGCGCGCCGCGGACACCGAGCAGCTGCCGTTTCGGCTTCGCCCAGTCCCCGATCGCCGAGATGTTCTGGTTGCCCTCGCGGTCGACCTGGGTGGCGCCCATCATCACGTGCCGCTTGCCGTAGGGGACGACTGCCTCGAGCACGAGCCGGAACGGCATCCACCCCTCGACGACGTCCTGGGTGACGCCGAGCGGGGGAGCGCCCTGGAGGATCCGTGCTTCACCGTCGGTGATCATCAGCAGCGGGTTGGAGGTGAGCTTCGCCAGCCTCGCCCCGAGGCTCGGCAGCAGGCCCATCGGGCTGCCCATGATCTCGCCGTCGTCGGCGAAGCAGTCGGCGATGGCGACGGCGCAGTACTCGGCGCGGGTGACGCTCCCGTCGGTTGAGCCGTCCCCGGTGGTTGAGCTTGTCGAAACCACTACGCCTCCTCCGCTCGGCTGTCACGAACGCGCCACCGCGTCCTGGTAGTCCTGCTCGCTGCCGGAGAGGAACCGGTCCTCGAAGGCCGCCCAGTCCTCCGGGGTCTTCGCCGCCGTGGCGTAGGCCTTCTGGAACTTCTCGTCGCGCTCGTAGGTCGGCGTGCACGTGGTGAAGTGCGCCCCGTTGGGCGTCTCGACCACACCGTCGACCATGGTGCGGTTGATCAGCATCGTCTGGATCGCGGCGTCGACGGTCATGCCGGCGCTGTCGATGATCTGCTCGGTCGACACGTAGGCCTGCTTCGCGGCCATGCAGAACAGGTCGTCGAAGTAGGGATCGGGTCCGAGGTACTGCGCGTTGCCGAACTGGTCGGCGCGGTTCATGTGCACCAGCGCGACGTCGAGCTCGAGCGCGGGTACGGCGACCAGCGTCTCCGCATCGTCGTAGGGGCTCGTGACCGTCTTCAGGGCGGGGTCGTTCTCGAGCACGGCCGACCCGAGCCCGGCGCGCATGGGCAGGAACGGCACGCGTTGCGCGGCAGCACGGAGCCCGGTCTGGAACATGCCCTCGTCCCACTCGCGGAAGGACGCGGTCGCCTCCTGCCGTGCCCGGGAGAACAGGGGCTCGAGCGGGATGGAGTCGAGGGTCGCGAAGGCGTACACGACCTTGCTCGCCTTGCCCGACTGGAGAAGCAGACCCACGTCGGGGCCGGCGTACGAGACGATCGTGAGGTCCTCGAGGTCGCTGCGCAGGATCTCGCGGACCAGCGCCATCGGCTTGCGCCGCGAGCCCCAGCCGCCGATGCCGACGGTCATCCCGTTCTCGATGCGACCGACGACCTCCTCGGCGGTCAGCACCTTGCTGGGCATGCTCACTCGGCGGCTTCCTCCCGGACTTGTCAGTGCCCGCGAAGTCATCCCGCAGCTCGTCGGAGACCCCCGCGAGGTTGAGCTCCATCGTGAAGCCCTGTTCGAAGCGGTAGCTCTTGTTCACGTCGACCGGGTCGATCCCGTTGAGAGCCTCCTTGGCCATCCGGATCACCCGGGTGTCCTTCCGGGCGATCTCGCGGGCGACGGCCAGGGCGGCCTCGTCGAGGCTCCTCGCGCGGCACCACCTCGAGCACCGAGCCGTGCTGGACGAGGTCGGTCGCCTTGATGTTCCGGCCGGTGAAGTAGAGCGTGCGCATCAGGTGCGGCGGCACCATCCGGGCCAGGTGCGTCGCGGCGCCGAGGGCGCCTCGGTCGACCTCGGGGATGCCGAAGAACGCGTCGTCGCTGGCGACGATGCAGTCGGCGTTGCCGACCAGGCCGACGCCGCCGCCGACGCAGAAGCCCTGCACGGCCGCGATCACCGGGACGGCGCACTCGTAGACCGCCCGGAAGGCGGCGAAGCAGCCCCGGTTGGCGCCGATCAGCGCGTCGAACCCCTCGGTGCGCTGCATCTCCTTGATGTCGACACCCGCGTTGAAGCCCTTGCCCTCGGCTCGCAGCACCACCACATGGGTCTCGAGGTCGCGACCGGCCTCGTCGAGCGCGGCGGCGACGTCGTACCACCCCTGGACGGGCAGCGCGTTCACCGGCGGGTAGTCCATCGTCACGACGCGGACGCCGTCGTCGTGGAGCGTGGATGTCACACCCATGCGGCCTCCCTTCAACGAAGATCGAGCCTGTCGAGATCAACCAAGCATTTGCTTGGTACTCTACACGGGTGTCGATCTCCGTGGACCTCTCCGGCCGTGTCGCCCTCGTCACGGGCGGCAGCCAGGGCATCGGGGCGGGCATCGCTGCCGTGCTCGTGGAGGCGGGGGCTCACGTGGTCACCTGCGCCCGCTCGGCGGTGTCGGACCCTGCTCCCGGGACGACCCACGTGCAGTGCGACGTGCGTGACCCCGAGGCGGTCACCGACCTGGTCGACGCGATCGTGGCGGAGCACGGTCGGCTGGACATCCTGGTCAACAACGCCGGCGGTTCGCCGTACGCGTTGGCGGCGGATGCCTCTCCGCGCTTCCTCGACAAGGTCCTCGGGCTCAACCTGACCGCGCCGCTGCTCGTCTCGCAGGCCGCCAACGCGGTGATGCAGCGCCAAGGGAGCGGGGCGATCGTCAACATCTCCTCGGTCTCGGCACTGCGTCCCTCACCCGGCACCGCGGCGTACGGCGCTGCCAAGGCCGGCGTGGACAGCCTGACCAGGTCGCTGGCCGTCGAGTGGGGTCCGAAGGTGCGCATCAACGCCGTCGACGTGGGCCTGTGCCGGACCGAGCAGACTGCCGACCACTACGGCGGCGACGCCGGCGTCCGCGCGATCGAGGAGACCATTCCGCTGGGCCGGATGGCCGACCCCGCCGAGGTCGGACAGGTCGTCGCGTTCCTCGCGTCGGACCTCGCAAGCTACGTCTCCGGCGCCTCGGTCGAGTGTCACGGGGGCGGAGAGCCGCCTGCCTTCCTGATCGCACAGAGCCTGCACGTCGTCCAGAAGGAGAACCCATGACCAAGCTGCTCGAAGGACGCATCGCCATCGTCACCGGCGCCGGCCGGGGGATCGGCCGCGCGCACGCCCTCGAGCTCGCCCGGCAGGGGGCGCTGGTGGTCGTCAACGACCTCGGCACGTCCGGGTCCGGCGAGGGCGCGGCGTCCGAGCCGGCGAAGAGCGTGGTGGCCGAGATCAAGGCCATCGGGGGCGAGGCCGTGGCCAACGGTGCGGACGTCGCGGACTTCGAGCAGGCCGCCGCGATGGTGCAGCAGGCCATCGACACCTTCGGCGGGCTCGACATCCTGGTCAACAACGCGGGGTTCGTCCGCGACCGGATGCTGGTCAACACCTCCGAGGAGGAGTGGGACGCGGTGATCCGGGTCCACCTCAAGGGCCACTTCGCACCGCTGCGCCACGCCGGCGCCTGGTGGCGCACCGAGGCCAAGGAGGGACGGCAGCGGGCAGCGAGGGTGGTGAACACGTCGTCCGGCGCCGGCATGCAGGGCTCGATCGGGCAGACGACGTACTCGGCCGCCAAGGCCGGCATCGCCGGGATGACGCTGGTGGCCGCCGCCGAGCTCGGTCGCTACGGCGTCAACGTCAACGCGATCGCACCCGTGGCGCGCACCCGGATGACCGAGGGCGCCTTCCCCGAGATGATGGCGCCAGAGCGGAGGAGCCGAGGACGCGTTCGACGCGATGGACCCGGCCAACAACTCACCGGTCGTCGCGTGGCTCTCCTCCGAGGACTGCGACGTCACCGGCCGGGTGATCGAGATCGAGGGCGGCCAGATCTGCGTCGAGGAGGGCTGGCGGCACGGCCCGAAGCAGGACATCGGCCGTCGCTGGGAGGCCGACGAGGTGGGTCCGGCCCTGCGCAAGCTGGTCGGCAAGGCGGCGGTTCCGGACCCGGTCTACGGGACCTGAGCTCAGCCGCCCCACAGGGACTGAGCCGAAGCCGTTCGATGCCACTGGGTGTGCCATGTTCATGCCAGCCTCGGCGGACGGCGTCGTGGTCGCAGCCGGTCGACAGTCGGCCGGGGCCGCTGGCGACCCGACGCGGATCTCGCGGACCGAGAAGAACGCGACGATCCCGATGACGGCTGACCCAGAGGAGAAGCCAGACGACGGTCGGCATGGCGACCTCCCCACTGAGATGGTGCGTGCACAGCCTACGTCGGCCCAGGGCCGTGAACGTGCCGCCGATCGGGAACCGGGTCCCCGCTAGGTTGGGGGAGCGGCGGCCACCGAGGCGCCTGACCCCTGGTCGACGACGAGGAGACCCATGACCCGCTTCACCGCGAGCAACCGCTCTGCAGCCACCCTGAAGTCCTCCCGCAAGGACGTCTGGGACGCGCTGACGGACCCGAAGCTGCTGCCGCAGGCTGACGCCCTACCTGCACCGCATCGACGTCGAGGGCGACCGCTGGACCTGGAACGTGGCGAAGGTGCCGATCCTCGGCAAGTCCATCGGCACCACCTTCACCGAGGTGATGACGTTCGATGAGCCGCGTCGGATCGGCTTCACCCACGACGAGACACGCACCGACGAGTCCAGCGGCGTGGAGGGGGAGTACCTCCTCGAGGAGGCGGGTACGGGCTGCCACGTGTCCATCGACCTCGGCGTGACCGTCGACCTTCCGTTTCCCAAGGCCACCCGCCGGGCTGTCGAGGGGACGATGAGGGGCGTGATGGCCGCGATGGGCCGGCGGTTCGCCCACAACCTGCTCAAGCACCTGGGGGAGTGACCATGCGGATCCTGGTCCTCGGTGCGACCGGCTACGTCGGCTCGCGGGTCGTGCCGGCCCTCCTCGATGCCGGTCACGACGTCGTCGCCTCGTCCTCGTCGGTGCCCGACCCGGACAGGTTCGCGTGGGGTCACGACGTCGACTGGCTGCAGTGCGACGTCACGGACGAGACGGCCGTCCGCGCAGCCGTGCAGCAGGTCGAGGGGATCTGCTACCTCGTGCACTCGCTGAACGTGCGGGGGTTCGTCGACCGTGACCGTGCCGGCGCCGACGTCGTGCGGGACGCCGTACGGGACAGCGACGTACGCCGTGTCGTCTATCTCTCCGGACTCGTGCCCGAAGCGTCGCCCGACGAGCTCTCGCGCCACATCTTCTCGCGCCTCGAGGTCGAGCAGGTGCTCGCGGAGGCGGCGAGCGAACGATGCTCCGTGCTGTCGCTGCGCGCCGGAGTCGTGATCGGCGCGGGATCGACCTCGTTCGAGGTGATCCGCCAGCTGTCGACGCTGCTGCTGGTGCAGCCGGTGCCGAGCTGGCTGGAGAACCGCGTCCAGCCCATCGCCGTCAGTGATGTGCTCCGGGCGATGGTCGAGGCGTTCGCCGACGACCACCTGACCGGCGCCGTCGACATCGGTGGTCCCAACGTCCTGCCGTACTCCCGGCTGCTGGCGGAGTGCGCCCGCGCCTCGGGCTTGCTGCGCGTCCGGGTGCCCACGCTGCCGGTCCCGCCGCCGCTGGTGAGTCTCGGGACAGCCGCCATCTGCGCCGCCCCCTTCTGGACGGTGCATGCCCTCATCGAGAGCCTGCGCCACGACATGGTCTGCCGAGCCGGCGAGACCTGGGTGCCCAAGGACGGTGAACCGCTGCTCGGTGTCCGGGAGGCGATGACGCGATCGCTCGGCCGGGCAGGAACCACGCCGGAGGCGCCCCTCGCCAGCGACCCCGACTGGACCCGGATGCGCGCCCCGGTGCTCGACGAGCTGCACGCGCCCGCGACGGTGCGTGCCGGCGCCAGCCTGGCACTCAAGCGGGCCGGTTCCGTCGCCTCCCTGTCCAGGTCCGCGCTGGACTTGGCGTTCCTGCGACGCCTCCGCTTCTAGCGGCGCAGCAGTCCCTTGGCCACGTGGGTCACCTGCACCTCGTTGGAGCCGGCGTAGATCATCAGGCTCTTGGCGTCGCGGGCGAGCTGCTCGACCCGGTACTCCGCCATGTAGCCGTTGCCACCGAAGAGCTGGACGGCCTCCATCGCCACGTCGGTGGCCGCTTTGGACGAGTAGAGCTTCATGGCCGACGCCTCTGCGAGGTCGAGCTCCACTTCGCCCCGACGCGCGGCGACGCCCTTGAACACCATGTTCTCCACGTTGATCCGCGCCACCTCCATCTCGGCCAGCTTGAGCTGGATCAGCTGGAGGTCGCCGATCGGCTTGCCCCAGAGGGTGCGCTGCTTCGCGTAGTCGACACACAGCCGCAGGCACTCCTCGATCACGCCGAGCGAGAGCGTCGCGATGCCGACCCGCTCGACGAGGAAGTTGGACCGGGCCGACTCACGGCCGTCCGAGCCGGGACGACCCTCGAGCAAGCGGTCGCGGCCGAGCCGGACGTTGTCGAAGAACAGCTGGCCGGTGGGCGAGGAGTTCATGCCCATCTTCTTCAACGGCTTCGACTGCTCGAGGCCGTCCATCCCGCTGTCCAGGACGAACGTGAGCACCGGCCAATCGCGGCGCTCGGCCGCTGTCGCTTGTCCTGAGCCTGTCGAAGGGTCCAGCTTCGCGTAGACGACGATCGTGTCGGCGTACGGGCCGTTGGTGATGAAGGTCTTCTGGCCGTTGAGGACATATTCCTCGGCCTGTCCTGAGCTTGTCGAAGGGTCGGGCTTGACCGTCGTACGCATGCCGCCGAAGGCGTCCGACCCGGCGTCGGGCTCGGTGATCGCCCAGGCGCCGACCTTCTCGAAGGTCATCAGGTCCCGGGCCCAGCGTTTGCGCTGCTCGACGGTGCCGTGGGTGTTGATGGTGCCGGCAGCCAGGCCGATGGAGACGCCCATCGCCGCCGGGATGCCCATCGAGACCTTGACCAGCTCGATCTGCGGGATGACGGCCAGGGCCGGGTCGATCCCGCCGCCCTCACCCTCTGGTGTCTCGTCGCCGGCCTCGCGCGCCTCGGCAGCCGCGATGGACCGGTCGAAGCTGTCGCCGGCCATCACGTCGAGCCCGAAGGTCGAGAAGAACTTCCTGATCAGCTCGTACGGCGGCAGGTCGCCGTGCTCGAGCTCGTCCTGGTGCGGGACGGATCTCCCGGTCGACGAAGGACCGGACGGCATCGCGGATGGCCAGCTGGTCCTCGGTCCACGTGAACATGAGCCGAGGGTAGACGGCTCAGACCCGCTCGATCACGGTCCCGGTAGCCATCGCACCGCCCGCACACATCGAGATGAACGCCCGCGTGCCGTCGGTCCGCTCCAGCTCGTGCAGGGCAGTCGTGATCAGCCGGGTGCCGGTCGAGCCGACCGGGTGGCCGAGGGCGATCGCCCCGCCGTTGACGTTGGTGCGCTCGAGAGGGGCGCCGGTCTGCTGCGCCCAGGAGAGTACGACGGACGCGAACGCCTCGTTGACCTCGAAGAGGTCGAAGTCGTCGAGCGTGAAGCCCGTGCGGTCGAGCAGCCGCCGGGTGGCGTCGATCGGCCCGTCGAGGTGGTAGTAGGGGTCCGACCCGACCAGGGCATGGTCGACGATCCGGGCCCGGGGCGTGAGCCCCAGCGAGTCGGCCAGCTCGAGGTCCATGACCAGGACCGCGGAGGCACCGTCGCTGATCTGGGAGGAGGTCCCCGCGGTGTGCAGCCCGTCGGGGAGCACGGTTCGCAGCCCGGCCAGTCCCTCCGGCGTGGTGTCGCGCAGGCCCTCGTCGGCGGAGACCACCCGGGTCTCACCCGTCGGCTTGCCGCTCTCCTTGTCGATCACCGGAGCCTCGAGCGGCGCGATCTCACGCTCGAATCGTCCCTCGTCGACGGCGATGCGCGCCTTGCGCTGCGACTCGAAGCCCCACGTCTCGAGGTCCTCGCGGCTCAGGCCACGGTTGCGGGCGATCCGGTCCGCACCCTCGAACTGGTTCGGCATGTCGATCGTCCAGGACTCCGGGCGGGGGTCGCCGGCACCGGGCGGGACGTTCGCGCCCAGCGGGATCCGGCTCATCGACTCGACGCCGCAGGCGATGCCGACCTTGATCGTGCCGGCCTTGATCATGTCGCTGACCAGGTGTGCCGCCTGCTGCCCGGAGCCGCACTGCGCGTCGATGGTGGTCGCGCCGGTGGGCTGGGGGAGTCCGGCGTGCAACCACGCGCGCCGGACCATGTCGTTGGACTGCTCGCCGGCCTGCGTCACACAGCCGCCGACGACCTGCTCGACGAGCTCGGGGTCGACGCCGCTGCGCTTGAGCACCTCGCGCTGGACGAACCCCAGCAGCTCTCCCGGGTGGACGCCGGCGAGGCCGCCGTTGCGCTTGCCGAGGGGGGTGCGGACAGCATCGATGATCACGGGGTTTCCCATGGGACAAAACTAGAACACGTTCTCGTTCTAGGCAACGTCGGGCCACTTTTCTCGCGTGTCCCCCCTTCCGAACAAACCGAGAGTATGTAAAGATCCGCACTAGAACGTGTTTCAGATTCGTGGAGGTTTCGCTGTGACCGCTACACCCGCCGTGCCCGCCGACTTCGACCCCACCGACCCCTTCCTGTGTGAGGGGGCGATCCCGTTGAAGGAGTTCCTGGAGCTGCGCAAGACCGCTCCGGTGTGGTGGGTCGAACAGAACGACGAGGCGGCTGCCGGCTTCTTCGACGGTGGCTACTGGGCGGTGAGCAAGCACGAGGACGTCGCCGCGGTCTCGAAGAACAGCAAGGACTGGTCCAGCCAGGAGAACGGCGCCATCATCCGGTTCAGCCCGGACATGACACGGGACCAGGTCGAGCTCCAGCAGATCATGCTGATCAACCAGGACCCGCCGATCCACACCAAGACCCGCCAGCTGATCAGCCGCGGGTTCACCCCCAGGTCCATCGGCGCGCTCCACGACGTGCTGATCGGCCGGGCCAACAAGATCATCGACGACGCCCTGGCCAAGGGCGAGGGCGACTTCGTCGAGGACGTGGCGGCCGAGCTGCCGCTGCAGGCGATCGCCGACCTGCTCGGCGTACCGTTCGAGGACCGACGCAAGCTCTTCGACTGGTCCAACCAGATGCTCGCCGGCGACGACCCGGAGTACGGCGGGCAGCCGGACGTCGCCGCAGCGGAGATCCTCGGCTACGCGATGGAGATGGCTGCCGACCGGAAGGTCAACCCGCGCGACGACCTCATCACCAAGCTGGTCCAGGGCGACGTCGACGGCGAGCCCCTCAACGAGGACGAGTTCGGCTACTTCGTGATCATGCTGGCTGTCGCCGGCAACGAGACCACCCGTAACGCGATCACCCACGGCATGAAGGCCTTCTTCGACCACCCCGAGCAGTGGGAGCTGTACAAGAAGGAACGCCCGAAGTCGGCGACCGACGAGATCATCCGGTGGGCGACACCCGTCACGGTCTTCCAGCGCACCGCCCTCAACGACGTGATGGTGGGGGAGCAGGAGGTGAAGAAGGGCCAGCGAGTCGGGCTCTTCTACGCCAGCGGCAACAACGACGAGGGCGTGTTCGACGACCCGGGCTCGTTCAACGTCATGCGCGACCCCAACCCGCACCTGTCCTTCGGCGGCCACGGCGCGCACTACTGCATCGGCGCCAACCTGGCTCGCCTCGAGGTCGAGGTCATGTTCAACGCCATCGCCGAGCGGATGCCGAACATCGAGCGCACCGGTGACGCCGTACGCCTCCGGCACGGGTGGATCAACGGCATCAAGCACCTGCCGGTCAAGTACGCCTAAGCTGCGGGCGGCCCTTCGTCTCGCAGCTTCTGCACGCTGGTCATCGCCTCGCGCAGCTGCTCCAGCCAGTCCTCGGTGTGCTCGCCGACGAGACGCACGCACCACGCCAGGGCATGGGCCCGGCTACGCGCGACGCCCGCCTCGACCAGCGTGTCGAGGACGATGCGCTCGGACTGACGCAGCCGCGTCATCACCGGTACGGCGAGGTGGGTGAACACCGCCTGCGTCGGCCCACACCGAGCCCCCCACGCGACCTTCTTGCCGAAGCGGTGCTCGGCCTCGCGCGCGATGGAGATCCGCTCGTCGCGCGTCTCCTCACGGAACCGGGAGATGCGACCCCGGGCCGCCTCGGTCGCCTCCGGACCGTCCGGCTCACCCTCGACGCCCTCGGGCGCCGCCAGCGTGCCGATGACCAGGATCTCCTCGCGGTCCACCGTCACCTCGGCCGGCTCGGTGAACCAGGCGTCGGGCAGGCGCCCCTGCAGCCAGCCGGCCACCTGTCCTTGATCTGCTCCCATGACGGACTCCTTCGTAAGACTGTAATGAAGTAATCATGTAACGCAGACGTGAGTCACACAAGAGCCGCGGCACCTCTCTGCTGAGGGCAGAACCGCCTCGGGCGGAAACGCTGGAAGCCCCGTGGGTGTCGACCGAGGCTGGCTGCACCCACCACGAAGGAGTGACCATGAGCGACCCGCTGCCGGCCGGATCCCTCGACGACCAGCTGACCGCCCGCCTGCTGCACCAACGGATCATCGTGCTCGGCCAGGAGGTCGACGACCACATCGCCAACCGGCTCTGCGCCGAGCTGCTGTTGTTGTCCGCGGAGGACCCGCACAGCGACATCAGCCTCTACATCAACTCGCCGGGAGGATCGGTCTCGGCGGGCCTGGCCATCTACGACACGCTGCGGCTGATCCCCAACGACGTGAGCACGCTGGCCATGGGGCTGGCGGCCAGCATGGGCCAGTTCCTGCTGTCGGCGGGCACGCGCGGCAAGCGATACGCGCTGCCGCACTCGCGTGTGCTGATGCATCAGGGCTCCGCCGGCATCGGCGGCACGGCGGTCGACATCGAGATCCAGGCCGAGAACCTCGAGCACACCAAGAACGTGATGATGCGGCTGATCGCCGAGCACACCGGCCAGCCGGTGGAGAAGGTGGAGCGGGACGCCGCGCGCGACCGCTGGTTCACCGCCGAGGAAGCGCGCGAGTACGGCTTCGTCGACCAGATCATCAGCGACGTGGCCGCCGTGACTCCGGCGCGGCCGGCGCGGCCCGTGGGTCTGGGGGTACGGCGATGAGCAGCTACACCATCCCCAGCGTCATCGAGAAGACCCTGCACGGTGAGCGCGCCGTCGACATCTACAGCCGGCTGCTCACCGACCGGATCATCTACATCGGGACCGAGATCGACGACGGGGTCGCGAACGTGGTGATCGCCCAGCTGTTGCACCTGGAGTCCGAGAGCCCGGACGTGCCGATCAACCTCTACCTCAACTCGCCCGGAGGCTCGGTGACCGCGAGCCTCGCCATCTACGACACGATGCTGTTCGTCGGCTCACCGATCAGCACCACCTGCGTCGGCCAGGCGGCGAGCAGCGCGGCACTGCTGCTCGCCGGGGGTACGCCGGGCAGCCGGATGGTCCTGCCGCACGCCCGCGTCGTGCTCCACCAGCCGACGACCGGTGGTCAGGGGGCGCTACCGGACCTGGCCCTCCAGGCCAAGGAGATCGTCAGACTGCGCGGGGAGATGGAGTCGATCCTGGCTCGCCACACCGGCCAGGCCGTCGAGCGGCTGCGCGAGGACACGGACCGCGACCTGGTGCTGGACGCGCAGGCGGCGGTGGCCTACGGGCTGGTCGACGGGATCCTGGACAGCCGGAAGGCGGCCTGACGGCCGGGGGTTTCGACAAGCTCAACCGGCGGGGGCGCTCAACCACCGGGGGTGGCTCAACCAGCGGGGGTCGGTCAGGCGGCGAGGGCCAGCGGCCCGGTCGGTCGAGCCGCCAGGGTGCGGGTGATCCGGGCGGTGAGGTCGACGAGCCGCAGCCCCAGCGCACCGGAAACGGCACCGAGGATCTCGGAGCTGGGCTCCTTGCGGCCGCGCTCCACCTCCGAGAGGTACTGCGTGGAGACTCCCGAGTCCTCGGCCACGTCGGCGAGGGTGCGCTCCTGCCGGTGGCGTTCCTCGCGGAGCACCTCGCCGACGGCCTCACGCCAGAGAGGTTCGGCTGCGGTGTCGTCGGGGCGTTCCCGGGGAGGGAACGCGATCACATCTCCCATGGACCGAGACTAGGTCGGACGTGGCGCTCGGCTGCTGTCGTTCGCCGTGGGCGTAACCGGTGGCCATGATGGGTCGCATGTCCACCTCAGTCACCGGCGGCGCTGTCGTCGTACGCCCCGTCGAGCCTGCTGACCACGACGCGTGGGAGCGGTTGTTCCACGCCTACCGCACCTTCTACGAGGAGGACGTCGACCAGGCAGTGGTCGACCGCGTCTGGGACTGGATCCACGACGAGACGAACGAGGTGAACGCGCTGGTCGCAGTGCTCGACGGGGAGGTGGTCGGGTTCGCCCACCACCGCGAGTTCGCCACGCCTGCCGCGGGAAGACGCGGGCTCTACCTCGACGACCTGTTCACGGAGCCGGACCTTCGCGGGAAGGGCGTCGGCCGGGCCCTGATCTCACGGCTGGCCGAGCTGGCGCGGGAGCGTGGGCTCTACAAGGTCAGGTGGATCACCGCGGCGGACAACGCCACGGCGCAGCGGCTCTACGACGACCTGGCCGAGCGCACGACGTGGGTGACGTACGACCTGCGGATCTGACTGCAGTCGCATGAAGTCTGGAAGCAGCTCACGGTGAGGACCAACCGGGGCGAGAACTGGCGGCCTGTCCATCAGCTCCCAGGATGCCCCCGGTCGTGTCCCACTCGAACGTGACATCCTGCGCGCTGCGTGCGGGCACGGTGGCGCTGAGCGGGGTCTTGGTCACACCTCGGTGCCGCGCGTGATGATCAGCCGAACTTCCTGGGCAGCGGCGTCGGGGTTGCAAACCGCCGCGCACACGGATTGAGGTACGGCGGCGCGGCCGTCGTATCCGGGATGGGTCGGATCGGCTTCGATTCGGTCTGGAGCCAGAGGGAGGCCGGCGCCCGGCACCTTGCGTTCGTCCGTTCAGGCGCGCAGGGCATCGATCAGTCAAGCGGGATCCGGGCCAAGAGGCGAGTGCCGCCTCCGGCCGGGCTCTCGAGCGCGAGGGTTCCGCCGAGTGCTTCGACCCGGTCCGTCAGGCCGCGAAGCCCGCTGCCCTCTTCGTCGGCGCCGCCCACGCCGTCATCGAGCACCTCGACGACGAGGGTCTCGCGATCGGTCTTGATGCGGACGACCACCCTGGAAGCGCCGGCGTGCTTGTGCGCGTTGGCGAGTCCTTCGGCGACGACGTAGTACGCGGCCGCCTCGAGCTGCTCCGGAAGCCCCGGCCGGACGTCTGCCTGCACGTCGATCGGTATGCCAGCGCGCAGCGCGAGTGCGTCGAGGGCCTTCACCAGGCCGCGCTCGGAAAGGACCGACGGATGCAGACCGCTTGCGAGCTCCCGGATCTCCTCGAGGCCGGCGGAGAGATCGTCGATGGCTACGTCGATCAGTGCCGCGCGCTCCTGGGGAGCGTCGCGGAGGCGGCCCAGGCTGAGCAGCACGGCGGTGATCCGCTGCTGGGCGCCGTCATGCAGGTTTCGCTGGATGCGTCGGCGCTCGGTGTCAGCGATCTCGACCAGTCGGGCGCGGGACGCGCGCAGTTCGGCCTCCCCCCGTTTCCGATCGGTGATGTCGCGCAGATAGCCCGTGAACGTGGGCGGGCCAGGGACTGAGATCCGGGTGATCGTGAGCTCGACCGGGAACTCCGTGCCGTTCTTGTGCATGCCGGTCACCTCGAGCCGCCTGTCCAGGATGACCGGCTGCTCGTTTTCGAGGAACCGAGCGAGCCCGTTCCGATGCGCGGCACGCAGTGAGGGCGGAACGATCGTGTCGGCCATCTCGCGGCCGACGACCTCATTGGCGCGGTAGCCGAAAGTCGTCTCAGCGGCGTGGTTCCACCCGATGACTCGCCCCGTGTGGTCCATCGTCACCACCGCGTCCAGAGCGGCTTCGAGCATGGCCCGCAGCCGCGACTCACTGGCGCGCACCGCCTCCTCGGCGTGACGTCGAGCGACGTACTGCCCGACCTGGCTGCCGAGGTCGCGCATCGTGTCCAGCAGAGGTTCGTCGGGCTGGCGGAGGTCGCGGGTGAAGAACTCCATCATGCCGACGACGCCCTTGGGACTGAGCAGAGGAAATCCGAACGCCGCGTGCAACCCGGAGCGGCGGGCGATGGCGGCCCGGGGAAAGTTCCGGCCCTCCGGGGCATCGACGAGCCAGACCGGCTCGCCGGATTCGACCACCCGCCCCGGCAGACCTTCTCCCGGTGTGAGGATGATCCGCTCGCTGAGCATCTGGAACTCAGGGGCTCCTGCGCCCGCGTGCCAGGTGCGGATGCAGCGCAGGAGATCGTCACCGGGTCCGGTCTCCCACACCGCGCCGAGCTCCCAGCCGAGCGAGCTGCCGATGACCTGCAGGACCGCTGCATACACCTCGACAGGCCGGTCGGTTTCGGCGAGAATTCGGGCGACAGCGTGCTCAACTCGCTGTATGTCGCCGGCGTCGGCGAACCCGGTGCCAACACGATCGGTGGCCACAGACAAGTGTGTACGCCTCTTGGGGCGCCACCGCCAGCACTGGATCGAGGATTCGTGAGCATGCCAGGTGCGCTGCGCATCGTCGTCGCTGACGACAGTGCTCTACTGCGCGAAGGCATCGCTGCGTTGTTGGAGGACGCAGGACACGACGTGGTGGGTCGGTCGGGCACGGCCGACGACCTCCTCGTCAAGGTGCGCTCATTGGACCCGGACATCGCGATCGTCGACGTGCGGATGCCTCCGGGCAACGCGGACGATGGGCTGGTCGCGGCCGTCGCGATCAGGGGATCGCATCCAGGCGTCGCCGTGCTCGTGCTCTCCCAACACCTCGAGCCCGCCTACATGCTCGAGCTGGTCGGCGACAACGCGTCCGGCGTCGGCTACCTGCTCAAGGACCGAGTGCGCGACGTAAGCGAGTTCATCGGCTCCGTGGAACGCGTCGCCTCGGGCGGCACCGCCTTCGATCCAGAGGTGGTGAAGAGCCTCGTCGGCGGCCACCGACGTTCGGCCCTGGAGGAGCTCACCGACCGCGAACGCTCCGTGCTGGCCCTGGTTGCCGAGGGACGATCCAACCGAGCGATCGCCAAGCAGCTCTACCTCAGCTCGCGAGCGGTTGAGCGGCATGTCCAAGCCATCTTCCAGAAGCTCGGGCTGCCCGACAGCGAGGACGACAACCGGCGCGTGCTCGCCGTGCTGGCCCTGCTCGGCCGCTAGGCAGTGGCGGGAACCCGCCACGTCTTCGGCGCAGGAGCGACACCAGGGCGGCGGCCTACGCCCTCCCGGCGAGAGGGTCGGCGCGTCGAGACTCGTGCCCAAGCAGCCCGCAAGACAGGAAGATCATGGACCTCAACATCAATGCCCTGGAGACCAGCTTCGACCACATCGCCGCACGAGGTGACGAGCTCGTCGACGTCTTCTATGGGCGCCTCTTCGCCGCGGCCCCGAGCGTGCAGCCGCTGTTCGCGGGCACCGATCTCAGGCGGCAGAAGGGCATGCTGCTGGCCGCACTCGTCCTCTTGCGCAGGTCGCTCCGCGATGTCGACTCGGTGGTGCCCAAGCTGCGCGACATGGGAGCCCGCCACGTCCGGTACGGCGCCCAGCCCGAGCACTATCCAGTCGTCGGGGAGGTCCTGATCACCTCGATGGCAGAGATCGCAGGAGATGCCTGGACTGTCGAGTACGACCTGGCCTGGAGCGAGGCGTTCGCAGTGGTGGCAGGCGCCATGCTCGACGGCGCCAACAGCCTCGAGTCCGTGGCCTAGCCATTCGGCTTGGTCCAGGGTGCGCGGTTCCGGTCGGCGCACCCCTCGCCTCCACCCGTCTACACAATGCCCGCGGTTCGGTCAGGGAAGAAGGCCCTTCGGTGTGACGGACAGCGACACCAAGAACACAACACCAGTACGAAAGGAACTGCCATGGACACGCCACGACTCAGCGGCTACCCGATCGATCACGAGATGATCCGACACTCACAGCTCGAGCGCCGGGCGCGCCGGGTGCGCCGCGCTCAAAGGCGGGCCACGCGGCCACCACGCCGGTGGCTCGGCTGGCTCTTGGGTTGAAAGTCGGACCGCACCCGACTCGTCGGCCCAGCGCTGGTCCGCGAAGGTCGCGCACGACTACCGCTCATCCGCACGACCGCGAGCGGATCGCGGCAGATCCGGACGTTAGCAACTATGTTCATGCGCCCCAACAGGTCGGACGGGGTTATGTCTGTCGAGCCGTCGTGGTCGGCCATTTGCTCGCCTCGCGGTCACGGCCCTTCTAGACCGCGGACGCTTCTCGTCGATTGAGTGTTGACCGATCGGGCGGGGGCCTGTGCAGGCTGATAGTCCTCGGACCGTGTGCAGTTCGCTGACGTCGAGAGGTGGGGGACCGATGGAGCGCTTCTGGAAGATCCCGTAAGCATGAGGATCGCGCGTCGAGGCCTGATTCTGGGTGCAGCCGGAGCCTCGCTCGCATCCGCGGGAGGAGCTGTCGTCTCGGATGCGGCTGGCGCCGTCGTCCCGTTGTCCCGGGTGGATGCGGTGCCGACGGGGATCACGCGAACCTGGCTGGCGCCGCAGTACTGGGCGAACCGGCTGGCCGACTGGCGGCTGTCCAACGGCCGGATCGAGGCGTTGACCGCCAACGCGGGTGGCCGCACTGTGGGAGTGCTGACCCGACAGGTCGTCGACGGTGAAGCCATCGGTGCCCTTTCGGTGCGTACCGGCACCCTCGCCACCGGGTCGGGCTTCAGCGGTTTCCTGGTCGGCGCAGGGGCCGGGGCTCTGGACTGGCGCGCGGCGGCACTGGTGATGGCCGCGGGCGGTCAGGGCGGCGGGCTGCTGGCGACGTACGACAGCGACGGAAACGTCCGCTTCCGCGACCACACCGACGAGAGCGCTCCCTTCGCGTTCGCCGAACTGCCGGCCACGAGCCGCAGCGGCCCGGCGCCGGCACGGACCTTGTCGGAGGACGTGGTCCTGCTGTTGGAGATCCTTCCCGAGGGCGGGGAGCAGTTCACGTTGACGTTGACCGCCAGCCGGTTCTCCAACGGCGTGGTGCTGTCTCGAGCGATCCGCAGAGGCGTGCCGGGGACGGCCATCCTGGGCGGGATCTCCCTGATCTCCAGTACTCGCTCCGGCGGGACCACCGCCCGGCACTGGTTCCGTGGGCTGCAGACCGGCGGAGCCAAGGTCGCGTCGTTCGCCCGGGCCACCGGTCCTGTGCTGGGTGTCATGTACTCGCTGTCGGGATCGGTGTTGAGGCTGAGCGCCCAGTTCATGCCCATCGGCGGAGCAGACCCCCAGCAGGCGACCCTGGAGCGGCGGGCGCCCGGGACCAGCGCCTGGACGCACGTGAGCACCGTTGCCATCTGGGTACCGACCTACCTGGCCTTCTTCCGGGTCACCGGCTGGGACGCCAGCCGGGCCTGGGAGTACCGGGTGCGCTGGGCGACAGGCACCGCCCAGGCGAGCTCCTACACAGGGACCATCCAGCGAGACCCCACCGACAAGGCCAGCATCGCCGTCGCCATGGTGAACTGCACCATCCACACCTACCGGGAACTGGACCTGGCCAGCAGCGGCGCACCGAAGTTCCCCGGCGAACGCTTCCGCGGGCTGTACACAGCAGAGAATCTGTACTTCCCTTACGCCGAGCTGGTCACCAACCTGACCCGCCACCAACCCGATGTGCTGGTGGCGTTCGGAGACCAGTACTACGAGCACAGGCCGACGGTTGAGAACCTTGGCTCCGGCGCCCTGGACATGCTGTCGCGCTACTACCTGTGGTTGTGGTCGTTCGGCTCGCTCACCCGCAACATCCCGACGTTGTCCCTGGTCGATGACCACGACATGTATCACCCCAATCTGTGGGGCTGGTCCGGGCGCGCGGCACCGGACGGCAATTTCGACCAAGGTGGGTACCGGATGCCGGCGGCCTGGGTCAACCGCGTTCAGCGCATCCAGTGCATCCACAACCCCGACCCCTACGACGCTGCCCCAGTGCTCCAAGGGATCGGCGTCTACTACACGGCCTTCAGCTACGGGGGCGTGTCCTTCGCCGTGCTGGAGGACCGCAAGTTCAAGGACACCAACAAGACCCAGAAGACCTCCACCGGAGCTCCGCTGCCCCTGCCCCGGCAACTGCTCGGGGAACGCCAGGAGACGTTCCTGCGGGACTGGGCGGCCATGCACGCCGGGGAGCCAAGGGTCTGTCTGACCCAGACGTTGTTCGCGGCCCTGCAAACCAACTCTCCGGCGTCCGCCGTGCTGACGCCGACAGCAACGGCGTCCCCTCACCGGCCCGGCGCACGGCCGTGCAGCTGCTGAAGAACGCAGGAGCGCTGATCCTGTCCGGTGACCAGCACCTGGCCTCATTGGTTCGCCACGGCATCGACCAGTTCACGGACGGCCCCGTTCAGTTCACCGCTCCCGCCGCCGGAACCGCCTGGCAGCGCTGGTTCGCGCCGGCCACACCGCTGCCCAACGCCCACGGTCCGAACACAGGCGACCTCACCGACGCGTACGGCAACAAGCTCCACGTCCTGGCCGTGGCCAACCCCAAGATCAGCTACGCCGAAGTCCGCGCCGCCCAGGCCACCGACGAGGTCGGCGATCGCAACCTCAAACGCGAGGGCTACGGGCTAGTGCGGATCAACAAGGACGCAAACACGTTCGTCATCGAGTGCTGGCCCTGGGAGACCGACCCCACCAGTCCCGGCGCCGCCCAGTACGAAGGCTGGCCCTACACCCTGGGATTCGCCGATGTATAGCCGTCGTAGGGCCGGGGTCCACGCCTGCTTCGGCACCTTCGCGACGGGCGGCGAAGTCGCTGGGCAGGGTGAACCCGACCGAGTACGCCATACGCTGCCCGACCACCCCCGTCGAGGAAGTCGTGGGTGCCGCCTCCCCAAGGCCTGCGACAACCGACTCAACCCTCGATGCCGGTCAGGCTCTGGTCGACCGCGAGCGCGGCGGCACCGACGATGCCGGCGGTTGCGGCCATGAGGACAATCTGACGCACTGCCCGGACATCGGCATCTCCGCGCACCATCAGCGGCATGAGCGGACGCGGCTCGTGCGCGGACGATCGGATAGGGGCTTCTACAGCGTCACGAAGGAGAATTGATGTCTAGGGTGTCGATGGCTACAGCGAGGGTGTCAAGGACACCAGTGTCACCTTCGAGGTCGACCTGCCCGGTCCCACGCCCACGAAACACCACGTCGTCGGCGTCACGAGTGGCCATGGGTGTGCGCGTTCTCCCAGGCGAAGCTCTCGTCGAAGGGCAGGCACTCGTCGAGCGGCCGTTCCACCGAGACGATCCAGTCGATCCGTCCATCGCGGTACCCGCCCTGGCCGGCGTCGTACCCCGCTCCGCCGTCGACGCGGTCGTTCCCGCGGTCGCCGTACACGTAGTCGTTGCCGTCTCCCCCGAAGATCTCGTTGCCCAACGTGTCGGTCAGCCCGCCGTTGCCGTAGGAGTTTCCGCCGAGCTCGCAGAAGAAGCCGCCGAAGACCTCGTCGTCCTGGGTGCCGCCGTCGAGGTAGTCAGCACCTGTCCAGCCCTCCAGGTAGTCGAGGCCTGACTCGCCGTAGAGGCGGTCGTTGCCGTCTTCGCCGTTCGCGCTGTCGTCGCCCTCGCCGAGGTAGACACGGTCGTCTCCGCTTCCTGCGACAACACCATCGTGGCCGGTCCCGACATGGACCACGTCGTGGCCGCCCGAGGCCTCCACCTGGTCCGACCCGTCGGTGCCGGTGATCTGGTCGCCGTACCGGCTGCCGACCACGCACCGGACGTTGACCAGCCGGTCGTGGCCCTGCCCAACAGCGGTCCCACGGTCCAGGTTGATACGCAGGGGCCGAGTCGCTTTCCACAGGTCGGCGCACGGAGAGTTGATCGGCCAGTTCGCGGGGCTGGGGTCGGTGACGACGAGACGGTCGTCGCCGGGACCGAGCACGATGCGCACCGGGCTGCGCCCGTCGATGAACACCTGGTCGTCTCCGGCACCGACCCGGATGCGGCCGGCGTTGCTGGTGCGAACGACGTCGTCGCCGTCGCCGGTGTCGACGAAGGCTCCCCAGCGGTGGTTGCGCAGGACCTGGTCGGCTCCGTCGCCGGTGCATGCCAGGTCGCCGGGGCGCAGGCCGACGACACGGTCGTCCCCACCGAGGGTGACGACGACATTCTTGCGTCGCCTGGGTTGCACCACGACCACGTCGTCCCCAGCTGTCCCGACGATGGTGGCCTTCTTGCCGAAGCACTTGCCAGCGGCCTCTAGCGTGGTCGAGTCCGGGGACGGAGCGGCCGACGAGGCACCCGCGCTCGGTGTAGTTGTCGGAGTCGCGATCGTGCTCGGAGCCGATGTGGCGGGGCCCCCGGTGCTGCCCGCTCGTGGCGTCCCCGACTCCTCGCTGTCGGCGGTGCACGCCGAGGCGAGCAGTGCTAGTGCAGCCAAGACTCCGAACCGGTACACGGCGACTCCCATGGTGGGCCTGCCCAGACAAGGTACGACGAATCCCGCACGCGCGTATCCGCGCGGCCGAACTAGACCAAGAGGTCAAATTCACCGGCTCCTGGGGAACAGAGTGTCCGCGGTTGTCGGTGTCCGGACATCGGCATGAGCGCCGGGATCGCGGCAGATCCGGGCGGGACGGTTGGCCTCCTGGTTGTGCCAACCGGCCCGTTGCCACCCACCCCGGGTCGGGCCCTCCACCGGCGTTGCTCTCCTGTGAGTGCGGCACCGAAACGCGCCGCGAGGATCAAGTGTCCGGTGCTGCAGGTCGACGGCAGCGAAAGTGACCGGTGGTTCGCACAGGTTCGCGCGCCCACATCCTGCAGCTGTTGCCTCATGCGCTCAGGGCTCTCGTGTCACAGCCAGTCCTCGATTTGAGCACCCGTACTCACGCGGGATGGGCCGGATCGGAAGCACACTCGCATCATGACTCCATCACCAGTCAGTCGTTTTGAGGCGTTCACCGTGGAGCACTTCATGCTGATCGCCGCCTTCCTGATCGTCTGCATGGCGCTCGTGGCGTTAGGCCGGGCACACCGTGGCACCGCCAGGGAGGTCCGGTTCCGCCGGGCCTATGCGCTGCTGATCCCGTGCTTCACGGTGCCGATGCAGGTGCTGCAGCTGCTGCCCGGTGATTTCGAGTTCGCTAAGTCGTTGCCGTTGCAGCTGTGTGACTTCGCGTGGATCGCGGCGATCGTCGCCCTGTGGACCCGGCACTGGGCGGCCACGGCACTGGTGTACTTCTGGGGCCTGACGTTGACCATCCAGGGCATCATCACCCCGTCACTGACCGACCTGTTTCCGCACCCGCAGTACTTCATGTTCTGGGGCATGCACTTCTTCACGGTGTGGGCCGCGGTCTACCTCACCTTCGGCCTGGGGGTGCGTCCCGCCTGGCGCAGCTGGCGGTTCGCCATGACCACCACCGCCGTGTGGGCGGTGGCGGTGATGAGCTTCAACGCGGTCACCGGCACGAACTACGGCTACCTGAACCGCAAGCCCGCCGTGGGCACGCTTCTCGACTGGTTCGGGCCCTGGCCGGGATACGTCGTAGTGGAGATCGCCCTTGTCGCCGGTCTCTGGGCCCTGATGACCTGGCCATGGACCCGGACCGCTGATCCCCTCGTTGCGGACGCGCCGCCGCCAGGCCAACCGAGGGCAGCACGAGCATCGTCGCTCTTTAGAACAGCCACTGGGAAGGGCGCGTCCCGATGACGGCCCACCCGGCACCCACCCGACGCCCGCTCGGTGCCTTCGCCAGGTCTCTGCTCGTCGTGCTCGCGATCCTGTGCGCGCTCGGTCTTCTGTTTTACTCGGCGCTCTGGCTGCTCAGCGACGAGTCGGAGGACCCTGAGGTCCAGCCCCTGGAGGTAGTCGTCAACAGTTCCAGGCGGCCGGAGACGCCGTGCCTGCTCAATGTGGATCAGGTTCGGGCCGGCGACCACCCTGTGAATGTCATCGGTGAATCCGGCTACGCCAAGGTGCGCATCGTCGACGAGCGCGGAAAGGTGGTCTTCCGCACCGACAACGAAGGTCAGCGGATCGAGACCGACGACGACGGCGACGTCACGATCGTCGGAGGTGAGGGCGAGGGCGCGGGTCCGGCGGCTCATCTGGATGCGGGAAGGTTCAAGGTCAATTGCCGCCCGGAGGACGGTAAGCCCGGCCAGGCGACCCTCGAGGTCCTACCCGCCCGGCCCGACCGCTAGAGCAACACTGATGCCGTGCCGGGTGACGTGCGCTGCGGCACACCCGCAACCGGTCGGAGCGTGCGTTTTCCAGTGGTCACTACGGGTATTCATCCGGGTCGGCTGCATGCCACTGTCCGCACATCGGCATGTCCGCCCGCATCGCGGCATGTCCGGATGGCCGCAGCGCACGCTATCTGCGGCATGAGCGGGCTATTCATCTGACGTCCTCCCGGCATGACAGACCCCTTGCACTTCAGCATCTCCGACCTTCGAGTCGCTCTGGGGCGGGCGCTCGACATCACCAGGGCTGCTCACAGCAGGCAGCCGGCACTTGTTCTCGCGCCGACGAGGGTTGGCGAGTGGAGCTCGGAGGAGTGGTCATCGCGTGCGCCGTGCGGAGGCTCGGCTCGGCGGCGATCTTGCCATCCGCGGCACAATGGATGGATTCGGCATGCCGTCGAGGGAACCGGACCGGTCGCTCGGGTGTCTTCTCTCCGGACGAGGAGCCAGGAGGTGACGCCATGGCAGGTTCCCGGGTGATCGGCGAGCTGTACGACGCGGCGTACCCACGCCTCGTGCTTCAGCTGTTCGCGATCTGCGGCGACCAGGTCGGCGCGGAGGATGCGGTGCAAGAGGCGTTCGTGAAGGCGCTGGCCGCGGGGACGGCGTTCGACCGGGTGGAGAACCCGGAGGCGTGGCTGCGAAGGGTGGCGCTCAACCACCAGCGGAACGTGTGGCGGCGCACGGGCGTCGCGCGGCGGTTCCTGACCAGGGTCCCGGGGCCGCGGCACACCGCAGAGCTCGGGCCTGACCATGTGGCGGTCATGAGCGCCCTGGCCCAGCTCGACCTCGACCAGCGCACCGTCATAGTCCTGCATCACCTCGGCGACCAGGGCACCGCGGAGATCGCCCGCGAGCTCGACATCCCGGAGGGGACGGTCAAGACGAGGCTGGCGCGTGGCCGGTCCCAACTCCGCCCCACGCTCGACGAGAGGGAGGAGCACGACCATGCCTGACCTCGAGATCCGCGCGACCTGACGCGGTAGTTCGCGCCACCCGGACTGGGCGACCTGGCCGTCGTGGTCCGCCGGCGCCGGCGGCGCGCCGTCCTCACCGCCGGGGCAGGCGCCCTCTCCGCCGTCGTCGTGGTGGCGACCATGCTCGGCGGGTGGCCGGGCAGCAACCGGTCCACCGACCCGATCGGCGACCCGACGGCGACGGTGCCCGGACGGCCGCGGACGTGGCCTGGGCACCCGACCGGATCCGGGCGGAGGGTGACCCGCTCGACTACGTCGAGGGCCGGGACGGCGGGCTCGCCACGCGACTCTGGATTGCCTGTGCGAGAGCCAACTGCGACTACCGCGAGTGGGTGGAGAACTACGACCACCGGGTGTTCCACTCCGCCGTCGAGGTGACCGTCGACGGCTACCGCAGCTCCGGCCTGTTCGACCTCAACGGGGGCGCCGGGGGAGTGGGCGGAGATCGGCGGGCAGCCCTTCGACGACGACTCGATCTACGTCCAGGACTGGAGCCGGCAGGGCGGCACGCAGGAGCGCTACCGGCTCCTGAACGCCGACGGCACCACGACCGAGCTGACCATGCTCCCCTCCACTGCTTCGCCCGCAGCGGGACCGGACGTGGTCCGCACCACCTACTCGTCGTCCGGCGGTCTGGCGCGGGTCGACGAAGCGGCCGGGACGATCCAGCGGCTCGACGTGCCGGACGCGGTCTACCAGTGGGCGGAGTCGGCGGCCGACGAGCTGTTGTGGGGAGTCGCCAGCGGCTGCGTCGTGCACTGGCAGGAGCCTGGGGGCGACTTCGCCCACCGTGAACTGGAGTGCAACGTGCACCCGGACCCGGACCCCCTGATGATCGACGTCGACGCGCCTCGAGCCACTTCCTGGTTCACGGCCGAGCGGATGGCCGTCATCGAGCTGGGCGGCAGCAAGTTCCTTCCCGTGGCGCTGCACGTGAGCCTGGACCGCGGGGACACCTGGCAGCGGATCCCCGTCACCGAGGACACCATGTACGACATGCTCGAGCGGCTGGGTTGATCCGCCCCCAGGCAGGCTCCACGATGGGCAACAGCTGCGACCCGCACCGCGTGCGCCGCCCCCGCGGCCCCGGCTCTCCAGAGTTGAGTGTGTGCTGGTTCTCAAGACGTTGGGTGCAAGATCTGTTGTGGCATGTGCAGAATCACCTCGTTGGCCTGCGCGTTCCCGAATCCACCAATACCCGTAGGCTCCCGAGGCAAGTCCTCACCCCTGGTTGGGCGCCATCGACGAGGAGAGGCGGTCAGCCAGAACGCGCGGACGGCGGCGCATGCTCATCGGCAGCGACCGATCAGCGGCATGTCCGGATGGCCGCAGCGCACGCTATCTGCGGCAGATGAGTGCGTTCGTGAGGCGGCGCCACGCGGCCGTTCCAGAGGGCTATCTGGCCTTAAGTGCCTTCCGGCGCTCACGCCCGGACGAGTGCGCTCGCGTCGAGGTCGCGGTGGTGCCCGACACCAGCGATGGTGAGGGTGATTTCGAGCTCGGCGAGGAGCGTTCGGAGCATGTGCCGGACGCCGTCTTCCCCTCCGAGCGCCAGGCCGTGCACGTACGGGCGGCCGATGACGACAGCGTCGGCCCCCAGGGCCAGCGCCCGAAAGACGTCGGTCCCCGTGCGGGCGCCCGAGCCGAACAGCACGGCAAGCTTGCCGCCGACGGCATCCGCGATCCGCGGCAGGACGTTGATCGTCCCACCGACACCGGGACCGCGGCGCCCGCGCTCATTCGAGACGACGATGCCGTCGAGGCCACGGCGAACCGCGATCCGCGCGTCCGGCACGCTCTGGATGCCGCCGAGGACGATCGGCCCGTCCCAGGCCTCGCGGGTCGCCGCGAGCGCCTTCCAGCCCTGCCCGGGCTGCGGGGGGGAGAGCACGAGGTGGGTGCACCCGGCTGCGCGCGCGCGGGTGAGTAGCACGGGGTCGGGGCCGTCTCCGTCCGGCCAGTCCAGGCCGAACCACCGCGGGCCGTTCGGCGCGGCCACGGCGACCTCCTCGAGCGATCTGCTCGCACGCGACGAGTGGACGTAGGTGAGCTCCAGCCCCGCTGCCGCCCGGGCGGTGGCGATCTCGCCGTCGGGGTGCGCCATGGCCTGGCGTCCGACCGGGCCGAGGATGACCGGGGCCGGCATCGAGGCGCCGAGCACCGTCGTGCTGAGGTCGCGTTCGGCGCGGTCGATGAACATCCGCGGGACGATCCGCCACGCGGACAGCGCCCGCGCGTTCGCTCGCACGGCGGCGCCGCCGCCCGCCCAGGCGAGCAGATGCCGGCGCGCAGCCTCGGACAGCACGTCCTCCGCAGCGGCTTCGAGGTCGGACAGGTTCGTGGTGAAGATCGGCTTGACGTCCGCGCTCATCCCGGCGATGTAGATCTCGGACTGGTAGCTGCCGAACGGGGCGCCCGGGCCGACGGGGAGCGGCGACTTCGCGGGGAGCTTGGGAGTCGCAGCGCCGGGGGCCACCCGGGGCGCGGCGAGCGCGGGCGGCGCGATGAGGGATGCGGCGGCAGTCGCCGCAGCGAGCTCGAGAAACTGACGACGAGTGTGCTCGGACATGTCTGGGCTCCGTTTCAGCGCGCGCGGGTCAGGGAGGAACGGGAGAGCGTGCGGTGACTGCGGTGACGCGCCTTCCGGACCTCCTCTTCGAGCTCGTCGACGAGGCTCCGCATGACGCGCCGGGCGCCCCTCTGCCCGTCCAGCGCGAGGCCGTACAGGTACGGACGGCCGACGAGCACCGCGTCGGCGCCGAGCGCCAGCGCCTTGAAGGCGTCGCGGCCCGTGCGGATCCCGGAGTCGAAGAGCACGGGCATCCTGCCGTCGACCGCCTTGACGATCGGACCGAGCGCGTCGAGCGACGCGATCGCCCCGTCGACCTGACGTCCGCCGTGATTTGAGACGACGATGCCGTCGATGTCGTGCTCGACGGCAAGCCTGGCGTCGCGTGGGCTCTGGATCCCCTTGAGCAGGATCGGGCCGTCCCAGTTCGCGCGGATCAGCGGCAACTGGTTCCAGTTCAGGCCGGGGTTCTGGAAGACGCGTGCGAATGCGATGCCGGCCGCCAGCGGGGCAACCTCTGCCGGCACGGGCATGTGCTTACGCTGGAAGACCGGGTCGCTCGTGTAGTTCGCGATGCCCTTGTTCTCGAGGAAGGGTGAGTACCCGATATCCAGGTCGAGCGGCCGCCAGCCGAGCAGCGTCGTATCGAGCGTGATCATCAGATGGGTGTAGCCGGCCGCGGCGGCGCGGTTCAGGAAGGACACCACCAGCTCATCATCGGTGGGCCAGTAGAGCTGGTACCAGCGCGAGCCGTCGCCGTTGGCCGCCGCCACGTCCTCCATCTTGTAGGCGCCCTGCGTCGAGTGCACGTAGGTGAGCCCGAGCTCGGCCGCCGCGCGGGCGCTGGCGAGGTCGCCGTCCGGATGCGCGAGCGTCTGCACGCCGACCGGTGCGAAGAGGACCGGCGCGGGCATGCGCGTCCCCAAGATGGTGGTGGAGAGATCAACCTTCGCCGGCTTGCGGCCCGTGCGCCGCTTGACCTCCCAACGCCGGAACGCCGCGGCGTTGGCGCGCGTGGTGTCCCGGTCTCCTGCCCCGGCGAGGATGTAGCCGAGGGCCTCGGGGCTCAGGTTCTCGGCAGCTTGCGCCTCCAGCTGCGAGAGGTCGCCGGGGATAGCCAGTTCCTTCATCGTCACGTCAGGCAAACGAGCCGTCCCGCCGTCTGGCTACGGGTTCGGTCTGAACGTCCGTCGTCCGCACGGTTGCACCGACAGCGGCATGTCCGGATGGCCGCAGCGCACGCTATCTGCGGCATATCCGGACGTCGCACTTCCGGCGGCTTGTCATACCCTGGGCCCAGCCTCGCGACAGCGGAACGTCTGTAGACCGTCGGTGGCAGGCGTCGGCTACCGCTTCGTACGACAGGCTGGGCGTCGAGCAGTGGCCCTTGCGGGCCGAGACCTACTATCGTCGCGCTGTCATCCACACGGTGTGGACCGACCGGGGCGGTGGTCGATGCGGTGCCTGTTCGAACAACCAGCCGTCGAGAGCGCTGCCGCGCTCGCTGCCTTGAAAGCAGACACGTTCAGCGAAACGTACGGCGCGGCCAACGACCCTGCCGAACTGGCTGCGCACCTAGCGCGGGCGTTCGCCGTGGATGCGGTCTCTGCTGAGTTGCTCGACCCAAGGTGCGACACCACCTGGGTCCTGGACGAAGGTAAACCCGTCGGTTACGTCAAGGTCAATTACGGCACCGCACAAACCGTACCGGGGTTCAGCGACGGGCTTGAGGTCGAACAGGTCTATGTTCTCGCTAGCCATCACGGCCAAGGTCTCGGCGGGCAACTACTCGATCTCGCGACCGAGAAGGCACGGGAGCGAGGGCTCACCTATCTGTGGCTCGGCGTTTGGGAGCACAACACCAACGCCATTTCGCTCTACCGCCACCGCGGGTACGAAGAGTTCGAGCAGCACGTCTTCATGTTCGGCAAGGAGGAGCAGCGCGACGTCCTGATGCGTCTGGACCTCGCGACCGCGTAGGCGCAACCAGCACAGTCGCGGAACTCCAGGATGATCACCGTCGGTTGCCGCGAACGGGCCTAGAAGGCACGGATCTCGGCATGACCGTGCGGATCGCGGTGACTGTCGGTTTGGCCCGGCGGTGCCCAGTGTGACGCCTGACGTGAGCTAGTCACGTTCTCTGGCCGGGCGAAGGAGGTTGCAGTACGTTCGAAGTGGCGAGAGTGTCCGAGCCGACCAAGGCCGGCTCCAGACTCTTCTCCAGTTAGCCAGACCGCCTCAGGGGTACGCCCTCCGGGGCGGTTTTGCGTCCCGGCCTTGCGCCTGAGTTGCGTCCCGCATCTGTGTGCCGCGGCGGGGTCTTGCTGGAGGCCGCTGCGCGGCGATCGTTCACCAACTCGACACGGGTCCCCTTGGCCCCATGGTGGTCACGTCGTGGTTCTCATGACCACATCTCACGCAGCGCAAGAAAAAGCCCTGATCCTCATTCCCTGGATACGGCACCTTGTTCCATTTATGAGCCGTGAGCAGGCACACGGTCAGCATGTCCGGATGGCCGCAGCGCACGCTATCTGCGGCATGAGCGGACGTTGCCGTGGGCTCAGAGGCCGATGAGAACCGCCGCCCGCCTATACATCTCGGCTTCGGAGCGAGTGTCTACTGTCGCTAGCCCTGCCGCCAGCAGTTCGTTGGTCGTGACCAGTCGGAACAGTAGGGCGCGTGCCACGGCGGTGACCGATACCCCCACATCTGCAAGAACTGACGCAGGAGCGCCGTGCCAGCACAGGGCGTCGGCTATCACTACCCCTTCGGCGTACTCGGGCGGTCGCCAATACGGCGAGATGTCGATGACGGCTGGTGGAGCCCCAGGAGCGAAGAGCACGTTCCCCGTGAGATCACCATGAACGACCTGCGAGGGCCCAAGCGAATGGGATGCGTCTTGTAGCGAACGCGCAATTTCAGAAAGCGGCGGAGGCAGATTGGAGACCGCGTCCCCCCAAGCCACGCGGTCGGCGATCGCCCATGGGTCCGTCCGGGTCAAAAGGCAGTCAGGGCGGGGCCACGCCCGAACCATCCGATGAAAGGCCCGCCCGGCCTCGATGACGCTAGGCCAAGTAGACGGCTGGGCGAAATCTGGGTGAGAGCCCTTGACCCACCGCGTGGCCGTCCACCCGTCACACACCCAGTTGCCGTCTCGTGTGGCGACCGGCGCAGAGATGCGAACGCCCTCTGAAGGCAGACTGCTCAACTGGTTGGCAAGCCACTCATAGACCGGACCGCTCCCCGGTTTCAGAACGAGGTCACCTGCCCGCCATGACGTGCCTTGTCCTCCAGCCACAGGAAGCGCTGACTCCACACCGAAGGCACGCAGCACTTTCGTTGGAGGCACCGGCCCGTTCATGGTCGCACCGTACAGAGCGAGCCCGACACCACCTCAGGACGCATCACGGCCAAGGCGTCCGCACATCGGCATGTGAGTGCACTTTCACCCGGATGGGGACACCCAGTCAGAGGTCAGTCCTTCGGCGGGACGTCACCCAACGTCACGGACTCGTCACGTAGGACGCCGGCGTCCACGCGCAGGCCCACGAGCCGGCGTACGTCCTCGATCGCGTCCCAGTCGTTGGCGTGCATCCCGGCGACGACCAGGTCACCTCGCAGCCACCACGCCGTGAACACGCGACCGGGGACATCGCCGCGCAGCACGACGTCGTCGTAGCCCTCGGGACCGGGGTTGCCGACGTACTCCATGCCGAAGTCGTACTGGTCGGTGAAGAAGTAGGGCAGCGCGTCGGCGACCGCACCGGCCCCGAGCAGGTTGGCCGCCGCGACCTTGCCGTGCTGGATCGCGGTGTCCCAGTGCTCGACCCGGATCGGGTGGCCGAGCACCGGGTGGTCGGCGTTGGCCACGTCACCAGCGGCGAACACGTGCGGGTCGGAGGTCGCGCAGGTGGGCGTCGGTCCTGATGCCGTTGTCGAGAGCGAGCCCGGCATCCGCGGCGAGCTCGACGACGGGGGTCACGCCGACGCCGACGACCAGGTGGTCGCAGGTCACGGTGCTGCCGTCGCCGAGCGTGAGCTCCGCCCCGTCGCCGGCGGCGCTCGATGGCCTCCACCGTCACCGAGGTCCGCAGGTCGACGCCGTGGTCGCGGTGCAGGTCCGCGAAGACGGTGGCCACCTCCGGGCCGAGCACGCGGCCGAGCGGCAGCTCGAGTGCTTCCAGCACTACGACCTCGCAGCCGGCCTCACGGGCTGCCGAGGCCACCTCGAGCCCGATCCAGCCACCGCCGATGATCGCGATCCGCTTGCCTGGCTGGAGTTTCTCGCGCAGCCGGGTGGAGTCGTCGAGCGTCCGCAGGTAGGTGGCCGGTACGCCGCTTGCGTCGACCATCTCGAGATGGCGCGGCCGGGCGCCGGTGGCGATGAGCAGCTGGTCGTAGGCGAGGTCGTCCTGCCCGGCGCGGACGGTCTGCTGCGCCAGGTCGATGGACTCCACGCGAGTGTCCGTGCGCAGGTCGACGTCGTGCTCGGCGTACCACTCCGGCGGGTGCACGAACGCCTTCTCGGCCGGGTCCTTGCCCATCAGGTAGGCCTTCGACAGCGGCGGCCTCTCGTACGGCGCGCGGGGCTCGTCGGTGAACAGCACCAGCGGACCGTCGTACCCGGACAGGCGGAGCGCGCCGACGGCAGTGCCTGCGGCGAGGCCGCCGCCGATGACGACGATCGGCTGCTTCATGGGTTGGGTCATCGGGCGGCCCTCCTGTCACGCGTGAGCGACAGGAACTCCGAGCGAGCACTCGGGTCGTCGCGGAGGCGGCCGCGCAGCATCGAGGTGACCGTCATGGCCCCGTCGGCACGGGCTCCGCGCATCGTCATGCAGGTGTGCTCCGCCTCGATGACGACGCCCACGCCGCGCGGCTGGAGCCGTTCGGTGAGGTGGTCAGCGATCTGGGTGGTCAGGCGCTCCTGGGTCTGCGCGCGACGGGCGAAGAACTCGACGGTGCGGGCGAACTTCGACAGGCCCAGGATCCGGTCGGCCGGCAGGTAGCCCACGTGCGCCACACCCGTGAACGGCAGCAGGTGGTGCTCGCAGAGAGACCGCACCGGGATGTCCGAGACCAGCACCAGCTCGTCGTAGCCGGCGGCGTTGTCGAACGTGGTCAGGTCGAACTCCGGGACGGTGAGCATCTCGGCATAGGCGTGCACCAGCCGTCGTGGCGTCTCGAACATGTCCTCGGTGTCGATCGGGAGCCCCAGCGCGGCCAGCATCTCGGTGGCGGCGCGCTCCGCGGCGTCGAGGTCGACCGTGGCCGACTGATGGGTGATCCGGGGGCGCCACCGCGGTTCCACCACGGGTACTGCTGCCTGGGTCATGTGCCCTCCTGCTGGACGCGATTTCTAAAAGTCACTAAGGTGAACGTTAGAAGCGTAGCGCTGGCCCGTCAAGGCGGGTCGGGCAGGGTCGTCGATCAGGAAGGGAGCGGCGATGGGTGACGAGTACTCCGCGCTGGGGGCACTGGCCGACCCGGTGCGTCGCCGGCTCTACGAGTACGTCGCCGCGCAGCCGGACTTCGTGGGCCGTGAGGAGGCCGCCACCGGCGCCGGCGTACCGCTTCACTCAGCGCGGTTCCACCTCGACAAGCTGGTCGACGAAGGGCTGCTCGAGGTCGAGCACCGCCGACTCTCAGGGCGCACCGGTCCCGGTGCGGGACGGCCCGCGAAGGTCTACCGGCGGTCCCCCTCGGAGATCGCCGTGTCCGTGCCCGAGCGCAGCTACGACCTCGTCGGTGCCGTGCTCGCGGCCGCGGTCGAGGAGTCCCTCCAGGGCGCCCCTCTGGGGCGAGCGCTCAGCGACGAGGCGCGCGCCCGGGGACGTGCCGTCGGGAGTGAGTACGCCGCCACCGGTGACGAGCTCGACCGCACCGCCGGAGCCCTGGGCGACCAGGGCTTCGAACCCACCCGCGAGGGCAGCGAGCTGAGCCTGCACAACTGTCCCTTCGACAAGCTCGCTCGTGCCCACACGTCGCTCGTCTGCGGGGTCAACCTCGACTTCGTCGGGGGCGTGATCGAGGGGCTGCAGTGCGAGTCGGTCGAGGCCAGGCTGCAGCCGGCCCCCGAGCACTGCTGCGTCCGGGTGGCTCAGACGAGCTGATCCGAGCCGACGATCCACATGGCGAAGAACTGGGAGCCACCGCCGTAGGCGTGGCCGAGGGCTCGCCGGGCGCCGTCGACCTGGTGCTCGCCGGCCGCACCCCGCACCTGGAGCGCGGCCTCGGCGAAGCGGAGCATCCCGCTGGCGCCGATCGGGTTCGACGACAGCACCCCGCCACTCATGTTGACCGGCATCGCCCCGTCGAGCGCAGTCGCGCCCGACTCGGTGAGCTTCCAGCCCGCGCCCTCCTCGGCGAATCCGAGGCTCTCCAGCCACATCGGCTCGAACCACGAGAACGGCACGTAGATCTCGGCCGCGTCGATCTCCTCGCTCGGGTTGGTGATCCCGGCCTGCTTGTAGATGGCGGCGGCCGCATCGCGAGAGGCCTGCGGGTTGACCTGGTCGCGCTCCGCGGCAGTGGTGGCCTCCGAGCGCATCACGGTGCCGTGGATCCAGGCCGGGTTGGGGGAGGCCTTCGCGGTGTCCTCGTCGGCGATGACGAGGGCGCACGCCCCGTCGGACGACGGGCAGGTCTCGTCGTAGCGGATCGGGTCCCACAGCATCTGCGAGGCGAGCACCGACTCGACGGTGGTGTCCTTGTTCTGCAGGTGCGCGTAGGGGTTCTTCAGCGCGTTCTGCCGGTCCTTGGCCGCGACGATCGCGCCGATGTGGGTCGGGCGCCTCGGAGCGGCGGATGTAGGACCGCACGTGCGGGGCGAAGTAGCCGCCGGCGCCCGCGTGCACGGGCATGTTGAACGGCACCGGCACCGAGAGCGCCCACATCGCGTTGGACTCCGACTGCTTCTCGAAGGCCATGGTCAGCACCCGCTTGTGGACGCCCGCCTGCACCAGCGAGGAGGCCACGATCGCCGTCGAGCCACCGACCGACCCGGCGGTGTGCACGCGGATCAGCGGCTTGCCCGCGGCGCCGAGTGAATCGGCGAGGAACAGCTCGGGCATCATCACGCCCTCGAACAGGTCGGGTGCCTTGCCGACGACGATCGCGTCGATGTCGTCGAAGCCGACGTTCGCGTCGGCGAGCGCGCGGTCGATCGCCTCCCTGCACAGGCCTGCGATCGAGACGTCCTCGCGCTTGGCCCGGTGGTGGGTCTGACCCACGCCGATGACGGCGGCCGGCTGCTTACCCATCTCAGCGTCCTTCCATGGTGCACACGAGGTTCTGCTGGAGCGCCGGCCCGCTGGTCGCGTGGCCGAGCACCTTGGTGGCCTCGCCTGCCCAGACCTTCTTCGCGGCCTCGCCGAAGCGGATCAGGCCGCCGGTGAACATCGGGTTGCCCGAGAGTGGGCCGCCCGAGGGGTTGATCGCCACGTCGTCGGCCAGGCCGAGCTCGGTGCGCAGGATCAGCTCCTGGTGGCTGAACGGCGCGTGCAGCTCGGCGAGCTCCACGCCGTCGAGGTCGGCGTCACGTGCGGCAAGGCCGGCCGAGGGGGAGCGGGTCAGGTCGCGGGAGCCCATGCTGATCGGGTCGACGTACGTCGAGAGGCTGGTGATCCACGCCGGTCGCTCGGAGACCTCACGCGCTCGATCGTCGGCGGCGAGCACGATCGCGGCGGCGCCGTCGGTGACGGGGGCACAGTCGTGCTTGCGCAGCGGGTCGGCGTACATCGGCCGGGCGAGCAGCTCCTCGACCGACGACCCGCCCTTGCGGATCGGCGTACTCGTTCTTCTCGGCGTCGGTGAGCGAGCGGTTCACCACCTCGGCCATCGCCTTCTCGTCCCAGAGGCCGGCGTCGATCCCGGCTCGTGCCTGGAGGCCCGCGAGCGACACGGTGTCGGGCCACAGCGGGGTCATCGTGTAGGGGTCGAGCTGCATCGCGAGCGTCCGTCGCAGCACGCCCGCCGAGCTCTTCCCGAATCCGTAGACCAGAGCGGTGTCGACCTCGCCGGTCTGGATCTTGATCCACGCCTCGTAGAGCGCCCACGCGGCGTCCATCTCGACGTGCGACTCGTTGACCGGCGGGATGACGCCGATCGCGTCGACGGCCTGCACGAACGAGAACGACCGCCCGGCGAGGTAGTCCGAGGAGCCGGAGCACCAGAAGCCGATGTCGCGACGGGTCCAGCCGGTCTGCTCGTAGAGCTCGGTGAAGAGGGGCACGAGCAGCTCCACGCACGTGGGCGACCCGTCGAACTCCTCCATCTGTCGCTGGGCGAACCCGACGACGGCGACGTCTCTCATCTCATCCCCTCAGAGGTGCTGCTTGTAGGTCTGGTAGTCCGCGTCGGGCTCGCCCGTCGGACGGAAGTGGCTGATGTTCTCGATCGTGGTGCCCCACTCGTCCTCCGGCTTCCAGACCGCCTCGACCCGCATCCCCATCCGGACCTCCTCGGCCGGGATGTCGAGGATCAGGTGCAGGAAGGCGATGTCCGCGCCGTCGAGCAGGATGTACGCCGAGACGTACGGCGGCGTGATCTTCTGCCCCATGAACGGCACGTTGACGATGCAGAACGTGGTGACGGTGCCCTTGGCGGGGAGCTCGATCTCCTCGTTGGTGGGCGTGCCGTCCGCCGGGCAGGCCGAGCGTGGCGGCACGTAGACCTTCTCGCACGTCGGGCAGCGCTGGCCGAGGATCTTGCCCTGCTCCAGTCCGCGGTAGAACGACGACTCCTCCGGCGAGGCGGCGTAGATGTAGTCGAGCTCGACCGGCGTGATCACGCCCGTGACGTCCGCTTGATCAGGTGGTTTCGAGACGCTCGTTCCTCGCTCCTCAACCACCGAGTCGGTGGTTGAGGAGGGAGCGCCAGCGACCGTCTCGAAACCACCCTCGCTCATCGGCTCGAAGCAGGCGATGTCGGTGATCGCGCCGACCCGCTCGTCGGCCCAGCGCACCTGGACCCGCATGCCGGTGCTCACGTCGTCGGGGGAGGTGACGTCCAGCCCGTGCAGGATCGGGACGTCGGCGCCGTCGAGCGTCACCAGGACGAAGGCGAAGGGCGGGTGAACGGCTGACCCGCGACCGGTTCGGAGACCCAGGCCCAGGACGTCACCGTGCCGGTCGGGTCGACGTCGACGAAGTCGGTCACGGCCTCGTGGGTGACGGGGTCGTACTCCGGCGGTGGCACGACCACCTTGCCGTCCGACGTACGGGCGCCGACGACCTGGCCGTCACGCAGCCCGGTGAGGAACCTCCCGACGACCGGGCCGGTCGAACGGGTGTAGTCGAACGCTACGGTGACCGGGGCTGACAGAGTTCTTGTCATGGTCCGAAAGTAGAACACGTTCTACTATTTCGGCAAGCACCACCCCACGCGAAGGAGACGCCATGAAACTGGGACTGCAGCTCGGCTACTGGGGGGCACAGCCGCCGGAGGGCGTCGGAGAGCTCGTCGCCGCTGCCGAGGACGCCGGTTTCGACGCGCTCTTCACCGCCGAGGCCTGGGGCTCCGACGCGTTCACCCCGCTGGCCTGGTGGGGTCGCGAGACCAGCCGGGTACGTCTCGGCACCTCGATCGTGCAGATGTCCGGCCGGACCCCGACCTCCATCGCGATGCACGCGCTGACCCTCGACCACCTGTCGGGTGGCCGGGTCATCCTCGGCATGGGCGTCAGCGGGCCGCAGGTCGTCGAGGGGTGGTACGGCCAGCCCTTCTCCAAGCCGCTGGCGCGCACGAGAGAGGTCGTGGACATCGTGCGCCAGGTGCTGGCTCGCGAGGCACCCGTCACCAACGACGGCCCGCACTACCCGCTGCCGTTCAACGGCGAGGGCTCCGTGGGGCTCGGCAAGCCGCTGAAGCCGATCGTGCACCCGCTGCGGCCGGACATCCCGATCTGGCTGGGTGCGGAGGGGCCCAAGAACGTCGCCCAGACCGCCGAGATCGCGGACGGCTGGATCCCGATCTTCTACACACCCAAGACGGCCGGCATGTACCAGCCGTGGCTCGACGAGGGGTTCGCCCGGCAAGGCGCGCGTCGTACGCGCGAGGACTTCGAGATCGCCGCGACCTGCCACCTGCAGATCACCGGCAGCGAGGACGAGCGCCGCGGGGTCATCGAGGCCCTGAAGCCGTCCATCGCCCTCTACATGGGTGGCATGGGCGCGAAGGAGCAGAACTTCCACAAGAACGTCTTCGACCGGATGGGCTACGCCGCGATCACCGACGAGGTGCAGGAGCTGTTCCTCGCCGGCAAGCGCGACGAGGCCACCGCGCTGATCCCCGACGACCTCGTCGAGGACATGCACATCGTGGGGGAGGCAGGCTATGTGAAGGAGCGCGTCGCACAGTGGGAGGAGACCGGCGTGACGACCCTGCTGCTCAGCCTTCGCTCGGCCGACGAGGTCCGCCAGGTCGCGGAGACGGTGGCATGACGGAAGGGCCGGAACGCAACGTCCTCGGCGACGACCTCCAGGCCTGCGGCACCGACCCGCTCACGGGTTTCTACCGCGACGGCTGCTGCAGCACCGGCCCCGAGGATCTCGGCAGCCACACCATCTGCGCCGTCGTCACGGCCGAGTTCCTCGAGCACCAGCGCGGCATCGGCAACGACCTCTCCACGCCGAACCCGCGTCTACGGCTTCCCCGGGCTGAACCCCGGTGACCGCTGGTGCGTCACCGCTGCGAACTGGGCGAGGGCCCACAACGCCGGCCTGGCCGCACCCGTCGTGCTGGCCGCGACCAACGAGGCGGTGCTGGAGGTCGTGCCCCTCGAGGTGCTCCAGCAGTACGCCGTCGACGTCCCGGGCGACCTGAGCGGGCTCGAGTCCTAGGAGCCCCCTAGGTCGGTGCGAGCACGGCCACGGGGATCGTCCGGCCTGCCCGGCGGGCGAACTTGACTACCTCGGGCGCCTCACGAAGCACCACGTCGTTCCAGATGGCGTCGCGCTCCTCGCCGAGGAGCTCGCGGGGCACGGCCGTGAACTTCCTGGCCCTGATCTGCACGTCGGCGACCTGCACGGCGCGCAGGTTGCGGAACCAGTCCGGGTCACTAGGGGAGCCCGACCCGGTGCCCCACACGACGTAGCCGTCAGCGGTGTCGAGGTAGCGCACACACGTGGACCGTGGAATGCCCGTCCGTCGCCCGGGTGTCGTGATCATCAGGACCGTCACGTCCTTGCTTCCGCTGGACATTCGCCCGTCGAGCTTCCGGTACATCCAGACGCCGATCCGGTTCCCGATGCGGGTCATCCTGCGACTCACGGTGCGTCCACCGCCTCCCTGCTGCGCTTCCCAGGCCTCTCGAGCGTGGTGCGGCATCCGGGTCTCCGTCAAGCGCTCGCCGAGCCGGGGACCGTGATTGACCGGCGAGCACGAGCACGCCGATGCTGGTCATCCGGGTCGCCCTCGGGCGCAGCACCGCAGGGAAGGCGGTGGGCCATGCTCCTCGTCGTCGGAGGCACTGGACAGCTGGGACATCGGGTGGTGCGGATCCTGCGTCACCAAGGACAGCAGGTCCGGTGCCTGGTTCGCGCCGAGAGCGACGAAGAGCCCCTGCACCGGCTCGGCGCCGAGGTGATGTTCGGTGACCTGGTCGAGCCGCGGAGCCTTCGAGTTGCGTGCGCAGGCATCGCCACGGTCGTGACGACCGCGACCGCCCTGACGGCTCGTCTTGCCGGAGCCCGACACCCCACCATCGGCGAGGTGGACGGGCAGGGGACCGCAGCACTGGTCGAGGCCGCCGAGCTGACCGGCGTACGCCGATTCGTCTACCTGTCCTTTGCCGGACTCGACACGGGCTTCGGTACGCCGCTCGAACGAGCCAAGCTGACCACCGAGCAGCGGTTGCGGACCTCACCGATGCGGACGGTGATCGTCCGGCCCGACGGTTTCCAGGAGATCCAGCTGACAGCGATCGGGCGCTTCGACCTGGAGCACGCGAAGGTGGCGGTCATCGGCCGGGGTGACACGAAGCGACGGTTGGTCGGCACCGACGACGTCGCGGCGCTCGTGGCCGCCGTCGCCCTCGAGCCCGATCCCCCCGAGATGATCGAGTTCGGTGGCAGCGAGGCGATCAGCCGCAACGAAGCGATCGCCGTCGCGGAGGCGGCCACCGGACGCTCGATGAGGCGCCAACGGATGCCGCGAGCCGTCGCACGCGTGGCCATGCGCGTGCTCGATCGACCGAACGACGCCCTGGCGTCCGTGTTCGGCCTCGGCCTGCACATGGACCTGGTCGCGGCGAACTGGGACGACGCTCCGCTGCGGCAGCGGGGAATCGAGGCTAAGTCGGTCACCGACTTCATTGGTGAGCAGGCCCGAGAGCTCGGCTGACGAGGCTCGCTGCTTCAGGCGCGGAACTGTCAGAGGGGACGCCTAGGCTGGTCGGAGACCAGGATCCGCACCCAGGAGGGGGAACCATGACCACGCTCGACAACCGCCCGAACACTGCCTTGCTCGTCATCGACGTGCAGAACGGCGTGGTGGGGGAGGCCTACGACCGGGACACCGTCGTGGCCAACATCGGCACCCTGGTCGAGAAGGCCCGCGCCGCCGAGGTCGATGTCGTCTGGGTCCAGCACAACAGCGAGGAGCTGGTCCGGGACACCGAGAACTGGCAGTACGTGCCCGAGCTCAACCAGCTCGCCTCCGAGCCGGTGGTGCAGAAGGCCTACGGCGACTCGTTCGAGGAGACCGACCTGGAGCCGGTGCTCGCCTCGCGCGGCGTCGGCCGACTCATCGTCGCGGGCGCGCAGACCGACGAGTGCATCCGGTCGACGCTCCACGGCGCCATCACCCGCGGCTACGACACGACGCTGGTCGGTGACGCCCACACGACGGAGGACCTCTCGCCGTACGGCGCCCCGCCGCCGGACAAGGTCATCGCGCACACGAACCTCTACTGGAACTACCACACCGCTCCGGGTCGGACGGCGGGCACGGTCACGACCGCCGATGTCGACTTCGGCGGGGACTCCGGCGCCTGAGCACACTTCTTGGAGACGTAACCGTTCTGCGACCCACGAGGCGGCGCCGGCTTTCTCACACCGGCGTACGCTCGAAAGCGAGACTCGTCTCGTTCATGGAGGTCGTCATGGACGTTGTCTTGAACGTAGTTGTGCTGCTGCTCGTGCTGTTCGCCCTCTTGTGGGCGGCCGGCGTCAAGGTGGTCAAGCAGATCGAGCGCGGCGTCGTGTTCCGGCTGGGTCGGGCCCAGCAGGAGCTCAGGCGGCCCGGCCTGACCATGATCATCCCGGTGGTCGACCGGATGAGGCGCGTGAACATGCAGGTGGTGACCATGCCGGTCCCTGCGCAGGACGGCATCACGCGCGACAACGTGACGGTCCGGGTCGACGCCGTCGTCTACTTCAGGGTCATCGACCCGCTCCGCGCCGTCGTCGAGGTGCAGGACTACGTGTTCGCGATCTCGCAGGTCGCGCAGACCTCCCTGCGCTCGATCATCGGCAAGAGCGAGCTCGACGACCTGCTGTCCAGCCGCGAGCGGCTCAACCAGGGTCTCGAGGTGATGCTCGACAACCCGGCGGCCTCGTGGGGCATCGAGATCGACCGCGTGGAGATCAAGGACGTCGAGCTGCCGGAGTCAATGAAGCGGTCGATGTCGCGCCAGGCGGAGGCCGAGCGCGAGCGCCGGTCCCGGATCATCACCGCCGACGGCGAGTTCCAGGCTTCCAAGAGGTTGTCCGAAGCGGCGGCCACGATGGCCGACACGCCCGCCGCGCTCCAGCTACGGCTGCTCCAGACGATGGTGGAGGTGGCTGCCGAGAAGAACTCGACGCTCGTGCTGCCCTTCCCGGTCGAGATGCTGCGCTACTTCGAGGCCGTGGCCACGGGTACGCCTGCCGCATCCCGCGGTGAGGTACCTCCTCCCAAGGAGCCTGTCGAGGCTGATCGCGCTCTCGAGGAGCGCGAGACTCCCGAGATCCCGCCGGCGAGCCCAACTCAGCTGCGGGACAGGCAGGCGCGTTCCTGACGCAGGTCGGGCCCGAGCGCTACGCCCGGCATCCTGCACCGCTGATTGCCCATTTCTGGAACACGTTCTAGTCTCGCGGCATGACCGCCTCCACCCAGGACACCCTGCGACTCGGCACCCACAACGGTCACACGATGGTGGCCGCACTGAAGAGACACCGGGACAAGCCGGTGATGTTCCTCGGCGACACGACCCTGACGGGCGGCGAGGTCGCCGCCCGGATCAGCCAGTACGTCCAGGCGTTCGAGGCCCTCGACGCTGGCCAGGGGACACCTGGCGCCCTGCTCGCGCTGAACCGGCCGGAGGTGCTGTTCATCCTCGGGGCGGGCCAGACCCAGGGCTACCGGCGTACGTCGCTGCACCCGCTCGGCTCGCTCGACGACCACGCCTACGTGCTCAACGACGCCGAGATCACCACGCTGATCATCGACCCGGTGCCGATGTTCGTGGAGCGTGCGCTCGGCCTGCTCGAGAAGGTCCCCGGCCTCACCCAGGTGCTGACGATCGGACCGGTGCCCGAGGAGCTCGCCGACGTGGGCAAGGACCTGGCCGCGACCGCCGAGACCTTCTCCCCGCAGCCGCTCGAGGCGGTCCTGCTGCCGCCTGACCACATCGTCTCGATCACCTATACCGGCGGGACGACCGGCAAGCCCAAGGGCGTCATCGGCACCGCGCAGGCGATGTCGACGATGACGCAGGTGCAGCTCGCGGAATGGGAGTGGCCCGAGTCGCCGCGCTTCCTGATGTGTACGCCGCTGTCGCACGCCGGCGCTGCCTTCTTCGCGCCGACGGTGATCAAGGGCGGCTCGCTCTACGTGCTGCCGCGCTTCGACCCCGCCGAGGTGCTGCAGACGATCGAGGAGCAGAAGATCACCGCGACGATGCTGGTGCCGTCGATGCTCTACGCCCTGATGGACCACCCCGACTCCAGGACGCGGGACCTGTCCTCCCTCGAGACCGTCTACTACGGCGCCTCGGCGATCAACCCGGTCCGGCTGGCGGAGGCCATCGAGCGGTTCGGGCCGATCTTCGCCCAGTACTACGGTCAGTCCGAGGCGCCGATGGTGATCAGCTACCTCGCCAAGGGCGACCACGACGAGAAGCGGCTGTCCTCGTGCGGACGGCCCTCGGCCTTCCTGCGGACGGCGCTCCTCGACGAGGACGGCAAGCCCGCGGCGGTGGGGGAGCCGGGCGAGATCTGCGTCGCCGGGCCACTGCTCGCCGGCGGCTACTGGAACCTCCCTGACGAGACCGCCGAGACCTTCCGCGACGGCTGGATGCACACCGGCGACGTCGCGCGGGAGGACGAGGACGGGTTCTGGTTCATCGTCGACCGGACGAAGGACATGATCGTGACCGGCGGGTTCAACGTCTTCCCGCGTGAGGTCGAGGACGTCGTCGCGGAGCACCCCGCGGTGGCGCAGGTCGGCGTCATCGGCGTACCCGACGAGCGCTGGGGGGAGGCGGTGACCGCGATCGTCGTACTGCGCGAGGGAGCGGAGCTCACCGATGACGTGGTCGCCGAGATCAAGGAGTCGGTCAAGCAGCGCAAGGGCGGGGTGCAGTCACCCAAGCAGGTGATCGCCACCGAAGCGCTGCCGCTGACCCCGCTGGGGAAGCCGGACAAGAAGGCGCTGCGCGCGCAGTACTGGGGCGACCGCGAACGCAGCGTCGGCTGAGTGCTTCGCGGATCGGTCGCGGTCAGCCAATGACCCAGGGACGCGCCGAACACGCTGACGGCCCGCCGGGTCGTGCCCCGGCCGCGACGATCGCCGCACAGCGCGTGGCCGAGGTCCGTGACCATCCTCAGGGCCGACTGGAACTGCTCCGTTCGTCGTACGCACCGGTTGGGGGCGCGGCGCCGCTGCATCGCCCCTATCCGGGCGCGGCGCTGGCGTTCATGGGTTGGCAGCTTCGGCGTGGCCTCCTCGACCCGCTCGACGGTGAGCGTCCGGGCAGCGCGTGGTGGAGGGCAGTGAACGAACGACTGCTGCGTGACACCTGCGAGGCGCGTCTGCGCCTGCTGGGCCACCCCGGTCCGGCGTCGTCGTCCAGCATCGAGGCGTCTGTCCGGTTCGCCCGCCAGCCAACGCCCCGCACGTGGTACCTGGCGCACAACGTCACGATCGTCAGGGCGTACCTGGACCACCGCGACCTGGCCGAGCTCGAGAACCGGGTCGAGCGCTTCTTCCTCAATCTCATCCTGGTTCGGGTGCTCTATGCCCACGCCCTCGTCTCCGCGCCCCGGCTGGCACTGTCCTGGCTCGCGCCGATCGCCCGATGGCTCGGCGATCCACGTCTGGACACGACGGGCATGTTCCTCTCGGTGGCGCGGGTGCTGCCCAACCAGTACCCGCTGCAGGGTGAGCTCGACGACTACATCGCCGCCGAGCACGCCTTGGGCCGGCTTCTCGACGTGGGTGTGATCGCGCCGCGTCTCGGCGAGCTGTACCGCTGGTCGGCCGACGAGTTGCGCATCCCGGAGGTCACCGACCTGCTGAGCGATTCGACGCCGGTCTACGCGTGGGATCCCCAGGACTGGAAACCCTGGACACCCCCACCGACACGCCTCGTGCGCGCCGTTCGCCGGGCACTCCCGCCACCACGTCGGCCTCCGTCCCCGACATCCGGGTAGGACGCTCTGCCATGCCGCGCCCGGCCGGCCGACGATCCCGCCTTTGCTACGTTGCCGCATGACCAGGTGTGCCGTGGGGCGGACGTGAAGGCGGTCGTCTACGACCGGTACGGGTCGCCCGATGTGCTGCATGTCGAGGACGTCCCGGTGCCTGTGCCCGCCGCAAGCCAGGTGCGCGTGAAGGTCGCCGCCACTTCGGTCAACCTCAGCGACTGGGAGTGCCTGCGCGGATCACCTGCATACGCGCGCATGGGCGGACTGCGGTCCCCAGCTCACCGAACGCTGGGATCGGACATCGCGGGTGTGGTCGACGAGGTCGGGGAACGGGTCACCCGGTTCCGACCCGGAGACGAGGTGTACGGCGACAACCTCGCGCTGATGGGCGGCTTCGCGGAGTACGCGCTCGCGCCGGAGTCGGCACTGGCCCACAAGCCCGCCCAGCTCACGTTCGCTGAGGCCTCGACCGTCCCGCAGGCGGGTGCGATCGCCTTGCAGGGCACCCAACGGGCCAGGGCGGGGAGCCGGGTGTTGATCAACGGCGCCGGCGGAGGGTCAGGGTCCTTTGCCATCCAGCTCGCGAAGCGGCTCGGTGCTCACGTCACCGGTGTCGACAACGCCGTCAAGCAGGAATTCATGCGGTCGGTGGGCGCGGACGAGGTGATGGACCACCGCCGGGAGGACTTCACGCGGACGACCCCGCCGTACGACCTGATCCTGGACCTGGTCGCGCATCGGTCGGTCTTCGCCTACCGGCGGGCGCTGGCGCCCGGCGGCAGGTATCGGTGCGTCGGCGGGTCGGTGCGCGCACTTCTGCGCGTGCTCGCCCTCGGCTCGGTGGTGGGTCTGCTCAGCGGTCGCTCAATAGGGGTGCTCGCAGTGAAGCCGGGGCCGGCGCACTTCGAGCCGCTCGCAGCCCTGTGCGGGACCGGGGAGGTCAGGATCCACATCGACCGCACCTTCGCGCTCGACGAGGTTCCCGCCGCGCTGGCTCATGTCGGTGAGGGACGCGCACTCGGCAAGGTGGTTGTCGAGCTGTCCTGACGCGCGCTTCGAACGCGTCGTACGAGACTCACGTGGGCGAGAGCTAAGCGCGTTCGACGCGGCTCAGCCCGTGTGTGGGCGTCCACCAGTCGACGACGAGCAGCGTGGCCTGCTCGTTGAGGTGGGTGTGCACGACCGCAGCGATCTCGGCGCGGAAGAGGTCTCCGTCGGGTCCGCCGGTGCTCGGCCCGGCATCGATCGCCCGCCCGGAGATCTTCGCCTCGCCCGGCCACTGCGCCTCCGAGCCCTCGACCGGGTCGACGGGGGCGCTGTGCAGGGCGAACCGCGGATCCCTTCGAAGATCCGCACCCTTGCGTGCGTTCGGCATCGAGCCGAAGGTCAGTTCGCCGTCCTCGAAGACGGCTTCGATCCCCGAGATCCGCGGTGAACCGTCCGCTCGCACGGTCGCGATCGTCTTGTGCCGGTGCGCGTCGAAGAGCGCCCGCACGCGCTGCGCGAAGTCGGCCTCGGCGCGCTCGACCTCGGCCCAAGCCGTCATGAAGCCACTATTCCACTGGTGGCCCTTCTGTCGCGTCGAGTCGCCTCTCGCGCGATGTACCCGCACTGCTTGGCTTACCCGGTGAAGGGAAGTTTGCCTACTTTCTCGTTCAGTGAGCGCAACTCCTTGGCGACCTCGTCGAGGCGCTGGGAGTTGGTCTCCTTGAGCTCGGCAAGAACATCGGTGAGCAGGGCGTTGGTCGTGGTGAGGGCGTCCAGGAGGGCGCCGACACCGGACAGATCCTTGAGCATGGGAGGTCTCTCTTCTGTTGGCGCAGGCAGGTCTGGCCTGTTCGGTTGTGCGAACTTTGCCTCGTGCTGGGTCCCTTGGGCGTACGACGAGGATAGTGAGACGGGCGCAGCGAAGATAAGCGCACTGACGGAAGGCCACGCGACCGCTTCACGGTGGAATGACGCGGCCGGCGAAACGAGGCGCTCGGAACGGGGAGCGGGCCGAGTCGGATGTGCACGCGTCTGCTGATGAGCGGGTTAGCCACCTCCTACGATCGATAGTCTGCTGTCGTTCGATGGAGACGGCGGTGAACGAGACGGCGGACATTCTGATTCTCGCGCGGCAGGCTCACCGAGCACACGACTGGGCCACTGCCGCGGCGCACTTCGATGCCGCCGGGGCCGAGCGACTCAACGCCGACGACCTTGCAGCGTACGCAGATGCCCTGTGGTGGCTCGGCCGCGTCGAGGACAATCTGCGGCTCATGGCCGCTGCGTGCGAGGCCTTTCTGGCCGACTCCCGACCGGCCGAGGCCGCGTGGGTGGCGACGATGCTCGGGATCTTTCACATGGGACGGGGCGACGAGCCGCAGGCCATGGGCTGGATCGGCCGCGCGGGACGCCTGCTGGAGGGGATCCCGGAGTGCCCCGCGCACGGGCTGCTGATGCAGGTAACCGACGTGGAGGCGAGTCTGCAGGCTGGGCATCCGACGGCAGCGGTGGATGCGGCCCGCCGGATGCAGGCCATCGGCACCCGGATTGACGAGCCCGGCGTGGTGCTCCTGGGCGTCAACAGCGAGGGGCGCGCACTGATCAGGGCCGGCCAGGTGGTCGACGGGCTGAAGCTGCTCGACGAGGCGATGGTCGGTGCTCAGGACGGCCGTCTCGGACCGTTCATCTCGGGGAGCCTCTACTGCCACACCATCGCGTCCTGTCACGAGGTCGCCGACCTCCACCGGATGACCCGCTGGACCGATCTGACCGAGGACTGGTTGTCCACACTCCCCGCAGTCGGGGTATTCGGCGGCCTGTGCGCAGTGCACCGGGCTCAGCTCCACGTCCTCCGCGGAGCATGGGAGGAGGCCGAGCGCTCGGCGCTGCAGGTGGTGACGGACCTCGATGCGATGCGGGTCGACTACGCGGCGGAGGCATGGTACGTCGTCGGTGAGGCACGCCGGTTGCGCGGCGACCCAACCGCCGCTCAGGCCTACAACGAGGCGCACGCCCGCGGACGGGACCCGCAGCCGGGACGAGCGCTGCTGCAGCTCCAGGGAGGCGACGCGGCCGGGGCCGCGACATCGGTGCGCACCGCCCTGACAGCCGTGGGCGAGGACCCCCTGCGTCGGGCGCCGCTGTGCGCTGCCGCGGTCGAGATCGCGGTCGCTGCGGGACGGCTGGAGGACGCGAGGGCCGCCGAGTCCGAACTCGGTGGAGACCGCGGCGATGTATGCCACCTCGGGGCTGGATGCGATGGCGGCCGCGGCACGTGGAGCGGTGCTGCTGGCCGAGGGCCGCGCCGAGGAGGCCCTCCCGGTGCTCCGCGACGCCTGCCGACGCTGGCACGAGCTGGGCGCGGCGTACGACGCCGCCGGTACTGGCGCCCTCCTTGCCCAGGCTTACCGGGCACTCGGTGACGATGCGTCCGCGGCAGCGGAGGCCGCGCAAGCGGAGTCGGCGTACGAACGGCTGGGCGCGCACCGGATGGCGCCGAAGCCGCCCGATGGACTGAGCGGGCGCGAGTGTGAAGTGCTGGCATTGGTGGCCGACGGCCACTCCAACCGGCAGATCGGCGAGACACTCTTCATCAGCGACCGCACGGTCGCCCGGCACCTGACGAACATCTTCCACAAGATCGGTGTCACCTCCCGGACCCAGGCCGCCCGCTACGCCATCGACCACGGGCTGACGGTCACCCGGTGAGACGACTACGCACAACCGCGTAGGACCGGCCGCCGCAGGTTGGTCAATCACGCCGATGTCGGCCACCCGCCGCGCGACCGAGCATCCCAGTAGACGCGCCGAACAGCGGCGCCTCGATCGGGAGCGATCACCATGACCGACACGAGAATTCACCGAGCGGTGTCCGCCGACGGCACCGAGATCGCCGGACGAGTACAGGGAGACGGACAGGCGCTGGTCCTGGTCCACGGTGGTATCGGCGACGGCGAGATCGCCTGGGACGCCATGCTTCCCTACCTCACCGACCGGTTCACCTGCTACCTGCCGAGCACCCGCGGACGCGGCCTGTCCGGCGACAACCCGGACCACTCGCCGCCGCGCCTCGAGGACGACGTGACGGCGTTCGTCGACAGCATCGGCGAGTCGGTCTACCTGGCCGGCTGGTCGGGCAGCGGGGCGTGGGTCCTCGGTGCGGCCGCGCGCAGTGACTCCGTCGTCGCCGTAGCTGCGTACGAGCCGGGGCTGATCCCAGTGATGGGAGAGGACGACCTCGCCCGGACTTTCGGCACCATGGAGCAGATGGGCGCGGCGGCCGCCGATGGCCGGCTCGTCGATGCGCTGCGCGCATTCGCCCCGTGGATCTGTACCGACGCAGAGATCGCCGCCCTGGATCAGACGAACTTCTTCGAACGGTGGGCGGGCAAAGTACCGGCCATGCTCCGGTTCGTCCAAGCCGACGCGAGCTATGAGGGGCCACGGTCCACTGACCCCGAGGCGCTCGCGCGGATCACTGCGCCAGTGCTGGTCCTACAGGGTCGGCAGACCCGCCTCGGCACCTTCTTCACCGATTCAGCGCGGCTCATCGCCCAGCACGTCGCCGACCCGCAGCTCTGGGAGCTGCCGGGCGTCGGCCACTTCGCGCCGGTGCTCGCACCGGAGTCCGTCGCCGAGGAGCTGATCACGTTCTTCGAGTCCGCTCGGCAACCGGCCTGACCTCATTCGCCAACCGAAGGGCCGGACGCAGGATTCAGCCAAGGTGACCGGCGGCGGTAAGAGGCGCGAGTCGAAGGCACGAAGCCACCATTGATGAGTGCCTTTGCGTCGCCATCCGCCTAAACCCCGGGGATGTGGAGTCGCGGCCCCGACGAGATGGGCGGGTCCTAGTTGGCGGCTCTGGTGAATGCCGCCTTGTATTTCGCGGCGACCGACGGAGGCAGTTCCCCGGACACCCGCAACAGCACGTTGCCCTGGACGTAGTCGTACTCCGTGCCCAGCATCGGGGCATCTCTCAAGATGCCCTGGATGTAGTCCGACCGGCGCACGGCATCGGACTCCGAGTCGAACGTCTCGACCGTGGCTCCGTCGGACACACCAGGGTCAGGGTCGGAGGTGTCACCGCCCCTGTCGGTGATCACCGCGGCCGAGGTGTAGCCGTTGGGTCGCCCAAGCAGATTGTTCGAGTCCGTCTTCTCGGTCAGAACGGTCACCTTCTTTGCAGAGGGCACGTTCTTCGCGATCGCGTGCGCGTACTGCCCAGCTGTGGTCAGCGCGATCTTCGTCGGCGTCGCACCCGGCGAGGGAGTTGCAGTCACTGTGATGGTCGCGGCGGGTGGAGATGGAGTTGCCGACTGATCCGCTCCGCCGCATGCCGAAGTCCCCAATGGCACCGCAAAGAGCATGGCGAGGGCAGCGACACGAGCCGAGAACTTCATATCTGCTCCAGAAGTTCTTAGAAGGTGGTCAAGGCGACGCGTGCAGTCTGCCGTGCCCGGACATGGATTCGGCGCAACCATTCAGGTGCTGGGCGAATGCGACTGATCCGTGCACAGATAGGTTCACGGCTTCATGCGGCGAGATGACGCAGGGGAGAGGGCACCGCGACCGGGCACGTAGGTGCATGGAGCGTCCCTTCGATGACCGGCGCGGAGTGAAGGACGTCGGCCTCTGGAGCGAGATCGCCGTACCCTTGCGAGGGGCCTAGGCTGAATCCGTGTTGGCGGGTGAGTCCGTGACTCTGCGTCCGGTCCGCGAGGCGGATCTGGACGAGCTGTACGACGCACACACGAACATTCGTAACCGTGGTGCGTACTTTCCCCTCGGGGTCATGTCGCAGCCGGCCTTCCGTGGCGAGTTCGCTGAGCACGGCTTCTGGCAGAAGACCGAGGGAATGCTCGTCATCGAGTCCCCAGAGGGCGAGATTGCCGGCCACATCGAATTCTTCCGCCCTGTCGCCTACTGGGATGCTTTTGAGCTGTCCTACCAGCTGTACGCCGATCAGTACGCCGGGCGTGGGTTCGTGACTGAGGCGGTCCAGTTGTTGGTGGACTACCTGTTCGGCGCCAAGAAGGAGCACCGAATCCACTTGGTCATCGTCGGGGAGAACGGCGCCTCCCGACGCATCGCGGAAAAGTGCGGCTTCGTGCTCGAAGGAACCGTACGGGGCGCGTTCTTCAACGACGGTCGCAACCAGGACGTGTTGCTCTACTCACTGCTGCGGACCGACCCACGGCCCTGGCATGGAGCCGTCGGCGGTCAGTGACGGGGCCCCGACGGATGGCCCGTTCGCGCGACCAGGGCACGTACCCGGAAGGCGACCGCATCGCCGCAGTGCGTGCGGCCCGCACACGCCGAGCGGCGTGCCGCACTTGCGTGTCGCTGATACGACGTCGGCCTCGTGGCGGATCGCGATCGAGGACGGGCGGCCATTGCTCCGCGGTCGATGTGTCGCCTCGCGTTGCTCGAATCCCTCAGTGCCGGGGGTGATCGCCCTTGACTTCGTGCTCTCCGAGAACGCGGAACGCGAGCAGCGGGCCGCATACGGCCAGGATCATGAATGCCATCATCGCCAGCGTCGCGCCAGCTGAGTACATCGTCGACATGGTGGACCTCGTGTCTTCGGTCGACACGCGGTTCCCAAGCGATGGGTCCGGAGGCGTCGCTGTGCTTGGTGTTCGGAGGTGGAGGGGCGTTTGGATTGGTGGCTGCAGTTCCGCGTGACCTTTCCGCAGAACTCCTCCCGGGGGGTCGGCCCTCACCGCCCACGAGCTAACGGCTGACAACGCCAGCGGCCACGACGCACTGGGAGCGTTGCGGTGCATCCGCCGCGCAAGGATGCTGGCTCCATGAAGCCCATCGAGTTCGAGCTCGAGCGCACGATCCGAGCACCGATTGACCAGGTGTTCGCACGGCTCGTCGACATCGAGGGGCACAACGACTGGATGACCAACACGGGAAGCATGCTCAAGCACACCCGGCAAACATCTCCCGGAGACCCCTCCGTCGGTACGACGTTCGTCGACGAGACGAGCCAGGGCGCCATGCCCGGGGAGATAACCGAGATGGACGCGCCGCACACGATCGTCTTCCACTGGTGGGAGAAGTCGAAGTCGGGCAAGCTCAAGTTCGAGGGCTGGCCGAGTTACCACCTGCAGCCCTCCGGCGACAGCGAGACGCTGGTCCGCCATCGCGGCAAGTTGATGTCGTACGGCGTGTGGCGCCTGGGCACACCGATCTGGCGGCGGTTCGCCGTCAAGGAACGCACCATCACGGTCGACGCGCTCAAGGCGTCGTTCGAGCGGTGAGCCGCCAGGTACTACAGCCGGGAGGTGCCTTCCCAGCCAGTGCCGGGCGCGGCGATCCCGAAGTACGCGCCCAGCGTCGGGGCCACGTCCATCGTGTGCGCCTTGGCCGACCGCGCGATGCCCTTCTTCACCGAAGCAGAGCCGCCACTGATGAAGAACGGGATCGGCTCGGTGTTCGGGTGGCCGTGGTTGCCCGGGATGGGGTTGTGCAGCTGGGTTGGGTCGCTGAAGCGCCAGCCTGCCTTGCAGTAGACAAGGAGGTCTCCGGCCTTGCCGTCGAGGCGCAGCGATGGGGTCTGGTCGATGACGTGGGCCTGGAACACGCCCTTCGTGGCGAGCGCGAGGGTGCGCATCTTCGTCAGACCAGCCGACCGAGCCGACGCCGGGCCGGTCCAGTAGGCGAGGTCGGCGCCGCCGTTCTGCGCGATCTCGAAGTTGCCGGCGAGGGTGGGCTCCTGGTCGAAGACCGATTTCAGGCTGATGGTCTGCTCGGGCACGGACCAGTCCATGGAGTGGTCCGCGAGCACGAGCACAAGGGAGGAGTCCCACCTGCCGGTGCTCTTGAGCATGTCGACGAAGCGCCCGACCTGCTCGTTGGTGTCGGCCAGGGCGGCGGCCCGCGCAGCCTTGATAGATGTCCCGGTCGGGTCGGTGTGGGCGGCCCGGTCGACGTCGCCGAGGTTGACGAACATCATCGCCGGGTCGAACTCCTCGACCATGGCGAGGGCGGCCTCCATGGTCGCGACGTCCGGCGCGTGTCCCGAGACCGGGATGACCGGCGCGGGCTCCCAGCGGTGGGTGGCCCGGTCGCCGAAGACCGAGTAGAGGTACTCCTTCGACAGCACCGTGCCCGTCGTACGACCTGAGGCGTTGAGCTGCTCGATGATCGTCCTCACGCGGATGTCGGTGGGACGACTGCAGTCACGGATGGCGCCGTCGGTGCGGTCGTAGATGCTGTTGGCCGGTACGCCGTTCCGGTCGGGTCGGCAGCCGGTCATCATCATCACGTGGTTGGGGAGGGTCTCCATCACCGGCAGGGATCGCGCGGCCGGGTACCACGTGCCGCCGTCGCGCAGCGCCTTCAGGTTGGCCATCTCGTCGATCTCACCGGGACGGCAGCCGTCGACCACGAGCACGTAGGCGCGCTTGGTCGTGCTGGCGGCGTACGCCGCTCCGGGAGCCGAGGAGAACGCCAGGGCGGCGCCGGAGACGCCGGCGACCTGGAGAAACGTGCGCCGGTTGGTCACGAGTCCTGCGTCGGGCGGGTCATCAGGAGCTCACCGGTCCCTCGACGGGGTGGACGACCTGGCTGCCCGCCGTGGTCGCCCACGACGTCGTCCACGTGAGGCCCGTGGCCTTGTCCGCTCGGTCCCCGATGATGAACCAGTCCATCTGTGCTCGCTTCGCGGTGATGTCGAGGACCGAGAACCCGTGGTCGTCGAAGTTGAGGTACTTGATGTGCGGGTTGTTGGCCTTCAGCGTCTCCTCGACCGCGATGCTGCTCGTGCGGCGCGGAGTCCCGGTGATGTCCTTGAGGTTGTTCGAGGTCACCGACGAGGCCACGAACTCGACGCCCACCGAGTTCCGGGTCCCGGCGTACGTCGCCTTGTCGGCCGGCAGGTCGCACGCCCAGCCGGAGTGGATGTCGCCGGTGACGAACAACGCGTCCGTCACCCCGTTGTCGCGGAGGTGCTCGAAGACTTCACGACGGTCGTCGGTGTAGCCGTCCCACTGGTCGACGTTGTACGGCGCACCCTCGGGCGGCAGCAGCCCCGCAGTGTCGTTGATGGGCCTGATCAGGTCGCGCGGGATGCCCGCGAAGGTGACCGGCGCGATCATCACGGGGTTGCCGACCAGCTTCCACTGGGTGGCCCGACGGGTCAGCGAGCTCTTCAGCCAGTCCAGCTGCGCCCGGCCGGTGATCGTGCGGTCGGGGTCGGCCTGTGCGGGGTCGACCTGGGCCGCGAGCTGCTGGTCCCGGTAGGTGCGCAGGTCGAGCAGGCTGATCTCGACGAGGTCGCCGTACTGGAGCCGACGGTAGATCTGGGTGCCGTCGCCGAGCGACGCGGTCCCGTTGAGCCGGATCGGCATCCACTCGTCGTACGCCTTGTAGGCGGCGGCCCGGCGCGTCGCCCAGTCAGGCTCGCCCGGGTTCTGGTTGACCGCCCCGCCCTTCCACGAGTCGTCCGCCGACTCGTGGTCGTCCCAGGTGCAGATGAACGCGTACTTGGCATGCAGCCGCTGCAGGTCGGGATCGCGCTTGTACTGCGCGTGCCGCTGCCGGTAGTCGGGCAGGGTCAGCATCTCGTGCGGGGGCTCGTGCGGACGGATGTCCTGGTTGCCCTGCCCGTAGCCGTACTCCCCGGGCGCGTACTCGTAGAGGTAGTCGCCCATGTGGAGCACCGCATGCAGGTCGTTGCGGTTGGCCAGGTGGCGGTAGACGCTGAACCAGCCTGCCTGCAGGTTGGCGCACGAGACCACCCCGAGCCGGAGGTTGGCGGGCGACGCGGTGGTGGTGGGGGTCGTCCGGGTGCGGCCGACCGCGCTGCGAACCGTCCCGTAGACGAACCGGTAGTAGTACGTCGTGTTGGCCTGGAGGCCGGTGACGTCCACCTTGATGGTGTGGTCGCGCGCCGGTCCCGTGCGTACGTCGCCCGATCGCACGATGCGCGTGAACAGGCTGTTCGTCGACACCTGCCAACGCACCGTCACGGTGGGGCCGGCACCCGAGCCCGGCTTGCTGGCCGAGGTCGGTGTGACCCGGGTCCAGATGACCACGGAGCTCGGACGCGGGTCGCCGGAGGCGACACCGTGAGCGAATTGGGTGTTGGGCATGCCTCGGAAACGACTTCCGCGGCCCGGCGTCATGGGTTCGGGCACCGAGATGCGCGTCACAGAGGGTGAATTCACCCCTCGTTCATGCGGAGGTCAGACGCCGCCCGGTCCTGCCTCGGTCAGCTCTCCGGGCAGGATCGACCAGCTCTCCAGGTCGCCCCGGCGCTCGCCGACGTGGTGCACCGATCGCAGCACGCCCTCGAACGTGTAGCCGACCTTCGCGGCCACCCGCGACGAGGCCGGGTTGTCCACCGAGACGAGGGCCGTCACCCTCTGCATCCCCTGCGCGAGGGCCCAGGCGGTCAGCTGCCGAAGCGTGTCCGTAGCGACTCCCCGACCGCGCCCCCACGGGGAGACGGCGTACCCGAGCTCGACCTCGAGGCCCTCACGGTCGATCGGTCCCGTCACGGCGTACCCCACGAACTCCTGGCACCCTCGAGAATCGCGAAGGCGGCCTGCCGCTGGCCGTCGTAGCGGGCCAGCCACTGCTCGATCCAGCCGTCCGGCATGGGGTGGGGGGTGCGGGTGAAGCGCAGCACATCGGGATCGCGCATCGTCTCCAGCAGCGCAGGGACGTGCTCGTCGGTGAGCGTGACGAGTCTGATCGCGGTCACGACACGACGCTAGGACACTCCGGCACCGTGCGCCCGTGAACGCGCGCATCGAGAGCGTGCGGGCGGACTGCGCCCAGTGGCAGACCGAGTGCCCTCACCCCTGCGGGCTACGAAACATGGTCCTTTTGGGATACCCGGAATCACTCGCATGGGGGATGTGCGACCCGGCGGCAGCGTGCACGGTTGTCGTGCGTCTACAGGGGAGGACCTATGAAGTCTTGGGCAAAGTCGCACACCCACCTCGTGATCCTGGCAGTGCTCGTGCTCCTGACGAGCGCGGGAGTCGCGGTAGCCGCGATCCCGGCCCAGGACGGGGCCATCAGTGGCTGCTACGACAGCAAGGGCAACCTGAGGGTCATCGACGCGCGGCCAGTCGTGCGCGAAGAACGAGACCTCCCTGACCTGGAACATGCAGGGACCGCCCGGCGCCCAGGGCGTTCCCGGGGAGGACGGGAAGGACGGGGAGGACGGGGCGCCCGGCCCAGGACTGGCTTCGGTCGAGGACCTCGAGGGCCTGCCGTGCCGCGTCGGCGAGCCTGACGAGGGGACCCTGGACGTCGAGTACGCCGCCGCGACGGACACTGCCCGCGGCGTCTCGATCCTGTGTGAAGCCTCCACCCTGCACACACTGACCGTCGACCAGCCGACCGGAGGCAAGGTCACAGGCGGGCCCATCGACTGCGGCACCACCTGCTCGGCGCCGTTTGCCAGCGGTGCCGAGGTGCAGCTGACCGCCGCGCGCGTCGCCCGGCTACATCTTCTCCGGGTGGACAGGCGCCTGTTCCGGCACGGGCACGTGCACGGTGACGATGGACGCTGACCGTCAGGTGGGAGCAACGTTCACGAGGCGCTATGCAGCTGGACGTCACGGTCAACCTGAGCGGCAGCTTCCTGAGCACGAGCAGCGTCTCGATCACGTCACAGCCCTCGGGGCTCTCCTCCTGCGGAGCGTCCACAGTCGTTCGGCGTCACGTTCTTACGTGCCAGGGGATCTTCAACGAGGGCACCCAGGTGACCCTGACCAGGACCGGTTCGGCGAATCAACGTGACCTGGACTGGCTGCACCTCCGTCGTCGGGACGAACACCTGCGTGGTCACGATGAACAGCAACAAGTTCGTCACAGGTCTTCGCGAGCTGACCCGGCGCCGTGCCTCAGGTCCCGGTGAAGTTCGGGGTGCGCTTCTCGGCGAACGCCCGCGGGCCTTCCTTCGCGTCGTTCGAGGCGAACACCTTGGCCCCGACGGTCGCGTCGTCCTTCCAGCACTCGTCCTCGTGCTTGCCCTCCGAGTCGCGGATCGTCTTGAGCACCGCCTGGACGGCCAGCGGGCCGTTGGCGGCGATCAGGGCCGCGATCTCGTGCGCCTTGGCCAGCGCCTCACCGTCGGGTACGACGTGGCCGATCAGGCCGATCTCCTTGGCCTCGGGGGCCTTGATGTGCCGTCCGGTGAGCAGCAGGTCGGCGGCGACGGTGTAGGGGAGCTGCCGCACCAGTCGTACGGCGGAGCCACCGAGCGGGTAGAGCCCCCACTTCGGCTCCGAGACACCGAATCGAGCCGACTCGCCGGCGACCCGGATGTCGGTCGCCTGGAGGATCTCGGTGCCACCAGCGATCGCCGGTCCTTCGACGGCGGCGATGAGCGGCTTGCTCACGCGGTAGCCCTTGAGGAGCGACGGGATCACCGACGGGTCGAACTCGCCGGACTCGAACCTGTCGGTGGGCGCGCTCGACGACATCGCCTTGAGGTCGGCCCCCGCGCAGAAGTAGCCCCCGGCTCCGGTCAGGATGACCACCCGCACCTCGGGGTCGTCGTTCGCCCGCCGCCAGGCCTCCTCCATGATCGCGAGCATCTCGCCGGAAAGGGCGTTGCGCGCCTCGGGCCGGTTCATGGTGACCACGAGCACGTGGTCCTTCAGCTCCACCAGGGCGTGCGGCCGGGCGTCGTCAGGGGCGGTTTCCGTCATGGGGCCCATGCTAGTCAGAAACAAGAACGTGTTCTAGTCTTGCGCGTATGGCCCTGAACATTGCAGACCTGTTCGAGCACGCCGTGGACGTGGTCCCGGACAACCCCGCGGTCAAGGTCCTGGACCGCACGATCACCTACGCGGAGCTCGAGTCGGAGTCCAACAAGCTCGCCCACTACCTGGCAGCGCAAGGCATCAGCCCTGGTGACCACGTCGGTGTCTACGCCAAGAACAGCATCGAGCACGTGATCGCCGTGCTGGCGGTGGTGAAGATCCGGGCGGTCAACATCAACGTGAACTACCGCTACGTCGAGGGGGAGCTCAACTACCTCTTCGAGAACGCCGACGTCGTCGCACTGATCCACGAGCGCACCTACGCCCCTCTCGTGGCCGCGTGTGCGCCGAAGCACGAGAAGCTGAACACCTTCGTCGCGATCCCAGACGCTCTCGACCCCGACAGCGACGCAGACCTGTCCTCCTTCGGCGGGCTCACCCTGGAGGAGGCGTTCGAGGGCCAGAGCGACGAGCGTGACTTCGCGGAGCGCAGCAACGACGACCTGCACATCATCTACACCGGCGGCACCACCGGCTTCCCCAAGGGGGTGATGTGGCGCCACGAGGACTTCTGGCGGGTGCTCGGCGGTGGGATCGACTTCTACACGGGCGAGCCGCTGTCGGAGTTCGACCAGTCCAAGCAGGCCACCGAGCCGCGGATGATCACGTTCCCGCTGAGCCCGTTGATGCACGGCGGTGCGCTGGCCAGCCTGCTGATGCACCTGTTCGCCGGCCACCTGACGATCCTGGAGCCCAAGTTCGACGCACAGCGCACCTGGGAGGTCATCGAGCGCGAGAAGGCGCAGATGATCTTCATGACCGGTGATGCGATGGCCCGGCCGCTGATCGAGGAGTACGAGCGCAAGGCCGACACCGGCACGCCGTACGACGCCAGCACCCTGTTCGTGATCGCGAGCAGCGCCGCGATCTTCAGCCCGCAGGTGAAGAAGCGGTGGATGGACGCCTTTCCCGACGCCGTGTTCACCGACTCGGTCGGAGCCTCGGAGACGGGCTTCCAGGGCATGGGCCTGCAGGACAAGGAGCACATCAGCAACGACGGTCCTGTCGTGGGACTGGGCCCCAGCAGCGTCGTCATCGACGATGACAACGTCGTCCTGGACGTCGCCAAGGACATCGGGAAGACCGGTCGGCTCGGCCGCGGCGGCTCGGTGCCCGTCGGTTACTACAAGGACCCCGAGAAGTCGGCACGCACCTTCCTGGAGATCGGCGGCGAGCGCTACTCGGTCCCGGGCGACTTCGCCCGTATCGAGGAGGACGGCAAGGTGACGCTGCTCGGCCGTGGCTCCAACTGCATCAACACCGGCGGGGAGAAGGTCTTCCCCGAGGAGGTGGAGATGGCGATCAAGGGCCACCCCGACGTGTACGACGTGCTCGTGGTCGGCGTCCCCGACGAGAAGTACGGCCAGTCCGTGACCGCCGTGATCCAGGCTCGCGAAGGAGCCGAGGTCGCGCTCGAGGACCTGCGGTCCTTCCTGCGCCAGCATCTCTCCGGCTACAAGCTGCCGCGCGCCATCACGATGGTCGAGGAGATCCCGCGCAACGCCACGGGCAAGGCGCAGTACCCGAAGGCGAAAGAGCTCGCCATGGCCTCGTTCGCGGCCAAGGTCGCCACCTCACCGACAGGAGCCTGACCGATGCGCACCGAGCTCTGCGATCGCTTCGGGATTGAGTACCCGATCTTCGCCTTCACCCCGTCCGAGCACGTCGCCGCGGCGGTCTCCCGCGCCGGCGGCCTCGGCGTCCTGGGTGCGGTTCGGTTCAACGATGCCGAGGAGCTCGACCAGACACTGACCTGGCTGGACGAGAACACCGACGGAAAGCCCTACGGGGTCGACGTCGTGATGCCGATGAAGATCCCCACCGAGGGCAAGTCGGTGGACCTCAAGGCGATGATCCCCGACGAGCACATCAGCTTCGTCGAGAAGACGCTGCAGCAGCTCGGCGTACCCCCGCTCCCGGAGGGTGAGGGTCGCGAGGGCGTCCTCGGCTGGCTGCACTCGACGGCCCGGTCGCACGTCGACGTCGCGCTGAAGCACCGGCCGGTGCTGATCGCCAACGCCCTCGGCTCCCCGCCGGTGGACGTCATCGAGCAGGCGCATGCCGCAGGAGTACAGGTGGCGGCGCTGGCCGGAGCCGCCAAGCACGCGCTGTCCCACGTGAAGAACGGCGTGGACATCATCGTGGCGCAGGGCTACGAGGCCGGCGGGCACACGGGGGAGATCGCCAGCATGGTGCTCACCCCCGAGGTCGTCGACGCGGTTGGCCCGGACGTACCCGTGCTCGGCGCCGGTGGCATCGGGTCGGGCCGCCAGGTCGCGGCCTCGCTCGCGCTGGGCGCGCAGGGCGTGTGGACCGGCTCGGTGTGGCTGACCACCGAGGAGTACTCGAACCTCAACACCAACAAGGGCATGACCGAGGCGTTCCTGCGGGCGAGCAGCGCCGACACGGTGCGCACCCGCGTGTACACCGGCAAGCCCGCGCGGCTGCTGAAGACGAAGTGGACCGAGGCCTGGGCCGAGAAGGACGCCCCGGAGCCGTTGCCGATGCCCCTGCAGAACCTGCTCGTATCCGACGCCCACAGCCGCATGAACGAGCACGGCGACCCCGACGTCATCTCGATGCCGGTCGGGCAGATCGTGGGTCGGATGAACGAGGTGCGTTCGGTGGCCGACGTGATGGCCGAACTGGTCCGTGGCTACGAGGAAGCCGTCGCGAACCTGGAGAAGATCCGTGGCTGAGGCTCAACCCGGCGGAGCCACCGGCAGGTAGGGGTTGCTGACCGCGGCGGCGCTGCCCAGACGGTCGAGCAGGATGCGCAGCGGGGACCAGTTCTCGCGACCTCGGCGGGTGACGGCGTACGTCCTCAGGACGATCGTCGGGTCGGCCAGACGCAGCACTCGGACACCTCGGCCGGTCGGCCGAAGGCCGGGGAGGAGGCCGACGCCGTGGCCGGTGCGGATCAGGTCTTCCACGAGCTCGAGGCTGTCGATGTGGTGGCGGATCTTCGGCGTGAACCCTGCCAGCGAGCCGAGCATGCGCACAGCTGCCTCGTCCGCAGTGTTGCGCGAGTTCACGATCCACGGGTGGTGGGACCACGAGGCGACGTCGGCGAGATCGCTGCCGGACGCCCCCTCCGTGGGAACTCCGAGACCCCACGGAGTGCTCCACAGCGGTCGGGCGTCGACCAGTGGGCCGGGGGAGGACGGCGCCAGGTTGTAGTCGTAGGTGAGGGCGAGGTCGAGGTCGTCGTCGGCGAGCAGTGCTAGGGCCTCCCCGGGCTCGTACTCGTGGATCAGGACCTCCACCTGCGGGTGGTCATGCTCGAGCGCGGCGACGATGGGCAGCAACGACGCCCGGATGGCGGTGGCGAAGCCTCCGATCCGCAGACGGCCCGCCGGCTCCGAGTCGGGATCGAGGTCGAGCCGGGCTGCGTCGACCGCCGCCAGGATGGTCACCGCATGGTCCGCGAGCCGGTGACCCGCCGGCGTCAGCCGCACGCGACGGCCCTGCGGCTCTACGACCGCTGTTCCCACCTCCTTGGCCAGAGCGGCGATCTGCTGCGAGACCGTCGATGTCGTCAGCCCGTGCATGTCCGCCACGGCGCGCATCGAGCCGAGCCGGGACAGTTCGAGGAGCAGGTGCAACCGCCGGACGTCCATGCCGAGCATTGTCCATGATTCCCGAACGTTCTCTGCATGAATCTCACGTGGACATGAACGGTCTCGGCCACCTTCACTGGAGCCATGACCTCGCTTGCACCGTCTCGCACCGGGGCCCGTACGGGTGTGCTGATGGCGACGACCGCCATGCTCAGCGTCCAGCTCGGGCTCGGGGTGTCCGTCGGCCTGATCGACCGGATCGGGGCCGAGGGAGCGGCTTGGCTCCGTCTGCTCTGGGCCGGGGCCCTGATGGCGCTGCTCGTGCATCCCCGGCCCTCCGACTTCACGCGCCGGTCGCTGGTGGCCAGCGTGCTGCTCGGTGTGGTCACCGCCGGGATCACGCTGCTGTTCATGGCGGCCCTGGCCCGGCTCCCGCTCGGGGTGGCGAGCGCCCTGGAGTTCCTCGGTCCTCTCGGGGTGGCGGTCGCCCGGGGTACCGACCGTCGGAGCCGGCTGGTCTGGCCGCTGTGCGCCGCCGCTGGTGTGCTCCTGCTGACGCAGCCCTGGAACGGGGCCGCCGACCCGATCGGTGTGCTCTTCGCGCTGTCCGCGGCCTGCTGCTGGGCCGCCTACATCCTGCTCACGCAGAAGGTCGGCGACGAGGTGGCAGGGATCAAGGGGCTCGCCGTGTCGCTGCCGGTGGCGGCGCTGGTGGCGACCGTCGTGGCCGGCCCGACGACGCTGGGGCGGATGGATGCGCAGCTGTGGGTCGTCGGTCTCGGGCTGGCCTTGTTGCTGCCCGTGGTCCCGTTCACACTCGAGCTCCTGGCGCTGCGCCGGCTCACCACGGCTTCGTTCGGGACCCTCATGTGCCTGGAACCCGCGATCGCCCTCGGTGTCGGGCTGCTGCTTCTCGGACAGGTGCCCGGCGCAGTTGCGATCGTGGGCGTGGCTTTCGTGATCACCGCTGGGATCGGGGCGGAGCGTTCCGGAGCGCGCAGTCAACCCCCCGAGCCGGAGCTCGTCGCTGCCAGAAGTCACACGACCTCCGGGTAACGCGCCCGTCGTCAGCTCGTTGAACCGATCACAGCCGCCGACGAAGCGCCGACGAGCCCCGAGGGAGCACCACCATGGGACAGCCAGCCAGCGAGCATGCCGCCCGCAGGTCAGGCCTCATCCGGCTTGCCCTGGCGGTGGCAGCACTGACCGCCGCGGTCGCCGTACTCGGCGCGTGGCCCTCGGCCTCCTCCTCCACCTTCCCCGCAGCGCTGGCGGCCCCGACGTGCGGTCCCGGCGCGCTGAAGGAGACCTCCATCGACGGCCGGGTGCCCTCGTCGGACTACGACTCGGGCCGCTACCGCCAGGGCTACCGGTGCAACACCGCTCAGGTCGCCCACCAGGGCGCCACCGGCGGCTTCAAGGTGCATCGGTACGTCGACGCTGCCGGCCACGCGTGCGCGTTCTACGACTCGACGCTGCTGTTCCCCAAGGACACCTTGATGCAGGCGGCTCAGGGGCTCGGCGTGATCGTGCTGGACATGAGCCGCCCCTCTGCGCCGGTCAAGACGGCCCAGCTCACTTCACCGGCCATGCTCAGCCCGCACGAGTCGCTGGTGCTGAACGCGAAGCGCGGCCTTCTCGGCGCGGAAGTCGGCAACCCCGCCACCAACGTCTCCATCCTGGACCTGTACGACGTCCGCACCGACTGCCGCCACCCCAGGCTGCTCTCGAGCACCCCGACGGGTGGGCTCGGCCACGAGAGCGGGTTCGCACCCGACGGACGCACGTTCTACATCACCGCGACCGGCGGCCAGATGCTGCAGGCCGTCGACGTCAGCGACGCGACCCGCCCCAAGGTGGTCTTCACGGAGTACGGCGTCAACTACCACGGCGTGCGGGTCAGTGACGACGGTCGCCGGCTCTACGTGGCCAACATCGGGAACTCCTCCAGCGGCAGCTTCGCCGACGGCGGCCTGAGGATCCTCGACGTCAGCCAGATCCAGGACCGCAAGGCCGACCCCGAGGTCCCCGTGCTGTCGTCGCTGAGCTGGCCCGAGGGCTCGATCCCACAGGCGGCGGAACCCTTCACCCGCGACGGGCACAAGTACCTGCTCGAGTTCGACGAGTTCGCCAACTACTCCGCCGGGGGAGGCGTCTCCCAGGCGAGCGCGCCGGTCGGAGCCGCGCGGATCATCCGGGTGGACGACCCGCGCCACCCCCAGGTGGTCTCCAACATCCGGCTGGCCGTGCACCAGCCCGAGGCCCGGCAGGGCGACCAGCAGAACGACCCCGGCGCCCAGAACCCGGTGCAGGGGTACGCCGCCCACTACTGCTCGCTGCCGACCCGCACCAACCCGAACCTGGTGGCGTGCTCGATGATCCTCTCCGGCCTGCGGATCTTCGACATCCGTGACGTGGCGCATCCCAAGGAGGTCGGCTACTTCAACCGACCGGTCGCGCGGGGGGACAACCCGCTCATGCCCGGCTCGGAGGGCGCGTTCGCGATGTCGGCACCGGCCTGGGACGCGGCTCACGACTCGGTCTGGTACTCCGACGGCAACACCGGCTTCTACAACGTCCGACTGACCAACGGCCTGCAGTACCTGTTCTGAGCCAGACCGGGCCGGCGACGTACCGATCGTCGCTCGGCCTGGAGACGTCCTCGCCCTCGTCGCGGCCAGACATGCGAATGTCACGCGTGGGGCTGAAGGAGTGACTTCCTTTCTCCTGGGTGACATTCGCATGTCTGACTACGGCTGCACCTCGCCACCAGGGCCAGGCGAGGCCACCGACGTACACCGACCTGCGAATGTGACTGCAGAGGCGGGAGTCCGCCACACCAGTCACTGCCGCGACATTCGCATGTCTGGCGACGCCCCCCGCCCGCGCCCTCCGCAGCCCGACGCTCAGCCCCGGTACGGCGTGAGCCGTGGCCACCACCCGGGAACGGCCTCGCGGTACCGCTCGTAGGACGCTCCGAACCTCTCGCGCAGGGACGGTTCCTCGTAGCCGCGCACGAACGCGACCGTCGCCGCCAGGAAGAGCAGCAGCCAGAGGGCCACTCCCGGACTGCGCAGGAGCAACGACTCGCCGGCGATCACCGACGCGACGGCGACGTACATCGGGTTCCGGACGTGGCGGTAGAGCCCGCCCACCACCAGCGTCTCGGTCGGCGCCACCGGGGCGGGCGTTCCCGCGCCCTCGGTGACGAAGCGCGCGAAGCACGCGATGACGGCGAGGAGACCCAGCAGGACGAGGACCGCGCCGAGCACGTCCAGGATGCCGACCTCGACGTCGGGACGCTCCCAGCCCGTGATCAACCACGGCACCAGCCCGGCGGCCGAGCCGGGCGCCACGAAGAAGAAGACCACGGTGAACGCAGCAGCCCGCGTCATGAACGGGAGCCTAGGTGATCCGTGTCGAGCCCTTGACGTGGCGAGCGCGAGATGTCGGTAGTAGGAGCAGGGAGAGAGGAGCCCCGATGACCACCACCGACCTAGGCACCGGAATCGGCACCACACGCGCAACCGACCTGACACGGGACCAGCTCGTGGCCATGCACCCCTACGTGATCAACATCCCCGACGGGAAGCTCGCGGAGGGGCCGTCGACCCCGCCGACGAGTGTCTCCGACTTCAAGACGACCGAGGCCGACGTCGACGCGATCTTCGACACCTACCTGCCGTCGTTCCTCGCGGGCCGTACGGAACCCGTCCCCCTGGTCATCTGGGCGCACGGAGGCCTCGTCGGCAAGGCGGCGGGGCTCGCCGTCGCCAACCTGCAGGTCGGGTGGTGGAAGGCCAACGGTGCGTTCCCGGTCCACTTCGTGTGGGAGACCGGGCTGGCGGCCTCGCTCTGGGACGCCGTGAAGGACAGCCTCCCCGGCAGGGCACGAGGCCTGGTCGAGGAGGCCAAGGACAAGGCGATCGAGGTCGTCGTACGCAGCATTCCGGCCGCCAGGGCCACGTGGGGAGCCATGAAGACCACCGCCAGGCTGGCCAGCGAGAAGGAGCTGGGTGGGGCGTGGTACTTCGCGACGAAGCTGGCCGAGTTCGTCAAGGCCAACCCCGGGGCGATCACGGTCCACACGGCCGGCCACAGCGCCGGCTCGATCTTCCACTCCTACCTCGTCCCGGAGATCCTCGCCCAGGGAGTGCCCTCCGTGGCCTCGCTGGACCTGCTCGCGCCCGCGATCCGGGTCGATGAGTTCGAGGAACGGGTGATGAAGGCGTCCGTCCTCGGCAAGATCGATCGCCTCGCGATGTTCACCATGTCGGAGGCGTTCGAGAAGAGAGACACCTGCATCGGCGTCTACGGGAAGTCGCTGCTCTACCTGATCCGCGCGTCCCTGGAGAAGGAGTCGCCGGAGGAGATCGTCGGCCTGCAGGAGTGCGTACGCCGCGATCAGGACCTCACGGGTCTGTTCGGCGCACCGGGCTCCGGCACCCAGGGCGAGGTGATGTGGTCGAAGACCGTCGGTGGTGGTCCGTTCTCGAGCACCACCTCGACCAGCCACGGCGGCTTCGACAACAACCCCGCGACCATGAACAGCCTCGCCCGCCGCATCCTCGGGACGGCGGACCTGCCGCTCGAGTTCCCCGCCCCCCGCGCCGAGCGGGCGATCGGCGACGGGCTCTGGCCGACGGAGGATCAGGCCTACGCCTACATCGAGGCCCGGCAGGCCGCCGCTCCGGCCGCAGCCGCCGCGGATGGACGACGACGAGCGCTGTGCATCGGCATCGACCAGTACCCGGCGCAGTACCGACTAGCGGGCTGCGTCGCGGACGCAGAGGCCTGGAAGCTCGCGTTCGAGCAGGCCGGTTTCACCGTCGACCTGTTGACCAACAAGAAGGCGACCCGGGAGCGGATGGTCGAGAAGATCAAGGACCTGGTCGTCTCCAGCCGTGCCGGCGACGTCCTGGCCCTGCAGTACTCCGGCCACGGCACCACCGTCGAGGACTTCAACCACGACGAGGAGCCGGAGTTCGAGGGCGACAGGGCCCTGGTCGACGAGGCGATCTGTCCCGTCGACTTCACCGGCGGGAACCTGCTCATCGACGACGACCTCGGCGAGATCTGGGACCTGCTGCCCGACGACGTGAGCCTGACCATCTTCTTCGACTCCTGCCACTCCGGCGGGAGCCAGCGTGACCTCACTCTGGACGTCCCCTCCGCAGCAGACGCCAAGGCGCGGATCGTGGTCCTCTCACCCAGGGCGGTGGCGGCGTACCGCCAGAAGCGGGGGAAGGAGCGGACCCGACGCGTGGTCGGCGACAACGACGAACGAAGCGTGTTCTTCGCCGCGTGCCAGCCGGACCAGGTCGCCTGGGAGAGCAACGGCCAGGGGGACTTCACCCGGCTCGCGGTGCCGCTGCTCCGCCAGGCGATGCTCAGCTCGACGAACGAGGACTACTTCGAGCGGGTGACGAGGGCGTTCGGCGCCAACCCCAGGCAGCTGCCCGTTCTCCGGCCGCGGCACCTGGCCTCCCGGCGGGTGCTGGCCCCGGTGTCCGCTGAGCAGAAGGCGGGCGCGTCGCCGGTCCCCGCGCCGCCCGATCCCGGGCCCTTCCCGACCATCCCGACGCGGCCGCCCGGACCGGTCACGGCGAGGGACCGGGCCGTGGCCGCGCTGCTGCGGAGCGTGGCGGACCTCATCGAGACCTGAGGCCGACCTGGGCAGGGGAGTACGCCGTGCCGCGCTCGTCGCGGATCCAGTGCCCGCCATCGCTCAGGTTCTGGGACCTCAGCTCGCGCTTGAGCACCTTGTTGGTGGCCGTGCGGGGGAGCGCCTCGAGAAGGCGGACGTGACGCGGCCACTGCTTCGGGCCCAGGTCGGCCTGGGCGGAGAGGAACTCCTCGAAGCCCTTGGGATCGAGCGGCCCGACCAGCACGATCGCGGAGACCAGCTGGTCCCCGGACGACTCGTCGGGGACGGCGTAGACCGCCGCCTCGGCGATCGACGGGTGCCGCACCAGGATCCGCTCGATGGGGGACGCAGCCAGGTTCTCGCCGTCCACCCGCAGCCAGTCGGCGGTGCGGCCTGCGTAGTAGACGAAGCCGTCCTCGTCGCGGTAGGCGAGGTCGCCGCTCCAGTACATCCCCCCGCGCATCCTCTCGGCCGTCGCCGCCTCGTCGTTGTAGTAGCCCGCGAACTGGCCGGTCCCGGCGGTGTTCACCAGCTCCCCGGTCGCCTCGTCGAGGTTGAGGACCCGGCCTGTCTCGTCGAACACGGCTCGCGGGCACTCCTGCCCCGTCCCGGGGTCGAGCACGGCGACACCTTCGAGCGGCTCGCCCAGCGACCCCGGCGGAGTGCCCGGGACCCGCGAGATCACCACGGCGTTCTCCGTGGACCCGAATCCGTCGACGACGAGGCAGCCGAACCGTTCCGAGAAGGCGGCGATGTCACGGTCGCCCGCCTCGTTGCCGAAGGCCAGCCGCAGCGGGTTGTCCGCGTCGTCCGGGCGCGCCGGGGTGGCCAGCACGTAGGAGAGCGGCTTGCCCACGTAGTTCATGTACGTCGCGCCGTAGCGGCGTACGTCCTCGAGGAAGCCGCTCGCGGAGAACTTCTCGGCGAGCGCGATGGTTCCCCCGCAGGCCAGCGCCGGCGCCCAGCCGGCCATCACGGCGTTGGAGTGGAACAGGGGCATGGACACGTAGAGCACGTCGTCAGGGCCGAGCCCGAGCCGCTCCGCGAGGTAGGCGCCCGGGTAGGTGACCTTCTCGTGGGTGATCCGCACCGCCTTCGGGTCGCCGCTCGTGCCCGAGGTGAAGATCAGCATGAACAGCGAGCCCGGGTCGGGGTCCGCGGACGGCGGGGTGGCCGGTGCGTCGGCCACCCGGGCCTGCCACGTCGGGTCGTCGCTCCGCTCCAGCCGTACGCCGCTGAGGTCGGCCCCCTCGAGCAGCGGGACCACCCTCGGGTCGGCGACCACGACCTGGCAGTCGGCCTTCCGGATGTCGGCGAGCAGCGCCTCACCGCGTCGGGTGGTGTTGAGACCGACTGCCACATGCCCACCGAGGCCGGCGGAACCGAGCAGGAACGCCATCTCCGGGGTGTTGTCCATCAGCAGCCCGACGTGGGGAGGCCGGTCGCCGTCGAACAGGTCGCTGACGACGTGGGCACGCCGGGAGCACTCCGCGACGTACTCGCGCCAGGTCCACTGCGCCTCACCCGCGCGCAGCGCCGGTCGGTCGTCGTCCGAGCGCGCCAGCAGCGCGTCCCGGATGGTCGTCATCTCAGGAAGGCTCGCCGGCCAGCAACGCGCCGATGGTGCGGGACTGCTCCGTGGCGCCGCCCAGCGCGAACTCGAGCCGCTTGGCTGCGGTGAAGTAGCGGTGCGCCTCGCCGTCGAGGTCGATCCCGACTCCGCCGTGGACGTGGACGGTGGTGTGCGCGAGCCGGTGGCCGGCGTCCGCGGCCCAGAGCTTGGCGACCGCGATCTCCTCGGTGGCGGGTAGCCCCTCGCTCTGCAGCCAGGCCGCCTGCCACATGGTGAGCCGGGCTCCGAGGACGTCGATGTAGCCGTCGGCGAGCCGCTGCGAGACCGCCTGGAAGGTGCCGATCGGGCGATCGAACTGCTCGCGGGTCTTCGCGTACTCGGAGGTCAGCGCCAGGGCCCCCTCCAGGACGCCGAGCTGTTCGGCGCACACCGCGACGGTGAGGCGCTCGGTCAGCCACTCGACGATCCCCGCGCCCTCGCCGATGTTGCCCAGCACCCGGTCGAGGGGGACTGCGGCCCGGTCGAGCTCGAGCCTTGCTGCGACCTCCTGACCGCTCAGCTGCTGCGGCACCACCACGACACCCGGGTCGTCGCAGTGGACCAGGAAGACGGTGAGCCCGGACGAGGTGTCGGCCGGCACCACGAACAGGTCGGCCAGCGGTCCCGACGGGACGACCGACTTGCTGCCGGTGAGCAGCCAGTTCGACCCGTCGTTGTCGGCGCGCGTCACCGGTTGGGCGGGAGCGTGCAGGCGGTCCTCGGAGAGCGCGCTGGTCAGGATGAACTCGCCCAGCCCGCCCACGGGCAGCCACCGGGCCTGCTGGGTCTGGCTGCCGAACTCCGCGATCGCCATCGCGGTGACGGCGTGCGGGCCCAGCGGCAGCGGTGCCACCTTCCGGCCCAGCTCGACCAGCACGCTGGCCAGCTCGAGCATCCCCAGCCCGCTGCCGTTGTGCTCCTCGGGAACGGTCAGGGCGATCAGCCCGGAGTCGGCGAAGCGGCGCCACAGCTCGTGGTCGAACCGCGCCGGCCCCTCCTCGATCTGCTTGAGCCTCTCGGCGGTGCAGTGCTTCTCGAGGATGATGCCCGCCAGCTCGGCGGCCTCGGCGCCCTCGGTGGTCTGCTCGAAGTCCATGGTGAGTCCTATCGCCTGTGTCTTATCTCTTCGCGGGCGGCAGGCCGAGGCCGACGTAGCCGATGATGTCGCGCTGGATCTCGTTGGTGCCGCCGCCGAACGTCATCACCAGGGAGGACCGGTAGAAGCGCTCGAGCCGACCGCGCAGCACAGTGCCGGAGGAGTCGGCCGTGACCAGCGCCTTCGGGCCGACGACCTCCATCAGCGACCGGTAGACCTCGGTGGCCATCTCCGAGCCGTAGACCTTGGTCGCGGACGCATCGGCGGGGGAGAGGTCCTTGGTCGCCGACGCCAGCTGCCAGTTGAGGAGCTTGAGCATCTCGGCCCGCGCATGGGCACGTCCGAGCAGCACCTGCACCCACTCGGAGTCGATCACCCGGGTGCCGTCGGGGTTGCGGGTCTGCTGCGCCCAGTCCGTGACCAGGCCGATCGAGTGGGTGACCGGGGCGGCCGAGGTCAGGGCCACCCGCTCGTGGTTGAGCTGGTTGGTCATCAGCGCCCACCCGCCGTTGAGCTCCCCGACGAGGTTCTCCTTGGGCACCCGCACGTCCTCGTAGTAGGTGGCGCTGGTCCCCACGCCGGCGACCGTGTGGACCGGCGTGAAGGAGAAGCCCTCGCTGTCGGCGGGCACCAGGATCATCGAGAGGCCCTTGTGACGGGGCAGGTCGGGGTCGGTGCGGCAGGCCAGCCAGATGTAGTCGGCGTACTGGATCAGCGAGGTCCACATCTTCTGGCCGTTGATCACCCACTCGTCGCCCTCCAGCCGTGCCCTGGTCTGCAGGCTGGCGAGGTCGGTGCCGGAACCCGGCTCGGAGTAGCCGATCGAGAAGTGCATCTCGCCCTTGAGGATCTTCGGCAGGATCTCGGTCTTCTGGGCGTCGGTGCCGAAGCGCATGATCGTGGGCCCGACCGTGTTGAGGGTGAGGTAGGGGATCGGCACCCCCGCGATGGCCGCCTCGTCGGTGAAGATGAGCTGGTCCATCATCGATCGGTTCTGGCCGCCGTACTCCTCGGGCCAGCCGATGCCCAGCCAGCCGTCGTGGCCGATCTCCCTGATCACTTCCTTGTAGACCGTCGCGTCCCCGAACTCGCCCGACGACGCCGCCAGCGCCGTGCGACGATCGGGGGTCACGAGCGCCTTGAAGTAGTCCCGGAGCTCGGCGCGGAGCTTCTCCTGCTCGGGTGTCAGTGCGATGTGCATGAGGCTCCTGACCAGCGCTCGACTGGTTCTCCGATTGGGCGTTGGACTGTCATTCTCCCGCGTAAAACTATAACCTGTTCTTGTTTCCGGCCACCATGACGGAGGAACCGATGAGCACCAGCACCACCACCGCGCCCAGCTCTGGGTCCAGCCAAGCACGTTCTCTCGACCGCGGCACGGCGCCACAGCGATTCGCGCGCGGTTGGCACTGCCTCGGGCCGGTCGAGCAGTTCGACGACGGCGTGCCCCACGCGGTCCAGGGGTTCGGCGGAAAGCTGGTCGTGTGGAAGGGCGAGAACGGGAACCTGAACGTCCTCGACGGCTACTGCCGGCACATGGGCGGCGACCTGACCCAGGGCACCGTGAAGGGCGACGAGATCGCCTGCCCGTTCCACGACTGGCGTTGGGGTGGTGACGGCAAGTGCAAGGCGATTCCCTACGCGCGCCGGATCCCGCTGCGCGCACGCACCCAGAAGTACGAGACCGAGGTCCGCAACGGCCTGCTGCTGGTCTGGCACGACGTCGAGGGCAGTCCCGCCGACCGCGACATCCTGCCGCCCGAGCTCGACGACATCATGGATCCCGACAAGTACACCGACTGGAGCTGGAACACGCTCGACGTCCCGACGGCACACTGCCGCGAGATCGTCGACAACGTCGTGGACATGGCGCACTTCTTCTACATCCACTTCGCGTTCCCCACGAGCTTCCGCAACGTCTTCGAGGGTCACATGGCGACCCAGTTCATGGAGTCCACCGGCCGGCCGGACATGGCCGGCGAGGGGTACGGCGACGAGGACCTCGTGCTGAAGTCCGAGGCCACCTACTACGGCCCGTCGTTCATGATCAACTGGATCAAGAACGACTACAAGGGCTTCGTCACCGACGTCATCCTGATCAACTGCCACATCCCCACGAGCGACAACTCCTTCCTGCTGCAGTACGGCCTGAAGGTGCTCAAGCCCCAGGGCGTCGACGAGAAGACCGTGAAGTACGTCGGTGAGCGCTACACCGAGATGTTCGGCCAGGGCTTCATGCAGGACGTGCACATCTGGCTCAACAAGGCGCCCGGTGCAGAACCCGCTGCTGTGCGAGGAGGACGGCCCCGTCTACCAGCTGCGCCGCTGGTACGAGCAGTTCTACGTCGACAAGGCAGACGTCACCCCGGAGATGAGCGAGCGCTTCGAGTTCGAGGTCGACACCACCAAGGCCAACGAGTACTGGCACGCGGAGGTCGCCGAGAACCTCAAGAAGAAGGCCGCCGAGGACAAGGAGTCGTCGTCCGACGAGCCTGTCGAGACCCCGACCGCGGCCGGCGGGGTCTGATGGTCTCCTTCGCCCCGACCAACCCGGAGACGCTGGAGGACCAGCGTCTCTACACCCAGGCACGGCTGACCGAGGTCGCGTGCCTGGACTGCCTCGCCAAGGTCGGCGTGAAGAAGAACAGCGAGCACCACACCTCGATCCAGTGGACCACCGAGTCGCTGAGCGCCTGCGCCGAGTTCGCCCGGCTGGCCTCCCAGCCCGGTGGCCGTCACGTCTACGAGAGCTGCTCGCGACTGCGGGCCTCGATCGACCGTGCCGTCGCCGAGGGCAGGATCGAGATCGGGGCCCTGGATGGCTACTGAGTCCTTCGTGCTGAAGGTGCTCGATGTCGTCGAGGAGACTGCCGACGCGCACTCGATCGTGTTCGAGGTCCCCGACGACATCCAGGAGGAGTTCGCCTACACCCCGGGCCAGTTCCTCACCGTCGCGGTGCCCAGCGACCAGACCGGGCTCGCGGCACGGTGCTACTCGCTGTCGTCGGCACCGCACTCGGGACGTCACCAGATCACCGTCAAGCGCACCGACGACGGCTACGCGTCGAACTGGATCTGCGACAACCTCCGGGAGGGCGACACCCTCCGGGTGCTGCCGCCCAGCGGGATCTTCACGCCGCGGGACATCGAGACCGACCTGCTGCTCTTCGCGGGCGGGTCGGGCATCACCCCCGTCATGTCGATCACCCGCACTGCCCTGGAGAAGGGCCACGGCAAGGTGGTGCTGTTCTACGCCAACCGCGACGAGAGCTCGGTCATCTTCGCCCGGGAGCTCGCCGAGCTGTCCGCGGAGTACGCCGACCGGCTGCTCGTCGTGCACTGGCTGGAGACGGTGCAGGGCCTCCCGACACAGGAGCAGCTGCAGTCGTTCGCGTCCCACTTCTCGAGCTACACGGCCTTCGTCTGCGGCCCAGCGCCGTACATGAAGGCAGTCATCGACTCGCTCAAGGAGCTCGGGTTCCCGCGCGACCGGCGCCACCAGGAGAAGTTCGTCTCGCTCGGCGGAAACCCGTTCGGCGACGTCGAGGAGATGCAGGCGGCGGCCAAGACGCTCGCCGACGCCGACGACCACGAGGACGACGACGAGGTCCCGATCACCGGGCCGATCGCCGTCGACGTGGAGCTCGACGGCGAGCAGTACTCCTTCGACGACTGGCAGGGCGACAAGGTGCTCCTGGAGTTCCTCGAGGAGAAGGGGATCGACGCGCCGTTCTCGTGCCGCGAGGGCAACTGCAGCGCCTGCGCGTGCGTGGTCCTCGAGGGTGAGGTCAAGCTCAAGCGCAACGAGGTCCTCGACGCCGACGACCTGTCCGACGGCATCCGGCTGGCCTGCCAGTCATTGCCCGCCAGCGAGAAGCTGAAGATCACCTACAACGGCTGAGCGCGCTCACCCGTTGCACGAGCGCGTGGGACACGACCTGACCAGTGCTCAGTGCGCGCGGAGGCGCGCCTGGATCCGGTCCGCCCACCTCGTCAGCAGATAGGCGAGGAGCACGCATCCGGCGATCAGCGCCACGAGCGCGAGCTTCTCGGTCACACCTGTGCCGCCGGTGCCGAGTGCCATGACGAACGAGACGACCAGGACGGCCAGGACGAGCAACAGCACCACCCGAGCGACGCGGACCGCGGTGACCATGGTTCGAGGCTACGCGCGCACCCGCCGGACGGACAGGGGACGAGACCGATGAGAACGGCCCCGGGGTGGTGTCTGATGGGGTACGCCACCACACCGTGAGGAGCACACCATGGGCCGCATCGTCTCGAACTTCTTCATCTCCCTCGACGGGGTCGTCGAGGCCCCGGATCAATGGCACTTCCCGTACTTCGACGACGAGATGGGTGCCGTGGTCGGTGCCGGCATGGAGACCACCGACGCCATGCTGATGGGACGCCGGCTGTACGACGAGTGGTCGGAGTACTGGCCGGCGCAGGGTGACGACGTGCCGTTCGCGTCGCACATCAACACCCTGCCGAAGTACGTGCTCACGCACCGGCCGGTCGAGGGGGAGCCGTGGACCAACACCACGGTCATCTCCGAGGACCACGCTGCGGCCGTCCGGGCCATCAAGGACTCCACCGAGCGCGACATCGGCATGTCCGGCTGCGCCACGACGGTGCGCTGGCTGCTCGCCAACGGCCTGCTCGACGAGCTCGCGCTGCTGGTGCACCCGATCGCCGTCGCCAGCGGGCAGCGGCTGTTCGAGGACACCGGCACCGTGCCGTTGAAGCTGGAGCAGAGCACACCCCTGAGCAGCGGCGTGCTGCTCCTGCGCTACGCACCTGCTTGAGGTCAACGACGGACACCGGGCCCGATCTCGTCGCTGACCAGGAAGGTCAGGTCGTTCGGCGTGATGCCGGAGGTCGGGTTGTCGTAGTCCGGCTCGCTGGCCACCACGACCACCAGGGAGCGCCTGGGGAGCACCTCGAGGAGCTGGCCGGTCACGTCAGACACGAAGAAGGCCGGGGTGAGGTCGGACTCGATCAGCCACCACCCGAAGCCGTACCCGCCGTAGCCGGAGAAGTTGTTCGTGGGTTGGGCCACGTTGTGCTCCTGGACGCGGGTCGACTCGTGGACCCACGACGACGACACGACCTGACGGCCCTGCCACCGGCCCCGGTCGAGGTAGAGCTGGCCGATCTTCGCCAGGTCTGCGGGCGCGAGCTTGAGCGAGCTCCCGCCGAGGTGCAGGCCGGTGGAGTCGACGGGCCACGCGAAGTCGGCGGCCTCGTAGGCGGCCTGGTTCGCCTCGCTCGCAGGACGCTCGTACGCCGGGTCGGTCGTGATGCCCAGGGGCTCGAACAGCCGGGACCGCGCGTAGTCCAGCACGGACATCCCGGTGGCGTCGGCAACGATCGCCGCGAGGACGTGTGCGCCCTCGGAGGAGTAGGCAAAGGGTCTGTTTGGCTTTGGCTCGGCTGCTCGCAGGATGTCGCCGACCGGATCGGCCGTAGACGTGTAGTCGAACTCCGGCGTGGTCCTGGTCGGCCGGAAACCGCCGTTCATGGTGAGTACGTCGCGCAGGGTCAGCCTCGCCACCGCCGGACGCATGGCGTCCGCGTGGTCGGGCAACAGGTCGCCCAGGGTCGCGTCGAGACCGGGGATGCGGCCTTCGTCGATGGCGATGCCGATCAAGGTGGTGACCACGGCCGTGGTGCACCATCCGATGTCCCAGTGTCGGTCGGCCGGCGAGTCGTCGTAGCGCTCGATCAGCTTCTTGCCCTCCACGAGGACCAGGAGCGCCCTGATGTTCTCGTGACCCGGTCGCAGGTCGAGCTGGCGGTTGATGGCACTGACCAGCTCGGAGACGCGCTCCTCCTCGCCCGACGTCCGTGCCTGCTCGTCGGCGCAGGCCGCGAGCGGCACCAGGCACATGACTGATGAGACTGCGAACGTCGCCGCTCGGCGCGCACCACCCACGGAACAGACCTCCTCGCCACGAACGTCCGGAGACCCTTCGTCAGCAGTCTGTTCCCCTGTGGAGAGACGAGGCAAGGCCGGTCTTCACCAGCCCCGGTCGCGCCACTCCTCGAGGTGGGGCCGCTCGTTGCCGAGGACCGAGTCGTCGCCGTGACCCGGGTAGAACCACGTCTCGTCGGGCAGGCGGTCGAACACCTTGGTGCTGACCTGGTCGATGAGTGTCTCGAAGGCCTGCTTGTCGCCGAAGGTGTTGCCGACCCCGCCCGGGAAGAGGCTGTCGCCGGTCCAGAGGTGAGGGGTGCCCTCGGGGTCGTCGTACAACAACGCGATCGAGCCGGGGGTGTGGCCGACGAGGTGGATGACGTCGAGCCGGATGTGGCCGAACTCGACGGTGTCGCCCTGCTCGACCTCGTCGTCGACGTCGACGCCGGTCTGCTCGGTGATCGCGGCGGCATCGTCGGTGCCGGCCACGACGACGGCTCCGGTCGCCGCGACGACGTCCGCGAGCGCACGATGGTGGTCCCAGTGCTGGTGGGTGGTGATGACCTTGCTGAGCCCCGAGGACCCGACCAGCCCGCGCAGCAGGTCGGGTTCGGCCGCTGCGTCGATGAGCACCTGCTCGTCGGTGGCGCGACACCGAAGCACGTAGCAGTTGTTGGACATCTTCTCGTCGACCGCGACCTTGGTGATGATCAGCCCGGCCAGCTCGCGGGTGTCGGGAGGGCCGCCGGGGGACACCTCTCCGGAGTAGGGACCGCTGTCACCGATGCTGGCTGCCATGGTGCCGAGTCTAGGAAAGGGGCGTGCCTGACGCGCGCCGCCAGGGCCCCAGGCGCGGCAGGTCACCGGCCTCGCACGTGAGGCCTTCGCCGTCGCCGCGCCCGGTCAGCCACCAGCCGAGGTCGGCTCCGGTGCCCATGACCGTGGGACCGCCGGCGCCACCGACGCTCCAGTCCCGGCCGAGGTCGGTCGCGCGCACCTGGAAGGGTCCGGAGTCCGCCTGGTCGACGGAGACCACGTCGAGGAGCTCGGCGACGAAGTCGGCCGGCCAGTCCTGCCGGCTGTACTCCGCGCCCAGGTCCACGTGGTGGATCTCCACCTCGCGCCGCCGCGTCGCGACGATGGTGGCGGCCGGCCACGAAGGGCCTCCCGGCGTCCGGGTGTAGACGCCGTCCCATCGGTCCGGCTCCACCTCCGCCACGGCGTCGTTGAACGCGGTGGTCGAGGCGAGCAGCCGCTCCCGCAGGTCCGCGCTGTCTGACTGGGCGAGCCCGTCGATGTCCTCGTCACGCTGCTCGTCGGACTCGTACATCGCCACCGTGTCTCCACGCGCGACGCCGTCCGCGACGGCCGCCAGGGCGTACCCGTTCAGGGCCAGGTGGGCCACCACGTGGGCGCGGCTCCATCCCGGGAGCAGCGAGGGCGCTGCGAGGTCGTCGGCGGACAACGCGTCCACCGTGCGGTTGAGGGCGACCGCGGAGACCTCGAGGCCGGACAGGTCACCAGGGTCCCAGCCCCGGCCGGTGTCACCACGAGAATCGTCCCGAGCCTTGTCCATGGCCTATCAGTACCGCAGATGACCCGCGCAGGCCATCCGCCACTCAGTCCTCCTCGGCTGTTGCCGGGAGGAACACCGACTGCATCCGGCGCCGCGGTGGGGCCACCGCCTGCGCGCCGAAGACCTTCGCCCGCAGCGGCGCGGTGACCACCCCCAGCGGCGCGGTGAGCAGGTAGCTGCACGCGACCACGAGCCCGGTCGCGGCCGGGTCCAGCACCAGGCCGACCACCAGGGCCGCTGCCAGCAACGCGGTCGTGGCGCGGGCCTGGCTCGTCCTCGGCGACAGCAGCCCTCGGAACGACCGGAAGCGGACGCTGCTCACCATGAGCAGTGCGGGGACGATGCTGACCCCGACCGGCACGAGCATGCCGGGGCCGTGCTCGGGGGTGCGCAGCGCCAGGATCGTCGCGATCACGACGAGCGTGGCGCCGGGGGAGGGCAGGCCGACGAAGTACTTCTTGTCCGCCAGCGGGTCCACCGTGACGTTGAACCGCGCCAGCCGGAAGGCCGCGCAGGCGAGCCAGAGGAACGCCGCCAGCCACGCGAGCACCGGGTTCTCGGGCAGCGCCCAGGTGTGCACCAGCACCGCCGGGGCCAGCCCGAACGACACGAGGTCCGCGAGCGAGTCGAGCTGGATGCCGAACGGCGAGGTCGCCCCGACCAGGCGGGCGACGGCGCCATCGGCGATGTCCAGGAAGATCGACCCCGCGAGGAGCGCGGCGGCCCATGCGAACCGGTCGTCGAAGGCCAGCAGGATGGCCGAGAAGCCGCACGCCATGTTGCCGGTCGTGAACATGCTCGGCGCGGTGACGCGCAGGCGCTCCCGCGGGCCGAGCTGCCGCAGCGAGACGACCGCCGCACCGGACGGCGACCTCAGCCGCCAGCGGTCGAGCAGCCGGCGGCCGGACTTCTCGGTCGAGGGACTCAGCGGGAGCTCGCAATCCCTGGGCTGGATGCAGGGGAGGGCCACCGGCCGATCACGGTCTCACCCGCGACGGTGCGGTCGCCGACGGCGGAGGTCAGCTCGACGTGCAGCGGGACGAACACGTCCATCCGCGACCCGAACTTCATCAGGCCGATGCGCTGCCCCGTCCGGAGCACGTCGCCCTTCTGCACGCGGGTGACGACGCGCCGCGCGACCAGGCCGACGATCTGGCGGAACACGACCCGGCGTACCTCACCGTCGACGGTGTCGCTCACGGTGATCTCGCTGCGCTCGTTCTCGGTGGCGCTCTCGAAGCGGTAGGCGGCGTGCCACTTCCCGGGCCGGTAGGTGACCTCCTCCACGGTCCCGCCGTACGGCGTGCGGTTGATGTGGACGTCGAAGACCGACAAGAAGATGCTGACCTGCTGCCACTCGCCCAGGGGAGCGACCTCGTCCTGGGCCGGCCCGGCGTACATCACCCGGCCGTCGGCCGGGGCCAGGATGAGATCGCTGTCGACTTGTCGGTGGTCCGGCGTACGGTCTGGATCGCGGAAGAACGCCGTCACCCCGGCGGGCAGGGCGAGCAGAGACAGGGCGCTTCGGCGGCGTCCGGCCAGGGCTGCCAGGACTGCCGGGATGGCGCTCACGGCCACCGCCGGGCCCGCTGCCCGGTCGATGGCGCCGCTGCTGGGTGACGCGTTGGAAGACATGGGCACCCAGCGTAGAGGCCGGGAGGGTCCCGGGCTCCAACGAGCCGGTGGTCGTCCGCGTGGCAGGCTTGCCGGATCCGATAGGATGGCGAACACTTGTTCGAACAGGTTCACACACAGGTCGACACACGGGGTAGGGGTCTCATTCGTGGCTGATCAGCTCGTCATCAGGGGCGCGCGTGAGCACAACCTCAAGGACGTCTCCCTCGACCTGCCCCGCGACTCACTGATCGTGTTCACCGGCCTCTCCGGCTCGGGCAAGTCCAGCCTGGCCTTCGACACGATCTTCGCGGAGGGCCAGCGCCGCTACGTCGAGTCGCTGTCGGCGTACGCCCGGCAGTTCCTGGGCCAGATGGACAAGCCCGACGTCGACTTCATCGAGGGCCTGAGCCCCGCTGTCTCGATCGACCAGAAGTCCACGTCCAAGAACCCGCGGTCGACCGTGGGCACGATCACCGAGGTCTACGACTACCTGCGCCTGCTCTACGCCCGCGCGGGCCGCCCGCACTGCCCCGCCTGCGGATCCCCGATCGAGCGACAGACACCCCAGCAGATCGTCGACCGGGTGCTCCAGATGGAGGAGGGCACCCGCTTCCAGGTGCTCGCGCCGGTGATCCGGGGTCGCAAGGGGGAATACGTCGAGCTCTTCCGCAGCCTCCAGTCCCAGGGCTTCAGCCGGGCCCGCGTCAACGGGGAGACGGTGCAGCTCTCCGACCCGCCGCAGCTCGCGAAGCAGAAGAAGCACACCATCGAGGTGGTCGTCGACCGCCTCGCTGCCAAGCCGTCGTCCAAGCGCCGGCTGACCGACTCCGTCGAGACTGCTCTGGGCCTCGCCTCGGGACTCGTCGTGTTCGACCTCGTCGACGCCGGCCCCAAGGACCCACACAAGGAGATGAAGTTCTCCGAGCGGATGTCGTGCCCCAACGACCACGACATCGAGACCGACGACCTCGAGCCGAGGTCGTTCTCCTTCAACTCACCCTTCGGGGCCTGCCAGGAGTGCCACGGACTCGGCACCCGGATGGAGGTCGACCCCGAGCTGGTGGTCTCCGACCCCCAGGGCACCCTCGGCGAGGGAGTCATCGGGCCCTGGTCCGGCGCCCACGTCAGCGACTACTTCACCCGTCTGCTCGGCGCGCTGGGCGAGGAGCTCGGCTTCGACCTCGACACCCCGTGGGACGACCTGCCCGAGAAGGGCCGCAGGGCGATCCTCGAGGGCCACCCCACGAAGGTGCACGTCCAGCACACCAACCGCTATGGCCGGCGCCGCTCCTACTACACCAACTTCGAGGGCGTCCGCCCCTACATCGAGCGGCGGCACCGCGAGGCCGAGAGCGACACCAGCCGCGAGCGCTTCGAGGGCTTCATGCGCGAGGTCCCGTGCCCCGCCTGCCTGGGCAGCCGGCTCAAGCCGGTGTCGATGGCGGTCACGCTCGGTGACAGGGAGAAGGGCGGCAAGAACATCTCCGAGGTGTGCGCCCTGCCGATCAACGAGGCCGCCGACTACCTCAACGACCTCGAGCTGAGCCACCGCGAACGCCAGATCGCCGAGCGGGTGCTCAAGGAGATCCAGGAACGGCTGCGATTCCTGCTCGACGTCGGTCTCGACTACCTCTCCCTCGACCGGCCCTCCGGCACGCTGTCCGGCGGTGAGGCCCAGCGGATCCGCCTGGCCACCCAGATCGGCGCCGGCCTCGTCGGCGTGCTCTACGTCCTCGACGAGCCGAGCATCGGCCTGCACCAGCGCGACAACCACCGCCTGATCCAGACGCTGGTCCGGCTCAAGGACCTCGGCAACACCCTGATCGTGGTCGAGCACGACGAGGACACCATCAAGACCGCCGACTGGGTCGTCGACATCGGGCCCGGGGCCGGCGAGCACGGTGGCCAGGTCGTCCACTCCGGCACGGTCAAGCAGCTGCTCAAGCACCGCGACTCGGAGACCGGCCTCTACCTCTCCGGCCGCAAGCGCATCCCGGTTCCCGCCGTACGCCGCCCGCCGACGCCGGGTCGGGAGCTGACCGTGCACGGGGCCCGCGAGAACAACCTCAAGGACATCGACGTCTCGTTCCCGCTGGGATGCTTCGTCGCGGTCACGGGCGTGTCCGGGTCCGGCAAGTCGACCCTGGTCAACGACATCCTCTACACCGCCCTGGCCAAGCAGATCTACAACGCCCGCACCGTCCCCGGCCGGCACCGCAAGATCAGCGGCGTCGAGAACGTCGACAAGGTGATCCACGTCGACCAGTCGCCGATCGGCCGGACCCCTCGGTCCAACCCGGCGACGTACACCGGCGTCTTCGACCACGTCCGCAAGCTGTTCGCCTCGACCCCCGAGGCGAAGATGCGCGGCTACCTGCAGGGCCGGTTCTCCTTCAACGTCAAGGGCGGCCGCTGCGAGGCCTGCTCCGGCGACGGCACGATCAAGATCGAGATGAACTTCCTGCCGGACGTCTACGTCCCGTGCGAGGTCTGCCACGGCGCGCGCTACAACCGCGAGACCCTCGAGGTGCACTACAAGGGCAAGACCATCGCCGACGTCCTCGACATGCCGATCGAGGAGGCCGTCGACTTCTTCGCCGCGATCCCGGCCATCTCCCGACACCTGACCACGCTGGTGGAGGTCGGCCTGGGCTACGTCCGGCTCGGGCAGCCGGCCACCACCCTGTCAGGCGGCGAGGCCCAGCGGGTGAAGCTCGCCAGCGAGCTGCAGAAGCGCTCGACCGGGAGCACGGTCTACGTGCTCGACGAGCCGACGACGGGGCTGCACTTCGAGGACATCCGCAAGCTTCTCGGCGTGCTCTCCAGCCTGGTCGACAAGGGCAACACCGTGCTGGTGATCGAGCACAACCTCGACGTGATCAAGACCTCCGACTGGATCGTCGACATGGGTCCCGCGGGCGGCAACCGCGGTGGCACCGTGGTGGCCACCGGCACGCCGGAGGACGTCGCGGCCCACGAGTCGAGCTACACCGGCGAGTTCCTGAAGCCGCTGCTGACCCGCTGAGCCCTCGCGTGACCACCGCTTTTCGGGGGTCGTAGGACCTTTGGACACCAGAAGGTTGAACAGGCAAGCGCTACCTTGGGCGGCACCACAACGGCTGCTGGATGGGGAGACAGGGATGTCGGACAACGATGGAAGTGCCTCGCGTCGCGCGGTGGTCGGCGGACTCGTCGGGCTCGGCGTGGGCGTGCCCCTGGTCGCTGCGTGCGGCTCGGACGAGGAGGGTTCCGGCGGCACACCGACCACGGGCCCGGTCGGCCAGACCTCGGAGGTCCCCGTGGGCAGCGGCAAGATCTTCGAGGCCGACAAGGTCGTGGTCACCCAGCCGACCGAGGGCGACTTCAAGGCGTTCAGCGCCATCTGCACCCACCAGGGCTGCGTCGTCGCGGAGATCAAGGGCAAGGACATCGAGTGCAACTGCCACGGCAGCAAGTACTCGATCGACGACGGTTCCGTGGTCGACGGCCCCGCGAAGAAGGCGCTCGAGCCGCTGAAGGTCACGGTCGACGGTGGTGAGCTGAGCGTCTCCTGACGCTCCTGTGAGCCCGTCACATCCGCGCCACCGGCGTGCCGTTCCACGAAACCCCCCGTCTGCGTGGTTCCGGCACGCCGGTGGCGACGCTCAACTGGTCCCCTGGAGTACCTCCGGATGGCCGTCCAGCATCCGTCTGAGCACATCACCGACTCGGTCGGCGGCGTCGTCCGGCACCCGGGGATGGACGGGCAGCGACACGGTCTGCTCCGCGACACGGTCTGCGCCGGGCAGGTCGTCGATCGGCGCCTCACACTGGTCCCGGACGTAGCCCACCCGGTGGAGCGGTACCAGGCGCTGGGCCGTGCCGATGCCGGCCTCGCTGAGGGCGCGGTCGACGGCATCCCGCTGAACGGTCGGGTGCTCGATCCGCAGCGGGTAGTGGTGCCAGGCGTGCTGACCGGTCCCGGACGAGGGTCGGTGTGGAAGCGCCACGCCCGGGATGTCGGCCAACCGGTCGTCGTACCGCTCGGCGAGGAGGTCGCGTCGCTGCTGCCACGACCCCAGGTGCGCCAGCTGGGACCGCCCGATCGCCGCGCTCAGATCGGTGAGGCTCGCATCGAGGCCACCGTCGCGCAGGCCGTGCGACTGCGGGTACCCGTTCAGATGGGGTCGCCAGGTCCGTTGGGTCGCCCCGCGCTTCCTGGACGTCCGGACGCGTTCCACGACGTCGGGGTACTCGGTCGTGACCATCCCGCCCTGCCCGACCGGGAGGTTGGCCGACCAGTAGAAGCTGAAACAGGCGATCCCCCCGGCGCCCACGTGCCACGCACCCAGGCTGCTGCCGAGCGCCTCGGAGGCGTCCTCCACCACCAGCTCGGAGGGGAGACCGGCAGCCTCCGCCAGGGCCGCGACGTCCGCAGGGTCCCCGGACGGGTGGGTGACCACCATGGCCTGCGCCGGATGATCACCGAGCGCGGCGCGCCGGGCGGCTCTGGGCCACGATCGCCGGCGTCGGCATGCCGGTCGTGGACGAGACGTCCATCAGCACCGGACAGAGACCAGCCTGCACGATGGCCTGGGCAACGCCGTGCGATCCGAGGGCCGACACGAGGACCCGGGACCCCCATGGCAGCGCCAACGACACCAACGCCAGCTCCAGGGCAGCGCCGCCGGACGAGACGGCAACTCCGGATGGCGCCCCCACCTGGGCCGCGAACTCCCTCTCGAACGCAGCGACCTCCGGCCCGTTGGTCACCCATCCCGAGGCCATGCCCTCGCGGGTCGCGTGGGCGTACTGGCCGGCGTGCACGTCCACGAACGGGATGCTCCGGACAGATCGCGGAGGACTGAACCCGGTCGGCGGCACCGGTCGGGTCAGCGGACACAGGGTCGGGCGGCAGCGGGGTGCCTCCCGGGCCTTGCGGGGGGACGTCGATCAAGAGGGCCGGACCCCTTCCACTGGCATGCATCGATGTCGATGGACATGCAGCGGGGTCTGGACTGCGTAGCGCGAGTGCAGGTCGCGCCGAACAATCGGGGCGAATCCCTGCCTCGTGCTCATTACAGCACGCCGCGTCAGGGAGGCACCAGAGCAGGCGAGGGGTATGGTCGGACTCATGGTCCTCGCGCGTCGGCACCGCAGGTCGACCGTCTCGGAAAACGTAGTGGCGCGATGACGCCGGGGAGCAGGTTCGTCGATGACGTCGAACGGCACAGGAGGCTCAGTCGGGGTTCGCATGGGACGCGTGTGCGAGGCAAGCGTACGGGCCACCAGCGTTGACGGTGGCTCCGTCGCCCTTGTCTCCGCTCCGGCTTCCCGGGTCGTGCTGAGCGCCACCGACACGCTCGCTGCCACTTTGGAGGAAGCCCAGATGGGACTGGGCGAAGGTCCGTACGTCGACGCCGAGAGCGCGCTCTCACCCGTCCTGGTCGCCGACATCACCGATCCACACCTGGGCAACGGCCGGTGGCCCTTCTTCACGCCGGAGGCCCGCGCCCTGGACGTGTCGGCCCTGTTCGCGTTCCCGATCAGGGTGAGCGCGGTGTCGATAGGCACGCTCGGTCTCTACCGCCACGAACCCGGGGCTCTGAGCACCCAGCACCTGGGGCTTGGCACTGGACGCCGTCGAGGAGATCGCGCGGGCGCTCCTCGATCATCAGATGTGGGCCGCGGCCTCGGAGTACGCAGCCGACGGGTCCCCCACTGGCAGGATCATGACGAGCACCGCGCTCGTCCACCAGGCCGCCGGCATGGTCATGGTGCAGCTGGACGTGACGATCGACGAAGCCATGGCCGTGCTGCGTGCCACGGCCTTCGCCGAGGCAACGAGCCTGGGCGTGCTGGCGAGCGCGGTCGTCGAACGACGCAGACGACTCGGGAAGGGGTCCATGCATGAATGAAGAGAGATCGGGCCACCGCGATGCCCTGCTGGCGGAGCGGTTCGTGGCCCTCGCCGACACGCTCGTCGACGACTACGACGTCGTCGACCTGCTCGACCAGCTCGTGCATGCCATCGTCGAGCTGCTGCCGGTCGAGCAGGCTGGTCTGCTGCTCCTCGACGAGCGTCAGGAACCGCAGCTGCTCGCCTCGACCAGCGAGTCCACGCGCCTGCTCGAGCTCTTCCAGCTCCAGAGCAGCGAGGGTGGTCCATGCCTTGAGTGCATCCACTCCGGGACCCCCATCTCGGTGGATGACCTGGCCTCCGAGGGGCAACGCTGGCCGCGGTTCTCGGAGGTGGGCCTGAGCCTCGGGTTCGAGGCCGTCCACGCGCTGCCCTTGCGCCTGCGCCGAGAGACCATCGGCGCGCTCAACCTGTTCGGCAGACGCGCCCGCCTGACGGACGACGACCTCGCCGTCGGACAGTCCCTGGCGGACATGGCCACCATCGGCATCCTCCAGCAACGGTCCACCCAGCGCGCCTCCCTGGAGGCAGAACAGCTGCAGCAGGCGCTGACCTCCCGAGTCGCCATCGAGCAGGCCAAGGGTGTCCTGGCCGAGTTCGGTGCTGTGGACATGGAGACGGCATTCGACTCGTTGCGCACCTACTCCCGCAGCCGGAACCTGAAGATCAGCGAGGTGGCGCAGAGTCTGGTCCAGCGCACCCTCGGACCGGAGGCCATCGTCAGTCGGCGCCCCGCCGGATCCTGACACACCGTCCTCGTAGGGTTGGCCACGTGGCCGACCCCTCGACGTACCGTCCGAGAACCGGGTCGATCCCTACCCAGCCGGGCGTCTACCGCTTCCGCGACCAGGACGGGCGCGTCGTCTACGTCGGCAAGGCCAAGAGCCTCCGGGCGCGGTTGTCGTCGTACTTCCAGGACGTGGCCAACCTGCATGCGCGCACGGCCACCATGGTGACGACCGCGGCCTCGGTCGAGTGGACCGTGGTCGCGACCGAGGTCGAGGCACTCCAGCTGGAGTACTCCTGGATCAAGGAGTTCGATCCGCGGTTCAACGTCAAGTACCGCGACGACAAGTCCTACCCCTGGCTCGCCATCACGATGAACGAGGAGTTCCCGCGCGTGATGGTCGGACGCGGCGCCAAGAAGAAGGGCGTGAAGTACTACGGGCCCTACAGCCACGCGTGGGCCATCCGGGACACCGTGGACACCCTCCTGCGCGTCTTCCCGATGCGCTCGTGCAGCAACGGGGTCTTCAAGCGCTCGGGCCAGATCGGGCGGCCGTGCCTGCTCGGCTACATCGACAAGTGCTCGGCCCCGTGCGTCGGCCGGGTCGACGCCGAGGAGCACCGCCGGATCGCCGAGGACTTCGCCGACTTCATGGGCGGGCGCACCGACGCGTTCGTCAAGCGGATCCAGCGGGAGATGTACGCCGCCTCCGAGGCCCAGGACTACGAGAAGGCAGCGCGCCTGCGGGACGACCTCGGGGCGCTGCACAAGGCGCTGGAGAAGCAGGCGGTCGTGTTCGGCGACGGCACCGATGCGGACGTGATCGCGCTGGCCGAGGACCCGCTCGAGGTCGCCGTGCAGATCTTCCACGTCCGCGCCGGACGCATTCGCGGGCAGCGTGGCTGGGTGGCCGACCGGGTGGAGGACCTCGACACGGGCGGTCTGGTCGGCGAGTTCCTGCTCCAGCTCTACGCCGGGGAGGAGGGCGACGCCATCCCGCGCGAGATCCTCGTGCCGGCCATGCCCGAGGACGCCGACACCTTCGAGCAGCTGCTCTCCGAGAGCCGGGGGAGCAGGGTCTCCATCCGCGTCCCCCAGCGAGGCGACAAGCGATCCCTCCAGGAGACCGTCGCCCAGAACGCCTCCCAGTCCCTCGCGCTGCACAAGACGAAACGCGCCAGCGACCTCACCGTGCGCAGCCAGGCGCTGGAGGAGATCCAGGAAGCCCTCGACCTGCCGTCAGCGCCGCTGCGGATCGAGTGCTACGACATCTCCAACCTCCAGGGCACCGAGGTGGTGGCCTCGATGGTGGTCTTCGAGGACGGTCTCGCGCGCAAGAGCGAGTACCGCCGCTTCGTGATCCGCGGGGTCGAGGGCCAGAACGACGTCGCCTCGATGCACGAGGTGATCTCGCGCCGGTTCCGGCGCCTGCTCGACGAGCGGCTGGACGCCCCGGACCTCAGCGGGGGAGAGGTCGACCCCGACGACCGCGGCCCGATGCTCGTCGACCCCGAGACCGGGCGTCCGCGGAAGTTCGCCTACACCCCCGGCCTGGTCGTGGTCGACGGCGGACCGCCGCAGGTCGCAGCCGCCCAGCGCGCCCTCGACGAGCTCGGCATCGACGACGTGCCGCTGTGCGGCCTGGCCAAGCGGCTCGAGGAGGTGTGGGTGCCCGGACCAGGCTGACCCGGTGATCCTGCCCCGCTCCAGCGAGGGCCTCTACCTGTTGCAACGGATCCGCGACGAGGCCCACCGCTTCGCGATCACCCATCACCGCTCCCGCCGGTCGAAGACGATGGTGGAGAGCCTGCTCGACGACGTCCCCGGGCTCGGCGAGGTGCGCCGCAAGACCCTGATCAAGCATTTCGGGTCCCTGAAGAAGCTCCGGGCTGCCACCATCGACGAGATCGCCCAGGTGCCCGGGATCGGTACCCGGACCGCCACGGCGATCGCGGAGGCGGTCGCGACCCAGCCGAGGCCGACCTCCGTCAACACCGCCACCGGCGAGATCCAGGAGCACTGAATGGCCTTCGACAGCGACCCTGCCACTCTCGGGCAGGGCCAGGGGGAGCTCGTCGTCGTCACCGGCATGACCGGTGCCGGGCGCAGCACGGCTGCCAAGGAGCTCGAGGACCTCGGCTACTTCGTCGTCGACAACCTCCCGCCCGAGCTCGTCGGTGACGTGGTCAACCTGGTGGACGAGAAGCAGGGCGTGACGCAGCCCGTGGCAGCCGTCGTGGACGTCCGGGCCGGGGTGTTCTTCGACGCGCTGCGAGCCCAGCTCGCGGCGAAGTTCCCGACCCGGCGCACCACGCTGCTCTACCTCGAGGCCGACGACGACATCCTGGTGCGGCGCCAGGAGGCAGCCCGGCGCCCGCACCCGCTCCAGGGTTCCGGGCGGCTGCTCGAGGGCATCGCCGCAGGAGCGCGTGGTGATGGCCAGCCTGCGCGGCGACGCCGACCTGGTCATCGACACGACCTCGCTCAACGTCCACCAGCTCAAGGAGAAGGTCGCCAAGGCGTTCGGCACGCCCGAGGCCGTGAAGCTCCGGATCACGGTCGTCAGCTTCGGGTTCAAGTACGGCGTCCCGGTCGACGCCGACCTGATGGCCGACATGAGGTTCCTGCCCAACCCGCACTGGGTGCCCGAGCTGCGTCATCGCACCGGCAAGGACGCCGACGTGGCGGCGTACGTCAGGGACCGGGCGGACGCCCAGGAGTTCCTGGAGCGCTACCTGCCCGTGATCGAGACCGTGGGCGCCGGCTACCTGCGCGAGGGAAAGCGGTTCATGACGGTGGCCATCGGCTGCACCGGCGGCAAGCACCGCAGCGTGGCGATGTCGGAGGAGATCGTCGCGCGGTTGCGCCAGGCCGGGCTCGAGGCCGAGGCCACGCATCGCGACCTGGGACGGGAGTAGCCCCGGGTGCGCTGGTCCACGGAGCCGTCCGTCGTCGCCCTCGGCGGCGGCCACGGCCTGGCGGTGTCGCTGACCGCCCTGCGCGGCGTCACCACCGACCTGACCGCCGTGGTCACGGTGGCGGACAACGGCGGCTCCTCGGGCCGGCTGCGCGACGAGTTCGGGGTGCTTCCTCCTGGGGACCTGCGGATGGCCCTGGCCGCTCTCTGCGGTGACGACCGCTGGGGGCAGACCTGGGCACGGGTGCTCCAGCACCGGTTCGCCTCCGAGGGCGACATGCACGGCCACTCGATGGGCAACCTGCTGATCGTCACCCTGTGGGAGCTCCTGCACGACCACGTGGACGGTCTGGACTGGGTGGCCGGCCTCCTCGGCGCCCGCGGCCGGGTGCTGCCGATGGCGCTGAGCCCGCTCGACATCACCGCCGAGGTCAGGGGAGCGGGCGCGGACCCTGACGAGGTGGCGACGGTCCGTGGCCAGGTCGAGGTGGCGACCACTCCCGGCGAGGTGCTCTCGGTCTCCCTGGATCCGCGCGACGCCCGGGCGTGCCCCGAGGCCCTCGAGGCCATCGGCGAGGCCGACTGGGTCGTGCTCGGGCCGGGGTCCTGGTACACCAGCGTGATCCCGCACCTGCTCGTCTCCGACCTGCGCGACGCGCTCTGCCGTACGCCGGGCAAGGTGGTCGTCTCGATGAACCTCGAGCCGCACGCCGACGAGACCCGGGGCTACGACCTCGCCGACCACCTCGACGTGCTGCTCCGGCACGCCCCCGACCTGCGGGTCCACACGGTCCTCGTCGACCCGAGCGCGGTCCACGACGGCGAACGTCTCCGGACCAGGGTCGAGGCCCTCGGAGCCCGACTGGAGACCGCCGATCTCGCCGCGGACCAGCCCGGCGTCCACGATCCGCAAAAACTTGGCTCCGCTTATGCGCGGCTCTTCGATGCGAACTAAGGTGACGACATGGCGATGACGGCACAGGTGAAGGCAGAACTGGCCAGTACGAATGTGACGAAGACCTGTTGCCGCAAGGCCGAGGTCTCCTCGATGCTCCGGTTCGCCGACGCCCTCCACCTCGTCAACGGCGGCATCGTCGTCGAGGCCGAGCTGGACACCGGTGCCGCCGCCCGGCGGATGCGCAAGGACATCGCCGAGGTCTTCGGCCACCACCCCGAGGTCGTGCTGCTCAAGGGCAGCGGGATCCGTCGTGGCTCGCGCTACATCGTCCGGGTCTCCCGCGAGGGCGAGTCGCTGGCCCGCCAGACGGGTCTGATCGACCAGCGCAACCGCCCGGTGCGCGGCCTGCCGCCGGTCGTCGTCAACGGCTCCGGCTGCGACGCCGTCGCCGCCTGGCGCGGCGCCTTCCTGGCCCATGGCTCGCTCACCGAGCCCGGGCGGTCCAGCTCGCTCGAGGTCACCTGCCCCGGGCCGGAGGCCGCCCTCGCCCTGGTCGGGTCGGCCCGCCGGCTCGGCATCTCCGCCAAGGCCCGCGAGGTCCGCGGCGTCGACCGGGTCGTGATCCGCGACGGCGACGCGATCGGCCAGCTGCTGACCCGGCTGGGCGCCCACGAGTCCCTCCTCGCCTGGGAGGAGCGCCGGATGCGGCGCGAGGTCCGCGCCACCGCCAACCGGCTGGCCAACTTCGACGACGCCAACCTGCGCCGCTCCGCCCGTGCCGCGGTCGCCGCCGGGCGCCCGCGTCGAGCGGGCCCTGGAGATCCTCGGCGAGGAGATCCCCGACCACCTCGGCCAGGCCGGTCGGCTCCGGCTCGAGCACAAGCAGGCCTCCCTCGAGGAGCTCGGCCAGCTCAGCGAGCCCGTGCTGACCAAGGACGCGATCGCCGGCCGGATCCGGCGGCTGCTGGCCATGGCCGACAAGCGCGCCGAGGAGCTCGGCGTACCCGACACGGAGTCGTCGCTGACCCCGGAGATGCTGGCCGAGGAAGCCTGAGCGATCCGGTCCTGCGGGGGCCTTGTACACCCTCGGCGTGCCCGTTTCTGTTACTCGCACGTACGCCGGACGCGGCCGGTTGGAGCCCTCCGGCACCGCGATAGGGTCGCTGGGACGAGCCCCATCCTCTGACCAGGAGTACTGCTGTGACTGTCCGCGTTGGTATCAACGGCTTCGGCCGCATCGGCCGCAACTTCTTCCGCGCCGTGCGAGCCTCTGGCGCCGACATCGAGATCGTCGGTGTCAACGACCTCACCGACAACAAGTCCCTCGCCCACCTGCTGAAGTTCGACTCCATCCTCGGCCGCCTCGACGCCGACGTGACCTCCACGGACACCTCCATCAAGGTGGGCGACCAGGAGATCACCGCGTTCGCCGAGCGCGACCCGGCCGCCCTGAAGTGGGGCGACCTCGGTGCCGACGTCGTCGTCGAGTCGACCGGCTTCTTCACCGACGCCGCCAAGGCGCGCGCCCACATCGACGGCGGCGCCAAGAAGGTGATCATCTCCGCGCCCGCGTCCAACGAGGACATCACCGTCGTCATGGGCGTGAACCACGAGGACTACGACCCTGAGCAGCACACCGTCATCTCCAACGCCTCGTGCACCACCAACTGCCTGGCGCCGATGGCCAAGGCGCTCAACGACGAGTTCGGCATCGTCAAGGGCCTGATGACCACCATCCACGCCTACACCGCCGACCAGAACCTGCAGGACAACATCCACAAGGACCCCCGCCGTGCCCGCGCGGCCGCCCTCAACCTGGTGCCCACCTCGACGGGTGCGGCCAAGGCGATCGGCCTGGTGCTCCCGGAGCTGAAGGGCAAGCTCGACGGCTTCGCCGTGCGCGTCCCGGTCCCGACCGGCTCGGCCACCGACCTCACCTTCGAGGCCGGCCGGGAGACCTCGGTCGACGAGGTCAACGCGGCGATCGAGAAGGCCGCCGACGGGCGTTTCCTGCGCTACTCCACCGACCCGCTGGTCTCCTCCGACATCGTGACCGACCCGGCGTCGTGCATCTTCGACGCACCGCTGACCAAGGTGATCGGCAACCAGGTCAAGGTCATCGGCTGGTACGACAACGAGTGGGGCTACTCCAACCGCCTGGCCGACCTGATCACGCACATCGGCGACACACTCTGAGATGGGGGAGTACGGCGCACTGGGAGACGTCGCCGGAAAGCGGGTCCTGGTCCGCTCGGACCTGAACGTCCCGCTCGACGGCTCGCGCATCACCGACGACGGGCGCATCCGCGCCAGCGTGCCGACGCTGAAGGAGCTCAGCGACGCGGGTGCCCGGGTCGTCGTGATGGCCCACCTGGGGCGGCCGAAGGGCTCGCCCGGACCCGGCCTACTCGCTGCGAGCCGGTGGCCTCCCGTCTCGGCGAGCTGCTCGGGACGAAGGTGCACTTCGCCAGCGACACGGTGGGGGAGTCGGCACGATCGACGGTCGACGGACTGTCCGACGGCGACGTGGCCCTGCTCGAGAACGTCCGGTTCAACCCCGGGGAGACCAGCAAGGACGACGCCGAGCGTGCTGCGTTCGCCGACGAGCTGGCGGCGCTGGGGGATGCCTTCGTGAGCGACGGGTTCGGCGTCGTACACCGCAAGCAGGCGAGCGTCTACGACGTCGCGCGAGCGGCTCCCGCACACGATGGGCGGCCTGGTGCGCGCGGAGATCGAGGTCCTGCGCAGGCTCACCGAGGACCCCGACCGTCCCTACGTGGTCGTGCTCGGCGGTTCGAAGGTCAGCGACAAGCTCGCCGTGATCGACAACCTGCTCGGCAAGGCCGACCGGCTGCTCATCGGTGGCGGCATGGTCTTCACCTTCCTCGCTGCCGAGGGCCACGAAGTCGGCAAGAGCCTGCTGGAGGAGGACCAGGTCGAGACGTGCCGGGACTACCTCCGGCGCTCCCAGGACAGCGGGGTCGAGATCGTGCTGCCGACCGACGTGGTGGTGGCGCCCGAGTTCAGTGCCGACGCCAAGCCCACCGTCGTGGCGGCCGGGTCGATGCCCGACGACCAGATCGGGCTCGACATCGGGCCGGAGTCCGCAGCCGCGTTCGCCGAGGCCGTCAAGGGCGCCAGCACCGTGTTCTGGAACGGACCGATGGGCGTCTTCGAGTTCGAGGCGTTCGCCGAAGGCACCCGTGCGGTCGCACAGGCCCTCACCGAGGTCGACGGTCTCTCGGTCGTCGGGGGTGGTGACTCCGCGGCCGCCGTACGCCAGCTGGGGTTCGACGAGCAGGCCTTCGGCCACATCTCCACGGGTGGGGGAGCCAGCCTGGAGTACCTCGAGGGCAAGACCCTTCCCGGCATCGACGTCCTCGCCTGAGCCCGACTGCCCATCCAACCGATCGGAAGTACCCACTCCATGGCAAAGACACCACGCACGCCCCTGATGGCCGGCAACTGGAAGATGAACCTCAACCACCAGGAGGCCGTCGTCCTGGTGCAGAAGCTGGCCTGGACGCTGTCGGACAAGAAGCACGACTACGGCAAGGTCGAGGTGGTCGTCGTCCCGCCGTACACCGACCTGCGCAGCGTGCAGACGCTCGTCGACGGCGACCGCCTCCAGATCAGGTACGGCGCGCAGGACGTCTCCGTCCACGACGACGGGGCCTACACCGGCGAGATCTCCGCCTCGATGCTGGCCAAGCTGGGCTGCTCCTACGTGGTCGTGGGTCACTCCGAGCGCCGCGAGCACCACCACGAGGACGACGCCCTGGTCAACGCCAAGGCCCACAAGGCGCTCGCGGCCGCAGATGACCCCGATCGTGTGCGTGGGCGAGGGGCTCGACGTACGCAAGGAGGGTGGGCAGGTCGAGTACACCCTGGCGCAGATCGACGGCTCGCTCGCGGGCTTCAGCCCCGAGCAGCTCGCGGGGCTGGTCGTGGCCTACGAGCCGGTCTGGGCGATCGGGACCGGCGAGGTCGCCACGCCCGACGACGCGCAAGAGGTGTGCGCCGCGATCCGGTCGCGCATCGCCGAGACGGCCGGCGACGACGCCGCGGCCGGCATCCGCATCCTCTACGGCGGTTCGGTCAAGGCGGCCAACGTGGGGGGCATCATGCAGCAGTCGGACGTCGACGGCTGTCTGGTCGGCGGGGCCAGCCTCCAGGTCGACGAGTTCGGGGGCATCTGCCGCTTCTACGACATGCCTGTTCTCGGATGACCGCTCTCTGATCCGCGCGCCTGATCAGTTAGGCTCCCACCCGTGGTTATCGTCTTCGAGGTCTTGCTCGTCATCACGAGCTTCCTGATGATCCTGCTGGTTCTCCTCCACAAGGGGCGCGGCGGCGGGCTCTCCGACATGTTCGGTGGTGGCGTATCGAGCGGGCTCGGCGGATCGTCCGTGGCCGAGCGCAACCTGGACCGCATCACCATCGGCATCGGGCTGGTGTGGTTCGCGTGCGTGGTCGGGCTCGGGCTGCTGCTCAAGACCGGCAACTGATCCTCAACGATCTCGAAGGAGACCAACCGTGGCAGGCGGAGGAAACGCCATCCGGGGCAGCCGTGTCGGCGCAGGCCCCATGGGCGAGGCGGAGCGCGGTGAAGCAGCCCCGCGCCAGAACGTCACCTATTTCTGCTCCCACGAGCACCGCACGATCATCGCGTTCGCGGTCGAGGCCCAGGTGCCCGACACCTGGGACTGCCCCCGCTGCGGACTCCCGGCCAGCCTGGACTGCGACAACCCGCCCCCGGCCCCGAAGATCGAGCCCTACAAGACCCACCTCGCCTACGTGAAGGAGCGCCGCTCCGACGCCGAGGCCAAGGACATCCTCAACGAGGCCATCGCCACCCTCCGCGCCCGCCGCAAGTCCGGCGACGTCATCTTCTAATTCCGCGACCGGGGGATTCTGGTCGCGCTGTAGACCGCTGACCGGGGGATTCTGGTCGCCGTGTAGGTCGCTCGACCGGGGGATTCTGGTCGTCCGGTGTCGGCTGCCTGTGGATGCTCGCAGCATGGATCACGCGGTCGGCGGCATCCTGCCCCGATGGACGACACGTGGCTCGACGAACGATCAACTCTTCCTCACTGCTCGCGCACCGCTGCCGCTCGACTGCACCGTTCACGGCGGCGCAAGCCCATGGGCTGGGGTGTGTCACGCCGGACGCTTCGGACGCTTGTCGCCCGTGGTCTGGTGCGACGCATGCTTCAGGGTGTATACGTCGCCGCGCAGGCCCTCGACGACATGGACCTCCGCGCGCAGGCGCTGGCACTTGTCGTACCCGAGGCCGCCGTGGTCACGGACCGGACGGCCGCCTGGCTGCACGGCGTCGACCTCCTGCCGCGGAGCTCCGGAACGACGCCTCCGCCGCATCAACGTCTTCCACACAACCGACACCCGGATGCGATCGCCCGGGCGTCGATTCGGGACGGCGCGGGCTGCTGGCCACCGACGTCACCGTCGTGCGCGGACGTTCGCGTCACCACGGCGCTGCGCACCGCGCTCGACCTGGGCCGGCTGCTCTGGAGGTACGACGCCCTCGCCGCGATCGACGGCTTCCTGCGCATCGGTGTCCCGCACGAGCTGCTGATCACGGAGATCGGCCGGTTCCGGGGCTACCGCGGCGTCCGCCAGCTGCGGGCCCTGGCGCCGCTCGGGCGACGGACGCGCCGAGTCGCCGGGGGAGTCCGCCCTGCGCCTGAACTGGTACGACGCCGGCCTGCCGCGACCCGAGCTCCAGACCTGGGTGTACGACGACGATGGCGTCGCGATCTACCGCCTCGACATCGCGCTGCCCGAGCTCCTCTACGCCGCCGAGTACGACGGCGAGGAGCTCCACACCAGCGACGAGGACCGCGCATACGACGCGCGACGGCGGACTTGGTGCGCGACCGAGCGGCACTGGATCTTCGAGGTCTTCACCAAGGACGGATGTCTATCGACCGCGGCGCCGATCCGCTTCCGCGACTGGCTGGCAGGTTTCCGACAGGCGCGAACGAGGACCCTCTGGACGCCGTACGGTCGAGCAGGCTGACCAGACACTGCGCCACTCGGCGACCGACTCCGAGCGCACACCAGAGATGCCCCCTCTCGGCGCACTCCAGCCGACCAGAATCCCCGTCTCGGCGGAATTAGAGGGAGCCGGCGGCCGCCTGGTCGAGCCACCAGGTGCGGTTGGGGGCGGTGATGCCGCGGGCGGGGGTGTCGTGGACGGATCCCTCGTCGGCGAGGGCGCGGGCGACGGCGTCGGCCTTTCCGTCGCCGGAGACCAGGAACCACACCTCGCGGGTCTGGTTGAGCGCGGCGAAGGTGAGCGTGATCCGTTCGGGCGGCGGCTTGGGGGAGTCGGTCACCGCGAGGGCGATCCGGTCGTCCACGTCGAGCTGCGGGAAGCCGGGGAACAGCGAGGCCACGTGACCGTCGGGACCCACGCCCAGCAGCACGAGGTCGAAGTCACCGGGCTCCCGGGTCCGCACCAGCTCGTCGTACGCCGTCGCCGCCGCCTCCACCTCGGCGTGGCTCTCGTCGGCCGCCGGCATGGCGTGCACCCGCGCCGGATCGACCATCACCACGTCGAGAAGCGACAGGCCCACCGCCCGGTCGTTGCGGTCGGAGGAGTCGGCCGGCACGTAACGCTCGTCGCCCCACCAGAAGTCCACCAGCATCCAGTCCACCGACCTGCCGTCCGGTCCCGACTCGAGAGCGGCGACCTTGCGGTAGATCTCCTCGGCGATCGTCCCGCCGGTCAGCGCGACCGACGGCACCCGCCCCTCCGCCTGCACGGCGACCAGCTTGGCCACCAGCTCGCCGGCGACCCGCTCCGCGAGCGCGGCCGCATCGGCCAGCACCTCGACGCGGGGGCTCATCGCGAGGCCAGCTTCACGAGTCGTTTCGCGACGGTGGCGTAGGTGTCGTCCTCGTCGAGCCTGCGCAGCTCCTCGGCCAGCAGCTCGGGGACGTCACGCCGCTTCAGCGCGACCGGCCGGTCGGGCTGACCCGGAGAGGTGAACCGCGCCAGCTTGCCGTCGCCGCGGCTGATGCTGATGTCGCCGGACTTCGTCCGGAGCACGACCTCGGTGATGCCGGGGCCCTTGGAGCTGTGTCGTTCGACGTCGACGCGCAGTCGTTCGCTGAGCCACGCCACCAGCAGCTCGGCGCTCGGGCTGATCTTCTCGGCGGTCACCGACGCCGACGTGACCTTCTGCGGGTGCTGGTCGAGCGCCGCGGCGAGCAGGGCGCGCCACGGGGTGATCCGGGTCCAGGCGAGGTCCGTGTTCCCGGCGGCGTACGACGCACACTGCCGCTGGATCGCCTTGGTCTTGCCACGCTTCACTGCCGCGGAGTCGGTGATCCGCCGCTGGGCCAGGGCACCGAGCGGGTCTGCCGCAGGGTCCTCCGCGGCGTCCGTCGGCCACCACAGGGCCACGGGGGAGTCGGGCAGGAGCAACGGGAGCACCACCGACTCCGGGTGCTTGACCACCTCGCCCTTGAGCCGGATCAGCGCGGTCTCGCCGCTCCATCCCGAGCCGGTGCCGACCTGGGCGTTGACGACGGCATGACCGCGCGCGTCGCCCAGGATGACCCCCAGGACACGGGCGGGATGCTCCTTCGACGCGGCCCGCGCGGCCTCCATGGCGTCATCGGCCGCGTCCTCGTCGACGACGATGATCAGCGTCATCACCATGCCCATCGCGGGCGAGCCGGCCTTCTTGCGGGCGTTCAGCAGTTCTGCGGCGATACCGGCGGCGTTGGTGTCGGTCAGTTCGATCACGGTCGCCTCCAGACCCGGCCGTCGCGGGCCAGCATGTCGTGCGAGGCCTGCGGCCCCCACTTGCCGGACTCGTACTGCTCCGGCTTCGACTTCCCGGCCTCGTCCTGCTTCGCCCAGTGCTGCAGGATCGGGTCGAGGATCTTCCAGGACAGCTCGACCTCGTCCTGCTGCGGGAACAGCGGCGGGTCGCCGAGCAGGACGTCGAGGATGAGCCGTTCGTAGGCCTCGGGGCTCGCCTCCGTGAACGAGCCGCCATAGGCGAAGTCCATGTTCACGTCGCGGATCTCCATGGCGCTGCCGGGCACCTTCGAGCCGAACCGGATGGTGGCGCCCTCGTCGGGCTGGATCCGGAACACGATCGCGTTGTGGGTGAGGTCCTCGGTGGCCGTGGCCGTGAAGGGCAGGTGCGGGGCGCGCTTGAACACCACGGCCACCTCGGTGACCCGGCGCCCGAGCCGCTTGCCGGTGCGCAGGTAGAACGGCACCCCGGCCCAGCGGCGGGTCTCCACGTCGAGCCGGACGGCGGCGAAGGTCTCGGTGGTCGAGGTCTTCTTGATGTCCTCCTCGTCGAGGTAGCCGTTGACCATCTCGCCGCCGGCCCAACCGGCGGCGTACTGACCGCGAGCGGTGGTGAGGTCCAGCCGCCGGGGGAGTACGACGGACGACAGCACCTTCTGCTTCTCGATCCGCAGGCTGGCCGCGTCGAACGACGTGGGCTCCTCCATCGCCACGAGCGCCATCAGCTGCAGCAGATGGTTCTGGATCACGTCGCGCGCGGCGCCGATGCCGTCGTAGTAGCCCGCGCGCCCACCGATGCCGATGTCCTCGGCCATGGTGATCTGCACGTGGTCGACGTAGTTGGCGTTCCAGATCGGCTCGAAGAGGTTGTTGGCGAAGCGCATCGCGAGGATGTTCTGCACCGTCTCCTTGCCGAGGTAGTGGTCGATCCGGAACACCGACTCCGGCGGGAACACCCGGTCGATGATCGCGTTGAGCTCCCGCGCCGACTCCAGGTCGTGCCCGAACGGCTTCTCCACCACCACTCGCCGCCACGAGGAGTCGCCACCGTCGGCCAGCCCGTGCTCGTCGAGCTGGTCGATCACCGGGCCGAAGAACTTCGGCGGGATCGACAGGTAGAAGGCGTGGTTGCCACCCGTGCCGCGCACCTCGTCGAGCTCCTCGATGGTGCGACGCAGCTTGCCGAAGTCCGCGTCGTCGCCGAAGTCGCCGGGCACGAAGCGGAAGCCCTCCGCGAGCTGGCGCCAGACCTCCTCGCGGAACTCGGTGCGCGCGTTCTCGCGCACGGAGTCGTGCACGATCTGCGCGAAGTCCTGGTGCGCCCAGTCACGCCGGGCATACCCGACGAGGCTGAACCCCGGCGGCAGCAGACCACGGTTGGCCAGGTCGTAGATCGCCGGCATCACCTTCTTGCGGGACAGGTCGCCGGTGACGCCGAAGAGCACCAGGCCGCACGGACCGGCGATTCGCGGAAGCCGACGATCGTCGGGGTCCCGCAGCGGGTTGCTCCACTCGGCCCTCTGGTTGCCGGTCGTCGTCACCCGAGCGCCTCGCGCAGCACGCGCAGGCCAGCCTTCTGGTCGGTGAGGTGCAGCCGGAGCACGGGGCGTCCGTGGTCAGCCAGGACAGAGGCATCCCCGATCGCCTGGGCGCTGATGAAGCCACCGAAGGTGAACGGTCGCCCGGGGACGTCGAGGTCCTGCACCGGCTCGGCCGTGATCTGGAGGTAGACGCCCGTGGGAGGACCGCCCTTGTGGTACTGCCCGGTGGAGTGCAGGAACCGTGGCCCCCAGCCGAACGTGGTCGGACGCCCGGTGCGTTCGGCGAGGTGCTCGCGCACGTGGGCGAGGTGGGCCTCGCGGGCGCGGTCGAGGTAGGCCATCACGGCCAGGTAGCCGCGCTCCCCGTCGATCTGGCCCAGCAGCGTGCCCACGGCGTCGACGACCGTGCTCTCGTCGGACAGGAGGCCCTCGGTCGCGTAGACCTCGACAGGCCCCTCGGTGAAGTCCGGCGTCGGGGTCTCGCCGGACCCCTCGAGCATGTCGCGGGCCGCCTGCTTGGCGCTCTCGACGTCGGGCTGGTCGAACGGGTTGATGCCGATGATCCGGCTGGCGACCGCCGTTGCGTACTCCCACAGCAGCAGCTGCGCGCCCAGGGGCGCGTCGACGGCTGCGCCCCACCCGGACGCCGGCGAAGCCGCGGTGGGAGCACCGGACCCGATGGTGACCAGTACCTCGTCGGGAGTGCTGGGGTCGAAGTTCGGCGCGCCGAGGGAGGGTACGACGACCGGCAGGATGCCCTTGCCGTTCTTTCCGGTCGACTCGGCGATCAGCTGCTCCGCCCAGTCGCCGAAACCGGGGATGCCGGAGTCCGTCCCTCCGAGGACGACCTTGTCGACGCCCTGGGTGTTGGCCACGCCGAGCAGAGCGCCCAGCCGCAGGCTCGGGTTGTCGGCGTCGTCCGACTCCAGCCGCGGCTGGATCGCGGCCGCCTCGTCGAGCAGCCGGCCGATGTTGGCGCCGGCGAGTCCGCTCGGCACCAGCCCGAACGCGGTCAGTGCCGAGTAGCGACCGCCCACCTCGGGGTCGGCATGGAAGACGCGGTAGCCCGCGTCGTCGGCAGCCTCGTCGAGCGGGGATCCGGGGTCGGTGACCACGATGATGTGAGCCGCCGGTTCGAGGTCGGCATCCTTGAACGCCTGCTCGAACGTGCGCTTCTGGCTGTCCGTCTCCACGGTGCCGCCGGACTTGCTGGAGATGACGACGACGGTGCGCTCGAGCTGCTCGGACAGCGCACTGCGCACGAAGTCCGGGTCGGAGGAGTCGAGCACCGTGAGCTTCACACCGTGGGTCGCGCAGATGACCTCCGGGGCGAGCGACGAACCGCCCATGCCGCACAGGACCACGTGGGTCATCCCGCGGTCGGCGAGCACGTCGCGGAGTCCGACGATCTCGTCGACCAGGGGTCGCGACTCCTGGGCGAGCCCCACCCAGGCGAGCCGCTTGGAGGCCTCGGACTCGGCCTCGGGGCCCCACAAGGTCCCGTCGCGCTTGGCGATGCCGGAGGCAACGCCGTCGTTGACCAGCTGGTCGACCGTGGAGGAGAACGCCTCCTCGTCGTGGATGATGAGCGACAGCTCGGACCCGTCGCCGGAGGTCGTGCTCCCGTCGGTCACTTCGAGCCCTCTCCTCGTGCTCCGTCGAGGTTCTTCTCGACCGTCTCGAGGAGCTCGTTCCACGACTTCACGAACTTGTCCACGCCTTCCTCCTCGAGCGTGGCGATCACGTCGTCGTAGTCGATGCCGGCGTCGGCGAGCGACTTCATCACGGCCCGGGCGTCGTCGTAGTTCGGCCGGACCTGGTCGCCGGTGATCTCGCTGTGGTCCTTCACGGCCTGGAGGGTCTTCTCCGGCATGGTGTTCACCGTGTTCTCCACGACCAGCTCGTCGACGTACATCGTGTCGCTGTAGTCGGGGTTCTTCACACCGGTCGATGCCCACAGCGGCCGCTGCCGGTTCGCACCGACCGCGGCCAGCTTCTCCCAGCGCTCGCCCGAGAAGAACTTCTCGTAGGCCTCGTAGGCCAGGCGTGCGTTGGCGACCGCGGCCTTGCCCAGCAGCTCGTCGGGAGCGCCGATCTTGTTCAGCCGGTTGTCGATCTCGGTGTCGACCCTGGAGACGAAGAACGAGGCGACCGAATGGATCTTCGACACGTCGAGACCCGCCTCGTGCGCCTTCTCGAGACCGGAGAGGTAGGCGTCCATCACCGACTGGTAGCGGTCGAGACCGAAGATCAGCGTCACGTTGACGCTGATGCCCTCGCCCAGGGTGTCGGTGATGGCCGGGGCGCCCGCGGTGGTCGCCGGGATCTTGATGAACAGGTTCTCCCGGTCGACCTCCTTCCACAGCTCCTTCGCGGACGCCAGGGTCGCGTCGGTGTCGTGGGCAAGGTCGGGCGCGACCTCGATGGACACCCGCCCGTCGACGCCGTTGGTGGCATCGAAGACCGGTTTGAGGACGTCGCAGGCGTTGCGCACGTCGGTGGTGGTCAGCGAGAAGACCGTGCTGGTCGACGTCCGCGCCCTCGGCGGCGAGCTGGCGCACCTGGTCGTCGTACAGCTCGCCCTCGGCCAGCGCCGCCGCGAAGATCGACGGGTTGGTGGTCACCCCCACGACGTGGTCGTCGCGGACCAGGTCGGCGAGGTTGCCCGTCTCGATGCGCTCGCGGGACAGGTCGTCGAGCCAGATGGAGACCCCGGCCTCCGACAGTTCCTTCAGGTGGTCGGACATTTTCTTCCTCCTGCGTAGTGAAGTGCTGGTGTCGGTGGCCGGGCCCTCGGCTGGTGCTAGCCGGTGGCCACCCTGATGCTGTCCTCCGCGGCCGCTGCCACGGCCTCGGCGGTGATGCCGAACTCGCGGTAGATGCGTTCGTAGTCGGCGGACGCGCCGTAGTGCTCGAGCGACACGATCCGTCCGTGGTCGCCGACGACCTCGCGCCACCCCTGGGCGATGCCGGCCTCGACCGAGACACGCGCCCGCACCGACGGCGGCAGGACGGTCTCGCGGTAGGACCGGTCCTGGGCGTCGAACCATTCCCGGCACGGCATCGACACGACGCGCGCGCGGACGCCCTTCTGGGCGAGCATCTCCCGGGCCTGCACGGCCAGCTGCACCTCCGAGCCGGTGCCGACGAGCACGACGTCGGGCAGCCCGCCCTCGGCGTCGACCAGCACGTAGCCACCGCGGTGGACGTTGCTGGTGTCGCTGAAGCCCTCCTCGTCGCGGGGGAAGACCGGCACGTTCTGGCGCGTCAGGATGATGCCCGCGGGCCGGTCGTTGTGGCCGAGCACGGCCTGCCAGCAGGCGGCCGTCTCGTTGGCGTCGGCCGGGCGTACGACGTCGAGGCCCGGGATCGCCCGCAGCGCGGCCAGGTGCTCGATCGGCTGGTGCGTCGGCCCGTCCTCCCCGAGCCCGATCGAGTCGTGCGTCCACACGTAGGTGACCGGCAGCCCCATGATCGATGCCAGGCGGACCGACGGGCGCATGTAGTCGGAGAAGGTCAGGAAGGTGGCTCCGAAGACACGGGTGCCGCCGTGCACGGCGATGCCGTTGAGGATCGAGCCCATGCCGTGCTCGCGGATCCCGAAGTGGAGCACGCGCCCGGCGTACGGGTCGCCCTTCCACATCTTGGTGGAGCGGGCCTTCGGGATGAACGACGGTGCGTCCTCGATCGTGGAGTTGTTGGACTCCGCGAGGTCGGCCGAGCCGCCCCAGAGCTCGGGAACCTTCGGCGCGATCGCGTTGATCACGGCGCCGGAGGCCTTGCGGGTGGCGATGCCCTTGTCGTCTGCGGGCCACGTCGGCAGGTCGCTGTCCCACCCGTCGGGCAGGGTGCGGGTCTGCAGCCGCTCGTAGAGGGCCGGGTCGGCGGACGGCTTGCGGGTCCAGGCGGCGTACTGCTCCTGCCCACGCGGCCTGCGCCGCCTTGCCGCGGTCGACGGCCTTGCGGGTGTGCTCGATGACCTCGGTCGGAAACCTCGAAGGTGCGGTCCGGGTCGAAGCCCAGGATCTCCTTCGTCGCGGCGACCTCGTCGTCGCCGAGGGCGGAGCCGTGCGCCTTGCCGGTGTTCTGCGCGTTCGGGGCGGGCCAGGCGATCACCGTGCGCAGCACGATGAGGCTCGGCTGGTCGGTCACCCGCTCCGCGGCGCGGATGGCCTTGTGGAGCGCGGGCACGTCCTCCTTGTACGACGACCCGCCGCGCCAGTCGACGACCTGGACGTGCCACCCGTAGGCCTCGTAGCGCTTGGCGACGTCCTCGCTCAGGGCGACGTTGGTGTCGTCCTCGATGGAGATCTGGTTGTCGTCGTAGATCAGGGTCAGGTTGCCCAGCTGCTGGGTGCCGGCGATCGACGAGGCCTCCGAGCTGACGCCCTCCTCGATGTCACCGTCGCTGGCGATCGCGTAGACGTGGTGGTCGAAGACCGACTCGCCCGGCGCGGCGTTGGGGTCCAGCAGGCCGTGCTCGCGCCGTGCGGCCATGGCCATGCCGACGGCGTTGCCGACGCCCTGGCCCAGGGGGCCGGTGGTGGTCTCGACACCGGCGGTGTGGCCGTACTCCGGGTGGCCGGGCGTCTTGCTGTCCCAGGTGCGCAGTGACTTCAGGTCCTCGAGCTCGAGGCCCCACCCACCGAGGTAGAGCTGGATGTAGAGGGTCAGGCTGGAGTGACCGGCGGAGAGGACGAAGCGGTCGCGGCCGGGCCAGTGCGGGTCGGCGGGATTGTGCCGCATCACCTTCTGGAAGAGCAGGTACGCCGCGGGGGCGAGACTCATCGCCGTTCCCGGGTGACCGTTGCCCACCTTCTGCACGGAATCCATGGCCAGCACACGCACGGTGTCGACTGCGCGATCGTCAAGCTCGGTCCAGTCGAGTCGGGCATCAGTGGGCACGTCGGTGGGGTCCTCTCTTCAGCTCACGCTTGGTCGTCGAGCCTAGTCCGGAGAAGCCGTGCAGGTCACGTCGGTCAGTTCGGTGACCGGGTGCCTCCGGAGATAGACTCACCGGGCCTGTACCCCAAATGCCGAAGGCGAGGCGCTTCGTGACCACGCTCGACTCCGAGGTGTCCCTCGGGACACAGGCTTCGGGTCGGCCGACCGTCCGCGATGTGGTCGGTGCCTACGTTGGTCTCACCAAGCCCCGCGTCATCGAGCTGCTGCTGCTCACCACCGTGCCGGTGATGTTCTTCGCCCAGCGTGGCGTGCCGCCGCTGTGGCTGGTGGTGGCCACCGTCGTCGGGGGCACGCTCTCGGCCGGCAGCGCCAACGCCCTCAACTGCGTCTACGACCGCGACATCGACGAGCAGATGCGCCGGACCCGTCGGCGCGCGCTGCCGCGGCACATCGTCACCCCGCGTGCTGCCCTGGTGTTCGGGCTCGTCCTCGTCGTGGTGTCGACGCTCGTGCTCGGCTTCTTCGTCAACTGGCTCTCGGCCGGGCTGGCCCTCGCGGCGAGCGCGTTCTACCTGTTCGGCTACACGATGGTGCTCAAGCGGCGTACGACGCAGAACATCGTGTGGGGCGGGCTGGCCGGCTGCTTCCCGACCCTGATCGGGTGGACAGCGGTCACCAACGAGCTGGCGTGGCCCCCGGTGGTGCTGTTCCTGGTCGTCTTCTTCTGGACTCCGCCCCACACCTGGGCGCTGGCGATGCGCTACCGCGAGGACTACGCCCGCGTCGACGTGCCGATGCTCCCCGTCGTCAAGGACGCCGAGGGCGTGGCCCGACAGATCGTCGTCTACTCCTGGGTGATGGTCGCGGTCTCGCTGACGCTGTGGCCCGTGGCAGACACCGGTGTGTTCTACCCCGTCGTCGCCGCGCTGCTGGGAGCCGGGTTCCTGGTCGAGGCGCACCTGATGTGGCAGCGCGCCCGCACCAGCAACGAGCTCAGCGTCGTCCGGCCGATGCGGCTGTTCCACTGGTCGAACATGTACCTCTCGCTGCTGTTCGTAGCCGTCGCGCTGGACCCGCTGCTGCTCGACACCTTCACGAGGGGCTGAGCGCCGCCCGGTTGGTCCGTCGTACGAAGTCGGCCAGGCTCAGCGCCAGGACCGCTCCGACGAGGAAGACTCCAGTCCCCGGGTCAGGCCCGAGCAGGACCACGGCCCAGACCAGGGTCGCGGTCACGACGGCCGGCACGATCGTGCTCGGCATGCCGTCGGCGAGGCTGTGCAGTCCCGAGACCGTGAGCAGGTAGACCGACACCGGCACCGCCAGAAGCGCGAGAGCCGGACGGTGGCCCAGGTGCGCGTCGTGCTGCAGGACATCGACCAGCACGGCGAGGGTCGCCCCAGTTGCGGCCACCGACGCGAAGACGAAGTAGTGGGCGTACCCGAAGACGAAGGCGGTACGACGGGTGATCTCGTCCACCACGGGTGCCTTGAAGTAGATCCACCACATGGAGAACACGAGCAGCAGACCGCCGAGGATGAGCAGCACCAGCTGGCCGTCCAGCCCATGTGCGTCCACGGCACCCGAGATCGCCTGCGTGGTCGCCAGGATCACCTCACCGAGCACGATGATCGTCAACAGCTCGTAGCGCTCCGCGATGTGGTGGCGATGCCACGGGGTCTGCCCGGCATGCTCCGCCCAGTAGGGCAGGGCCAGCTCCAGCACCACCAGCAGTGCGAACATCACCCAACCGAGCGCCTCGTGGGGGACGAGCGCGGTGCGCAGCACCCACAGGACCTGGAGGACGGCGATGCCGCCGGCGTACCGGAGCGCCGTCGTCCGGCATTCAGGGTGCTCGCGCGCCACACGGAGCCACAGCGGGATCATCGCCACGCGCATGATCACGTAGCCGACCACCAGCACCCAGAAGTCGTGCTCCTCGCCCGCGGCCCGCGGCACGCCCGCGGCGAGGACCAGCACGCCCGTCATCACCACGAAGGTGAGCAGCCGGAAGCTGGCGTCGCCCGAGTCGTAGGCGCTGGCGAACCACGAGTAGTTCACCCAGGCCCACCAGATCCCGAAGAACACGGCGGCGTACCAGACGTAGCCCGACAGGTGATCGTGCGCGAGATCGTGGTGCAGGCTCTCCGCCGCGGCAGCCACGGCGACGACGAAGCACAGGTCGAAGAACAGCTCGAGCGGTGTGGAGGAGCGGTGCTGCTCGTCAGGGTCCCGTCCCGACATCGGCCGGTGCCAGGGAACCGCCGGAACGCCGCTCATGACCCGGGCGCGCCGGCTAGCCGGCCATCGACGCCAGGACGCCCTCGAGCATCTGCTGCGCCTGCACGAACGCCGGAGGGGAGACCGGCGAGTCTGCGCTGAGGCGAACGGTCACGACCTCACGGCCGGTGACCGCGGCCATCGTGGCGGAGTCGGCTCCCGCGCCGCGGGCGGCGCACGCGCGGTCGGCACCTTGAGCCTGGAACCCGGGCTGCTCCTTGTACTTCGTCAGGTCGATGGCGCGGCACTGGCTGTCGAGGACCTCGCCGGCCAGCACGTCGTCGTTCAGCTGCACCCACGTCACGACGGCCCGCACCTGCTCCTTCGAATTGGTGGGAGACCGCAGCGAACAGGCGGCCGTCGGGTTGCCCGTGGTGACTGAGTTGGAGGCGGACTCCAGGCCGGCCTTCGCGCTCTCCGGAACCGTCGCGCACAGGTCCGCGGGCACCTCTGGCTCCATCGGCTGGAGCGGCTCGGGCTCCTCCGACCCCCCGCAGCCGGACGCGAACAGCAGGGCCGCGAGCACGGATGCCAGTCGTACGGAACGCCGTCGTCCCGGCATCAGCCCTCCTCGTCGTCATGGCTTCAACGCGCCACATTCCACCACAGCGGGCACCTCACGCGGGCGAACTCACGTCCGGGTCTCGCAACCGCGTAGTGAGCACGCGCGGGGATTCGCGTACCTCGAGCAGCAGATGTGTCATGGCGGCCGTGAGCAGGGCCGCGCCGAGCAGGTGGAGCTCGACGAGGACGATCGGCAGGTCGTTGGCGTACTGAACGAAGCCGACCAGTCCCTGGGCGAGCTCCACGGCCACCAGCACGACCGCGGCGCGGGTCGCGCTCGCCGGGGCGCCCGCGGCCCGCAGCGCGAGCAGCAGGCCGACGCTGAGACCGACGAACAGGAACACCGCATCCGCGTGCAGCTGGGAGAGCGGGAGGGGGTCGAGACCGTTGCGGGGCACCTCCCTGTCGCCTGCGTGCGGCCCGGAGCCGGTGACGACGGTGCCGAGGTAGAGCACGACCCAGCCGGCGGCGTACACGGTCCAGGCGAGCGGCGTGAGCAGCGAGGACCCTCGCTCCTCGGCTCCTCGGACGTTGTCGATCCGACGCAGGTAGAGCACCGCGAGGCTGATCATCGCGAGCGACACCAGCAGGTGGAAGGACACCACCCACGGGTTCAGGTCGGTGAGCACGGTGATGCCCCCGACGATCGCCTGGGCCGGGATGCCGAGCGCCAGCCAGAACGCCAGCACGCGCAGGTCTCGCCGGCGCGACTGCCAGGCGGTGACGAACGTGGCGATCGCGACGGCGGTCAGCACGAAGGTGAGGGTGCGGTTGCCGAACTCGATGGCCTGGTGGGCGTCGAGCGCGCCGTGCGGCGTGAACGACTCGTCGGTGCAGCGCGGCCAGGTCGGGCAGCCGAGGCCGGACGCGGTCAGCCGGACCGCCCCGCCGGTGAGCACGATGCCGATGTTGCCGACCAGGGTGGCCCACGCCAGCCGACGCAGCCAGGTGCGGTCACCGAACGCACCGACCGGGCTCACTCCCACGTGAACGTCCTGGCCGTCAGGAGGGTCCCGATCCCGGCCCAGACGAGCAGCACCAGCATCGACGCCCAGTCGAAGGTGCCGTGCCAGAAGGCCTGCCGGAGCGAGTCGCCGAGGGCGCCGGAGGGCAGCAGCTCGGCGACTTCGCCGTATCCGCCGTACGCCGAGGACGGCAGTACGACGGCCCCGCCGGCCAGCAGCAGCAGGTACACGAGGTTCGCCGCAGCGAGGGTCGCCTCCGCACGCAGCACTCCCGCGACGAACAGACCGAGCGACGCGAACGCGGCGGTCCCGAGGACGATCGCCAGCAGCGCCGGGAGCACCGCGCCACGCGGCTCCCACCCGAGGAGCAACGCGACCACCGAGAGGACCACGATCTGGAGCGTCTCGACGACCAGCAGCGCACCCACCTTGCCGAGCAGCAGTCCGGAACGCGGCAGCGGCGAGGAACCGAGACGCTTGATCACCCCGTAGCGCCGCTCGAACCCGGTCGCGATGGCCAGCGACGTGAACGCCGTGGACATCACCGCGAGGGCCAGCACTCCCGGGGCGAACTCGTCGACCGGCCGCTCGGAGAGGCCCAGGTCGATGTGAGCGGCTGCGACCACACCACCCAGCAGCACGATCACCGGGATCACCACGGCGAGCAGGAGCTGCTCCCCGTTGCGCAGCATCAGGCGGGACTCCATCGACGCCTGTGCCAGCACCTGCCGACCCAGGGGAGCGGCACCGGGGCTGGGGCGTGAAGCCACCCGCCTGCTCGAGGCGGTCGACGCTCATGCGTCGAGCTCCCGTCCGGTGAGCTCGAGAAAGATGTCCTCGAGGGTGCGTTGCCCGAGGTTGAGCGACTCGGGGAGCACACCCTGCTGCTCGCACCAGGCAGAGACCGTCGCCAGCGTGGTGCTGTCCGCAGGTCCGGTGATCATCAGGCTCACCTCACTGATCGTCGTCACCTCGAGGCGGCGGCCGAGGGCGCGGCTCAGCGACTCGGGGGCGCCTACGGGGAAGGGCTTGGTGACCACCAGGCGGATGGTGGAGGTCCCTCCCCGGGTGAGCTCCAGAGGGGTTCCCGAGGCGATCATCCGGCCGTGGTCGATGATGTGGACCCGGTCGGCGAGCCGCTCGGCCTCGTCCATGTGGTGGGTGGTGAGCACGACGGTGACCCCGTCGGCGCGCAGCTGCCGGAGCAGCTCCCAGGTCGTACGGCGACCAGCCGGGTCCATGCCCGCGGTGGGCTCGTCCACGAAGACCAGCTCGGGCCGCCCGACGATCGCCATCGCCAGCTTGAGCCGCTGCTGCTGCCCACCGGAGAGCCGGCGATAGGGCGTCCGACCGCAGTCGCCGAGACCGAGGCGCTCGCCGAGGGCGTCCACGTCGAGGGGGTCCGCGTGCAGCCGCGCGATGTGGCCGAGCATCTCCATCGCGCGCACCCCCGACCAGGCGCCCCCGTCCTGGAGCATCACCCCGATGCGGGGGAGCAGCTCGCGTCGCTGCCGCTGCGGGTCGAGCCCGAGGACCGAGACCGAACCCTGCTGCGGCCTCCGGTAGCCCTCGCAGGTCTCGAGGGTCGTGGTCTTCCCGGCCCCGTTGGGTCCGAGGACCGCGGTGATCGTGTGCCGGTCGACGGTGAGGTCGAGGTGGTCCACGGCGACCTTCTCGCCGTACCGCATCACCAGGCCCGACACGGCGACAGCCGGGGAGGCAGGGGAGGCAGGCACCCGGCCGATTCTACGGAGCAGCATCCCGACCGGCTCACCCGCCGGTGGGCAACCCCTTCACGTACGCCGCCTGGCCGAGGTGCTGCAGGCAGTCGCCGAGCAGGCTGACCAGCCGCACCCCGGCCGTGACGGGCGGGTCCCAGCGCCGGTCGACGATGCGGTCGAGCTCGTCGGAGTCGACTCCGTCGAGGTACTCGAGGGTCAGCCGGTGCACGGCCTCGTGGTAGTCCACGAGGTCCCGCAGCCGCTCGATCCGGACCGCGTCGACGTCGTCGGAGGAGTGGCCGAAACCGATGTCGCGGCGATCGAAGGGGAGGTCGAACTTGTCGGCCCAGCCGTCGTGCCAGGCCTGCTCGCCGCCGGTGAGCCCGGCGACGTGATCGTCCTGGACCCGGGCCGTGTGCCACAGCAGCCAGGCGATCGAGTTGCCGGTGCCGGCGGGCCGGTGGTGCGCCGCCGCGACGTCCAGACCGTCCGGGAGGTCGACGTAGAGCTCGCGGATGCGCTCGAAGTGGTCCACCAGCAGGGCTCGAGTGTCCATGGTCACGACCGTAGTGGTTTCGAGACGCTCCTCAGGCATCGAATGGTTAGGGCACCCTTATTTGAAAGCCTCGAGGTAATAAGGGCACACTGATGTTGTGGAAATCCCGGCAGCCTGCCCTCGGGCACGACCAGCCCACGCGTGAGCGTGTGGTGCGGTCGGTCATGGCCAACGGGCCCTCCACGGCCGTGGCGCTGGCCGAGCGGCTCGAGCTCACGCCGGCCGCCGTACGCCGCCACCTCGACCACCTGATCGAGGAGGGCACCCTCGAGGCCCGGGAGCCGCGCACCACCGGCACCCGCGGGCGGGGCCGCCCGGCGAAGGTGTTCGTCCTGACCGAGGCCGGCCGCGACAGCCTCGACCAGGCCTACGACGACCTGGCCGTCCAGGCGATCCGGTTCCTCGCCGAGACCGGCGGCAAGGACGCCGTACGCCAGTTCGCCGACCGGCGTGCCGAGAAGATCGAGCAGCGCTTCGACGACCTCGTCGAGAGCCACCCCGAGCTGACCCGCACCGAGGCCGTCGCCCAGGTGTTCACCGACGAGGGCTACGCGGCCACCGTGCGCGACGTACCCGTCGGCGAGCAGCTGTGCCAGCAGCACTGCCCCGTCTCCCACGTGGCACACGAGTTCCCCGAGCTGTGCGAGGCCGAGACGGCCGCGATCAGCCGGATGCTCGGCCGCCACGTCCAGCGCTTGGCCACCATCGCCCACGGCGACGGTGTCTGCACCACCTGCATCCCCGACCTGGTTTCGACGGGCTCAACCGCCAGGAAACCGACGACACGCGCCACCAGCGAACCCAAGGAGAAGGTCACCTGATGACTTCCATCGAAGAGCTCAACCCGACGATCAAGGGCATCGGTCGCTACGAGTTCGGTTGGGCGGACGAGACCGACGCGGGTGCCGATGCCACGCGTGGCCTCAACGAGGACGTCGTCCGCGACATCTCCTCGAAGAAGAGCGAGCCGCAGTGGATGCTCGACCTGCGCCTGAAGGGCCTCAAGCTCTTCGGCCGCAAGCCCATGCCCACCTGGGGTTCTGACCTCGGCGGCATCGACTTCGACAACATCAAGTACTTCGTCCGTTCCACCGAGAAGCAGGCCCAGACCTGGGACGACCTGCCGGCGGACATCAAGAACACCTACGACAAGCTCGGCATCCCCGAGGCCGAGAAGGCCCGGCTGGTCTCCGGTGTCGCGGCGCAGTACGAGTCCGAGGTCGTCTACCACAAGATCAACGAGGAGCTCGAGGCCCAGGGCGTGCTGTTCCTGGACACCGACACCGCTCTCAAGGAGCACCCCGAGATCTTCCAGGAGTACTTCGGCACGGTCATCCCCGTCGGTGACAACAAGTTCGCCGCGCTGAACTCCGCGGTGTGGTCGGGCGGCTCGTTCATCTACGTCCCGCCGGGCGTCCACGTGGACATCCCGCTGCAGGCCTACTTCCGGATCAACACCGAGAACATGGGCCAGTTCGAGCGCACGCTGATCATCGTCGACGAGGGCGCCTACGTGCACTACGTCGAGGGCTGCACCGCGCCGATCTACAGCTCCGACTCGCTGCACTCCGCGGTCGTGGAGATCATCGTCAAGAAGGGTGGCCGCTGCCGCTACACGACCATCCAGAACTGGTCGAACAACGTCTACAACCTCGTGACCAAGCGCGCGACCTGTGAGGCCGGCGCCACGATGGAGTGGGTCGACGGCAACATCGGCTCCAAGGTGACGATGAAGTACCCCGCCGTCTACCTGATGGGCGAGCACGCCAAGGGCGAGACGCTGTCGATCGCGTTCGCGGGCGAGGGCCAGCACCAGGACGCCGGCGCCAAGATGGTGCACGCGGCTCCGAACACGTCGAGCTCGATCCTGTCCAAGTCGGTGGCCCGTGGCGGCGGCCGTACGTCGTACCGCGGGCTGATCCAGATCAACGAGGGCGCCCACGGCTCGAAGAGCAACGTGCTGTGCGACGCGCTCCTGGTCGACCAGATCAGCCGTTCCGACACCTATCCCTACGTGGACATCCGCGAGGACGACGTGTCGATGGGCCACGAGGCGAGCGTCTCCAAGGTCTCCGACGACCAGCTGTTCTACCTGATGTCGCGCGGCATGGAGGAGGACGAGGCGATGGCGATGATCGTGCGCGGCTTCGTCGAGCCCATCGCGAAGGAGCTGCCCATGGAGTACGCCCTCGAGCTCAACCGGCTCATCGAGCTGCAAATGGAGGGCGCAGTCGGCTGAGCGCTTCGCGCTCTGCCGACTGGGGGACTCTCGCCTCGCCTGGCGGCTCGGCTCGTCATGGTTGCGGTTGCCCCGGGGCTTGCGGTTCCGATCGATGTTCTACAAGGAAGATGACTGTTGACAACTCACTGATTCTGTGCGCGACGCGCTCGAACAGCCCGCCGAGAAGGTGCCCGGAAAGGTCTCGAGCCACCTGCACCCGGTGGGGTCGTTCGACGTCGATGCCCATGCCGTGCCCACCGGCCGCGAAGAGGTCTGGCGGTTCACGCCGCTCAAGCGACTGCGCGGCATCCACCAGGACGCGCCGCTCGACGGCCGCTCCTTCGAGGTGGAGGTACACGCGGAGGACGGTGTGACGGCCCGAGTCCGTGGGCACCGACCACGAGGCACGCGGCACCTCCGGGCTCGTGCCGCCGGACCGCGTGAGCGCTCGCGCCTGGGCGGCCGCGGACTCGGTGTTCCTGGTGGACATCCCCAAGGAGCACGTGGGGGAGCACGCCACCACCGTCACCCTGACCGGAACGGGCAACGACGCCGCCTCGGCCGGTCACCTCGTCATCCGCGCCGGCGCGTTCTCGAAGTCCACGGTCGTGCTGCGCTTCCAGGGCACCGCGACCCTGGCGGAGAACGTCGAGATCGTCGTCGGCGACGGCGCCGAGCTCACCGTGGTCTCCCTCCAGGACTGGGACGACGACGCCGTCCACCACTCCACCCAGCACGCGATGGTCGGCCGCGACGCCAGCCTGCGCCACGTGGCGGTGTCCTTCGGCGGCGACGTGGTCCGCCACGACGCCACCGCGGAGTACGCCGGACCCGGCGGCTCGGTGGAGATGCTCGGCCTCTACTTCGCCGACGAGGGCCAGCACATCGAGCACCGCCTCTTCATCGACCACACCGCGCCGCACACGCGATCGCACGTCGTCTACAAGGGCGCGCTCCAGGGCCACGGAGCGCACGCCGTGTGGATCGGCAACGTGCTGATCCGCAAGGTGGCCGAGGGCATCGACACCTACGAGGAGAACCGCAACCTGGTGCTCACCGACGGCTGCCAGGCCGACTCGGTGCCCAACCTCGAGATCGAGACCGGCGAGATCGAGGGTGCCGGACACGCCTCGGCGACCGGCCGGTTCGACGACAACCAGCTGTTCTACCTGCGTTCGCGCGGGATCGAGGAGTCCGAGGCGCGCCGCCTGGTCGTGCACGGGTTCTTCAACGACCTGATCCGCAAGATCGGCGTGCCCGAGCTCGAGGAGCAGCTGGTGAGCACGGTCGAGGCCGAGCTGGAGAAGAACGTGTCGAAGGCCCAGTTCGGTGAGGTCGGGGACCACGGATGAGCCTTCAGCGAGCGTGCGCCCTGAGCGAGCTGACCGACAGCACCCCGGTGCGGGTCGAGGTCGACGGTCTCGACGTGGCCGTCGTGCGGCACGGCGACGAGGTGTTCGCGATCGAGGACGAGTGCAGCCACGCTGCGGTCGCACTCTCCGAGGGCGACGTCGACGACTGCACCATCGAGTGCTGGATGCACGGCTCGCGCTTCGACCTGCGCACTGGCAAGCCGACCGGTCCGCCGGCGACCGAGCCGGTTCCGGTCTTCCCGGTGAAGGTCGACGGCGACGACGTACTCATCGACATCGACGAGCCCCTCGCGGGCTGACACAGACTGACAACAAGGAGCACCACACATGGCAACGCTTGAGATCAAGGACCTGCACGTCTCGGTCGCCGCATCCGACGAGGACGGCGGATCGGACGGGTTCAAGGAGATCCTCAAGGGCGTCGACCTGACCATCAGGGACGGCGAGACCCACGCGATCATGGGCCCGAACGGCTCGGGCAAGTCGACCCTCGCGTACTCGATCGCCGGGCACCCGAAGTACACCGTCACCCAGGGGTCGGTGACCCTCGACGGCGTCGACGTGCTCGCGATGAGCGTGGACGAGCGTGCCCGCGCGGGGCTCTTCCTGGCGATGCAGTACCCCGTCGAGGTGCCCGGCGTCTCGGTCGCGAACTTCCTGCGGACGGCGAAGACCGCGATCGACGGCGAGGCCCCCAAGCTCCGCACCTGGGTCAAGGACGTCAACACCGCCATGGAGCAGGTCAAGATGGACCCGGCCATGTCGCAGCGCTCGGTCAACGAGGGCTTCTCCGGCGGTGAGAAGAAGCGCCACGAGATCGTCCAGCTCGAGCTGCTGAACCCCAAGGTCGCCGTGCTCGACGAGACCGACTCCGGCCTCGACATCGACGCGCTGAAGATCGTCTCCGACGGCGTGAACCGCTTCAAGCAGGACGGCGACAAGGGCGTCCTGCTGATCACGCACTACACGCGGATCCTGCGCTACATCACGCCCGACTTCGTGCACGTCTTCGTCGACGGCAGGGTCGCCGAAGAGGGTGGCCCCGAGCTCGCCGAGCAGCTCGAAGCAGAGGGTTACGACAAGTACACCGTCAAGGCCTAGTGGTTTCGACAAGCTCAACCAGCGTGGGCACAAGCCCCACCAGCGCACCGAGAGGAGGACCGGTCGATGGAAGGTCTCCTGCCCGCAGCTCGAGGTCATCCGCAAGGACTTCCCGATCCTCGAGCGTCGGCTCAGTGGCGACCTGCCCCTGGTCTACCTCGACAGCGCCAACACCTCGCAGAAGCCGCAGGTGGTGATCGACACGATGGTCGACCATCTCGAGCGGCACAACGCCAACGTGGCGCGCGCGATGCACCAGCTCGGCGCGGAGTCCTCCGCCGCGTTCGAGGACGCGCGCGACAAGGTGGCCCGGTTCCTCAACGCCCCCTCGCGCGACGAGGTCATCTTCACCAAGAACGCGTCGGAGGCGCTCAACCTGGTCGCCAACACGATGGCGTGGGCCGGTCCGCTGGAGGTCGCCGGCCGGCGACCGCGTGGTGATCACCGAGATGGAGCACCACTCCAACATCGTCCCGTGGCAGCTGCTCACCGAGCGCAAGGGCGCCGAGCTGCGCTGGTTCGGGCTCACCGACGACGGCCACCTCGACCTGTCGAACATCGACGAGCTGATCACCGAGAACACCAAGGTCGTCTCGCTGACCTGGGTCTCCAACATGCTCGGCACCGTCAACCCGGTCGCCGAGATCGCCCGGCGCGCCCACGAGGTCGGAGCCGTCGTCGTGGTCGACGCCTCGCAGGCCGCGCCCCAGCTGCCCGTCGACGTCCAGGCCTCGGGAGCCGACTTCCTGGCCTTCACCGGCCACAAGGTGACCGGCCCGACCGGCATCGGCGTGCTGTGGGGCAGGAGCGAGCTGCTCGACCAGCTGCCGCCGTTCCTCGGCGGCGGCGAGATGATCACGACCGTGGCGATGGAGAAGTCCACGTACGCCGGGATCCCGCACAAGTTCGAGGCCGGCACCCCGCCGATCGTGGAGGCCGTGGGCCTCGGCGCCGCCGTCGACTACCTGACCGAGATCGGGCTGGAGAACATCCACCGTCATGAGCAGGCGGTCACCGGCTACCTGCTCGAGGGGCTCTCGTCGATCGACGGCGTGACCGTGCTCGGCCCGCTCGACCCGACGCAGCGCGGGGGAGCCGTCTCCTTCGAGATCGACGGCATCCACCCCCACGACGTGGCCCAGACGCTCGACGCCCGCGGGATCGCCGTACGCGCCGGGCACCACTGCGCCAAGCCCGCGCACAAGCGGTTCGGGGTGCAGAGCTCGACCCGCGCCTCGTCGTACCTGTACACGACGCCGGCCGAGATCGACGCGCTCATCGAGGGAATCAACTACACCCGGAAGTACTTCAAGGTGACGTGATGGATCTCGACAGCCTCTACCAGGAGATCATCCTCGACCACTACCGCAGCCCCCACCACGCGGGACTGCGCGAGCCGTTCGAGGCCGAGGTGCACCACGTCAACCCGACCTGCGGCGACGAGATCACGCTGCGGGTGCACCTCGACGGGGAGACCGTCACCGACGTGTCGTACGACGCCGAGGGGTGCTCGATCAGCCAGGCAGCGGCCTCGGTGATGACCGACCTGGTCATCGGCCAGCCGCTCGACAAGGCGATGGCGGCCCACGAGGCGTTCGTGGAGCTGATGCACGGGCGCGGCCAGGTGGAGCCCGACGAGGAGACGCTCGAGGACGGCATCGCGTTCGCCGGTGTCGCCAAGTTCCCGGCGCGCATCAAGTGCGCCCTGCTTTCATGGATGGCGTTCAAGGACGCCACGTTGTCGGCGGCGACGCCCGCCGAGACCAAGGAGGAGTCATGACGACCGATCACCAGGACCTTCACGGGGACCTGCCCGAGGTCCCCGAGGCCACCGGCGGCGGCACCGCCACGGCGACCAAGGACGACGTCGTCGAGGCGATGAAGGACGTCGTCGACCCCGAGCTCGGCATCAACGTCGTCGACCTCGGTCTCGTCTACGACGTGCACCTCGACGAGCACTCCAACGCCGTGCTCGACATGACGCTCACCTCGGCGGCCTGCCCGCTGACCGACGTCATCGAGGACCAGACCAACTCCGCGCTGGAGGGTCTCGTGGGCGACGTCACCATCAACTGGGTCTGGATGCCGCCGTGGGGTCCGGACAAGATCACCGACGACGGCCGGGAGCAGCTGCGAGCACTCGGCTTCAATGTCTGAGTTCGCCCACGACCCCGGGGTCGACCTTCCCGAGCACCTCGAAGGGCTGCGCGAGTCGCTCGCGTCGATGATCGCGAACTCGCGCAAGGCCGGGCTCGACACCGCTGTCCCGACGACTCCGGGCTGGAACGTGCATCAGCTCCTCGCCCACCAGGGCATGGTGCATCGCTGGGCGACCGACGTCCTGCGCGGCAAGAGGTCGGACCCCAGCCACTACGAGACCGAGGGCCTCGCGGCCTCCGACCCGGTCAACTGGCTGCACGACGGGGGTCTGCGCCTGCTCAAGACCCTCCAGGACGCGCCTGGCGACCTCGAGGCGATGGTCTTCCTCAACGACGCCCCGCCGCCGCGTCGCTTCTGGGCCCGTCGCCAGTGCCACGAGACCACGATCCACGCGGTGGATGCGCTCGCGGCGCGACTCGGCCGGGTGCCCACTGCGGAGGAGACGTGGGTGACGCGGGAGATGGCAGTCGACGGGATCGACGAGCTGGTGGCCGGATTCCTGACCCGCGACAAGTCCACGCTGCGCAGCGACAAGCCGGTCACGTTCTCGATCCGACCGCACGACGTACGCCGGTCCTGGCTGGTCCGTGTCAGCTCGGAGCCCGCCGTCGTCGAGCGCGATGGCCGCGACCGCGCGGACGTCGTTCTCGAGGGGAGCGCCGAGCAGCTGTACCTGGCCCTCTGGAACCGCTCCGACGAGGTGCAGGCCGAGGGCTTCGACCTGTGGCGGGACACCGCCCGCGTGACCTGGTCCTGATGGCCCACGTGCTCGTCCCGCCGCACCGAATGGCGCGCTGGGTCGAGAACTTCGGCACCCGGCACGGCGACGTCACGCTCTCGACCGACGACGGTGCCCTCGTCGGGGGTGCCACCGACGGGTCCCGCTTCGTGGCCCACCCACCCTTCGCCCGCTCGTACGACGGACCGGCAGCTGTCCCGTCCTTCGTCGATGACTGCCTGCCTCCCGACGCGTGGGGAGTCCTGCTCGTCCGCAAGGGAGGTTTCGCGGTCGCCCGGCTCTCGGGGGACACGGTGCTCGACTCCAAGGTTGGCCAGCGACACGTGCAGGGCCGCACCAAGGCAGGTGGGCAGAGCCAGCAGCGCTTCGCCCGGCGCCGCGACAACCAGGCGCGCGTCGCCTACCAGGCGGCAGCCGACCACGCCGCGCGCATCCTCGCAGGAGCCGGCGTTCTCGCCACCGGAGGCGACCACACGGCCGTCGAGGCGGTGCTGTCGGACCATCGGCTGGCCGGCTTCGTCGTCGTACCTCCCTTCCTGTCGGTGCCCGACCCACGGCGCGCGGTCCTCGACCAGGCGATCGTGGACGCGGGTTCGATCCAGGTCGGCGTGACCAACGCCTGAGGCGTGCGCGCTCTGTCAGGATGACCGCACCGACGCGTGAGGGGAGCGGGCCATGTGGGAGCCGGACCCCTCGTGGCGTCACCTGCCGGGAGCCGGTGGGCCCTCGACCACGGGCATCTGGCTCGCCGAGCAGGGCGGCGCGAGGTGGGTGGTCAAGCGGCTGGCGACTCCGGACGGCTCGAACCACGCGCTGCTCGACCGCGCCCACGCGGGCTACTGGCGGCGCGAGGCCGAGGTCGCGCGGCACCCCGACGTCGTGGACGGGCCCGGTCTCGTGCCCGTGGAGTTCGGCACCGTCGAGGAGGACGACGAGGGCGTGACCGTGTGGTCCGTCGAAGTGACCGGCAGTCCACCGCCGGGCCTCTTCGTCGCCCGTGCCCTCGGCCGCTTCGCCGCAGCGCCGTACGACGCACCCCCGTGGGCCTCCGGGCACGTGCTCCGCGACCGGCTCGCGATGGCAGAGCAGCGCGGCGGGTGGCCCACCCTGGCGCGCACGACCCTCGCCGACGTCACCGACCGCCTCTGGCAGCGGCGGTCGCACTGGCTCTCGCGGTGCGACGAAGGTCCGCAGGGACGCCTCCACGGAGACCCAGTGCCGACCAACTTCGTGGCCTCGCGCGGCGAGGACGTGGTGACGGTGGACTGGCAGTGCTTCGGCATCGGACCGGTGGGCGCCGACCTCGGCTACTACGCACTGTCGAGCCGCGAGGAGTTCGACGTGCTGCTCGAGACGTTCCTGCGCGGCGCCGGGGACGACGCGGACTCCGAAGCGGTCTCCCTCGCGGCGAGGGTGACCGCCGTCTACAGCGTGGTGAACCGGGCGGAGTGGGCGCTCGCCCAGGTGGCCCGCGGTGAGGGGGCGCTGGCTGGGAAGTACCGCCACCCGGCCGTCGCCCCCCACCTGACGGCGTTGCAACGCCAGTTCCCCCAGATCGAGACGCTGCTCGACTAGATGGGTAAGTCCAGGGGGGTGTGCAAGCGAGCGCCGCTCAGTGCGTGCGCTCGCTCTTCCGGGGTCCCCGCGGAATCGGGAGCGCAGCGAGTGATTCTGTGGGGTGGTGGCTTGGCGGAGGAGGGAGCCGTGGCGGAGCCACGGCGACTGACGAGAACGCAGTCCAGCGTGCGTGATGAGTGGGGCGCAGCGTGCTCCCTCTTGGACTTAGTCATCTAGACATGTGGCACGGCCGGTCCACCGACCCGGACGCAGATTTGACGGTGCCTCGGGCGCCCGCGACAGTTCTCGCATGCATGCTCGAGCCGTCGCGGCCGCCCTCGCAGCCCTGATCCTGACCGCGTGTGGCTCCTCCTCGGACGCAGGGAGCTCGAAGGACGACGCAGGCAGCAAGCAGGACGAGAGGTACTTCGTCACGTCCGACGGGCAGGGCCTCAACCGCGCCAGCGCGGCGTCCTACGAGGCGATCACGAAGGCACAGGCGCGAGCCAGCCAGGTCGCCTGTGACCGGGCGGGCACCCAGGGGTACCAGGCCTGGCGATCCTGCTGGCACGAGCTGCTCGACCCGCTCAAGACCGCGCTCAACAGCGTCGGCGCCGAGTTCCGGGTCCTGACCAGCCAGGACTTCCCGGCCAGGTGCATCGTCGAGCTAGAGCGCGGGGGACAGACGTTCCTCGGTTTCGCAGCGCGGGTGCAGGCGCTGCTCGACGGCATCGACAGTGACAAGCGCCCGGCCCAGGTGCGGGCCATGCGTGCCTACGGCAACACCCTGACCGCGGTCTCGACAGGCTCGGCCAAACCCTTCCAGGACGCCACCCGGGCCTGCTACTCGCCGGAGGACCTCGAGAGCATCAACGCCAAGCCCACCCCATCGAGCAGCCCCACGGCGAGCCCCGCCAACCCCTGAGCCGGCAGCTGCCGCGTCGTCCGGCCGGACACACGGCAGAATCGAGGCATGGACGCGTCCGACACCGCTGTCATCTCGGTCCACGGCCTGGTCAAGACGTTCGGTCACTTCCGCGCGCTCGACGGTCTCGACCTGACCGTGTCCCCGGGGGAGGTCCACGGCTTCCTCGGTCCCAACGGGGCCGGCAAGTCCACGACCATCCGGTCCCTGCTCGGCCTGCTGCGCACCGACGCGGGGACGCTCACCGTCTTCGGCATGGACCCCTGGCGCGACGCGGTCGACATCCACCGCCGCCTCGCCTACGTGCCCGGCGACGTGGCCCTGTGGCCGAACCTGTCCGGCGGCGAGACGATCGACATGCTGCTGCGGATGCGCGACGCAGATCCCGCGACCTCGCGTCGCGAGGAGCTGCTCGAGCGCTTCCAGCTCGACCCGACCAAGAAGGGGCGTGCCTACTCCAAGGGCAACCGGCAGAAGGTCGCGTTGGTCGCCGCGTTGGCGGCTGACGCCGAGCTGCTGATCCTGGACGAACCCACCTCCGGGCTCGACCCCCTCATGGAGGAGGTCTTCAACGACTGCGTCGCGGAGCGGATGGCCGCCGGGGCGACGGTGCTCCTTTCCAGCCACATCCTCAGCGAGGTCGAGCGGCTCGCCGACCGGGTGACGATCATCCGGGAGGGGCGGACGGTGGAGACCGGCTCGCTCGAGGACCTCCGCCACCTGCGCCGCAGTCACGTCCGCGCGCAGGTGGCCGGGCCGGTGCCCGACCTGGCCGGCCTTCCCGGTGTCTACGACGTCACGGTCGACGGGAGCAAGGTGAGCTGCACCGTGGACCCTGACGGCCTGCCGGCCGTGCTCGAGGCGCTCACCCGGGCCGGCGTACAAGCCCTGACGAGCGCGCCGCCGACGCTGGAGGAGCTGTTCCTCGACGCCTACCGCGGCACCGCCGATCCGATCCCGGGAGGCGCCCGGTGACCCGCGTCGTCGGCAGCTGGACGGGCGCCGCGCGCCTCGTGCGCCATGCGGCGCGGCGTGACCGGGTGCTGGTCGCGGCGTGGACGCTGGTGCTGGTGGCGGTCTGCTACTTCTCGGCGGCAGCGACCGAGTCGCTCTACCCCGCCGTCTCCGACCGGGTGTCGGCCGCCACGGCCATCAACGCGAGCCCCTCGGTGGTGGCCCTCTACGGCCCCATCCTGGACGTGCGCAGCCTCGGCGAGATCTCGATGACCAAGATGACTGTCCTCTATGCAGTCTTCGTAGCGCTGCTGCTGCTCGTCGTGGTGCGCCGCCACACCCGCACCGAAGAGGAGTCCGGTCGGGCCGAGCTCCTCGGCGGCACCGCGATCGGGCACGACGCGCCCCTGGCCGCAGCCGTCTCCTTCGGCGCGCTCATCTCCGTGGCGGTCGGAGTCCTGGCGGCACTCGCGGACGTGGCCGGCGGACTGCCGGTCGAGGGATCACTGACCTTCGGTGCCTCATGGGCCGGGATCGGGTTGGTGTCGACCGGCGTCACTGCCGTCGCCTGCCAGCTCTCGGCCAGCGCGCGCACGTGCGCCTCGATGGCAGGTGCAGCCCTCGGCGTGCTCTTCGTGCTGCGAGCGGTGGGGGACACGTCCGCGTCGTGGCTGAGCTGGCTCTCGCCGTTCGGGTGGTCGACCCAGCTGCGCGCGTGGTCGGACCCCCGTTGGTGGGTGCTCCTGCTGTACGTCGCGACGTTCGTCCTGCTCGTCGCCGTGGCCCAGACCCTGGGACGTGTGCGTGACCAAGGCTCCGGCATGCTCGCGGCCCGACCCGGGCCGGCCACCGGGTCGCCCCGGCTCTCCGACGCCGTGGCGCTGAGCCTGCGGCTGCACACGCCGACGCTGCTCACCTGGACGGTCGCGATGGGCGTCTTCGGGGTGGTGCTCGGATCGATCGCTCCGAACATCGGCTCGATGCTGGACTCTCCCGCAGCCCGGGAGATGATCGAGCGGATCGGTGGGCGCGGCGCGGTTGAGGACACCCTGATCGCGGCCGAGCTGTCGATCGCCGCCGTGATCGTCACCTGTTTCGCGATTGCGGTCGTCGGCCACGGTGGCGCCGACGAGCACGACGGCCGCACCGAGCAGGTGCTGGCGACGGCCACCTCGAGGTCGCAGGCCTTCGTCGCGACGCTGGTCGTCGCCCTCGTCGGTGCGACCTGGCTGCTCCTCGTCACGGGAGTCTCCGTGGCACTCGGCTACGGGAGTGCGGCCGGTTCACTGGTGCTCGGTCGGCTCGTCCCCGCGGCACTGGCGCAGGCCCCGGCCGTGTGGCTGGTGGCCGCGCTGGCCGTGGCGGCGTACTCCTTCAGGAGCAGCTGGGCCGTGCTGGGCTGGGGCCTGCTGGTCCTGTTCCTGACGGTGGGCCAGCTCGGGGAGCTGCTGCAGCTGCCGCAACGGGTGATCGACCTGTCGCCGTACGTGCACGTGCCGCGCATGCCCGTCGAAGCGTTCAGCGCAGGCCCGTCGACTGTGCTGGCTCTGCTGGCCGCGGTGCTGCTGGCGGCCTCGTGGCTGCGCTACCGCACCCGCGACATCGGCTAGGGCGCGTCTCCTTATCGCTGGCCGTCGCGAGCGGCGGCCAGGGCGTGGCCTCGCAAGGCGCCGGAGCGAAGCCATACCGGGTTGTCTAGCGAGTCTTCGGCAACGCAGCGAGGGCGCGTCATGGTCGTCGCGCAGCAGGCCATGGATAGGGAGACACGCCCTAGGGAGGAGTCGGGACGTCCTCCACCCACCCGGGGGCGAGACGGCGGAACTCGGCCGCGGGCAGGTCCGCGGCCCCGCTCGGAACCCGGCCGAGCAGTGGGACCCCGGTGACCCGCGGCAGGTCGATCAGGTTCTGCTCCTCCGCGAGTCCTGGTTGCTCGGGCCACGAGCCGACGACGGTGCCGGCCACCTCCTGGCCGAGCGCACGAAGGGCGGCGACAGTCAGCTCGGCGTGGTTCAGGGTCCCGAGTCCTGCCCGGACAACGACCACCCAGCGTGCGCGGAAGGGCGCGACCACGTCGGCCAGCGTGTAACCGTCGCCGAGCCGGACGAGGAGCCCGCCGGCGCCCTCGACGAATGCGACGTCGTGCTCGCGCGCGACCGACCCCACCAGCGTCTGCTGCTCGGCGAGCGAGGGGAGGGGCAGCGCCGCCACCCGGGCGGCCGTTTCCGGCGCCAGCGGATCGGGCAGCCGCACCCCCTCGTGCACGGAGACCTCGCCCGCCAGGCGGCGTACCTCCGCCAGGTCTCCGTCGTCCCCGGGCAGCACACCCGTCTGCGCGGGCTTGACGACGCCCACGCTGAGACCGCGGGCGAGCTGTACGGCGGCGAGCGCGGCGGTGACCACCGTCTTGCCCACGGCGGTGTCGGTGCCCGTGACCGCGACGACTGTCACAACAGGCCGTCCAGCACCCCGACTGCCCGCTCGAGCTCCTCGTCGCCGAGCTGCGCGTGTGCCGTGAGACGCAGCCGGGAGATGCCGTCGGGCGTGGACGGGGGACGGAAGCATCCGATGCGTACGCCGTTCCCGGCCGCCTTCTCGACCGCCGCGACGGCCTCGAGCGGCCCCGGCATCGGGACGGCCAGCACCGCCCCCGCGGGTGCATCGACCCGGCACGCCTGCGCGAGCCGTGCAGCGACCTCGTTCACGCGGTTCACGCGCCCCGGCTCCGCCTCCACGACGCGGAGCGCCGCGAGCGCCCCGCCCGCCGCGGCCGGGGCCAGCCCGGTGTCGTAGATGAACGGTCGCGCGCGGTTGACGAGGTGCTCGCGCACCGCCGGGCTGGAGAGAACGGCCCCACCCTGGGCGCCGAGTGACTTGCTCAGCGTCAGCGTCGCGACGACATCGGGACGCCCGCCGAGTCCGGCCCGGTGCAGCAGCCCGCGGCCACCGGGGCCGGCGACACCGAGGGCGTGTGCCTCGTCCGCGACGAGGACAGCGCCGCGCGCGGCACAGACCTCGGCCAGCCGCTCGACCGGCGCTGCGTCGCCCAGGACGGAGTAGATCGTCTCGACGAGCACGATGGCCCGCGGCTGGGCCCGTCCGGCCAGCGCGGTGTCGACCGCATCGACGTCGTTGTGCGGCACCACCTGGACGCGAGCCCGACTCAGGCGGCAGGCATCGATCATCGAGGCATGCACGTGGGCGTCCGAGACGACCAGCGTGTCGGCGTCGGCGAGGGCGGAGACCGCGGACAGGTTGGCGTGGTAGCCGGTCGAGAACACCAGCGCGGCGGGGAAGCCGGTGAACGCGGCGAGAGCGTGCTCGAGCTCCTCGTGCAGGTGCAGGGTCCCGGTCACGAGTCGCGACGCTCCTGCGCCGGCGCCGTACTCCTGGGCGGCCGCGACCGCGCCCTCGACCACCTGCGGGTGTCGAGCCAGCCCGAGGTAGTCGTTGCCGGCGAGGTCGATGACCGGCTCGGAGGGGTGGCGCGGCACGAGTCGGCGGGTGAGGCCGGCCTCCTCCCGCTCGTCCGCCTGCCGCCGCAGCCAGTCGTCGAACTGCGTCATCCGTGCACCTCCGCCACCGCGCCGACGAGGGCTTCGGTGATGAGTGAGATGTCCTCGCCGGTCGATACGTAGGGCGGCATCGTGTAGACGAGGTTGCGGAACGGGCGCACCCAGACACCGCGGTCGAGGGCGGCTTCGGTGACCCCCACGACGTCCACGGGGGTGTCCAGCTCGATGACCCCCACGGCACCGATCGTCCGCACGTCGCGGACCGAGCCGAGCCGGGTGGCCGGCGCGAGGCCCTGGGCCAGCTCGGCGTTGATCGCCTCGACCCGACCGGCTGCGTCGATCTTCTCGAGCAGGTCGAGGTTGGCGCACGCGACGGCACAGGCGAGCGGGTTCCCCATGAAGGTGGGGCCGTGCATCATCGCGCCGGCCGGGGAGCTGCTCACCCTCTCGGCCACGTCGCGGGTGCACAGCACCGCCGCGAGCGTGAGGTAGCCGCCGGTCAGGGCCTTGCCGACGCAGACGATGTCGGGCCGTTCCTGGCCGTGGTGGGCGCCGAGTGCGGGACCCGTGCGCCACAGGCCGGTCGCTATCTCGTCGTGGATGACCAGGGCACCGTGCTCCCGAGCCAGCCGCGCCAGGAAGTCGAGGCAGCGCGCAGGGTAGATCCACATGCCCCCGGCGCCCTGGAGCACGGGCTCGACGATGACGGCAGCGATCTCGTCGGCGTGCTGCTCGAACAGCGACCGGGTCTCGATCTCCCAGGCGAGCACCTCGGGGTCGTCGCCGTCGCGGTCGAGTCCGCCGGGGGGTCGTGGGGCGAAGACGTGCTCGGGCACGAGTCCGCCGTACATCGAGTGCATGCCGCCATCGGGGTCGCACACGCTCATCGGCGAGAACGTGTCGCCGTGGTAGCCCCCGCGGATGGTGAAGAACTTCCTGCGGGTGAGCCCGCCCGTCGTGGCATGGGACTGCCAGGCCATCTTCATGGCGACCTCCACCGACACCGAGCCGGAGTCGGCGAGGAAGACGTGCTCGAGGCCGACGAGGTCCACCAGGCGGCGACCCAGCTCGACCGCCGGGCGGTGCGTGAGACCGCCGAACATGACGTGTGACATCTTCGTCAGCTGGTCGGCGGCAGCGGCATCGAGCTCGGGTACGGCGTACCCGTTCACCGCGCACCACCACGACGACATCGCGTCGACGACCTCGACCACGCCACCGGCTCCGGAGCCGGCCGAAGGGCGCCGCATCCGCAGGCGTACGCCGCTCGCGGACTCGACCTCGTGGACGGGAGCGGGTGACGTGCTGGAGGAGTAGGGGTGCCACAGGTGCGCCCGGTCCCAGGCGAGCACCTCGTCGAGCGGGTCCAGGTCAGCCACTGGTCAGGGTCCCGTGCTCGACGCAGGTCGCGGTCCACGTGCGCGGGGTGACCTGCACGACCATCCGACGGCGGCAGTGGGCGCAGTAGCGCGGCGGCTCCAGGGCCAGCCGCTTCCGGCACACCTCGTGACCACCCTCCGCGAGGTCGCGGCCGCAGTGCCCGCAGTACCCCCGGAGCGAGGAGCTGTCGGGCTCGGTCACGGCCTCAGATCTGCTCACTCAGGGCCTTGATCGGCATCTTGAGGTCGTCGAGGAGCGCCAGGTCCTCCTCGGGCTCGCGTCCCAGCGTGGTCAGGTAGTTGCCAACGATGACGGCGTTGATGCCGCCGAGCAGCCCGTCCCGGGTGCCGAGGTCGCCGAGGGTGAGCTCGCGACCGCCGGCATAGCGCAGGATCGTGCGCGGCATCGCCAGCCGGAAGGCGGCGATGGTCCGCAGCGCGTCCTTGCTCTCCATCAGCGGGAGGTCGCCGAAGGGCGTGCCCGGACGGGGGTTGAGGAAGTTCAGGGGCACCTCGTCGGGCTGCAGCTCGGCGAGCTGTGCGGCGAGCTCGGCACGCTGCTCGACGGTCTCGCCCATGCCGACCAGGCAGCCGCAGCACAGCTCCATCCCGGAGTTGCGGACCATCTCGCAGGTGTCCCAGCGCTCCTCCCAGGAGTGCGTGGTCACCACGTTGGGGAAGTAGGAGCGGGCGGCCTCGAGGTTGTGGTTGTAGCGGTGCACCCCCATGGAGACGAGGTCGTCGACCTGCTCCTGCGTGAGCATGCCCAGGGACGCGGCCACCTCGATGTCCACGGCCTCCTTGATCGCCTTCACGCCCTCGCGCATCTGGCTCATCAGCCGCTCGTCCGGGCCTCGCACGGCAGCGACGATGCAGAACTCGCTGGCGCCCGTGGCCGCGGTCTGCTCGGCGGCCTTCACCAGCTCGGGGATGTTCAGCCACACCGAACGCACCGGCGAGGTGAACTGCCCGCTCTGGCTGCAGAAGTGGCAGTCCTCGGGGCATCCGCCGGTCTTCAGCGAGACGATCCCCTCCACCTCGACCTCGGGCCCGCACCACTTCATGCGGACGTCGTGCGCGAGCTCGAGCAGGTCGGGAAGCAGCTCGTCCGGCGAGGTGAGCACGGACAGGATCTGCTGCTCGCTGAGACCCTCACCGCGCTCGAGGACCTGCTCACGCAGCTCCGTCAGCTGGCTCGCGTCGTGGAGGGACGTCTCGATGTGGACTGACATGGCAGTCATTGTTGCCCACGACGCGGGCGGCGCCGTGATGCGGGTGAGTACTGGACGGTCACAAGACGGGCACCGGGTCGCGGGCTCAGAGATCGTCGGTGTTGAACGTGTCGCAGTCCTGGATGGTGCCGAGCTTCAGGCCCCGGTTGAACCAGCTCACGCGCTGCTCTGCCGACCCGTGCGTGAACGAGTCCGTGTCGACGCGGCCGGAGGTGCGCTTCTGGATCCGGTCGTCGCCCACTGCCTGGGCCGCGTCGATCGCCTGCCGGATGTCGTCCTGGGTCAGGTCCGCGATGATCGCGTTGCCCTGGGCGTCCGTGGTCTCCTGGGCGTTCTTTGCCCAGACACCGGCCAGGCAGTCGGCCATCAGCTCCACGCGCACGGCATCGCTTTTCGGACCGCGCTGCGTGCGGATCTGGCCGAGGATGCCGAGCTCGTCCTCGACGTGGTGGCCGTACTCGTGGGCGATCACGTAACCGATCGCGAACGGGCCACCCTCGGCGCCGAGCTCGCCCCGGAGCATGTCGTCGAAGAAGGTGGTGTCCAGGTACACGTTCTTGTCGTTCGGGCAGTAGAAGGGACCCATGTCGGCGCTGGCCGGTCCGCAGCCGGACGTGGTCGACCCCTGGAAGCGGATCGTCTTCACCGTCGAGTAGGGGCGGCCGTCCGTCTGCTGCGGGTACTCCTGCTTCCAGAAGTTCTGGACCGAGTTGGTGAACAGGTCCACCGCGCAGGCCTGCGACTTGTTGGCGTCCGCGCCGGTCTGACAGCTGTTCGCCGCCGGCGAGTCGCTGCCGCCTCCCTCGGAGCCGCCGAGGACGTCGACACCCATGCACTGGGTGAGCACGACGAACAGGATGACGATCACGACCGTGCCCAGGCCGATCCGACCGCCGCCACCGCCCGGCATGGGCAGCCGCATGCCGCCACCACCGAGCCCGCCGCCACTCCGGGTCTCGATCTGGCTCTGGTCGATCCTGGCCTTCGGGTTGAACCGCATCGGTGGTGTCCCTTCCGCCCCGGGTGCCCTCGTAGACTAACGACCCGCGTGGGCCCGGTACCCGCCCCCCGACCCCGTTTACCAGGGGCGTCACCCCCAACACGAAAGCCTGTCGTGATCACTGTCTCCCAGCTCGAGGTGCGCGCGGGTGCGCGCCTGCTGATGGGCGACGTCTCCTTCCGGATCGCCGCGGGCGACCGCATCGGGCTCGTCGGGCGCAACGGAGCCGGCAAGACCACGCTGACGCGGATCCTCGCGAGCGAGGCCCTGCCGGCCGGTGGGACGGTCACGTCGTCCGGCTCGGTCGGCTATCTCCCCCAGGACCCGAGAACGGGCGACCTCGAGGTGCTCTCGCGCGACCGGATCCTGGCGGCGCGAGGACTCGATGACGTCGTACGTCGCCTGCGGGACGCGGAGTCGGGGATGGGGAGCGACGACCCGGACGTCCGGGACCGGGCGATGCGTCGCTACGAGCACGCCGACGCCGCACTGCATGCAGCGGGTGGCTACGCGGCCGAGGCGGAGGCCGCGCAGATCGCGGCGTCGCTCGGGATCGAGGAGCGCCTGCTCCGCCAGCCGCTGCGCACGCTCTCGGGAGGGCAGCGCCGTCGGGTCGAGCTCGCGCGCATCCTGTTCTCGGGTGCGGAGACCCTCTTGCTCGACGAGCCCACCAACCACCTCGACGCCGACTCGATCGGGTGGCTGCGCGAGTTCCTGCGCAACCACAAGGGCGGGCTGGTGGTGATCTCCCACGACGTGGGTCTGCTCGAGGCGTGCGTCAACCGGGTGCTGCACCTCGACGCCAACCGCGCGGTCATCGATGTCTACAACATGGGTTGGCGGGCCTACCTGACCCAGCGCGAGACCGACGAGAAGCGCCGCAAGCGCGAGCGGATGAACGCCGAGAACAAGGCGAAGACGCTCACCGACCAGGCCAACAAGATGCGCGCCAAGGCGACCAAGGCGCAGGCCGCGCAGTCGATGCTGAAGCGTGCCGAGAAGCTCATGGAAGGCGTCGAAGGCGAGCGGAAGGCGGACCGCGTGGCGCGGATCAAGTTCCCGTCGCCCGCGCCCTGCGGCAAGACGCCACTCACCGCGAGCGAGCTCTCCAAGTCCTACGGCTCCCTCGAGGTGTTCACCGACGTCGACCTCGCCGTCGACAAGGGCAGCCGCGTGGTCATCCTCGGGCTCAACGGCGCCGGGAAGACCACGCTGCTGCGCATCCTCGCCGGCGTCGACCGCCCCGACACCGGGACCGTCGAGCCGGGCCACGGGCTCAAGGTCGGCTACTACGCACAGGAGCACGAGACCCTCGACACCTCGCGCACCGTCCTGCAGAACCTCCACTCGGCAGCGCCCCAGCTCACCGACACCGAGGCCCGGTCGGTCCTCGGGTCGTTCCTGTTCTCCGGTGACGACGCCAACAAGCCGGCCCAGGTGCTCTCCGGTGGGGAGAAGACCCGTCTCGCCCTGGCGATCCTGGTGGTCTCCAGCGCCAACGTGCTGCTGCTCGACGAGCCCACCAACAACCTCGACCCAGCCTCACGCGAAGAGGTGCTGGCCGCCATCCGCTCGTACGCCGGCGCGATCGTGCTGGTGACCCACGACGAGGGCGCCGTACACGCGCTCGAGCCGGACCGGGTGCTGATCCTGCCCGACGGCGTCGAGGACCTCTGGACCCCGGACTACGCGGACCTGGTGGCACTGGCCTGATCCCGGGCGCCGACGCGCACCCCGAAGGACGGTGCTCGCGCTAACGTCACCAGCGGGGGCCTCACCGAGGGAGGGCGAGGACTGTGCAGTCCGACATCGAGATCGCCAATGCGGCCGTCATGCGCCCGATCACCGCGGTGGCGGCCGAGACTCTCGGGATCGAGGAACAACACCTCGTGCCCTACGGCCACTACATGGCGAAGGTCGGCGTGACCTACCTGGCGTCCCTCGCCGACCGGCCGCTGGGCCGGCTGGTCCTGATGACGGCGCTGTCGCCGACGCCGCCGGGCGAGGGCAAGACCACGACCACCGTCGGACTCACCGACGCGCTGCACGGGTTGGGTCGGCGGACGGTCGCCTGCCTGCGTGAGCCGTCCATGGGGCCGGTGTTCGGCATGAAGGGCGGCGCGGCCGGCGGCGGCTACAGCCAGGTCGTGCCGATGACCGACATCAACCTCCACTTCACCGGCGACTTCGCGGCGATCGCCGCCGCGAACAACCTGCTGGCGGCCCTGATCGACAACCACGTGCACCACGGCAACGAGCTCGACATCGACGTCCGGAGCGTCACGTGGAAGCGCGTGCTCGACATGAACGACCGCGCGCTCCGCGAGGTCATTGTTGGCCTCGGCGGTCATGTCAACGGCTTCCCACGCGAGGACGGGTTCGACATCGTGGTCGCGTCGGAGCTGATGGCGATCTTCTGCCTCACCGAGTCGTGGGCGGACCTGAAACGGCGCATCGGCGACATCGTCATCGGCTACACGCGAGACACGCAGCCAGTCACGGCCCGCGACCTCGGGGCCGACGGCGCCATGGCGGCCGTGCTGCGCGATGCCCTCGCGCCGAACCTGGTCCAGACGCTAGAGGGCGCCCCTGCTTTCGTGCATGGCGGCCCGTTCGCGAACATCGCGCACGGGTGCAGCTCGGTGATGGCCACCCGCGCGGGCCTGCGGCTGGCCGACTTCGTGGTGACGGAGGCCGGGTTCGGGGCAGACCTGGGGGCGGAGAAGTTCGTCGACATCAAGTGCCGCAAGTCCGGCCTGCGCCCGGACGTCGCGGTCGTCGTCGCGACAGTGCGCGCCCTGAAGTACCACGGCGGCGTGGCCCTCTCCGACCTCGGCAGCGAGGACGTCCCGGCGATCGAGGCCGGAATGGTCAACCTGCGCAGGCACCTCGACAACATCCGTGAGGTCTACGGCATCCCATGCGTCGTGGCGGTCAACCGCTTCCCGAGCGACACCGACGTGGAGGTGGCGAAGGTCGTCGAGCTGGTGGCCGCAGAGGGCGTGCCGGCGTACCCGGCGACGCACTTCTCCGACGGCGGGGTCGGTGCGCAGGACCTCGCTAAAGGGGTGCTGGAGGCACTCGACGAGCCCTCGCCGTACACCTTCTCCTTCACCTACGAGGACGACCTGTCGCTCACTGCGAAGGTGGAGACGATCGCGACCCGGCTGTACGGCGCCGGGCTGGTGACATGGGACGCCAGGGCGCGGCGGCGCTTGCTCCGCATCGAGAGGGACGGGTACGGCAGGTTGCCGGTGTGCGTGGCGAAGACGCAGTACTCCTTCTCGACGATCCCCACCGTGGTCGGCGCGCCGACGGGACATGAGTTGCACGTGCGCGAGGTGCGGTTGTCCGCGGGCGCAGGCTTCGTCGTCGTGGTCTGCGGCGACATGATGACCATGCCCGGGCTGCCCAACGACCCGTCGGCCTCGCGCATCGACCTTGCCGACGACGGGACTATCCTCGGGCTGTCCTGACCGGCCTGCCATCTAGGCTCCGCACCATGAACATCATGGAGCCGGAGCGGCTCGAGCAGGCAGGCCTCCGAGTCGACGTGGAGGGCGCCGTAGTCACTGTGACCCTCGACAAGCCCGACCGTCGCAACAGCCAGACACCTCGCATGTGGCACACGCTCGATGCGATCGGCCAGGCACTTCCCGACGACGTGCGCGTGGTGGTCGTCAAGGGCGCGGGGGACTGCTTCTCCGCCGGCATCGACACGCGACTGCTCGGTGGTGAGGGGATCGAGGGGGAGGAGTCGGTCGCCGAGCTGATGGGCGCGGACGACGCGACGATCCTGGACGCGATCGACGGCTACCAGCGCGGCTTCACGTGGCTCGCCGACCCACGGATCGTCTCCGTGGCGGCGGTGCACGGCTACGCGATCGGCGCGGGCTTCCAGCTCGCCCTGGCCTGCGACCTGCGCGTGGTCGCGGACGACGTGAAGTTCTGCATGAAGGAGCCCGCTCTGGGGCTCGTGCCCGACCTCGCGGGAACAAAACCGCTCGTCGCCCTTGTTGGCCCTTCGCGGGCGCTGGAGATCTGCGCCACCGCGAGGTACGTCGAGGCCGACGAGGCCCGTCAGCTGGGCATCGCGACCGCCGTCGTGCCACGTGAGGAGCTCGACCCGACCACCTCGGACCTGGTCGAGGCCGTCCTCGCCAGCAACACCGGCGCCGTCCGGGAGACCAAGGCCCTGCTGCAGGCGGCAGGAGACCGGGACCTCGAGGCCCAGCGGCTGGCGGAGCGGGAGGCACAGGTCCGCCGGTTCCGCGAACTTGTCGGACGGCGCTGAGACACTGGAGCCAAGGAGTCGGAAGGGGGCGCCATGAGTGGCATGAGTCCCTGGCACATGCTCGGTGCGGCGCGCCGCGACCGTTCCGTCGTCGACCAGAAGCTGTCCCGCGAGACGGTCAAGCGCATTGTCGGCTTCGCGCTGCCGCACCGCGGGCTGATCACGGCGTTCCTCTTCTTCGTCGTCATCGACGCGGCGCTGGTCGTGGTCAATCCGCTGCTGATCAAGCACCTGCTCGACGACGGCATCCTCGCGCAGGACACGAGCGTCGTGGTCTGGCTGGCGATCGCGATGGCGGTGACGTCGATCTTCGACGCGGGCCTCGGCGTCGTCACCGGCTACCTGTCCTCCCGCATCGGCGAGAGCCTGATCTTCGACCTCCGCACCAAGGTGTTCGCCCACGTCCAGCGGATGTCGCTCGCGTTCTTCACCCGCACGCAGACCGGCGCCCTCGTCTCGCGGCTCAACAACGACGTCATCGGCGCTCAGCGTGCGTTCACCTCGACGCTGTCGAGCACGGTGTCCAACACGATCAGCGTGGTCGTCGTCGGCATCACGATGATCGCGCTGTCGTGGCAGGTGACCCTCGCGTGCGTCGCGCTGTTCCCGCTGCTGCTGCTGGCCTCACGGTGGGTGGGCCGCCAGATCAGCGGTCTGACGCGCAGGCAGATGGACGGCAATGCCGACCTCGGCAACATGATGACCGAACGCTTCAACGTGGGTGGCGCGCTGCTGCTCAAGCTGTTCGGCCGTCGCGACGAGGAGGACGCGACCTATGCCGAGAAGGCCGGCGTCGTGCGCGACCTCGGCGTACGCATCTCGCTGGTGACCCGGGTGTTCATGGCGATGATGATGCTGATCCCGGCCCTCGCCACCGCCCTCGTCTACGGCATCGGCGGCCTGCTCGCGATCACCGGCGACCTCACCATCGGCACCCTCACCGCCCTCGCCACCCTGTTGCTGCGGCTGCTGGGCCCGCTGCAGGGGCTGTCCAACGTCCGGGTAGACGTGATGACCGCACTGGTGAGCTTCGACCGGGTCTTCGAGGTGCTCGACCTGCCCTCGACCGTCGTCGAGAAGGCCGACGCCGCGCCCCTTCCTGCCGCGGCCTCCAGCGTGGAGTTCGACCGGGTCGACTTCACCTACCCGCGGGCCGACGAGGTCTCCCTGGCCAGCCTCGAGACGGTCGCGCGCGCCGAGAGCCGTGACCACGGCCAGGTCCTGCACGGCGTGACCTTCAGCGCCCGGCCGGGGCAGATGATCGCCCTGGTCGGTCCTTCCGGCGCCGGGAAGACCACGATCACCCACCTCGTCGCGCGGCTCTACGACGTCACGGACGGGACGGTTCGGGTCGGTGGCCAGGACATCCGCGACGTGACCCTCCAGTCACTCGAGGACGCCGTGGGCTACGTGACGCAGGACGCCCACATGTTCCACGACACGATCCGCGAGAACCTGCGCTACGCGGCTCCCGAGGTCACCGACGAGGAGATCTGGGGAGCGCTCGAGTCCGCTCGCATCGCGACACTCATTCGCGGCATGCCCGATGGTCTCGAGACCGTCGTCGGTGATCGCGGTTACCGGCTCTCGGGTGGGGAGCGGCAGCGGCTCGCGATCGCCCGTCTCCTGCTCAAGGCCCCCCGGATCGTCGTGCTCGACGAGGCGACGGCCCATCTCGACTCCGAGTCGGAGTACGCCGTCCAACGTGCCCTCGATCGGGCCCTCGAGGGCCGCACCTCGCTCGTCATCGCCCACCGGCTGTCGACGGTGCGCAACGCCGACGAGATCCTCGTCGTCGACGCCGGCCGCATCGTGCAGCGCGGCACCCACGGCGAGCTGCTCGCGGAGGGCGGCCTCTACGCCGACCTCTACCGGACCCAGTTCGTCGAGGACGCGGCCCAGCCTCATTCGGTCGCCTAGATGGGCAAGTTCAGGGGGTGTGCAAGCGAGCGCCGCTCAGTGCGTGCGCTGGCAAGGCGGAGGAGGGAGCCGTGGCGGAGCCACGGCGACTGACGAGAACGCAGTCCAGCGTGCGTGATGAGTGGGGCGCAGCGTGCTCCCCCTGGGCTTGGCCATCTAGCATCAGCGGCATGGATCTCGGACTGGCGGAACGTGTCTTTGTCGTGACGGGTGGCGGGCGTGGACTCGGCCGCGCGACCGCGGACCTGCTCGTCGCGGAAGGGGCACGGGTCGTGCTCTCCGGACGGAGCCAGGACACGCTCGACGAAGCCGTGGCCGACCTCGGCGACAACGCAGTGGCGGTCGTGGGCGACAACGCGGACGCGCAGACCGCTGACCGCCTGGTGCAGGCGGCCCGAGACACCTGGGGTCGTCTGGACGGTGCCTTGATCTCGGTCGGCGGGCCGCCGACCGGCACCGCGATGGACGCCCCCGACGAGGCCTGGACGAGCAGCTTCGAGTCGGTCTTCCTCGGCGGGCTGCGGGTCGCCCGCGCGGTCGCCCGTGCGATCGAGGGGCCCGGGTCGATCGCGTTCGTGCTCTCGAGCTCGGTGCGCTCCCCGCTGGCCAACCTCGCCATCTCCAACGGTCTGCGGCCCGGCCTGGCCATGGCGGCGAAGACACTCGCCGACGAGCTGGGCCCGCGCGACATCAGGGTCAACGGCCTGTTGCCCGGACGCATCGGGACCGAGCGGCTCGAGGAGCTCGACGCCTCGACCGGGGACGCCGAGGCGGCGAGGGCGAAGGCCATCGCGGGGATCCCACTCGGGCGCGACGGGCAGCCGAAGGAGTTCGCCGCGGCGGCGGTGTTCCTGCTCAGCCCCGTGTCATCCTTCGTGACCGGGACGATGCTGCCCGTGGACGGCGGCACGCTCCGGACTCTCTGAAACGGTCCCGGCCGCACGCCTGGCGCGCCGCTGGCGCACCTCGTCCCAGAGCAGGTAGCAGAAGCCGAAGACCGCCAGGGCCCCGAAGAACCACCACTGGAGCCCGTAGAAGAAGTGCGGTCCGCTGCTGGTGTCGTCAGGCAGCTCGACGGGCTCGAGGGCCTTGGCGGGATCGGGGCTCTCGGCAGCCAGGTCGACGAAGCCACGGTAGAGGGGATAGGGCATGAACTCGGCCAGCTCCCGGGACGAGATCGCCCGGGTCGAGAGGTCGCTGACCCTCGTGGCGCTCCCGGTCGCGTCGCGGCGTACCCATCCCGTGACGGTGACCTGCCCCTCGCTCACCGGCGGCAGCTTCGGGCGGGCGGCGCCGGAGTTGTCGCTCGCCATCCAGCCCCGGTCGACCAGCACCGCAGGCCCGGCGGCGGTGACCAGGGGAGTGACGATGTCGACGCCGGCGGCCGAGTCCCGCGTCTGGTACTTGAGTACGACGGTGTGCCGGTCGTCCCAGGTGCCGTGCACGGTGACCCGACGCCACTCGTCCTGTGCCGACGGAGCCTGTTCCTGCGAGAGCACGTCGGCCACGGGCTCCGGCGGAGCCTGCAGGTTGGTGGACACGATGCGGTTCTCCGCCTTGCGATCGTCGAGGCGGTGGAACTGCCACTGGCCCAGCTGCACGGCCACCCAGGCCAGGAACGCCACCACGACGGCGAACAGCACCCAGCGGCGGCTCAGCAGGAATCCCACGCCGCAAAGGTAGTTCGTGGGCCGCGTCCTAGACTGTCCGGGTGAGCACTTCGACACCCGTCTCGGGACCCGCCTCGGGCCTGGTCGACACCTACGGGCGCGTCGCCACGGACCTGCGCGTCTCGCTCACCGACCGCTGCAACCTGCGGTGCAACTACTGCATGCCGGCGGAGGGCCTGGACTGGCTGCCCACGGAGGAGACGCTCACCGACGACGAGGTGGTCCGGCTGGTCCGGATCGGTGTCGAGCACCTCGGGATCCGCGAGGTCCGCTTCACCGGCGGCGAGCCGCTGCTGCGCAGGGGACTGGCGGGCATCATCGAGCGGTCCAAGGCGTTGCAGCCGACGCCGGAGGTGTCCCTGACGACCAACGCACTCGGCCTGGCCCGGACAGCCGGCACCCTGGCCGCTGCGGGCCTCGACCGGGTGAACGTCAGCCTCGACACCATCCGTCGCGACGTGTTCGAGCAGATCACCCGCCGCGACCGTCTCCACGACGTGCTGGCCGGCCTCGAGGCCGCCAGGCGAGCCGGGCTGGGACCGATCAAGGTCAACGCCGTGCTGATGCGCGGCGTCAACGACCGCTACGCCGCCGAGCTGCTGCGCTGGTGCCTCGAGCGCGACTACCAGCTGCGGATCATCGAGCAGATGCCTCTCGACGCGCAGCACGGTTGGTCACGCGAGGGCATGGTCACCGCGGAGGAGATCTTCGCCCTGCTCGAGCCGGAGTTCGAGCTGACCCCGGACCCCGAGCATCGCGGCAGCGCGCCGGCCGAGACGTTCCTCGTCGACGGCGGCCCGGCCAAGGTGGGCGTGATCGCCTCGGTCACCCGCCCCTTCTGCGGCGACTGCGACCGGGTACGCCTCACCGCCGACGGCCAGGTCCGCAACTGCCTGTTCGCCCGGCAGGAGTCGGACCTCCGCGGCGCCCTGCGCGGCGACGCGACCGACGCGGAGATCGCCGACCAGTGGCGCCTCGCCATGATGACCAAGCGCCCCGGCCACGGCATCGACGACGAGACCTTCCTCCAGCCCACCCGCCCGATGTCCGCCATAGGTGGCTGAGCAATTCGCCGACCGGGCACTTTTGGTTGCCTGGAGCACGCTGACCGGGCACTTCTGGTTGGCACGAGCGCACTGCCGGGCGCTTCTGGTTGGCCGAAACGCCTGTCTCGGCGGCGTACAGCGCAACCAGAGATCGCCCTCTCGGCGGCGTACAGCCAACCAGAATTGCCCTCTCGGCGGACTACCAGGGCGAGCTAGTGGGGGGCGATCTCCTGGAGGAAGTGCCGGGCGGAGAGGAAGTCGGCGAGGCTCTGCCGGTGGTCGTCGCAGGCGAGCCAGACCTTCCGGCGGTCGGGGGTGTGCAGCTTGGGGTTGTTCCAGCGCAGCTCGTGGACGGCGGGAGCCTGACAACCGCGCGCCGAGCAGACGTCGGGGCCGTCGGGCCCCTCGGGCAGGTCGGTCACGGACCGAGTTCCTTGTGCTGCTGGTCCGCCCCCAGCAGGTCGGCGCCCTCGATGCGCGGGCTCGCGGTGTTGGCCATGATCACGGCCACGTAGGGAAGGATGAACGCCGCCACGACCAGCACCCAGCGCAGCCATCCGTCGGCGACCACGGCGCCGACGAAGCACACCGTGCGGATCCCCATCGAGATCAGGTAGCGACGCCGACGACGAACGATGTCGTCGTGGTGACTGGTCGGCGCAGTGGTGATTCTGACCGGTGCGGTCTCACGTCGCGCCCGGCGGGAGGTGACCACGTGGCCAGCCTACGTCGGGTGCACGACGCCCCAAACCGGGCCCTGCACGCGACGTGGCATTCTTGACCAGTCCCCATTCCGAGAGCCGAGGAGTACGCCGATGTCCAACCGCACCTACCGCGTGACCGAGATCGTCGGCACCTCCCCGGAAGGCATCGACCAGGCGATCCGCAACGCCGTCGAGCGGGCAGCCCGCACACTGCGTCACGTCGACTGGTTCGAGATGACCCAGGTACGTGGCCAGGTCAAGGACGGTGCCGTCGAGCACTTCCAGGTCGGACTCAAGGTCGGGTTCCGCCTCGAGGACGACTGACGCCGTGCCTGACCAGGCGACCGCCCTGGTCGAGCTGAGGGTCCTCGAGGGTCCCAACCTCTACTTCCCCCGGGCGGCCATCAAGCTCACGCTCGACGTGACGGCCCTGGCCGAGGCACCCGAACCCGACGTACGCCGCCTCGCCGAGCGCCTCGGCATCAGCTCCCTGCGCGCCGACGCGCCGATGAGCGGGTTCCGCCAGCGTTCGCTGACCCGGCTGGTGACCCGTCTGGTCAGACGGGTGGCCGCCGAGTCCGGGACCACCCGTCTCGGCGTCCGCGTCCGCCCCACCTCCGAGCCCACTCGCGTCGTGGTCGCCTACCCCTGGCGAGACCGCAACCGGGCCCGCGCGCTCGGGGAGGCGGTCGCCTCGGTGATCGACGGACTCGGCACCACCGACGTCGACACCCTCGTGGAGAGCGCGGCTCAGCACGTCGCCGCCGCCGAGCAAGGGCCCGGCCCGACCACCATCCGCCCCAGGGTTCCGGTCGTCGCGGTCACGGGCACGAACGGCAAGACCACGACCTCGCGGATGATCGCGCACATCGCCCGCGAGGCGGGCCACCTCGTCGGCTGGTCGAACACGGACGGCATCTACGTCGACGGGGTCCAGGTCGAGTCGGGCGACTACTCCGGCCCCTCAGGCGCCGGTCGCGTGCTCGCCCATCGTGAGGTCGACTTCGCGGTCACCGAGACCGCGCGCGGCGGCATCCTGCTCAAGGGCATCGGGCTGGTCAGCAACGACGTCTCCGTGGTGACCAACGTGACCGCGGACCACCTCGGCCTCCAGGGGATCGACACCGTCGACCAGCTCGCCGAGGTCAAGGGAGTGGTCACCAGGATCACCAAGAAGTCCGGCTGGGCGGTGCTGAACGCCGACGACCCGCGCGTGTTCGCGATGCGGCTGACCACGCCGGCGCGGCCGTGGGTGTTCTCCCGCGACGCCGACTCCCCGGCCCTGCGGGAGGTCCTCGGCGGCCACGGGCGGGCCACCACGATCATCGACGGCTGGGTCACCGTCCTGGAGGAGAGCCGGGCCGACGCGCTGGTCGAGGTCGTCGACGTACCGATGACGCTCAGCGGCCTGTCCCGGTTCAACGTCGAGAACGCGCTCGCGGCCGCCTCGGCTGCCCTGGCGGCCGGGATCGACCGCAGGCACGTCGTCGCCGGCCTGCGGTCCTTCCGCCCCGACCCCGAGCACAATCCCGGCCGGATGAACTTCTTCACCCTCGACGAGATCTCGGTGGTGGTGGACCTCGCGCACAACGAGGCCGGGCTCGAGGCGATGATCGAGATCATGCGCGGGGTCCGGGCACCGGGCCGCAGCCTGCTGCTCGGCCTCGGCGCCGTGGGCGACCGCCAGGACGACCTCCTGGAGCTGCTCGGGGAGATCGCCGCCCGGGACGCCGACGTCGTGGCGATCGGCCACAAGGAGAGGTACCTCCGCGGACGCACGCTCGGGGAGCTCGAAGGCCTGCTGCGCACCGGCGCGGAACGCGTCGGGGTGACCGACATCGACGCCTACCCGACCGAGCTCGACTCGCTCCAGGCACTGCTCAAGCTCGCCGAGCCCGGTGACGTGGTCGGGCTGATGTGCCACGCCCAGCGGCAGGAGGTCTACGACTGGCTGGCCGCGCAGGGGGCGACCGTCGACACCCCCGAACAGCTGCGGTCCAAGGTCCAGCGTGCCGCCGGCAGGGGCTGACCCGGCGCCACCTGCGGAGCCGGACGACCGGCTCCTCGAGCGTCGTTCGGCCCTCGGTCGGCTGACCCTGTTCACCGTCACTCTGGGGTCGGGCATCGCCATGCTCGACGGCACGGTCGTCAACATCGCCCTGAGGCGCATCGGTACCGACCTCGGGGCCTCCCTGGCGGAGCTCCAGTGGGTGTCCAACGGCTACCTGGTGAGCCTTGCCTCCCTGATCCTCGTCGGTGGCGCCCTCGGTGACCGGAGCGGGCGCCGCCGCGTCTACCTGATCGGGATCGCGGGGTTCGCCGTCGGCAGTGCGCTGTGCGCGTTCGCCCAGTCGCCGCTCCAGCTGATCGTGTTCCGGGTGCTCCAGGGTGCCGCCGCGGCCCTGCTCGCGCCCGGTGCCCTGGCGATCATCCAGGCGTCGTTCCGCAAGGCGGATCGACCCGCTGCGATCGGCACCTGGGCCGGCGCGGCCGGCATAGCCGTGGCCATCGGTCCCTTCCTCGGCGGCTTCCTGGTCGAGCATGCGGGCTGGCGCTGGGTCTTCGCGATCAACCTGCCGCTGTGCGTCCTGGTGCTGCTCCTCGGCACGCGGATGCCCGAGTCGCTCGACGAGGACGCACCGCGACACTTCGACTACCAGGGCGCCCTCGCGGGGGTCGTGGCCCTCGGCGGGACGACCTACCTGCTCACGTCCTGGCGCGACCTTCCCGTGTGGCTGGTGGCGGCCGTGCTGGTGGTGAGCGTCGCATCCATGGCTGCGTTCGTCGTGCTCGAGAGGCGACCGGGCGCGATGGCCCCGCTCTCGATGTTCGCCTCCCGGGTGTTCAGCGCGGCCAACCTGATGACGCTGCTGGTGTACGGCGCCCTCGGCGCCGTGCTGTTCTTCCTGGTGCTCCAGCTCCAGGTCACGGCGGGGTACGACGCGATCGCCGCCGGCGTGGCCACGCTGCCGATCCCGGTCGTGATGCTGCTGCTGTCCTCGCGCACGTCGGTCATCGCCGCGAGGACCGGCCCCCGGCTGCCGATGACTGTCGGCCCGATCATCTGTGCCGGCGGGACGCTGCTCCTGGCAGGCGTCGACGAGGACGCGTCGTACTGGAGCGACGTCTTCCCCGGGATCACGATCTTCGCCCTCGGCCTGGCGGCTCTGGTCTCCCCGCTGACGGTGGCCGTGCTCGCCGCGGTGCCCGGCAACCACGCGGGCGTCGCGAGCGGGGTGAACAACGCGGTCGCACGCGCCGGCAGCCTGCTGGCCGTGGCGGCCCTGCCCGCGCTGGTCGGACTGGGTGGAGCCGACTACCGCGACCCGGCAGCACTCACCGACGGCTACCATCTCGCTCTGCTGCTCAGTGCGGGCATGCTGGCGATCGGTGGTGTGGTGTCGTGGTTCGGCCTGCACGAAGTGGGCCGGTTGCAGGAGACTGGGCGTCCGCCCATCGAGGAGACACATCACGCATGAGCACCCCACGGGACCCCGCATGACCGACGACAACAGCCGCCTGGCCGTCCTCATCGACGCCGACAACACCTCGACGAAGCTGCTCAAGGAGATGTTCGAGGAGCTCGCGGGCTACGGCACGATCACGGTCAAGCGCGCCTACGGCGACTGGACCAACCAGCACCTCACCGGCTGGAAGGAGCACCTGCTCGCCAACGCCATCTCCCCGCAGCAGCAGTTCGCGTACACCACCGGCAAGAACGCCACCGACTCGGCGCTGATCATCGACGCCATGGACCTGCTCTACTCCGGCAACGTCGAAGGCTTCGCGATCGTCTCCAGCGACAGCGACTTCACACCGCTCGCGACCCGGCTGCGCGAGTCGGGCAAGCGCGTCATCGGCGTGGGCCAGCGCAAGACCCCGAAGGCGTTCGTGGAGGCGTGCGAGAAGTTCGTCTTCCTCGAGGTCCTCGGGGGCGAGGCGCCAGCGGCGACCGAGCAGACGAAGGACGACCAGCCGCGGCCGCTGCAGAGCGTGCTGACCAAGGCGCTGAACAAGGTCGGCACCGACGACGACGACTGGGCCCCACTCGGCGCGCTGGGGAACCACCTCAACCGGACGGACCCGTCGTTCGACGCCCGCTCCCACGGCTTCGCCAAGCTGAGCGACCTGGTCAAGGCACAGCCGTTCGTCGAGACGAAGACCGTCACCGGAGCCGGGGGCCGCGGGCAGCTGTGGGTCCGGCTCAAGGGTCGTCGCCCGGCAACCGATGGGTCCGCCAGGAAGGCCGTCAAGAAGACGGCCCAGAAAGCAGCCAAGAAGGCCGTGAAGAAGAGTCAGCCTTCCGACGGCGGTGGCGTGTAGTCCGGGTCCGCGACGGGGGTGTCGTCGCCACCGGCGGACGCGCCCGCCTGGGCCATCGGTGACCAGTTCTCCAGCTCGGACATCACGAGGGGGTGCTGGTCGACGCACACCACGAGCAGGTCGCCCCGGTTGGAGCGGCTCATCGCGTGGTGCACGGCCTCGATCTCGTCGACGATCACCTCGAGCTGCTTGCAGCGGGCTCCGTTGTCCATGGCCCGTCGTACGCCGTCGGCCACCAGGCCCGCGGTCTCGCCGCGCACGCGTCGGCGCAGGTTCTGGTCCTCGCGCACGATCACCACGTCGAAGTGCTCGGCGGCGATCTCGCCGAGCTCGCGCATGTCCTCGTCCCGTCGGTCCCCGGCGGTGGCGATGACCCGATGCGCGACGGCTTGCCAGCTCGCTGCCGGAGTCGAGGCTCTCACCCACGCGGTCGACGAAGTCGCCGAGCATCCTCATG
>CAVRQA010000014.1:0-85561 GCA_963723255.1 uncultured Actinomycetota bacterium
GCCGAGCCGGGCAAACGGCCAGCCCAATCGGCTGGCCCAATCGGCTAACCAAATCGGCTAACCCAAGTCGGCTAACCCAAGTCGGCTAACGGAGTGTGACGACCGACTTGCCGAGCGTCTTGCGGTCCTCCATGTCCTGCAGCGCCTGGCCGAACTGCTCGATCGGGTACGTCGCCCCGATCGGCGGGTCGATCACGCCCGAGTCCATCATCGGGAGGAGCTCGTCCCACTGCCGGCGCATGTAGCCGGGGCGGACCATCGCGTAGGCGCCCCAGCCGACGCCGCGGACGTCGACGTTGTTGAGCAGCAGGCGGTTGACCTTGACCTCGCGGGATGGCGCCGGCCGGTGAACCCGACGACGAGCAACCGGCCCTGGGCTCCGAGTGAGCGCAGCGAGTCGGTGAACAGGTCACCGCCGACGACGTCCATGACGACGTCCACACCCTGGCCGCCGGTGAGGTCCTTGACCGCGTCGCGGAAGCCGTCGACGAGGACGACCTCGTCGGCTCCGGCCTTCCGCGCGATCTCGCCCTTCTCCTCGGTGGAGACCACGCCGATCGTGCGGGCGCCGTACCCCTTGGCGACCTGGATCGTCGCCGTGCCGACGCCCCCGGCGGCGCCGTGCACGAGGACGGTCTCGCCCTTCCGGACCTGACCGCGCTCGGCGAGGGCGAACTGGGCGGTGAGGTAGTTCATCGGGATGGCCGCGCCCTGCTCGAAGCTGAGTGCGTCGGGCAGCGGGAAGACGCTGTCGGGTCCAGGCCGACGACGTCGGAGGCACCGCCGTGGCCGAGGCAGGCGGCCACGCGGTCGCCCTCGGCGAAGCCGGAGTCCCCGGGAGCGGAACGTACGACGCCCGCGAAGTCGACACCGAGGGTGAAGGGGAGATCCGGCTTGAGCTGGTACTCGCCCTTGCTCAGCAGCAGGTCGGGGAAGGAGATCCCCACCGCGTGGACGTCGATCAGCACCTGCGGACCGAACGGGCCCTCCGGACCGGGCTCGTCGATCTCCTCGACCGTGACGGCGGACGGGCCGTCGGGCTTGCTCACCCTCACTGCGCGCATGGGGTCGAGGCTAGGTGGTTGCGACGGGTTCGACCCCTGCGGGGTCAGTTGCGTGCCTTGACCAGCTTGGCGAGCTCGAAGTGCATCGGGTCGGTGTAGTTCCAGTCACCGCCCCAGGCGAAGCCCCACTTCTTGAAGATGGCGACGACCTGGCGGTCCATCTTGCCGGCGATGCCGCGGTAGTTGTCGCGGGCGTTGAGGTCGATCGCGGTGCCGTAGGTGTGGAAGCTCAGGCCCTTCGACGGGTCGTGGGCGATGAACCGCGGGACGTAGCAGCCGTCGTAGGTGTAGATCTTGCTGGACAGGCCACGGGTGACGACCTCGTTGAGCGCGGCCCGGAGCTGGGGCAGCATCACGATGTTGCCGGTCACCGTGCCGATGATCGGCATCTCCTCGGTGCGGATCTTGGCCTTGACCCACGCGGGATCGGGATTGACGGTGCCGTCGCGGTTGGCCGTGTAGCTGAACGAGCCCACCGCCCGGGCCACGGACCCACCGGTCAGGAAGGCGGTCTGGGCCACGCCGATGTCGAAGTTGGGGCCGAGGATCTGCACGCTCGCCTTGGTGCCGGCGTACTTCTTGAGCTCCTTGAGGATGCTCTGCGGCGAGCGGGACGCCCATCGCGACCAGCATGGCGTTGTCCTTGCGCATGCCGAGCTTCTCGACCCACTTGTAGTTCACGACCGCGTCGATGCGGCGCGCCTTCGTGGGGTCGAGCAGCTGCGCATAGGCGCCGATGTGGATCAGGTCGGCGTCGGTCTCGTTGCCGAGCCGCATGTAGCCGTCCTTCTGCTCGAGCCGCTTGGCGATCGGCGGGTCCACCGCCATCTCCCCGCCGGCGACCCGCTCCCAGACCGCCTGGGTCTGGGCGGTGCCCTGGGGCGTGAAGCGCCGGAAGGTGGCCGGGTCCACCGCCGCGTAGGTGACCTCCTGCTGGGCCACGAAGAAGGAGCCCATCGAGATGGTCTCGACCGACGTCGACGCCCTTGATCGCCTTGATCTTCTCGATGGTGTCGGTGTCCAGGGTGTTCTGGCTGTAGACGAGCACGTCGGAGGAGAGCAGCGGGTCGGTCAGCTTCGGAGGCGGATCGATCGCGACGTCCTCGCCGGCCGGAGTGGCCTTGCTTCCCCCCTGGTCGCCATCGACCTTGCCCGAGGTGTTCGAGGGGTCATCGGCGCCCTTCTTGAGGGTTCCGCAGGCCGAGGCGAGCAGGCCGAGGCCCATCACCGTCGCGAAGTCGCGACGCGACACCTGCTTCATCGACATCCCTCTGCTCTCGGCCACCGGCGCGGCCGTCCCCGATTTGAGGGTATCCGGCCGCTCGAAGCGGGGAGGAGGAGTCCCCGCAGCCGTCCCGGCCCGTGATCACCTGGCCCGGTCGCGAGGCGCGTGGCGTCAGGCGTTCTCCTTGCGGAACACCGCGGTGCCCCACCAGACGGCGAGGGCGAACAGCGCGAGCGCCCAGGTGGTGCCCCACATGCATGTGCGCTGGTGCCGAGGTCGCCGACGAAGGTGGCGCGGACCGCGTCGACGATCCAGCGGAACGGCATGAAGTCGCTCAGCGCTCTCCAGCCAGTCCGGGCCGAGCGTCATCGGGAGCATGATCCCGGAGAGCAGCAGCACCGGCATCATCACCATGTTGATGACCGGCGCCATCACGTCCTCGCTCTTCGTGGTCAGCGCCAGCGCGTTGGAGGCGGCCGCGCAGGCACCGCCGACGAGCAGCGTGAGCGCGATGCCGGCCACCACGCCGCCGACCGAGGCACGCATGCCCATCGCGCAACCGAGGCCGACCAGGATCAGCGCCTGGACGAACAGCTGGGCGATGTCGCGGGCCAGCCGACCGACGAGCAGCGCGGTGCGGCTGGCCGGCGTGACCCGCTCGGCCTCGATCACGCCCTCGCGCCACTCCCCGATCAGGCCGAAGCCGGCGAAGAAGGCGCCGAACATGCCCGAGCTGCACCAGCAGGCCGGGCACCAGGAACGTGTAGGCGTTGTCCGCGCCGAAGCTGGTCGACCAGCGGCTTGAGCAGCGGGCCGAAGAGGACCAGGTAGAGCACCGGCTGCATCGCTCCGATGAACACCCAGGCCGGGTTGCGCAGGTTCATCCGCACCTGGCGGCGGAAGACGATCATGGACTCGCGTACGAAGTTCACTGCTCTGCTCCCACGGTTACGGGCTGACCGGGTTGAGCGCGGCTGGCGCTCTGGCTGGCCCGGCTGATCGGACTGCTCGGCCTCGGCGTCGCGCAGCGAGCGGCCGGTCAGGGTCAGGAAGACGTCGTCGAGGGTGGGCCGGTGGACCTCGATCGAGTCCAGGGTGATGCCGTTGCCGTCGAGCTCGCGCAGCAGCCCGGGTACGGCGCGACCGGCGCGCGGGACCCGGCCACGGACGTGCTGGGCGTCGACCTCGACCGAGTCGGCGATCGCCTTCAGGGCGGTGGCGGCGTCGCCGACGCGGGCTGAGGTCGGCGACCTCGAGGTCGACCTGGTCGCCGGAGACCGCGGCCTTGAGGTTCTCGGCGGTGTCGCTGGCGACGATCCTGCCCTGGTCGATGATCATGATCCGGTCGCTGAGCACGTCGGCCTCGTCGAGGTAGTGCGTGGTCAGGAAGACCGTGGCCCCGCGCTCGCGGCGCAGGTCGGCGATGTGCTCCCACAGGTTGGCCCGGGCCTGCGGGTCGAGCCCGGTGGTGGGCTCGTCGAGGAAGACCAGGGTCGGGTCGTGGATCAGGCCCATCACGATGTCGAGCCGCCGCTTCTGGCCGCCGGACATCTCCTTGGGGGTGCGCTTCCAGAGCCCGGGCAGGTCGAGCTGCTCGAACAGCTGGTGGCCGCGCTCGGTGGCCTGCCCGCGGCTGAGCCCGTAGAGCATCCCGTGGTCGACGACCTCGTCGCCGGCCCGCGCGTAGGAGAAGGCCCCGCCGGCCTGGGAGACGTAGCCGATGCTGCGGCGCACCTCCTTGGACTCCCTGACCACGTCGTAGCCGGCGACGGTGGCGGTGCCGGCCGTGGGCGCGAGCAGGGTGGTCAGCATCCGGAGCGTGGTGGTCTTGCCGGCCCGTTGGGTCCGAGGAACCCGACGACCTCACCTTCGGCGACGTCGAGGTCGACGCCGTCGACGGCTCGCACCTCGACCTTCTCGCGGCCCTGGCGGGTCTTGAAGGTCTGCACCAACCCGCGCGCGTGGATCATCCGCTGCCCCTTCTCTGGACGGTGTCGAAGCATCGGCAGCGCCCGGACACGAGCGCGGACGCCGCCTCTCACTCCGCGTGGATCTGAGTAGACCAGCCGTCACCGACAATCTCATCGGGGCCGCCGCGATTGCCATCGAATTGATGCGGGAGGCGACAGCGCCCCGGTCGTCGGGCAGCTCAGTCGGCGAGGACCTTGCGCGGCGATCCAGGCGACGGTCGCGGCCGTCTCGGCGGGCTCACCGGCCGGCTGCATGACGTGGCTGAGCACCAGCCGCACCACCATGTCGATGAGCACCTCGATGCGGTGCTCCTCGAGCGGGACGTCGTAGGTGACCACGTGGGCGCGGATCATCTCTCCGGCCGCCCCGAGCAGTCCCTCGGAGTTGGTCGTCAGCAGCGGGAGCAGCTCGCTGTCGGCGCCCTGGGAGCTGCTCAGGATCGCGTGCAGCAGGGGGTCGGTGCGCGCGAGGTCGAGCACCCGGTAGGCCGCGGCCTCGATCGCCGCGACCAGGTCGTCGGGGTTGTCCCGGAAGGCCGAGTCCACGTGGTCGAGGAACAGCGCCAGCTCACGCATCACCATCGCCTCGGCGAGCTGGGGCTTGCCGCCGAGCTCGTTGTAGACCGTCTGCCGGCTCACCCCGACGAGGTCGGCCAGCTTGCCCATCGTCAGCGCGCCCCAGCCGTGCTCGGAGGTGAACCGCGCAGCCGCCACCAGCAGCCGGTCACGGTGCGTCGGGACCGGCGTTCCCGACTGGGAGACCCGCACAGCAGCTGAGCTCATGTCGCCCAGCCTATGCAGGACTCCCGTCAGGACCGACATCTGCGGCTCAGCCCACGAGGCTCAGCGCCAGCACCGGGCAGGCCTCGACAGCGGCGTGCACCTTCGGCGGTCCGTCTCCGCCGGCGACTCGTCGAGCACGCGTCATGGTGTCGTCGTCGTCCACCTCGAAGTACTCGTGCGCCATCGCCTCGCACATCCCGAGGCCCTCGCACTTGTCGCGGTCCACGTGGATCTTCATGACGCGAGCTCGCTCTCCACCGGGACGAAGTCGACCTTCTCGCGCACGCCGCAGTCGGGGCAGCACCACGAGTCGGGGACGTCGGCCCAGGCGGTGCCGGCCGCGAACCCCTCGTGCTCGTCGCCGCGCTCGACCTCGTAGGTGTAGCCGCAGCCGGGGCAGCGGGCGGCCATCACCTCGTCGGCCTCGGTGGTTGAGGAGGCGAGCGCCAGCGAGCCGTCTCGAAACCACTGCAGTGTTCGGCGCTCGCGCGCTCGTCAGCCGCCGTAGCTTCGCGATGATCCGGTCGCGCTTGCGCGGGCTGATGTTGGCCCTGGACACGTCGCCGCCGAAGTGGGCCAGCACCCGCGGGTCCATCACCCGGCGCCAGATCGGCGGGGACGATCGCGAGCACGATCATGCCGGCGTACCCGGTCGGCAGCACCGGCGACTCCTCGAAGTCACGCAGCGTCTGGTAGCGCCGGGTCGGGTTGGCGTGGTGGTCGCTGTGCCGCTGCAGGTGGTAGAGCAGCACGTTGGTCGCGATGTTGTTGGAGTTCCAGCTGTGGCTGGGGTCGACGCGCTCGTAGCGCTGGCGGTCGCCGATGCCCACCTTCTGGCGCAGCATCCCGTAGTGCTCCATGTAGTTGACGACCTCGAGCAGCGAGAAGCCGACGATCGCCTGGATCACGAGCAGCGGCAGGATCTGCCAGCCGAGCACGACCATCAGCGCCGCCCCACAGGACCGCGGACATCAGCCAGGCGTTCAGCACGTCGTTGCCGATCCGGAACGGGTGCTTGCCCTTCCGCGCGTAGCGCTTCTTCTCCAGGCGCCAGGCGCTCTTCAGCGAGCCCCCGACGGTGCGCAGCCAGAACTGGTAGAAGTTCTCGCCCATCCGGCTGCTGGCGGGGTCCTCCGGGGTGGCGACGCGGACGTGGTGCCCGCGGTTGTGCTCGATGTAGAAGTGACCGTAGAAGCTCTGGGCGAGCGCGATCTTGGACAGCCAGCGCTCGTGGCTCTCCTTCTTGTGGCCGAGCTCGTGCGCGGTGTTGATCCCGATGCCGCCGATGGCCCCGATGGAGATGGCGATCCCGACCTTGTCGAACGTCGAGAGCTCGACCACGCCGAGCCACTCGGGCCGGGCGATCCAGACGAAGGCGCCGAGGAAGCCGATGTACTGGATGGGGAGGAAGACGTAGGTGATCCAGCGGTAGTACTTGTCGTTCTCCAGCTGCTCGATCACGTCGTCGGGCGGGTTGGAGCGGTCGAGTCCGACGAACAGGTCGATGGCGGGTACGACGCCCAGGATGATGATCGGGCCGATCCACAGCCACACGCTCCAGCCGGTCAGCTGGAACATCCCGAACGCGATGAACGCCAGGGACGGCACCACCAGCCCGATGAGCCACAGGTAGCGCTTCTTGTCCTTCCACTGCGCCGTCGAGCCGTCCGGGACCGTCGAGTTCGCCACCTGGTCGAGCGGGGGCCTCGCTGTGGGTCTCGCTGCCTGAGGTGATGGCCATCGATCTCTCCTTCTTTACATCTGAGGACCAGATGTAAACGACCGTAGGGGAAGTCGCGCCATTTGACAAGAGGTCTGCGAATGTAAAGTCGAGGCTCAGCCGCCGGTGTGGCGCATCCCACTCGGGGTGAAGCAGAGCGTGCCGCGCACCTCGGTGGGGTCGCGGATGTCCGCCCGGATGCGGTGCGGCCCGGTCTCGACCTGCAGCCGGGACCGGTCGGCGAGCTCCAGGGTCACGCGGCCGGCTCGGGTGTCCACGACCCGCCCGCGCGCGACGTACGACGAACCGCTCGAGCTGCTCCAGCCCGCCCACCGACGACCCCGGGACCACGTCGTGGTCGGCCACCAGGTGCAGCCGACCGCTCACCCGCCGGCCGGGGAGCACCCGTCTGCGTCCAGCCCGCCGGGACAGACCGCGGTGACCCGTCCACGGCCCGACTCGAGGGTCACGTCGTCACCCTCGACGGCCTCCACGACCTACAGCGAACGCTGTCGCCACCGGCGATAGGCGACCACGCCGACCAGCAGCAGCACGAGATCCCCGACCACCGCCACCACGACGAAGAGGCGGTTGCGGACCGCGCCGACCGGCCGGTTGGCCGCGGGCTTGTCCGGCACGACGCGGACGAGCAGGACCCCGCTCTCCTTCGCCTGCTCGTAGGTGGCCGGGTCGATGCGGGCCGAGTAGCGGGTGCGGGCCGGATCGACCGATCGCGGCAGCCGGTAGTCCACGAGGTAGTTGCCCCCCGCCGTGCGGGCGGCGACCACCGTGGCAGCGACCTCCCGGCCCGATCGCGCGACCTGACGCTCGGTCCACGCCTGGTGCACGAACGGCAGGTTCACCAGGAACACCGCCATCAGCAGCACACCGACGCGTCGCACCTCCGCAGGCTAGCGGTGCGCGGTGCGGCGCAGCTTGCGACCACGTCGCTCGGTCGAACGGCCGTCCCTCCGCGGACCGTCCGAACACCGGTGGCGGGACCGCGGCTAGGTTGACGTGCATGGCAGACCCGATCGGCATCGACTTCGGTGGCAGCGGCATCAAGGCCGCGCCCGTCGACCTGTCCACCGGCGAGTTCTCCGCCGAGCGCGAGCGCATCGACACCCCGGAGGAGTCGAGCCCGCCGGCGGTGGCGGAGGTGATGGCCACGCTGCTCGAGCGGTTCGAGGGCCATGACTCAGCCGTCGGCGTGACCATCCCGGGCGTCGTACGCAAGAACGGCGTGGTCGCCTCGGCTGCCAACATCCACAAGGGCTGGATCGGGACCGACGCCGACGACCTGCTCAGCGACGAGCTCGGCCGTGAGGTCCACGTGATCAACGATGCCGACGCTGCGGGGCTCGCCGAGGCCCGCTACGGCGTCGCGCGCGGCCGCGAGGGCCTGGTGATCGTCACGACGCTCGGGACCGGCATCGGCTCCGCGCTGCTGTACGACGGGACGCTGGTGCCCAACAGCGAGCTCGGCCACCTCGAGATCGACGGCTACGACGCCGAGACCCGGGCCGCCAACTCCGCCCGCAAGAACGAGGAGCTCTCCTGGGAGAAGTGGGCCAAGCGGCTCACGACGTACTACCGGACGCTGGAGAAGCTGTTCTCGCCGGACCTGTTCGTGGTCGGCGGCGGGGTCAGCAAGCACGGCCGTGAGTTCATCCCGCTCATCGAGATCCAGACGGAGATCATCTCCGCGACCCTGCGCAACACCGCCGGCATCGTGGGCGCCGCCGCCCTGGCCGTCGACAAGCAGGACGCGTAGCACCGCCTGCTCGATGGCTCAGTCCTCGGTCACGCCCGCCCAGAGGTTCACGCCCGAGTCGACCGCGTCCTGGTCGATCGCGGCCAGCTCGTCGTCGGTGAGCGGCGGACCTTCCAGCGCGTCCAGGTTGGTGTCGAGCTGCTCCACCGAGGAGGCGCCGATCACCGCCGAGGTGACGCGGCTGTCACGAAGCGCCCACTGCAGGGCCAGCTGGGCGAGCTTCTGTCCACGCCCGGCCGCGATCTCGTTGAGCGCACGAACGTGTCGCAGGGTGGCGTCGTCGAGGTGGTCGTCACCGATGGTGCTGTCGCTCCTGGCGGCCCGTGAGTCCTGCGGAACGCCGTCGAGGTAGCGGTCGGTCAGCAGCCCCTGCGCCAGCGCCGTGAAAACGATGCAGCCCATCCCCTGCTCCTCGAGCTCGTCGAGCAGTCCCTTCTCGATCCAGCGGTTCAGCATCGAGTACGACGGCTGGTGGATCAGCAACGGCGTCCCCAGCGAGCGGGCGATGTCGGCTGCCTCCCGGGTCTTGGCGGCGGAGTAGGACGAGATCCCGGCGTACAGCGCCCTTCCGGAGCGCACCGCGGTGTCGAGGGCCTGCATCGTCTCCTCGACGGGGGTCTCCTCGTCGAACCGGTGGCTGTAGAAGATGTCGACGTAGTCCAGGCCCATCCGGGCCAGCGACTGGTCGAGCGAGGACAGCACGTACTTCCGCGAGCCGCCGCCCTGCCCGTAGGGCCCGGGCCACATGTCGAAGCCGGCCTTGGTGGAGATCACCAGCTCGTCACGCAGTCCCGCGAAGTCGTCGCGGAGGTAGCGGCCGAAGTTCTCCTCGGCGCGTCCGTAGGGGGGCCCGTAGTTGTTGGCCAGGTCGAAGTGCGTCACACCCCGGTCGAAGGCCCGGCGCAGGATGGCGCGCTGGGTCTCCTCGGGCCGGTCGTTGCCGAAGTTCTGCCACAGGCCGAGCGACAACGCCGGCAGCTTGAGCCCGCTCCTGCCGCAGTAGCGGTAGTCCATCGCGTCGTAGCGATCCTCGGCCGGTTCGTAGTCACCCATGGCCGCCATTCTGCAGGGGATAACGTCGGCACCATGCCGGCCACCCGCGTACTTCCCACCGAGGAGGCCACCGCCCTCCTCGAGCTGACCCGCGACATCGCGACGCGTGAGCTGCTGCCCCTTGTCGCCGAGGCAGAGGCCACCGAGACCTTCCCGCGCGAGGTGTTCCGCACGCTCGGACGCGCCGGGCTGCTGGGGCTGCCGTACCCCGAGGAGTACGGCGGCGGCGGCCAGCCCTACGAGGTCTACCTCCAGGTGGTCGAGGAGATCGCCGGCGTCTGGGCCAGCGTCGGCGTGGGTGTCTCGGTGCACGCGTTGTCGTGCTTCGGGCTGGTCACCCGCGGGACCGAGGAACAGCGGCAGAAGTGGCTGCCCGACCTGCTCGGCGGCGAGCTGCTCGGCGCGTACTGCCTGTCCGAGGCGCACGCCGGATCCGACCCCTCGGCGATGAGGACGAGGGCACGGCGCGACGGCGACGAGTACGTCATCAACGGCGCCAAGGCGTGGACCACCCATGGCGGCCACGCCGACTTCTACAAGGTGATGGCGCGCACCTCCGACGAGCGCAACGGCATCTCCTGCTTCCTCGTGCCTGCCGACACCGAGGGTCTGAGCGCCGACCCGCCCGAGCGCAAGATGGGCCTGACCGGGTCCACGACCGCGACGATGCGGTTCGAGGACGTGCGCATCCCGGCCGAGCGGCTGCTCGGCAATGAGGGGGACGGCCTCAAGATCGCACTGGCCGGGCTCGACTCCGGTCGCCTCGGGATCGCGTCGGTGGCCGTGGGCCTGGGCCAGGCCGCGCTCGACCACGCGGTGGCGTACGCCAAGGAGCGCCAGCAGTTCGGCAAGCCGATCATCGACTTCCAGGGCCTGTCCTTCCTGCTCGCCGACATGGAGGCGGCGGTGCAGAGTGCCCGGGCGATGACGCTGCACGCCGCACGGCTCAAGGACCGCGGCCTGCCGTTCTCGCGAGAGGCCTCGATCGCGAAGCTGACCGCGACCGACATGGCGATGAAGGTGACCACCGACGCGGTGCAGGTGCTCGGTGGCTACGGCTACACCCGCGACTTCCCGGTCGAGCGCTTCATGCGTGAGGCGAAGGTCACGCAGATCTTCGAGGGGACCAACCAGATCCAGCGGATGGTCATCGGCCGGTCCCTGGGCAAGGAGAGCGCGGGAGGCTGCACACCGACCCGCTCGCCCGCGAGAGAGGTTTCGACAAGCTCAACCGACGGTGGTTCCGCTTGCTTGCCGAGGTACGCCGCAGCCCCGCGGGTTGGCCTCGAACCCTGATCGTGTCCGAGGTGGGTTGCCGTAACCACAACCGGGGCACGCTGGTTGAACAGTGCGAAAACCGACACGAGGAGAACGATGACCGACACCCCTGACCTGGCCGGCTTCAAGCCCAAGCACCTTCCCGACCTCACCGGGACGAAGGCCGTCGTGACGGGCGCCAACTCCGGCATCGGCTTCCACACCGCTGCCGCGCTGGCCGACCGCGGCGCCGAAGTGGTGCTGGCCTGTCGCAACACCGACGCCGCGATGGAAGTGGCCAAGAAGGTGAAGGGTCTCAGCACCGTGGAGGAGCTCGACCTGGCCTCGCAGACCTCCATCCACGACTTCGTCGACCGGTTCGACGGCTCCCTCGACCTGCTGGTCAACAACGCCGGGGTGATGACGCCCCCGAAGTATCGCGAGACCGCCGAGGGCCACGAGCTCCAGTTCGGCACCAACCACCTCGGCCACTTCGCGCTCACCGGCCTTCTCCTCCCGGCGCTGCTCAAGTCCGAGTCGCCGCGTGTCGTGACGGTGGCCTCGATCGCGCATCACCGGGGCGACGAGTCCGTGCTCGAGGCGAACCCCGAGTCGTCGTACGAGCCGCAGAAGGCCTACGGCAACAGCAAGCTGGCCAACCTGCTCTTCGCCTTCGAGCTGAACCGACGGTCCGCGGCCGCCGAGTCTCGACTGGTCTCGGCCGCCGCCCACCCCGGTGTCGCGGCCACGAACCTGGTCGGCTCGTCGGAGGGGATGGGCTCCAACGTGATCATCCGGAAGACGGCGCCGTTCTTCATGCCGGTGCTCTTCCAGTCCTCGGCGGCGGGCGCGAACCCGACGCTCTGGGCCGCGACGTACGGCGAGCCCGGCTCCTACGTCGGACCGCAGTGGTTGATGGAGAGCCGCGGCCGTCTCGGTGACGCGAAGCCGAGCCGGCACGCCCGCAACGAGGACCTCGCGCGCAAGCTGTGGGACCTCTCCGAGGCCAAGACCGGCGTCACGTTCGACCTGACCCACTGAGCGCGCCGGCGGCCACCATCTCGTCGTAGAGGTAGGGCGCCAGCGTCTTCGCGTACGTCAGCGAGACGTGGTTGTTGTCGTGGTAGACGTTCACGCCGCCGATGACGACGGGACAGGTGTCGTCGTCGCAGTAGAACCGGCTCAGGTCGATCACGTGTGCCCCCGGCGTCCGACGGGCCGCGATCGACAGCGCGTCGTACCACCGGTCCAGGCGTGCTTGCCGGTCCAGTGAGCACTGGTCGTTGGCCTCGTCGACGGAGACCTCGGCCAGGCAGAACTGGGGGTTGAGCTCCGGGTCACGGTGCTGGGGGTTGTCGCGCACGACCATGACCGGCACGCCCTTCCGGGTGACACGGCCCCATGCCTCGGACAGTCCGGCCACGCGGGCCTCGTCGGTCCCCGCGCATGGTGGTGAGGCGGGCGGTGGTGAGCACGACGTCGTAGTCCTTCGCGGTGCTCTCGAGCAGGGGGTGGAGCTGTTCGCGGAACGCCGCGCACTCCGCCCCCGTCGCGCTCTTCGGGTTGGGCGGCTTCGTCGACCACGGGCAGCCGCTCATCACGAACATGTCCGCGGTCACCTGCCCCGCCTGCACGAGGGGCTCGACCATCGCCATCAGCACCCGCGCGTGCGAGTCACCGATCACCGCGACGTGGGGTACGCCGGGCCGGCGCTCGCCGAACGTGCACGGACGGACCGGGTCGCCGAGCAGCGGAGCGTTGCACCGGCTGTACTTCGGCCAGTCCTCCTTCGCCCCCGCCGGGGTCGGCACCATCGCGCCCTCGAGGTCCGGGTTGGGACACCCTCGCTGCTGCGGATCGCGCGACGCTGCCCCGAAGCACGGCGGTGACTTCGCCGCCAGGGCTGCGGCCAGCTGCTCGGTCTTCTCGACCTCGCGGGCCACGTCCACGCGAGGGACCACGCACAGCACGGACAGCACGACCGCCCCGGCAGCGGCGTACGCGAAGGTGACGCGTGGGCGGGCCAGTCCGAAGTGCCGTGCTGCACGCACCGGGTCCTCCACCCAGCGCTTGGTCATCGCTGCGAGAGCGATCGTCGCCAGGAAGATCGAGATCTTGTCCAGCGTGCTCAACGGGTGGTCGGTGACGTACGGCAGCAGGATGATCAGCGGCCAGTGCCACAGGTAGATCGAGTAGGAGATGTCTCCGAGGAACCTCGCGGGGACCGTGGTGAGCAGCCGGTCGCTCGACCAGGCGAGGCGCGGAGCCTCGACCCAGATCAGGGCGGCGGACGCCACCACGACCCAGACGGCTGCGGTGCCGGGCATCGGCGTCCCGGCATCGAAGACGAGCGAGCAGGACAGCAGCACGAAGAGCGCGACCCACCCGGCCAGGCTCCTGACGGTGGGTGAGAGATGCTTCGCGGCCGCCGGCGCGAACGCGAGCAGCGCCCCCGCCCCGAACTCCCATGCCCGGGCCGGCGTGACGAAGTAGGCCAGGGCCGGGTTCGTGGCCGTGACCCAGAGCGAGTACGCCAGCGACGCGGCCACCCCTGCTGCCAGCACGACGAACACGCCGCCGCGACCCCCGCGTCCGTCGGTTGAGCTTGTCGAACCACCACTCCGCCGCGCCAGCCAGATCCCGAGGAGCACCAGCAACGGCCAGACCAGGTAGAACTGCTCCTCGGCCGACAGCGTCCAGTAGTGCTGCGCGGGCGAGGGAGTGTTCTCGGCGGCGAGGTAGTCCACGGAGTCGAGTGCCAGCGCCCAGTTCTCGACGTACAGCGCCGCCGCGAGGATCTCGCCGAAGAACTGCTGCCAGACCAGTCGCGGCACGAACAGCAGCACTCCGACGGCCGAGACCGCCAGCACGACGTACGACGCGGGCAGCAGCCGCCTCAACCGGCGCGCCCAGAACTGGGAGAGGCTGACGGTCCCGGTGCGGTCGACCTCGCGCAGGATGTGGGAGGTGATCAGGAAGCCGCTGATGACGAAGAAGACGTCGACCCCGATGTACCCGCCCGGCATCCGGTTGGGCCACAGGTGGAAGAGCACCACCAGGAGCACGGCGACGGCCCGCAGCCCCTGGATCTCCTGACGCATCGCACGAGCCTACAAACCGCGACCGGTGGATTCGGCCCCGCACACGGCGCCGCCTACCCTCGAGTGGTGTCCGAACGCCGTCCCCGCCACCTGCTCGACCCCAACGACCTGCAGCGTCACCACCAGCGCTCGCAGGGAAGCTCGCACTCCCTGACGCGGGTCCAGCAGTGGGTGATCTCGTTCCTGGCGGTGACCACGATCCTGCACCTGGCCGGCGGAGTGGCGGTCGTGGCGATCTTCATGGACGAGGCTCGCCTCGACGCCCGGATCGGCCTCAACGTGATCGCCGGGGTCATCGGAGTACTCGCCGTGGCCGCGGGTCTGCTGATCCACCGGAAGAACCCGCTCAGCCCGTGGCTGCTGCTCGGGCTGGTCCCGATGTGCGTCAGTCTCTGGCTCACCTTCTAGACAGCAGGAGCTCTTCGGGCAGCGGGCTGGGGACCGCTTACGGATTGGGGGTCAGCAGCTGGTCGACCGGCGCGTAGTCGTCGGTGAGCACCGGCGCCCCGTCGATCCACGCGGTGAGCCGCTCGCCGTCGATGACGTCCCAGCTGACCCGCTGGCGTTCGAAGGACTGCTCGATCGCGGCCTTGTCCACCGGGGCGTCCGAGGCGATCGCGACCAGGTTGCCGCCACCGTTGCCGGAGAGCGTGAACGCGTCGGCAGCAAGAGCCACGTGGTCGAAGACGTCGCGCAGGGTCGCCAGCTCGGCACGGGCGAAGCCCAGCGGCTCGTAGTCGATGAGGTTGACCGCATAGACGCCGTCCGGGCGGAGCACCCGCCGTATCTCCGCCACGGCCTCCGTCGTGGTGAGGTGCCAGGGAACGCTGACCCCGCCGAAGGCATCGCCCACGACCAGGTCCCGGCTGTCATCGGCGACCTGTCGGATGCCGGTGCGGCCGTCCTCGACGCGGACCTCCAGGTCCGGTCCCGTCCGCAGGCCGAGGCGTTCGACATCGACCTCCACGACGCCCGGGTCGATCTCCGAGACCACGCTGCGGGTGCCCGGCCGGGTCGCGGCGAGGTAACGCGGGTAGGTCACGCCCCCGCCACCGATGTGGTAGGCGGTCAACGGCTCCCGCGGCTCGAAGCTGGCGTCGACGACTCCGGCGAGCGCCTTGATGTAGGCGAACTGCAGGTGGGTGGGGTCTTCGAGGTCGACGTAGGAGTGCAACAGCCCGTCGAGCACGAGGAACCTGCCCTCGCCGTCGGCACGTCCGGGATCTTCGTTCACCTCGGCGCAGTGGTACTTCGTCTCGGCGTCGCAGCCGCCGGGCGCGAAGGCGGTGGCGACGGTGCCGAGCAGCAGCAGGACCAGCGGGGACCACCGGAGGCCGGCGCCGTACGCCGATCTCGACGGCCATCGCTGCCAGCAGCAGCACGAACCCGAGACCCACCATGATGCCGGTGACCGGCACCCGGGAGATGAGCACGAAGCCGGTCACGACGGTGCCGACGATCGCCCCGACCGTGGCGATCCCGGAGAGCCGGCCGACGACGGTGCCGGTCTCGTCCAGGGTGGTGAGCATCAGCTTGGTGACCATGGGCGTCACCGCGGCCAGCAGCGCCCCCGGGACCACGATCGACACAGCGGCGACGATCACGAGAAGGCTGCCGGACTCGTCCACCTCCCCGGCAGCACGGACGACGAACGGCGTGGCCGCCACCGCGACTCCCGACATCGAGAGCAGAGGTGCGATGGTCCGCCGCGGGGGAACGACGTCGGCGGCCCGGCCGCCGTACATCGCCCCCAGCGCGATGGCAGTGAGCGCGGTGCCGATGACGAGCGTGCTCGTCTCCAGCGTCAGGCCGAGGTAGGGAGCCAGCAGCCGGAGCGCGACGACCTCGACCACGAGCACGGCCGCCGAGGACCCGAAGACCAGAGCCGCCGCGGCCCACGCCGCCAGACCGGGGGCTGGTTCCGGAGTCCGTTGGCTCACGCCACGATCATGGCAGGGGGCCAGAGGCCGGCCCCGCACCAAGCACGACGTCAGCGGCGCAGGGTGGCCCGGGCCACCACGATGGGGTGGTCGGAGACGCCGCGCTTGCGGGTCGAGGTGTCCGCACGCCACTTGCGGAACCCGACGTCGCGGGTGCCGAGGATCCAGTCGATGCCGTTCCTGCTCGGGTAGCGGCATCGCTTGCCGGTCGACCCGCCGGAGGCCGAGTGCAGCACGCCGGAGCGGGTCGCCTTGCAGAAGAACTCCCGCTTGGCGTTCATGTCGCCGGTGAACAGCACCGTGTGTCCCTTGGATCGCAGGCGGCTGGATCCGCTTCATCTCCCGGCGTACCGACTCCGCGCGCCACTTGCCCGCGTTGCCGTGCACGTCGGCCGGGTTGTGGGTGTTGAGGATCCAGAACGTCTTGCCGTTCGTCCGGGACCTCAGCTGCACCAGCGGGATGTTGACCCGGTTGCCGTGGAAGTAGGTGATCGGCACGTAGGTCCGCTTCACGAGCGAGAAGTCGCGCCTGACGTAGGCGACCGCGTTGCGGTTGTCGGTGCTCTTGCCGCTGCGCGACGGCGCACCGATGAGGCCCCACCGGTTATCCGTCCGCTTGCGGAACGAGGCGGCCTGCTTCGGCTCGAGCTCCTGGAACCCGACCAACCTGACGTGGTGCTTGCGCAGGTAGGACACGGCGCCCTTCATGCGGGAGGTCCCGCTGCGCATCCCGCCGCGACCGTCGGTGTGGCTTCCGCCGACGACGTTGAAGGTGGCGACGTTGAAGGCGTCGGAGGTCGGCGTGGAGCTGCGTGGCTGTGGCGCCGGGTCACCACCGCCCGGCAGAGGAATGGGTGCGGCACCGGCGGTCGCGGGGACAAGACACGCCGCGACGGCGAGGGCAGGCACGGCGGCACGGGTTGCGAACTGCTTCACAAGACGTCCTGAAGATCGGGAACGGGCCGCGCACGACCGTACGCACCGTGAATTCCCCACCAACGGGGGTGGGGTCCCACAGCCGTGATCCAGGCCACACGAAACCGGTGAACTCTTCCGCTGCCCGGTCCGGCCCGAGGCCGGCGAGACGAAAGGCCATGACCCGCCTGTCGGGTCATGGCCGCTGCCGTCGTTCTGCGCCAACCGCTGGGTTTCCCCAGCCACTGGTGCGCGAGGGGGGAGTTGAACCCCCACGTCCTTTCGGACACACGGACCTGAACCGTGCGCGTCTGCCTATTCCGCCACTCGCGCCTGAAGCGGTCGTCAGGCTATCCCAGGTCGTCTCAGCCTCCCAAACCGGGCGCAGGCCGGTCACGAGCGCCCGATACCATCGCGAAGACGCCCGCTGGGGGACTCGCCCAGACCACGCCAGACCACACCGGAGAGGAGTCATCGTGAGCGCGCTGCAACGGTTCGAGAACAAGCTCGAGCAGATGATCTCCGGTGTCTTCGCGCGGACCTTCCGGAGCGCCGTACAGCCCGTCGAGATCGTCTCCGCCCTCAACCGCGAGGTCGACAACTCCGCCCAGATCCTCAGCCGCGACCGCCGCCTGGTGCCCAACGACTTCCACGTCGAGCTCTCCGAGGCCGACCACCAGCGGCTCGAGGGCCTCGGTCCGCAGCTGCCGCGCGAGCTCACCGAGATGCTGCGCGAGCACGCGGCCCAGCAGTCCTACGTCTTCACCGGGCCGGTCAGCATCACCCTGGAGACCAGCGACGACCTGACCACCGGCCGCTTCCGGGTCCGCAGCAAGGCCATCGCCAGCTCGAGCCTCGCCGGCGGCGACCCCAGCGACACCCAGGTACGACGGGCCACGGCGACCCTGGAGCTCAACGGGGAGCAGCTGCCGCTGGCGCCGCCCGGCATCGTCATCGGCCGCGGCAACGACGCCGACCTGCGCATCGACGACCCCGGGGTCTCGCGCAAGCACATCGAGATCCGCGTCGAGGAAGCCCAGGACACCGGCGCCGACGCCGCGCATCACCGTCCACGACCTGGGCTCGACCAACGGCATGTCGGTCAACGGCAAGAGGGTGGAGAAGGCGACGCTCGCCGATGGTGCAACGATCAGGATCGGCAACACGACCATGTCCCTGCGCCTGAAACAAGGGTGAGTTGAGTCTTGTCCGAGCTGACACTCGTGCTGATCCGCTTCGCCTACCTGGCGATCCTGTGGATCTTCGTGCTCTCGTGCATCTCCGTCATCCGCTCCGACATGTTCGGAGCCCGGGTCGCGCGACAGGACGCCGGACGCGGTCCCTCGCGCCAGGAGCGCCGTGCCCGGGCCAAGCAGCAGAAGAGCTCCAAGCCACGCCGCGGCGTACCCACCCAGGTCGTCATCGTCGAGGGCGGCAACAAGGGAGAGACGGTCTCCCTCGACCAGGCACCGCTGCTCATCGGCCGCGGCAACGACGCCGCGATCCGTCTCGACGACGACTACGTCTCCACCCGCCACGCGCGCATCGCCAGCTCCGGCGACCAGTGGTACGTCGAGGATCTCGGCTCCACCAACGGCACCTACGTCGGCAGCAGCCGCATCTCCCAGGCCACCGCGATCCAGCTCGGCACCCAGGTCCGCATCGGGAAGACGATCCTGGAGCTGCGCAAGTGACCCCGAGGCGGAGCCGAGCATGAGATTGCGCTACGCGGCGCTGTCGGACGTCGGTCGGGTCCGGCGCGACAACCAGGACTCCGGGTACGCCGGACCCAACCTGCTCGTGATCGCCGACGGGGTGGGCGGGTCGGCCCGCGGCGACATCGCCAGCGCCGCGACCGTCGAGGTCCTGCGCAAGCTCGACGGCCCACCCGGCAACGACATGCTCAGCGCGCTCGCAGGGGCGATCCACCGCAGCCACGACCGGCTCGCCGGCCTGGTCGCGGAGGACCCGGAGATCGAGGGCACCAGCACCACGGTCACCGCGGTCATCTTCGACGGCACGCACATCGGGGTCGGTCACGTCGGTGACAGTCGCGGCTACCTCCTGCGCGACGGCACCCTGAGCCAGCTGACGACCGACCACACGTTCGTCCAGAGCCTCATCGACGAGGGCCGGATCACCGAGGACGAGGCGCGGGTCCACCCGCACCGCAACCTGATCCTCCGAGCGGTCGACGGCGTCCACGAACCCGAGCCCGACGTCTTCACCCTCCAGGTCGCCCCGGGCGACCGCATCCTGCTCTGCTCCGACGGCTGCTCGGGCGTGCTGTCCGACGAGGAGCTCGTGCGCATCCTCGGGGAGGGCACCCCCGACCACGTCGCCGTGTCGCTGATCAGCGCGTCGCTCGACGCCGGCAGCTCCGACAACGTCACGGTCGTCGTGGCGGATGTCGTCGAGGACGACGCGGTCGACGACGCCGACACGAGCGCGGCCGCCGTCACCGGTCCGATGGTGGTGGGCGCCGCCGCCGAGGTCCCCCGCCGGCGCGGCATCGGCTCCGGCCAGGCCGCCCGCGCCGCCGACACCGGCGAGCTCGAGCCCGTGCCGGGCGGTGGCTCCGAGGACCTCGACCCGGAGGAGATGCGCTACGCGCCGCGTCCGCCGCGACGATTCACGTGGGCCCGCCGGCTCGCGATCCTCGGCGTGATCCTGCTGGTCGTGGCGATCATCGGGTTCGCCGGCTACAAGTGGAGCCAGAGCCAGTACTACGTCGCCGACAACGGTGACGACGTCGCCATCTTCCGCGGCATCGAGGCCGACGTGCCCGTCATCACCACCCACCACGTCGAGGAGACCAGCGACCTGACGCTGGACGAGCTGCCCGACTACAACGCCCGCCAGGTCCGCGACGGCATCAGCGCCAGCAGCCTGGAGGACGCGCGCGGCATCGTCAGCCGGCTCGAGCGCCTGGTCCTGTGTCCCGAGCCCACGAAGCCGACGCCGAGCTCCTCGCCCAGCCGAAGCGACGTGCCGACACCCGGCAAGAAGCGCACCGCCGGGCCCAGTGCCAGCCCCAGCCCGAGCGCGAGCCCGTCTCCGTCCACCGGCTCCACCACGTGCACCGAGGCGCCATGAGCAGCGCCCGCGCCAACCCGAACGCACCGCAGGGGTTGATGGGTTTCGTCCATCGACGCCGCCGCGGCGCCGAGCTCGTGCTGCTCGTGATGAGCCTGGTCGTCGGCATCGGCGCCTACGCCGCCGTCGGCCTCGGGTGTCGACGGCACCCTGCCGGTGGACCTGTTCACCTACGGCGCCTGGCTGGCGGCGCTCGTCGTCATCTGCCATGTGGTGATCCGCATGTTCGCGGCGTACGCCGACCCGGTCGTGCTGCCCATCGTCTCGGCGCTCAACGGTCTCGGCCTGGCGATGATCCACCGCATCGACCTGGCCAACGAGGCGAAGGACTCCGCCGCCCGCACCTTCGCCGGCACCCAGCTGGTCTGGATGACGATCGGCGTGGCCCTCTTCGTCGGCGTGCTCGTGGGTCTTCGTGACCACCGACGGCTCCAGGCCTTCACCTACACCGCCGGCCTCGCCGCCATCGTGCTGCTCCTGCTCCCGCTCCTGCCCGGCATCGGACGACGCATCAACGGCGCCCGCATCTGGATCCACCTCGGCCCGATGAGCTTCCAGCCGGGCGAGATCGCGAAGGTGCTGCTCGTCGTCGCCTTCGCCGGCTACCTCGTGCTCCACCGCGACGCCCTGGCCCTGGCCGGGCGCAGGTTCCTGTTCGTCGACCTGCCCCGCGGACGCGACCTGGGCCCGATCCTCGCCATGTGGCTGGTCTCGCTGGGCATCCTCGTCTTCCAGCGCGACCTCGGCTCCTCGCTGCTGTTCTTCGGCCTGTTCCTGGTGATGCTCTACGTCGCCACCGAGCGCCCGGGCTGGCTGGTCGTCGGCGGCAGCATGTTCCTCGCGGGCGCCTACGTCGGCTACCTGGCCCTGAGCCACGTGCAGCTGCGGGTGCAGGCCTGGCTGGACCCGTTCGACCCGACGCCAACGCCTACCAGATCGTCCAGGGTCTCTACGGGATGGCGTGGGGCGGGCTCATCGGACGCGGGCTGGGACAGGGCAACCCGGAGATCACGCCGTTCTCCTACTCCGACTTCATCGTCTCCTCGCTCGGCGAGGAGCTCGGCCTCACCGGCGTGATGGCGATCATCCTGCTCTACGGCATCCTCGTGGAGCGTGGCCTGCGCACCGCCCTGATCTGCCGTGACAACTTCGGCAAGCTGATGGCGGCCGGCCTCGCGGTCGTCTTCGCGCTCCAGGTCTTCGTCGTCCTCGGCGGTGTCACCAAGCTGATCCCGCTGACCGGCCTGACCACCCCGTTCCTGTCGTACGGCGGATCGAGCCTGGTCGCCAACTGGGCGATCATCGCGTTGCTGCTCCGCATCTCCGACCACGCCCGCCGACCACCACCCGAGCTGGTCGAGCCCGACGAGGACTACGACGCCGACGCCACCCAGGTGGTGAAGATCCGATGAACAAGCCCATTCGCAACCTCGCCGTCGCCTGCATGGTGCTGTTCGTCGCGCTGCTGATCAACGCCACCTACGTGCAGTACTGGCAGGCCGACGACCTCACCTCGTTGAGCGAGCACCCCGACAACAAGCGGGTCCGCGACGCGGAGTTCGCGCGCGAGCGCGGTGGCATCCTGGTCCGCGGCAAGGCGGTCGCCGAGAGCAACAAGTCATCCGACGAGCTACAAGTACCAGCGCGACTACCCGCAGGGCCGGCAGTACGCCCACCTCACCGGGTACTTCTCGCGCGACTACGGGCTCGGCGGCGGTCGAGTCGACCCAGAACTCGATCCTGTCCGGCAGCGACTCCCGGCTGTTCATCGACAACCGCGTGATCGCCCTGGCAGGGGGCGAGGAGCCCAAGGGTGGCAGCGTCACCCTGACCGTCGACCCCGACGCCCAGAAGGCGGCGTACGACGGACTGAAGGCGCTCGGCGACGACGTGCGCGGGGCCGTGGTCGCGATCGAGCCGCGCACCGGCAAGATCCTGGCGTTGGTCTCCAGCCCCACCTTCGACCCCAACAAGCTGGCCAGCCACGACTTCACCGCGGCCGGAAAGACCAAGGAGCGACTGCAGGACGGCGACCCGAGCCCGCTGAACAACCGCGCCATCGAGGAGGTCCTGCCCCCGGGCTCGACGTTCAAGCTGGTCACGGCAGCCGCCGCGCTCGACTCGGGCAAGTTCACCCCCGAGACCATGGTCCCGGGAGGATCCACCCTCGACCTGCCGCAGACCACCGTGGACCTCGTCAACGAGAGCGGTGGCGGGTGCGGCGGCGACCAGATCACGCTCACCCAGGCGTTGCAGGTCTCGTGCAACGTCTCCTTCGGCGCCGTGGGCCTCAAGGTCGGCGACGACGCCCTGCGCGACATGGCCGAGAAGTTCGGGTGGGGCACCCGCACCTTCACCGACCTCGACGACTCGCTCACCCGTCAGCAGGTGAGCCGCTTCCCCGACGATCCGGACGCGCCGCAGACCGCGCTGTCGGCGATCGGGCAGTTCGACGTCGCCGCCACCCCGCTGCAGATGGCCATGGTCGGGGCCGGCATCGCCAACGACGGCGTGGTGATGAAGCCCTACCTGGTCGACGAGACCAAGTCGCCCAAGCTCGAGACGATCGACCGCACCGATCCCGAGCCGATGCCGAACCAGCCCGCGATGAGCTCCGCGGCCTCGCGTGACCTGCGCGAGATGATGGTGGCGGTCGTCGACGGCGGCACCGGCAAGACCGCGCAGATCCCGGGCGTCGAGGTCGCCGGCAAGACCGGCACCGCCCAGAGCTCGCCCGACCGTCCGCCGTACGCCTGGTTCGTGTCGTTCGCCCCGGCGGACACCCCCGCCGTGGCGGTCGCCGTCCTCGTCCAGGACGCCGGCGTCGAGCGCGACGAGATCTCCGGCAGCGGACTGGCCGCGCCGATCGCCAAGGCCGTCATGGAGGCGGTGATCGGGAAGTGAGCGGCACCGGTGAGCGGTCTCTCCGACTCCGGCCAGCGCTACGAGCGCGGCGAGCGGATCGCCACCGGCGGCATGGGCGAGGTCTGGCGTGCCCGCGACACCGTCCTCGGGCGCGAGGTCGCGGTCAAGGTGCTCAAGCAGGAGTACGCCGACGACCCGACCTTCCGTGCCCGGTTCGCCGACGAGGCCCGGCACGCCGCGGGCCTGCACCACCCCGGCATCGCGGCGATCTTCGACTACGGCGCCCTCGAGGGCGAGACCCCCTACCTGGTGATGGAGCTGGTCGACGGCCGACCACTCTCCGAGCTGCTGGCCGACGGTCGCGCGATCGACCCCGAGCAGGCCCGGCTGCTGTCGCTCCAGGTCGCCGAGGCGCTGGCCGTCGCGCACCAGGCCGGCGTGGTGCACCGCGACGTGAAGCCCGCCAACCTGCTGGTCACCCCCGACGGCCGGGTGAAGATCACCGACTTCGGCATCGCGCGCGCGGCGGGCTCGGTCGCCTACACCCAGACCGGCCAGATCGTCGGCACGCCGAACTACCTCTCCCCGGAGCAGGCACGCGGGGAGCCCGCGACAGCCGCGAGCGACGTCTACGCGCTCGGCGTGGTGCTGTTCGAGTGCCTCAAGGGCGAGCGGCCGTTCGTGGCGGACAGCCCGATCGCAACGGCGCTGGCCCACATCCGTGACGACGTACCGCCGCTCCCCGACCACATCCCGCCGGACCTCGCAGCCGTGGTCGCCCGCGCGTTGGCGAAGGACCCCGCCGAGCGCTACGCCGACGGGGGCGAGCTCGCCGCCGCGCTGCGCGACGCGGACGGCGCCGGCGGCGCGGTCCCGCCCCCGGCCGCGACCACCCGGGTGATGGGCTCACCGGTCCCTGCGGCTGCGGCCGCGCCCCTCGCGACGGCCACGGACGAGACCCCGCAGCGGCGCGAGACGACGACGAACCGGAACCGCTGGCCGCTGTACGCCGCCGCGGCCCTGGCCCTGCTCGTCGCTCGTCGCCCTGCTCGTCGCCCAGCCGTGGTCCGACACCGGGTCGACCTCGGACGACACGCCCCCCGCCGACGACACGCGTGCGCGTGCGCGCCGCGGCCTACATCGGCGACCCGGTCGAGGACGTCGAAGCGGCGCTGGCCGACAAGGGGCTCGAGACGGAGACGAACGAGGTCGACAACTCCGGGGACCACGAGGCCGGCACGGTCGCCGACCTGAGTCCCACCGGGCGGGTGGAGAAGGGGTCGACGATCACCCTCGACGTCTGGGGCGCGCCACCCTCCGACGAGGGTGACGAGGGCAACGAGGGCAACGAGGACAAGCCGAAGCCCGAGAAGACGAAGTCCCCCAAGCCCGAGAAGCCGGAGAGAAGCCGGAGAAGCCGGAGGAGTCCGAGGAGACGGTCCTGCCCGAGGAGGACGGCGGGACCGACGGCGGCACGCAGCCGGCGAGGGCAGCGCTCCCGCGCCCGACGGGCGCGAGACGAGCACTCCCGCCGCGGGCGGGCGCGTGACCACGCCCGGCACGGATGCGAAGGGAGACTGAGCCTGCGATGACGGAACGGCAACGGATCGGTGGGCGCTACGAGGTCGGCGAGCTGCTCGGGCGCGGCGGCATGGCCGAGGTACGCAAGGGCACCGACGTGCGCCTCGGACGTACGGTCGCGATCAAGCGGCTGCGCACGGACCTCGCCAGCGACGCCACCTTCCAGGCCCGGTTCCGTCGGGAGGCCCAGTCGGCCGCCTCGCTCAACCACCCCGCGATCGTGTCGGTCTACGACACCGGGGAGGAGATGTCGACCGACGGCAGCAACGTCGCCCAGCCCTACATCGTGATGGAGTACGTCGCCGGCCGGACGCTGCGCGACATCCTGCGCGAGGGGCGCAAGATCCTGCCCGAGCGGGCCCTGGAGATCACCTCCGGAGTGCTGGCCGCGCTCGACTACAGCCACCGGGCCGGGATCATCCACCGCGACATCAAGCCCGGCAACGTGATGCTGACCCCGTCAGGTGACGTGAAGGTGATGGACTTCGGCATCGCCCGGGCCGTCTCCGACGCGTCGAGCACCATGACCCAGACCGCGGCGGTCGTGGGCACGGCCCAGTACCTCTCCCCCGAGCAGGCGCGCGGCGAGAGCGTCGACTCCCGCTCGGACGTCTACTCCACGGGCTGCCTGCTCTACGAGCTGCTCACCGGTCGCCCGCCCTTCGTCGGCGACAGCCCCGTGTCGGTGGCCTACCAGCACGTGCGCGAGCAGGCGCAGCCCCCGTCGAGCCTCGACGAGGAGCTCACCCCCGAGCTCGACGCCATCGTGATGAAGGCGCTGGCCAAGAACGTCGGTGACCGCTACCCCAGCGCGGCAGCGATGAAGGCCGACATCGACCGCTACCTCGCGGGCAAGCCGGTGGAGGCCCCCGCGGTCGCCGCGGCGCCCGCCACGAGCTTCATGCCTGCGGACACCCCGACCCAGACGGCCTACGAGGTGCGACGAGGACGACGAGGAGCCGGACCGCAAGCGCCGCGGTCCTCTCATCCTGCTGCTGCTCCTGCTGGTGGCGTTGATCGTTGCGGCGCTCATCTTCGGGCCGCAGCTGTTCAAGTCGGCGCCCGAGCAGCAGTCCGTCCCGACCATCACCGGACTCACCCGCGACCAGGCCGAGCGCACCGTCCGCGACAGCGGTCTCGAGGTCGGGGAGGTGACCACGGCCGCCAGCAAGGAGGTGGCCGAGGGTCGGGTGATCTCCCAGCAGCCGCAGGCCGGTGACCTCGTGGATCCCAACGCGAGCGTCGACTTCGTGGTCTCCACCGGCAAGCCCACGATCCCCCTGCCCGACGTGGTCGGCCAGAACAAGGACGACGCCGCTGCCCAGCTGCGCAGCGAGGGGCTCCGGGTGGTGCTCACCGAGCGCGACGCGGACGACCCGAAGGACCAGGTCATCGAGATGCAGCCCCCCGCGGGCACCCAGGTCTCCGAGGGGTCGAAGGTGACGCTGTTCTGGTCCGACGGGCCTGAGAAGGTGCCGAACGTCATCGGGAAGTCCGAGGGCGAGGCGACCGACCTGATCGAGGACGCGGGCTTCAAGGTCAGCCGGGTCACGGACTCCTCGACGGAGGCGGAGAAGGGCACGGTGCTCCAGCAGAGCCCGAGCGCCGGCCAGACGCTCGACGAGGGCAGCACCGTGACGATCGTGGTCTCCACCTACGAGGAACCGGAGCCCTCGCCGTCCCCGTCGCCCTCACCGTCGATCTCACCGTCGCCGTAGCGCGAGTTCCCGCGCACCTCGCGCGGTCAGTCCCGGTCGGTGGAACCGCCCTGCCCGGGAGTGGCATAGCGCAGCCCGCTGCTCCCGGCGTACGCCGGCAGGGTGACGTCGTCGTCGGTGCTCACCTCGTAGCCGAGGTTGTGGGCCTCCACATAGGTCTTGTAGCCGGCGATGTAGTCGCTGGAGTCCAGCGCGGTCCGCAGCGCGTCGAGGTCCCCGATCGCGGTGATCTCGTACGGCGGGGCGTACGGCACACCGTGGAGCACCACCGTGTTGCCGACGCACTTGATGCCGGTGGTGCTGATCACCCGCTGCTTCTGCAGCGTCATCGCCTCGGCGCCGCCGCTCCACAGCGCGTTGACCACCGCCTGGATGTCCTGCTGGTGCACGACGAGCTGGTCGGCCGTGACCTCGCCCTCCTCCACCGCCCGGTCGATCTCGTCCTCGGGGGCGTCGCTGAGCTTCACGGTGATGGCCGGCCCGTGCACCTTCTCGAACCCGGCGGGGCCGCGCAGCGCGTCGACCTGGCGCTGGACCTCGGACACCTGGGCGTCGTCCACCCCCTTGCCGAGGCGCGTCCACCTCGCGGTTCAGGTCCGCGACCTGGCGCCGCAGCGCATCGGTGCGCTCGCGCTGCTGGCGTACGACGGTGTCGAGGTCGGTCACCCCGGAAGCACGCAGATCGAGCCCACCGGCGGCCAGGCCACTGGTGACGAACAGCGCGCCGGCGACGACGAAGACCACCACGGCGCCGAGGCGCCAGGTGACGCGCGGTCGGCGTCTGGCGTGGCGGCGCGCGGTGCTCACCGGGGCGGCTGATCTGGGGATGACATCGCTTGACTACGCTAGCCGACGAGCTCAACTGCGAAGATCTGAGGAGAGACCGTGTCCAAGTCGTCCGCCCGCAAGCCCACTGTGCTGCCGAGTGGCTACGAGACGTCGATCCCGCGCACGGTCATCGCCGCGCTGCTGGTCCTGCTGGGCATCGCCTGGATCGCGGTCTACGTCATCTTCGCGAGGGATGCCGCGTTGGCCGTCCCCGGTGCCGAGAAGCCGGACAACCCGCTCCCCTGGATGGCGGACCTGGAGCGGTACAACTACCTGATCGGGTTCGTGCTGATCTTCCTCGGCCTCGCGGTCTCCGCCCACAAGACCACCCCGCTCGGGCGCGGTCGAGGCGTGGTGATCGGCATGCTGGGCTGTTTCCTGATCGGGCTGATCTGGATCGTCACGTTCTACTTCCTCAGCCAGAGCAGCTCGGTGCCGGTGATGTCCGACCTCGGCCAGTGGAACCTGGTCGTCGGGATCGGCTTCATGGCCGTCGGCTTCACCTTCGCCACCAAGTGGGAGTGACGCTCTCCGACCACCGTCGGTTGACCTGTCGAAGCACGCCTCGCAACGCGTCACCACCGCTGGTTGAGCCTGTCGAAACCACCACGGTCCGAGTTACACCGGTGTAGTTCTCCACAGGGTTGTCCCCAGATGTGGACAACTTCACGGCCGTCCGGGCGCTCGGTTGTCTGTGAGCGGCTCAGCTGAGCGCGGCCACACGCGCCGCGATGACCACCAGGGAGAACGCCAGCACCAGCCCGGTCGCGCCCCACTGGATCGCCGACCGGCGCGGGCCTCGCGGCGCGTAGACCATGGCGACGCCCAGCAGCAGCCCGCCGAACAGCCCGCCGAGGTGGCCCTGCCAGGAGATGCCGCCGAGGGTGAAGGTCAGGACCAGGTTCAGCGCGATCCAGGCCAGCACCGACCGCGTCTGGCCCCCCACCTTCATGGCCACGACGGCCAGGGCCCCCATCAGCCCGAAGATCGCGCCCGAGGCGCCGAGGATCTGGCTGTGCGGGTCAGAGAAGCAGCATCACCGCGGCCGAGCCGACCATGCCGGAGACCAGGTAGAGCGCCAGGAAGCGCCACCGGCCCAGGACGTTCTCGAGCATCGGCCCGAGGAAGAACAGCGCCAGCATGTTGAAGCCGATGTGCCACGGCTCCACGTGGGTGAACTGCGAGGTGACCAGCTGCCACCACGCTCCGTCGGCGACCCCCGCGACCCAGGTCCTCCGGCGGTGTCGCAGAACGCTCGGTCGTTCCCACCCCGCCGGGCAGGACACGACGCCCGTCGGGAAGCAGCGCCAGGAGTCGAACAGCCGGCTGCGCTCGACCGCCGGTGGCGAGGATCGCCAGCCACACCGCGACGTTGAGCCCGATCAGCACGAACGACGTCAGGCGCGGGTCGGCCACGCGGGTGCCGCCGTACGGCGTGCGCGCCTGCCGGGTCGACCGCGACCCCTCCTTGACGCACGAGGGGCACTGGAAGCCGACCGCGGCCGAGCGCATGCAGTCGGGGCAGATCGGCCGGTCGCACCGCTGGCACCGGATCCAGGTCTCCCGGTCGGTGTGGCGGTAGCACGTCGGGGGGGCGTCCGGGACGCTCTGCGCCCCCGACTGCCCGGCACCCGGCGGGGTGGTCACCCTCGCTCGATCTCCACCGTCTCGATGACCACCGGCTCCACCGGGCGGTCGCCCGGACCGGTCGCGGTGGTGCCGATCGCGTCCACGACGTCACGGCTGGCCTGGTCCGCGACCTCACCGAAGATCGTGTGCTTGTTCGTCAGCCAGCCGGTGGGCGTGGTGGTGATGAAGAACTGCGAGCCGTTGGTGCCGGGTCCTGCGTTGGCCATCGCCAGGAGGTAGGGCCGGTCGAACTGCAGCTCGGGGTGGAACTCGTCCTTGAAGGTGTACCCGGGGCCACCGGTGCCGGTGCCCAGCGGGCAGCCGCCCTGGATCATGAAGCCGTCGATGACGCGGTGGAAACCGAGGCCGTCGTAGTAGCGCTCACCCGATCGACCCGCGTCGTCGCGGTAGTCCTTGGTGCCCTCGGCGAGTTCGGTGAAGTTCTCCACGGTCTTGGGCGCGTGGTTCGGGAACAGGTCGAGCACGATGTCGCCACGGTTGGTCTTGAGGGTGGCCTTGAGGTCAGACATGTCAGCCTTTCGAAGCGGACGGGAAACGAGCGTCGGCAGGGACGTGCCGGGAAATCCCGGGCCGTAGGTTGACCGACACGCAACTGATCCTGCCACGCAGCACCACACCGGCTGAGGCGTGGTCCCCGCGGCGGCATACCCACCGCCCGCCTGCTGACACGGGTTTATTTACGCCGCGCGGACGGGCATGATCAGGAACCTACGCTGAAGCACTCTGCAGAGAGGGAGTCTCGCAACTCATGTTTGCCAAGACCCGCAAGGAGAAGTTCGTCGAGCAGGCCCAGGACCTGGCTCAGGACCTCACCGACGCCATCACCCCCCACGTCGAGAAGGCCCGTGACGAGCTCGCTCCGCGCCTGGCCGACGCCCGCGACACGATCGCTCCCAAGATCGCCGACGCCCGGGACACCGTTGCTCCGAAGCTCGCCGAGGCCAGGGACACTGTTGTCCCGAAGCTCAACGAAGCGCGCGACCAGGCGGCTCCTTACGTCGAGACCGCCCGCGACCGCTTCGTCAACGAGGTCGTCCCGGCAGTGCAGCAGGCCCTCAACGACGCCCGCGACCAGGCCGCTCCGGTCGCCGACGAGGCCAAGCGTCGCGGTTCACTCGCGGCTGCTGCCCTGAAGGGTGAGCCGGTCAAGAAGAAGAGCGGCAAGAAGAAGTACTTCGTGCTGGCGCTGCTCGCGGGCGCGGGTGCCTACGTGGCCCAGAAGATGCGTGGCGGCAACGAGTCGGCCAACTGGCAGACGTCGTACTCCCCCAAGCCGGCGCCGGCCGCACCCCCGGCCCCGCCGAGCCCCGCCGCGCCGATGGCCGGGAGCCACGCCGCCGACGCTGCCGTCGACAGCTCCGCGACCAGTGCCGGGGACCCGACCGGCGCCAACCCCGGCGAGTCGCTGTCCGACGCCACCGAGGAGCCGCACCCGGTCACCACCCCGGACGCTCCCGCCGAGGACGTCGACGTCTCCGACGTGAAGGACCCCAAGAAGAGCCTGACCCGACGAACCTGACAGCCCGCCGACACCTCGGGTGAGGCGGGCTGTCGCTTCTCCGGAGCGGCGTCAGTGTCTCGTCGCCCTGCCGGCCCTCCGGCTCTTGCTCCTGGGGAGGTCGACCGGCCGGTGCTCGTCGATCCAGTCGTCGATGCGGCGCCACCACTCGAAGAGCCACTCGATGCGCTCCTCCCGGTCGGCCGGGATCTCCTCGTGCGGGATGCGCCACCACCCCATCAGCAGACGCTTGTCCATCGGCAGCGAGTGCCACACGTCGGCGATGGTGACGACGTGGTCGAGGCCGGTGTGCGCGACCAGCAGTACGTCGGTCTCGGGTGCCGCGTCCAGCGCCGCCAGCACACCACCTGGTCGCGGGGCGAGGACGTTGATCATCTCCTCGGCCCGATCGGCCATGCCGTGCAGCCCGAGCCGGTTCAGTCTGCTGATCGCACGCTCGACGTCGCTCGGGGGTGAAGTTGCCGCCCTCGGGGAAGATCACGAACGCGTCGTTCTCGTCGAGGTTGCGTGCCAGGTCACCGACCTCGGCCTCGAGGTCGCGACCGCGACGCGGGCGGGCCGAGACGAACCGGCTCGGCAGGCGGGTGAGCAGGACGCCCAGCGCCGGGTCCCAGGCGAGCATCTCCTTGAGCACCACCCGCGGCTCGCGTCCGTACCAGTGCATCAGGGCGTACATCAGGATGAACGAGTCACCCGGCCCCGCGTGGCGGCAGAACACCAGCAGCGGTTCGCCCGGGTGCGCGTCCGGGGAGGGCCCCACGGTCTCGATCTTCAGGCGCAGCACTCGCCTCGCCTCGCGGAAGAACACCACGAGGTAGGACTGCACGAGGTCGTAGTGGATCCGCTCGAAGAACGGGTTGCGGATGAACAGCCCGAACCCGGAGGCGATCCAGAGCCCGAGGAGCTCGACCAGGATGAGGCTCTCCAGGGTCAGGTGGACCACGCCGAGCCAGAGCAGGCGCAACGGGCCGCAGCCAGCCGGGGACGAAGGGCGAGAGCACGTAGCCGGCCAGCAACCACAGCGGCAGCGTCGTCCAGAGCAGCACGGTCACGGCGATGAACAGCGGCGCGACCACGACCCGTTGCAGGACCAGCGCGACCACGCGCGGGATCACAGGTGCTCCTCGAGGTAGGCGCGGCTCCCGTCGTACGCCGCCTCGATGCGCCCGGCCACCTGCGAGGTGTCGCGATAGGCCCGGGGGGAGTCGTCCTTCGCGGTGCCGCCCGCCGGGAGCACGTGCGCCTCCACGCCGTCGGGCAGGTCGGCGATCTCTCGCACGAAGCGGTGCCGCCGGGCGATCTCGAAGGACACCCGCGCGACCTCCCACGGCTTGCGGGGGGTCGCGAGGGGCCGGTCGATGCGGCCGACCTGGAGCACGAAGATCCGCGTGGCCCCGAGCTCGACCGCCCGGCCGAGGGGGATCGAGTTGACGATGCCGCCGTCGAGGTAGTGCTCGTCGCCCACCCGCGCGGGAGGCAGCAGGCCAGGCACCGCAGCGCTCGCGACCACGGCCGGCACCACCGGCCCCTCGCTGAACCAGGTCTCGGCCGCCCGCTCGATGCTGGCCGCGCAGCACTGGAAGGGCACCGCGAGCTGCTCGAAGGTGAGGTCGCCGAACTCCTGCTCGAGTCGCTCGCGCAAGGGTTTCGCAGAGTGCAGGTGGGTGCCGGTGCGCATGGCGCGGGTGACCTGGCGCCAGGTGGCGTCGCTGTAGACCTCGTTGCTCTCCGAGACCGATCGCCACAGGTCCAGCAGACGGTCGACGACGCCCGGGGTCGGGTCGGTGGCCACCACGAGCCCGTTGAGCGCACCGACGGAGGTGCCGACGATCAGGTCCGGCTGCACGTCGTACTCGAAGAGGGCGCGGAGCATGCCCACCTCGACGGCCCCCAGCAGCCCGCCGCCACCGAGCACGAAGGCGGTGCGTTCGGGCGCGTCGGCGCTCATGTCACCTGGTGCTGGTGGAGCTGTGATCGCTGCTCGCGCCGCCCCCGCTGGTGGTCTTGAGTCGTCCCCGCTGGTTGAGCTTGTCGAAACCACGAGCTCCGGGTGCTCCCGTCGCACCCGGTGGGTCACCTGGCGCTCGACCCAGAAGATCAGGATGGGCACGACCCCGGCCAGCAGCACCAGGCCGGTGAACGGCATCGGCCACCTCAGGCGCCGGGACAGGGCGAACGCGACGGCCAGGTAGACCATGTAGATCCAGCCGTGGGCGATCCCGACGAACGACGTCAGGTCCTCACCGGTGGCCTGGAGCGAGGAGCCCTCCTCGGCGAGGTACTTGAGCGGCACTGCCACGAACACGAGGACCGTGAGCAGCACGCCCACGATCATCGCGAGCACACGGTAGGCGGTGAAGAGGTTGCGCACCCCGCCAACCTATCCGGGCCAACTCATCCGGCGACCGGCTGGACCGGTTCGGCGCGCGCCTCGACCTGGTCGCGGCACCAGCGGTACCAGACGTAGACCGCGAAGCCACCGAAGATCCACCACTGGAAGGCGTAGAGCAGGTTCCGCAGGTGCGTCACGCCGGAGACCTTCGGCACCGACTCGGGCGTCACCGGCTCCAGGCCGGAGTCAGCGCCGGAGTTTGGGTCCTTCGACACGACGTACCCGCTGTAGAGATCGGCGTCGACGTGCTGCACGATGCTGGCGATCCGCATCTCCGGGATCACCTCGTCCTCCGGCTGGTCGTCCGGTGCGCCGGATCCCTCGGAGGCCTGCAGCCAGCCCTCGACCTCCACCTGTCCGCTGGGAACGGGGGCGTTCGGCTGCGCCGACCATCCGCGTACGACGGGCATCGCACTCTCGCCCATGAGGACCGGTGTCATCACCCAGTAGCCGCGCCGTCCGTCGAGGTCTCGGTCCGCGACGTAGAGCGTGCCCTCCGGCAGCCAGTCTCCGGCGAAGGACACCGGCTGGCCGAGGTACTCCCCCGGGAACGTGTCGTCGCCGCCCATCACCTTCGCCAGCGGCAGCGGCTGCGCCTTGGACAGGTCGCGCGCCTCGGCCGCGCGGCCGGCCTCCCAGGCGTGGTACTGCCACACCCCGAGCGCGATCGCCGCGGCCAGGGCGGCGACCATCAACAGGTGGGCGCCCCAGTAGCGAGGAGCGAGCAGGAGGGGCACGCGGCAAGGGTACGCACGGCCGCTGCGGGGCTCAGGCCCGGCGCATCCACTGGTGCAGGATGCCGTCCTCGTCGTACGGCGCACCGACGGACTCGAACCCCAGGCTCCCGTAGAAGCTCGTGAGGTGCGCCTGCGCGCCGAGCTCGACGGCCCGCCCGGGCCAGTGCTCCTCGCAGGTCGCCATGGCGCTGTGCCATCAGCAGCCGACCCAGCTGTCGCCCGCGCGCTGTTGCCGTCACGATGACCCGGCCGATCCGCGGCGTCGAGTGCTCGTGGTCGGGCGCCAGCACACGCGCGTACGCCACGATCGCCTCGGCCCGGCCGATCACGTGGCGCGTGCCCTCGGCCAGGTCGAGCCCGTCGATGTCCTGGTAGGCGCACTCCTGCTCCACCACGAACACCGCGGACCGCAGCGCGAGCACGTCGTGGAGCGTGGCCGCGTCGAGATCCCGGCCGCCGAGGACGGACCAGGTGATCGAGAGCGGGTCGTCGGCCATGCGGCCAGTATCCGGGTCAGCGAGCCCGGCCCTTCGGCTCGGCCCTTCAGCCCGACCCATCTAGTCAGGCCTTCGGCCCGGCCGTGACGTCGTGGTGCACTGGACGGGTGCGATTCGGTGCGCACCTGCCGCTGATGGACCTCGGCAGCCCACAGTGGGGCGCCGAGGCCCTGGTGGAGTACGTCGAGCAGGCGACGGCGCTGGGCTTCGAAGCCGTGTGCGCCAACGACCACGCCGTGTTCGGCACGCCGTGGCTGGACGGTCCCTCCGCACTCGCGGCGGTGGTCGCCTCGTCCGGGACGGCACGACTCGTCACCAGCGTGGCCAACCCCGTCGTCCGGGGACCCGTGACCCTGGCCAAGACCCTCGCCGCCCTCGACGTGATGTCCGGCGGTCGGGTCATCGCGGGGTTGGGCCCCGGCTCGTCGGCCCGCGACTACGCCACCGTGGGCGTCGACTTCGACGAACGGTGGGCGCGCTTCGACGATGCGCTGCGGGCGATGCGGTGGACGCTGCACGGGAGCCCCTACGAGGGCAGGTACTACACCTGCCCGGAGGTGCTGGAACCGATGCCGGTGCAGGACGGTGGCATTCCGCTGTGGGTGGCGAGCTGGGGTTCCGACCACGGACTGCGTCGGGCAGCCCGGTGGGGCGACGGTTGGCTCGCCTCGGCGTACAACACCACGCCGGAGGCCTTCGGCACCGCCTGGCGCAGCATGCCGGCCCGACTCGAGGCCGAGGGGCGGCAGGACACCGACTTCGCCAACGGCCTCGCGACGATGTGGTTCCACATCGACGAACGGGCCGACCAGGTGCTCGAGGAGCGCCTCGCACCCGTGATGCACCGGTCCGTCGACGAGCTCCGGAGTCGGCTCTCGTTCGGCACGGCCGGCGAGGTGATCGACAAGCTCGGTGCCTTCCGCGACGCCGGCGTGCAGTGGCTCTTCGTCTGGCCGGTCGGGGACGAGCTCGACCAGCTGCACCGCTTCAGCGAGCAGGTGATGCCGTCGGTGCGCTGATTGGCGCGATCACGCTTGTGCGGTTGATCGGACTCATCTGATGCGTCGGATCAACCGCACAACTCGAAAGTGGAGCCCGACGGACCCGATGAACGAGTGGAGCCTAGGGGACTCGAACCCCTAACCCCCTGCTTGCAAAGCAGGTGCGCTACCAATTGCGCCAAGGCCCCGAGCTGGTGGTTTCGATACGCTCGCTGGCGCTCGCTCCTCAACCACCGATGAAGCGATCAGGCCTTGTCGACGTTGTCGGTGGCCTGCTGCCACAGGGCCTGCTCCTGCTTGCCCTGGTCGATCTTCTTCTTCGCGAGGACGGCACCGGCGGCTGCGACCGCGACGAGCAGGATCTTCTTCATGTCCGTCTTTCCTCCAGGTGTCGAGAGTGGGCCTAAGAGGACTTGAACCTCTGACCTCTTCCTTATCAGGGAAGCGCTCTAACCGTCTGAGCTATAGGCCCGGGTGGACGCCACCCGCGGCACTGGCGGGTGGACCGACAGGGAAGGCTACCCGATGCGCGGGCGCGCCCACAAAACGCGTTCCCGCCGCCTGATCGGGGGGATCAGTTGTCCTCGGCGAGGGTGACTTCGATGCCACCGAGGAGGGCGGCGGAGAGGTTGTAGAGGAACGCACCGAGCGTCGCGATCGCGGTGATCAGGATGACGTCGATGACCGCCACGATCATGGTGAAGCCGAGCACCCGGGAGGTGCCGGCGTAGTCCTGGATGTCGAACTGCTGGCCGGTGTCGTTGCCCACGGCCTGCTGGACGATCGAGTTGATCGAGTCCCAGACGCCGGCGGCGCCGAGCACCGACCAGATGATGGCGACGGCCACCACGAGCACGATGCCGAGGGCGATCGAGAGCAGGAACGAGGTCTTCATCACCGACCAGGCGTCGATCTGGACGAGTCGCAGCTGCGCCCGGCGGGTACGGCGCGGAGCAGGCTTCGGCACCGGAGGCCGTCGAGGTGCCCGAGGGACGAGCCGGTCGGGACTTCGCGGCCTTCTGCTCCGCGCCGCCTTCTGCCTGGGCCTTCTCGCGCCTTCTCGGCCTCGCGCTGGGCCTGCCGCTGCTGCCGGGCCTCGCGGGCGCCCTGCTTCTGCTCGGCCTTGATGGCCTGCGTCTCCTGGGCCCTGACCTCCTGCGCCTTCGTCCGCTCGTCCTCGTCGGCCATCTCGGGAGGCGGCGGCGGCAGGATCGGGCCGCCCAGACTGCGGCGTGGCGCGATCGGGCTGTCCTTGCCGCTGTCGGCCATCAGCCCTCCTCTGACGCGGTGTCGTCGGCTTCAGCGTCCTCGGGCCCGATTGTTGCACTGTCCCCGGCGGCGTCCGAATCACCCGGGGCGGCGTCGCCCGATGCTTCTGCACCTTCCTGGGCAGCTTCCTGGGCGGCGGCCTCCTCGACCGCTTCCTCGACGGCCTCCTCGACCGTCGCGTCCTTCTCCACGCTGCGCGCCACCACGGCCACGCTGTCACCGTTCTTGGGGGTCACGAACCGCACCCCCATGGTGGAGCGGCCCGTCGCGCGGAACTGCTCGTCGATCGGGACTGCGCACGACCTGACCACCCGAGGTGATCGACAGGATCTCGTCACCCTCGACCACGATGAAGGCGCCGACCAGGACGCCGCGGTCCTCGTTGGCCAGCGACATCGCCTTGATGCCGAGGCCACCGCGCGACTGGGTGCGGTAGTCGGAGATCCGGGTGCGCTTGGCGAAGCCGCCGTCGGTGATGGTGAAGACGTACTGCTCCACGACCTCGGCCGAGTCCTCGGCGGCACCCTCGACGGCCTCCTCGGCCGCGACCTGCTCGGCGCGGATCACCGACATCGACAGCAGCGCGTCGCCGTCGCGGAACTTCATGCCCTGCACACCACTGGTGGCGCGACCCATCGGGCGCAGCTGGCTGTCGTCGGCGGTGAACCGGATCGCCTGGCCCTTGCGCGAGACCAGCAGGATGTCGTCGTCGGCGTTGACCAGCTCGGCGCCGATCAGCTCGTCGTCCTCCTCGCGGAAGTTGATCGCGATCACGCCGGCCTGTCGCGGGCTGTTGTAGTCCGCGAGCCGGGTCTTCTTCACCAGGCCGGCCCGGGTGGCGAGCACGAGGTACGGCGCCTGGTCGTAGTCGCGGATCGCCAGCACCTGGGCGATCTGCTCGTCGGGCTGGAAGGACAGCAACCCGGCGACGTGGCCACCCTTCGCGTCGCGCGACGCCTCGGGGAGGTTGTAGGCCTTGGTCCGGTAGACGCGGCCGGCGGTGGTGAAGAACAGCAGCCAGTGGTGGTTGGACGTGGCCATGAAGTGCTCGACCACGTCGTCGCCTCGCAGCGCCGCGCCGCGCACTCCCTTGCCGCCGCGGCGCTGGGTGCGGTAGTTGCTGGCCAGGGTGCGCTTGGCGTAGCCGCCCCGGGTGATCGTCACGACGAGGTCCTCGTCGGGGATCAGGTCCTCCATCGAGAGGTCGCCGTCGGCCGCGATGATCTGGGTACGACGGTCGTCGCCGTACTTCTCCACGATGGCGGCCAGCTCGTCGCCGACGATCTGCCGCTGGCGGGCCTCGTTGGCCAGGATGTCCTCGAGGTCGGCGATCTCGAGCTCGATCTCGGCCAGGTTGTCGATGATCTTCTGGCGCTCCAGCGCGGCCAGGCGCCGCAGCTGCATGTCGAGGATCGCGTTGGCCTGGATCTCGTCGATCTCCAGCAGCTCGATCAGGCCCTGACGGGCGTCGTCGACCTCGGGCGACCGACGGATCAGCGCGATCACCTCATCGAGCATGTCCAGCGCCTTGACCAGGCCGCGCAGGACGTGGGCGCGGCGCTCGGCCTCGGCGAGGCGGAAGCGGGTCCGCCGCTGGATGACCTCGATCTGGTGGGTGACCCAGTTGCTGATGAACTGGTCGATGGTCAGCGTGCGCGGCACCCCGTCGACCAGCGCGAGCATGTTCGCGCTGAAGTTGGTCTGCAGCTCGGTGTGCTTGAGCAGGTTGTTCAGTACCACGCGGGCGACGGCGTCGCGCTTGAGCACGACGACCAGCCGCTGGCCGGTGCGCCCCGAGGAGTCGTCGCGGACGTCGGCGATGCCCTGCACCTTGCCGGCGTCGGCCAGCTCGGCGATCTTCAGCGCGAGGTTGTCGGGGTTGACCATGTAGGGCAGCTCGGTGATGGACAGGCAGGTGCGGCCCTTGCTGTCCTCGTCGATCTCGATCACCGCGCGCTGGGTGACCGAGCCACGCCCGGTGCGGTAGGCCTGCTCGATGCCCTCGCGGCCCACGATCAGGGCGCCGTTGGGGAAGTCGGGACCCTTGATCCGCTCGACCAGGGCGTCCTGGAGCTCCTCACGGGTCGCGTCGGGGTGCTCGAGCGCCCACCTGGGCGCCCTCGGCGACCTCGCGCAGGTTGTGCGGCGGGATGCTGGTGGCCATGCCGACCGCGATGCCGGCCGAGCCGTTGACCAGCAGGTTGGGGTAGCGCGCCGGCAGCACGACCGGCTCCTGCGAGCGGCCGTCGTAGTTGGGCTGGAAGTCGACGGTCTCCTGCTCGATGTCGCGGACCATCTCGAGCGCCAGCGGCGCCATCCGGCACTCGGTGTACCGCATCGCGGCGGCGGCGTCGTTGCCCGGCGAACCGAAGTTGCCCTGGCCGTGGATCAGGGGCGCGCGCATCACCCACGGCTGGGCGAGACGGACCAGGGTGTCGTAGATCGCGGAGTCGCCGTGGGGGTGGTACTGACCCATCACGTCGCCGACGACGCGCGAGCACTTCGAGAAGCCCCGGTCGGGACGGTAGCCACCGTCGTACATCGCGTAGAGCACCCGGCGGTGCACCGGCTTGAGGCCGTCACGCACGTCGGGCAGCGCGCGACCCACGATGACCGCCATCGCGTAGTCGATGTAGGACTGCTGCATCTCGTCGCGCAGCTCCACCACGCGCACGCGCGGGTCGTCCTCGGGTTCCTCCGGTCCGCCCGGGCCCGGTGGTGTTCTCAGTCATGTCACGTGTCCTCGTGTGTCGCGGAGCGTGGTTCGGAGCTGGTCATCGGGCTCGTCGTGCAACGGCCTAGATGTCCAGGAACCGGACGTCCTTGGCGTTTCGCTGGATGAAGGAGCGGCGCTGCTCGACGTCCTCGCCCATCAGGACGGAGAACATCTCGTCGGCCTGCGCGGCGTCGTCGATGCTGACCTGCAGCATCAGCCGCTGTCTGGGGTCCATCGTCGTCTCCCACAGCTCCTCGGCGTTCATCTCGCCGAGGCCCTTGTAGCGCTGGACGGGGTTCTCCTTGGGCAGCTTCTTGCCCTGGGCCAGCCCGTCGCGCATCAGGTTGTCGCGCTCGAAGTCGGAGTAGACGAACTCGTGCTCGTGCGGCTTGTTCCAGCGCAGCCGGTAGAGCGGCGGCTGGGCCATGTAGACGTGGCCGTTCTCGATCAACGGCTTCATGAACCGGAACAGCAGCGTCAGCAGCAGCGTGTTGATGTGGTGCCCGTCGACGTCGGCGTCGGCCATCAGCACGATCTTGTGGTAGCGCAGCTTGTCGAGGTCGAACTCCTCGTGCACGCCCGTGCCGAGCGCGGAGATGATCGCCTGCACCTCCTGGTTGGCCAGCACCTTGTCGATCCGGGCCTTCTCGACGTTGAGGATCTTGCCCCGGATCGGCAGGATCGCCTGGATCCGCGGGTCACGACCCTGGCGCGCCGAGCCGCCCGCCGAGTCGCCCTCGACGATGAAGACCTCGCACTCGTCGGGGTTGGTCGACTGGCAGTCGCTCAGCTTGCCGGGCAGCCCGCCACCGCCGAGCAGTCCCTTGCGTGAGCGGGCCAGGTCGCGGGCCTTGCGGGCGGCGAGCCGTGCCGATGCCGCGGCCTGGGCCTTGCGCACGATGTCCTTGCCCTCGGCCGGGTTCTTCTCCAGCCAGTCGCCGAGCTGGTCGTTGACGACGCGCTGCACGAAGCCCTTGGCCTCGGTGTTGCCGAGCTTGGTCTTGGTCTGGCCCTCGAACTGCGGGTTGGCCAGCTTGATCGAGATGATCGCGGTGAGGCCCTCGCGGATGTCGTCACCCGAGACGCGGTCCTCGCGCTTCTTGATCAGGCCCCACTCCTCGCCCCAGTTGTTGACCAGGGAGGTGAGCGAGGCGCGGAAGCCCTCCTCGTGGGTGCCGCCCTCGTGGGTGTTGATGGTGTTGGCGAAGGTGTGCACCGACTCGTTGAACGAGGTGTTCCACTGCATCGCCAGCTCGAGGCTCATGTGGGTCTCGGCCGACTCCGGGGTCTCGGCCTCGAAGTTGATGACCGTCGGGTTGGCCTTGTCCTTGCGCCGGTTGAGGTGCTCGACGTAGTCGACCAGCCCGCGGTCGTACTTGAACCGCCGCTCCATCCCACCGGTCTCGGTGCCGCGCAGGGCGTCGGAGCCGGCCGCGTCGATCTCGTTGGAGACCGTGTCGTCGTGGACCGCGTCGACGATGTCGGCAGCCTTCGGGCCGCTCGTCGCGTACGACGATCTCCAGGCCCTTGTTGAGGAAGGCCATCTCGCGGAAGCGGTTGGTGATCGTCTCGAAGGAGTAGTCGGTGGTCTCGAAGATGTCGTCGTTGGCCCAGAAGCGGGTCGTCGTGCCGGTCTCGTCGGTGGGCTCCCCCTTCACCAGCGGCCCCGTCGGGGACGCCCATGTTGAAGGACTGGAACCAGTGGAAGCCGTCGCGCTTGATGTCGACCTCGACGCGCTTGGACAGCGCGTTGACCACCGAGACGCCGACGCCGTGCAGACCGCCGGAGACCTTGTAGCCGCTGCCGCCGAACTTGCCGCCGGCGTGCAGCACGGTGAGCACGACCGTGACCGCGGGGAGCTCCTGGCCCGGCGGGATGTCGACCGGGATGCCCCGGCCGTTGTCGCTGACCTGGATGCCGCCGTCGGCCATGACCGTGACCTCGACGCGGTCGCAGAAGCCGGCCAGCGCCTCGTCGACGGAGTTGTCAACGACCTCCCACACCAGGTGGTGCAGGCCGCGCTCACCGGTCGAGCCGATGTACATGCCGGGGCGCTTGCGGACCGCCTCGAGCCCCTCCAGCACCTGGATGGCGCTGGCGTCGTAGGAGCCCGCCTCCACCGCGTGCCCTTCGAGGATGCTGGCCGGGACCACGTCCGGAGTGGGGGGCAGGTCCGGGGGTGCTTCTTGGGGGTCGATATCGGACATTGGTTCAGAAACCGGGTCGGACACTGCGTCGGTGGTCTCGTCGGCCACGAAGTTCCTCTTCTGCTGTGCGTCCGCGCGCTGGGAGCACTCGAACGGGGCGTTGGTGGCAACACAATGGCCGCCTCTCGGGTGGGTCGGCGACCAAGCCTCAGTCTACCCGTCAGCGCCCCACAATCACGTGTGGTGCCCAGGTTTTGGGGGGATCCTCGGCCAAAACCGCCTCTCAGAGGCCCGGAACCGGCCCGGGCAGCCCGTTTCAGGGGGGCGTCCGACTCCCCATACGTTCGAGGGGGCGTTCAGGGGCCCCTGGAGGCGCCCTGGACGAGGGTCAGCCGTAGGTGTCGCGTGGACCGCGTCCCTTGACGCGGAGCCGGCCCCTCTTCCACGACGGTCCCCGCGGTCCGGCGACGTCGATCACGCGCACCGTCTCGTCGCCGAGGACCTCGTTGAGGCGGCGTACGAGATCGGCGGCGAGCAGCTTCATCTGGGTGGCCCACGCCGTGGAGTCGGTGCGGACGACGAGCCGGCCGTCGGCGAACGACTCCGGCTTCGCGTGCTGGGCGACCTCGCGGCCGACGATGGCCTCCCAGCGCGAGAAGACCCCGTGCACCCGCAGCTCGGTCTCCCAGCCGTGGTCGCTCACGAAGCGGCCCAGGGTGACGTCGAGGGTCTGCGGGTCGCGGTCGTCGGGGTGGGCTCCGCTGCTGGTGGTCTCCCGCGGCCGCTTGCGGCGCAGGCCGCCGGAGCGTGAGCTCCGCGGTGCGGTGCGGCCGGCCAGCCCGCGCGCGATCGAGCGGGCCAGGTCGAGCCCGGTGGGCTGGTAGTCGTCCTCGGGCTGTCCGTCCGGCGTCTCGGGTGGCGAGTCAGCGTCACTCAACGGTGGTCACCTCCCCCTCCGCGACCTCGAACCGGCGTCCACGCAGACCCTCGGGGATGTCCTCGAGGACGGCAGCGGTCACGAGCACCTGCTCCGCGCCGGCGACGAGGTCGGCCAGCTGGGAGCGCCGGCCGGTGTCGAGCTCGGCGAAGACGTCGTCGAGGATCAGCACCGGGTCGTCGCCGGTCGCGCGCAGCAGCTCGTACGACGCCAGCCGCATCGCCAGCGCGAACGACCAGGACTCGCCATGGCTCGCGTAGCCCTTGACCGGGAAGCTCCCCCAGCGAGCAGGTCAGGTCGTCGCGGTGCGGACCGACCAGCGACACCCCACGCTCGAGCTCGTCGGGTCGGCGGCGCTGGATCTCGGCGAGCATGGCCTGCTCGACGTCCGCAGCGGCGGCCCCGACCTCGGTCAGGTCGAAGCTGGGCTTGTAGGCCAGCGTGGCGTCGTCGCGGGCCGCTCCCCGCGCCACCGCCTCGTAGGCCTTGCCGAGCAGCGGGTTCAGCTCCTCGACGAGCCGGCTGCGGGCGGCCATGATCTCGGCCCCGAGCCTGGCCAGCCGCTCGTCCCAGACCTCCAGCGTCGAGAGCACCGACTGGCCGGATCCGGAGTCCGCGGAGCCGCGCAGTCGCGCGGTCCGGAGCAGCGAGCTGCGCTGCTTGAGCACCCGGTCGTAGTCGGCGCGGGTGCCGGCGTACCTCGCCCCCCGGTGCAGCACGAGCAGGTCGTCGGCGAACCGTCGCCGCTCGGTCGGGTCGCCCTTGACCAGCGCGAGGTCGTCGGGTGCGAACAGGACGGTGCGCACCAGCCCGAGCAGGTCGCGGGCCCGCGGGAGCTGGCCGCGGTTGACGCGGGCGCGGTTGGACTTGCCGGGGTTGATCTCGACCTCGAGCACCGCCCGGCGATCGTCGCGCACCACGGCCGCCCGGACCACGGCCTGGGTGGCGCCGCGGCGCACCAGCGGGAGGTCGGCCGCCACGCGGTGCGAGCTGAGCCGGGACAGGTAGTCGATCGCCTCGACGATGTTGGTCTTGCCCTGCCCGTTGCGGCCCACGAAGGAGGTCACGCCCGGCTCGAGATCGACCTCCAGGCCGGGATAGGAGCGGAAGTCGTGCAGTGAGAGGTGGGCGACGTGCAACTGGGCGGCTCGAGGATCAGTGGTCGGCCGGGGAGTCGACGTCGTCGGTCGTGGGGGGTGTTCCGGCTGGGGCGGCGCCCGTCGTGGCATGGCCACCGAAGCCCTTGCGCATCGCCGCGACCGCCTTCATCGCCGGACTGTCGTCCTGGCGCGAGGTGAACCGGGCGAACAGCGAGGCGGCGATCACGTGCATCGGTACGGCGTTGTCGATGGCGGCCTCGACGGTCCAGCGACCCTCGCCGGAGTCCTCGGCGTACCCACGGATCTGCTCGAGGTGGCCGTCCTCCTCGAGCGCGGCCACCAGCAGGTCGAGCAGCCAGGAGCGGATGACCGTCCCCTCGCGCCAGGAGTCGAAGACCTGCGGCCACGTTGTCGACGAGGTCGACCTTCTCCAGCAGCTCCCAGCCCTCGGCATAGGCCTGCATCATGGCGTACTCGATGCCGTTGTGGACCATCTTGGCGAAGTGACCGGCGCCTGGCGTCTTGCCGGCGTGCACCATGCCGGAGTCGCCCTCGGGCTTGAGCGCCTCGAAGGCCGGCATCACCTTGGCGACGTCCTCGTCGGAGCCGCCGTACATCAGGGCGTAGCCGTTCTTCAGGCCCCAGACACCGCCGGAGACGCCGCAGTCGACGAACCCGATGCCCTTGGTGCCGAGGTGCTCGGCGTTGGCCTGGTCGTCGGTCCAGCGCGAGTTGCCGCCGTCGACGACCAGGTCGCCCTCGTCGAGCAGCTCGCCGAGCTCCCGGACCGTCGCGCGGGTCGGGTCGCCGGACGGGCACCATCACCCAGACGACCCTGGGTCCCTGGTCACCGCTGGGCAGCTTGTCGACCAGCGCCTCGAGGCTGTCGACGTCGCTGACGTCGGGGTTGCGGTCGTAGCCGATGACGTTGTGCCCCGCGTCGCGCATGCGGGTGCGCATGTTGCCGCCCATCTTGCCGAGGCCGACGAGTCCGATGTCCATCCGAGCGTCCCTTCCGCCTGGTCCGGAGGCAGTCGTGGGTCAGCGTTCGTGTCTGTCGTACCCGTTCGTCAGGAGAGCAGACGACGCGGCATCAGCAGGTAGCGGAAGGCGCTGTCCGCCTCGCCCTCCAGGGAGTCCACACCTGAGAGTACGACGGGTTTCGAGGCCTGGGTGAAGGCAAGTTCCACGAACGGCGCCTCGATCGCGGTCAGGCCGTCGAGGAGGTACGCCGGGTTGAAGCCGGTCGTGATGTCGTCACCGGTGACGTGGGCCTCGAGCGACTCGCTGGCCATCGCCTCCTCCCCCGATCCGGCGTCGAGGGTCAGCACGCCGTCGGAGAAGGCGAGCTGCACCGCGGTGTTGCGCTCGGCGACGAGCGAGACCCGCTTGACCGAGTCGACCAGCTCCGCCTTGTCGACCCGCGCGACGGTCAGGTGCTCGCTGGGGAACAGGGAGCGCACCTTGGGGAAGTCACCGTCGAGCAGCCGGGTCGTCGTACGACGGATGCCGCCGCCGGCCGAGCCCTCGAACCCGATGATCCCCTCGCCGGCACCACCGGCACCGGGGCTGGACAGGGCGATGGAGATCTCGCTGCCACCCACGAGCGCCTTGGCCGTGTCGGCCAGGACCTTGGCCGGCACCAGCGCCGCCGCGTCGATGTCGGGGGCCGACGGCGACCAGGTCAGCTCGCGCTGGGAGAGCCGGAACCGGTCGGTCGCGAGCATCGCGATCGTGTCGCCGTCGAGCTCGAGGCGCACCCCGGTGAGGACCGGGAGCATGTCGTCGCGTCCGGCAGCGGTGACGGCCTGTGACACCGCGTGGGCGAACACCGCGCTCCCGACGGTGCCGCGCGCCTCGGGCATCTGCGGCAGGGTCGGGTAGTCCTCGACCGGCATGGTCTGGAGGCTGAACCGGGCAGACCCGCAGGTGAGCGTCACCTTGGGTCCGTCGATCACCATCTCCACCGGCTTGTTGGGCAGGCTGCGGCAGATGTCGGCGAGCAGCCGACCCGAGACCAGGGCCCGGCCCTCCTCGCTGATGTCGGCGTTGAGAGTGGCGCGCGCGGAGGTCTCGTAGTCGAAGGTCGACAGGCGCAGGCCTTCACCCTGGTCGTCGCTCGAGGAGGCATCGCCCAGGGAGCCTGCCTCGATCAGGAGACCGGCGAGCACGGGCGCGCTCGGACGAATCGGGAGCGCGCGAGCCGTCCAGGCGACGGCGTCGGCGAGAACGTCACGTTCGACGCGGAACTTCACGGATGGTTCCTCTCCATCTGGTGCTGCACGTGCTGGGTCGGCCTGTTCTCCGTGGGCGTCATCCTCCGGGGCCACAGAGCCGGGGTGAGCATCCTGCCACGCCCGGTCATGGCCGGTGTTCTCCACACCGCACGGAACGCACCTGTTGTTGGACGACGAGGGATCAATTGGAATTCCGTCGTAGTAGTAGGGGCGGTGGATTCTGTGGACAACCACCGTCGGTGCAGGTCAGGCGGCAGAAGTTGAGCCGCCGGGGATGTGGACGGTGCCGAGCTGAACGACAGGTTCCTGTGGTTCGCCGGGCCGCGTGTGGGCGACGTGCGCGGGCTGTCCACAGCGGGTCCCGATGCGGGTCCACCGGAATTGGCCCGGCGCTGCACATCTTCCGCCGTTGTAGTTCGCTCGATCGCGGCTGCTTCTCGGCTCACTGGGTTTCGAGACGCGTCCCTGCGTCGCTTGCTTCGCGGCGCGACCCAGCCGACGCTCCTCAACCTGCGCGCCCATTCGCGACTTCGCGCGCTCAGTCGCGGGCGCTTCAACTCTGCTTGGCCTGCTGCTTGATCCGGGTGGTGAGCTCGGTGACCTGGTGGAAGACGTTGCGGCGCTCGGCGAGGTCCTTGCGGATCCGGCGGTCGGCGTTCATGACGGTCGTGTGGTCGCGGCCGCCGAACTGCTGTCCGATCTTGGGCAGGGAGAGCTCGGTGAGCTCGCGACACAGGTACATCGCGATCTGACGTGCGGTCACCAGGGCACGGGTCCTGCTCGGGCCGCAGAGGTCCTCGATCGAGAAGCCGAAGTAGGAAGCGGTCTGGGCGATGATCAGGCCGGCGGTCACCTCGGGCTCGCCACCCTCGGGGATCAGGTCCTTGAGCACGATCTCGGCGAGGGTCATGTCGACCTCTTGCTGGTTGATGCTCGCGAAGGCGGTGACCCGGATCAGCGCGCCCTCGAGCTCGCGGATGTTGGTCTGGATGCGCGAGGCGATGAACTCCAGCACGTCGGCCGGGGCGGAGAGCCGGTCGGCGGCGGCCTTCTTGCGCAGGATCGCGATCCGGGTCTCGAGGTCGGGCGGCTGTACGTCGGTGAGCAGGCCCCACTCGAACCGGTTGCGCAGCCGGTCCTCGAGCTGGGTGAGCCGCTTGGGCGGCCGGTCGGAGCTGATCACGATCTGCTTGTTGGCGTTGTGCAGCGTGTTGAAGGTGTGGAAGAACTCCTCCTGCGTCTGCTGCTTGCCCTCGAGGAACTGGATGTCGTCGACCAGGAGCACGTCGACATCGCGGTAGCGCCGCTGCAGCGCGGCGGTGTTGGCGTCCTTGATCGCGTTGATCACGTCGTTGGTGAACGCCTCGGAGGAGACGTAGCGGATCTTCGCCCCGGTCCAGAGGTTGCGCACGTAGTGGCCGATCGCGTGCAGCAGGTGGGTCTTGCCGAGCCCCGAGTCGCCGTACACCAGGAGCGGGTTGTAGGCCTTGCCCGGGGCCTCGGCCACGGCGACGGCGGCGGCGTGCGCGAAGCGGTTGGAGGACCCGATCACGAACGTCTCGAAGGAGTAGCGCGGGTTCAGCGGGCTGTCCGGGATGCCGGTCGCGAGGGAGGCACTGACCATCTTTGTCGACAAGTCGTTCTGTCGACTTGTCGAGGGGTTGGTGTGTCCACGTGTCGAGTCGGCGACCGGCTCCGGACGGGTGGCCGCCGGGTGCTCGGCGAGGTCGCTGTGTCCCGTGTCGGGATCGGTGTCGTGATGAGTGCTGTGACCGGTGCTGTGACGGGGGTGCTGGCCCTGGCCGACCCCCGGCAGGTGGCCCTGTGGGTCGTGGACGGTGCGCTCGAGCGTGGGGTCCACGCTGACCGCCAGCCGCACCGGCTTGCCGAGCCGGTCACTGAGCGTGTCCTCGATCCGGGTGCGCAGCCGGCCCTCGAGCTGGTTGCGGGTGAACTCGTTGGGGACGGCGACGACCGCGGTGTTCTCGGCGAGCATCACCGGCTTGCTGGAGGTCAGCCAGACCCGTTGGTTCGGCGGGAGGTTGTCGACGATGCCGGGCCAGAGCACGTCGAGGTGGTTCGCCTGGGGTTCATCCCCGCCTGACCCTGATGTGGTGCCCGGATTCGAACCAGTGCCCTGTGCTGCGTCCACGCCCCGTCGCGCTCCCATTCTTGGTTGCTGCCCTGCAGGCCTGAGGACACTACCCCCGCGGCTCCACACCTTTGTCCACAGGTTGTGCAATATCGAAGGATGTCCCTTATGGGGCTCCCGTGGTGACTGCCGTGCCTGCTCTCGTGCCGCTCCGGTCCGTCCAGCCCCCCTGATCACCGTTCTCCGGCTGACCGTTCCGGCCACTCATCTGGCGATTCGGACCCGCGGTCCGAACCTGATCGGCAAGAAGTCGGATGAACGCAGATGCCCCATCACTGTGGGCGATTCCCGCGTTTTGAAGCTACCCGGAAAGATGGACGCTAACGCCTTGCGTCCCTGTGGATCAACCAGTTGTCCACAGGGACAGAGACCAGTTTTCCCCAGGCTACGGCGTGTCGCGGCAGACACGCGGTGTCGGGCCACGTTTGGCGCTCTGCGGCCGAATTGACCCTGTCCTCGCGCACCGCGTACCGTTGGCAGGTCTGCACCGGCGTCGACCGGTGCCGCATGTCCATGACAGTCCGATCTCCTGGTCTCTTCATGGGCGAGCGGTGCCAGTTGACCTCCAACTGGCGACGATGCTCGCCCGACACGACCCGGTGACCGGACTGTTGTCCCAGCCCCTCGAGTGGAGTGAATACGTTGAGCAAGCGCACGTTCCAGCCGAACAACCGGCGCCGGCACAAGACCCACGGTTTTCGCCTGCGCATGCGCACCCGCGCCGGCCGCGCGATCCTGTCCTCCCGTCGCCGCAAGGGCCGCAACCGCCTCGCCGCCTGAGGCTGAGGCCCGAGCAGCAACCGCGCGTGCTCTCCTCCAGCAACCGCCTGACCTCGCCTCTCCACTTCCGTGAGGTCGTACGCCGCGGCCGCCGTCGCGGCGGTCAACTGATGGTCGTCCACCTCTGGACGTCCAATGCCCAGCACGGGCCCGCACCCGCGCCCGCCCGCGTCGGCTTCGTCGTCTCGCGTGCCGTCGGCCCGGCCGTCACCCGAAACCTGGTCAAGCGTCGGCTGCGCCACCTGTCGCGAGACCGGCTCCACGTCTTGCCCCCGGGGAGCATGCTGGTGGTGCGCGCGCTGCCGGGGGCTGCGAGCGCCAGCTACGAGGAGCTCGGGCACGAGCTGGATCGGTGCCTGGCCAAGGTGCGCGTGTCAGAAGAACTTCCGGCGGAGGCGGTGATCAGGGGATGAAGTTCCTGCTGATCTGGCTCTTGCGCGGATATCGGTTCCTGATCAGCCCGTTGTACGGGCAGGTGTGCCGTTACCACCCGACCTGCTCGGCCTACGCCCTCGAGGCGATCACCGTGCACGGGAGCCTGAAGGGCACCTGGCTCGCCGTACGACGCGTGCTGCGCTGCCACCCCTGGGCCCTGGGTGGGTATGACCCCGTCCCGCCGAATTCGAAGATGACTCAAGGAGTCTGAGTGGAGTTCCTCACCGACGTCGTCGGCTTCATCATGGAGCCGCTGTACTTCCTCATCAGTGCGATCCTGCTCGGCTGGCACAAGATCTGGGGCTCCCTGTTCGGTCCGGAGTCGGGCATCGCCTGGGTGCTCTCCATCATCGGGCTGACCCTCGTGATCCGGGCGATGCTGATCCCGTTGTTCGTCAAGCAGATCAAGTCCAGCCGCAACATGCAGATGCTGCAGCCGCGGGTCAAGGAGCTGCGGAAGAAGTACGGCCACGACCGGGAGCGCTTCGCGAAGGAGCAGATGGAGCTCTACCGCGAGACGAAGACGAACCCGCTGGCGTCCTGCCTCCCGCTGTTGATCCAGATGCCGTTCTTCTTCGCTCTGTTCCGCCTGATCGACCAGGCCGCGAAGGACCCGGAGACCGCGCGGGGCCTGATGACCCCGACGCTGAACGAGCAGTTCGGCGAGGCGGTGTTCCTCGGCGCGAAGATCTCCGACACCTTCAGCTCGACCGACGACATCGGGGTCCGCATCCTCGCGATCGTGCTCGTGCTGATGATGACCGCCACCACGTTCCTCACCCAGCGCCAGCTGATGAGCAAGAACATGCCGGCCGACGCCCTGACCGGGCCCTACGCCCAGCAGCAGAAGATGCTGCTCTACGTCCTGCCCGTGGTCTTCGGCGTGAGCGGCATCATCTTCCCGATCGGCGTCCTCTTCTACTGGGTCACCTCCAACCTGTGGACGATGGGCCAGCAGTTCTACGTGATCCGCAACAACCCCGCCCCGAACACCGAGGCGTTCCGCGCCAAGGAGAAGCGGGACGCCGAGAAGCGCCAACGCAAGGGCCTGCCGCTCCAGGACCCGACCGCCAGCGCCCCAGGACACCATCGAGCCCGAGCGCCCGGCGCCACGCCAGCAGCCGAAGAAGCAGTCCCGCTCCCAGCGCAAGAAGGGCAGCGGGAAGCCCGGCGGCGGGCCCAGGAAGTCGTAGACCACCCCGAGCAGATTCGGAGTACACCCATGAGTGAGCCAAGGAACGACACCATGCCCGAGACCGAGACCGCAGAGGACCAGGCGGCAGACGCCACCGAGGAGCCGACCCCCGACGTCGAGGCACCCGAGGACGCCGTCGACGCCGATGAGGTGGCCACGCCGACCGAGCCGACCGAGCCGGTCGACGACCAGGCCGAATCCGTGACGGAGGACGAGGCGGACGCCGAGGCCGACGACGCGGACAGCCGGGTCGCGACGCCGACCGGCCGACCCGCCGGGCGCGCCTCGAGCAGGAGGGCGAGATCGCGGCCGACTACCTCGAGGAGCTGCTCGAGATCGCCGATCTCGACGGAGACCTGGACATGGATGTCGAGGGTGACCGGGCCACCGTGTCCATCGTCGGCGCCGATCTCCCCCAGCTCGTCGGTGAGCAGGGCGAGGTGCTCGAGGCGCTGCAGGAGCTGACCCGCCTGGCGGTCTACCGCGAGACGGGTGAACGCTCGCGCCTGATGCTCGACGTCAGCGGGCACCGGGCGGACCGGCGCGCGGCGCTGGAGCAGCAGGCCGCCGAGATCGTCGCCCAGGTCAAGGAGTCCGGCGAGCAGGCCTCCCTCGAGCCGATGTCCCCGTTCGAGCGCAAGGTGGTCCACGACGTCGTGGCCGCTGCCGGCCTGAAGTCGGAGTCCGAGGGGGCCGAGCCGCGTCGCTACGTCGTGGTGCTCCCGGCGTGATCGTCCACGGCGTCCGGGAGCGTTTCACGTGAAACCGTCGGACGGAGCAGAGTCGAAGGCACCTCCCGCGCCACCGAGTGCGCGGGAGGTGTTTTCGCGTGCGCTGCCGACCGCGGAGCTGTTCGCCGACCTGCTGGCCGGCGAGGCCACCGTCCGCGGGCTGATCGGTCCGCGTGAGGTGCCCCGGCTGTGGGAGCGGCACATCCTCAACTGTGCGGTGATCACGGAGCGGATGCCGGAGGGGAGCTCCGTGGCCGACATCGGCAGTGGTGCCGGCCTGCCCGGACTGGCCGTCGCGATCCGGCGGCCGGACCTGAATATTTTTTTGGTCGAGCCATTGCTGCGTCGCACCACGTTTCTGGAGCTCGCCGTGTCAAGAATGGGTCTCGACAACGTGACCGTCCACCGGGGACGGGCCGAGGAGCTGCACAGTGATCAAGAGTGGGCGGAGAGGTTCGACGTGGTGACCTCCCGAGCGGTGGCGCCGATGGACCGGCTGGCGCGCTGGTCACTTCCCCTCGTGCGACCCGGAGGCTTGTTCCTCGCGATGAAGGGTTCCTCCGCTCAGGAGGAGCTCGACGGCGCTGAGAAGGTGATCCGCCGCCTCGGTGGCACCGATGGCCGGGTGGAGACCCTCGGTGAGCGGTGGCTCCAGCCGCCGGTGACCGTGGTCAGCGTGAGGGCGCGGTGACGGCCGTGACCGAGCGCCGGTTCGGCTGGCCCAGGAGGGGTCGGCAGAAGTTATCCACCGACTCGGAATGGCCGCCTGAGCGTAGGAATCCACAGATGCCGCCCGCTTTTCCACAGGCAGACCCCGTTTCACGTGAAACAAATCATGAGGACAATGTCGTGAACCAGCCTGATCCAGCCCCCGCGACCATGACCGCAGCGCCTCCGGCGCACGTCGGGGACGGCCCCCTTTCCGAGCCCGTCGTCGCGCAGACGGTTCCGGAACCCGCGACCCGCCCCCGGTTCCGTACGGCCGCGGAGCTGGCCGGCGCACCGGTCACCTACGACGACTCGACCCCGATGGCGCGGGCGGTCGCGCAGCAGCTGCTTGGTCCGACAGGGGGTCCCGTACGGCGCACCGCTGCCGCGGCCGGACCACACCCGGGTGATGGTGGTGGCCAACCAGAAGGGTGGGGTCGGCAAGACCACCACCGCGGTCAACATGGCCGCCGCGCTCGCCCAGCACGGGCTCCGGGTGCTGGTGATCGACCTGGATCCACAGGGCAACGCCTCGACCGCCCTCGCCGTCGAGCACCAGCGCGGCACCCTCTCCACCTACGACGTCCTCGTCGAGGGCACGCCGCTGGCCGACGTCGTACAGCCTCATCCCGAGATCGCGAACCTCTTCGTGGCTCCGGCGACCATCGACCTCGCGGGCGCGGAGATCGAGCTGGTGAGCGTCGTGGCGCGCGAGAACCGCCTGCGCAAGGCGATCACCGCACACCCGCTGGTCAACAGTGCGGACGACGACCGCTACGACTACGTCCTGATCGACTGCCCGCCCTCCCTGGGCCTGCTCACGCTGAACGCGCTCGTGGCCGGCGCGGAGATGATGATCCCCATCCAGGCGGAGTACTACGCGCTCGAGGGGCTCGGCCAGCTGCTCGAGACCGTGGAGATGGTGCGTACCCACCTCAACCAGGACCTCGAGGTCAGCACGATCCTGATCACGATGTACGACTCGCGCACCAACCTGGCGGCCGGCGTGGCCGCGGAGGTGCGCGACCACTTCTCCGGCCAGGTGCTCAAGACCTCGATCCCGCGTTCGGTGCGGGTCTCGGAGGCGCCGAGCTACGGCCAGAGCGTGATGACCTACGACCCGGGTTCCCCCGGGGCCCTGAGTTATCTCGAAGCCGCACGCGAGCTGGCCCGCCGGGGTGCCGGCACCGGCACCCACCAGGGAGGAACCCGATGAACCAACCACCCGTCCAGCGTCCGGCCCGCAAGGGCCTGGGCCGCGGTCTCGGATCGCTGATCCCCACCGCACCTCCCGAGCCGGCCGGATCGCCTGCCGAGGAGATGCGGGCGTTCACCGGCGGCCCGCCGACGCAGGGCCGCCATGCGGCAGCCTCGTCCGAGTCGAACGGCGGCGGGGTGGCCACGCTGACCGAGGAGCGGCCGGCCCCGCCCGTCGACGCACCTCCGACCGAGGTCGACACGCCTCCCACTGAGGTCGCGGGCGCCTACTTCGCCGAGCTCCCCGTCGGCGCGATCACCCCGAACCCCCGGCAGCCGCGGCAGGTCTTCGAGGAGGAGGCCATGGCCGAGCTGGTGCACTCGGTCAAGGAGATCGGGCTCCTCCAGCCCATCGTGGTACGCCGGACCGGCGACTCGTCGTACGAGCTGATCATGGGTGAGCGGCGCTGGCGGGCCACCCAGGAGGCCGGTCTCGACACGATCCCGGCGATCGTGCGCCAGACCGACGACGAGGCCATGCTGCGCGACGCGCTGCTGGAGAACCTGCACCGGGCCCAGCTCAACCCGCTGGAGGAGGCGGCGGCCTATCGGCAGCTGCTCGACGACTTCGGGTGCACCCACGACGAGCTCGCCAGCCGGATCGGGCGCAGCCGTCCCCAGATCAGCAACACCCTGCGGCTGCTGAACCTCTCGCCTGCCGTCCAGCGTCGCGTAGCCGCCGGCGTGATCAGCGCAGGACACGCCCGCGCCTTGCTCGGAGTCAACGAGGCCACCGCCCAGGACCGACTGGCCGGCCGCGTCGTCTCGGAGGGCATCTCGGTGCGCGGCCTGGAGGAGATCGTCGCCGTCGGTGAGCACGGCGACGAGGGCGAGGACACCCCCACCGTCCGCCCGGCCCGACCCGTTGCGCCGGGGCTCAAGGAGATCGACGAGCGACTCAGTGACCGGCTCGACACCCGCGTGAAGGTCTCCCTGGGCCGCACCAAGGGCAAGATCGCCATCGAGTTCGCCTCACTGACCGACCTCGAGCGGATCGTGTCGATCATCGACCCGCGGAACCGGATGGACCGGCCGATCTAGCCCGTCGGCCGACCGAAGTTTCCCGTGTTAACTAGGGAAACTGTCACTTCCCACGAAGAAGATCGCGTGGGAAGCGGCACTTTCACGTGTTAACACGGGAAACCACCAACGACGAACCACCTAAGCCGTTCATCGATTTATCGACAAAGCGATGAACCGAGAAGCGGATCAGCCGACAGCGGGGTCGTCGTCCTGGTCGGTCTGTGCGGGGGGCTGGCCCTTGCGGGCAGCGCGGCGGGCCTTCTCCTCGGCGTCCATCTCCGCGGCGCGCTCGGGAGTCGGGGCGGAGCCGCCACGTGAGGCCGGCAGCCACCACGACCCGGGGGGCTGCTCGGACTCGGGGTAGGCGTCGATCGCCTCGTCGACCAGGGCCTGGAGGCGCTTGGACAGCTCCGCCGTCTCCGCCACGGGGTCGGCCCCGGTGGGGTACATCGGCTCGCCGACCCGGATCCCGATGGTCTTCCCGCGCGAGAAGTCGCGGGGGTGGTCCTTGGTCATCAGCCGCTGGGTGCCCCACAGCGCGACGGGGATCAGGGGTACGCCGGCCTCGGCAGCGATCCGGGTCGCGCCCGACTTGAGCTCCTTGACCTCGAAGGAACGGCTGATCGTGGCCTCGGGGAAGATGCCGACGACCTCGCCGTCCTGGAGGTAGCGAAGCGCCTCGTCCATCGAGGCGCCCCCGTCGGCCCGGTCCACGGAGATGTGGTGCATCGAGCGCATCACCGGCCCGCCGATCGAGTGGTCGAACACCTCACGCTTGGCCATGAACCGCACCAGCCGCTTGGAGTCCTGGGCCGCGAGACCGCCGAGGACGAAGTCGATGTAGCGAGACGTGGTTGAAGGCCATCAGCGCGCCCCCCGAGCGTGGGCACGTGCTCGGTGCCGCTCATCTGGAACCGCAGGCCGAGCACCCGGAACAGCGCCTTGGCGGTGACGATGATCGGGCGGATAGCTGATGTCGCGCATGCGGGGATCGTGCCACGCGGCCGGTGAGACCGGGCACCCCCATCCGCGCAGCGACTATTCGCCGAAGCTTCGGCGCACCTCTGCGAGACTGGATCCATGCGCCAGATCGTCCAGAGCCGCAAGCTCCAGCACGTCCGCTACGACGTACGCGGGCCGATCCTGGTCGAGGCCCAGCGACTCGAGGCCGAGGGTCACAAGATCCTCAAGCTCAACATCGGCAACCCGGCACCCTTCGGGTTCGAGGCGCCCGAGGCGATCGTCGCCGACATGGTGCACAGCCTGCCGGAGTCGCAGGGCTACTCCGACTCGCGCGGGATCTACTCCGCTCGGACGGCGGTGGCGCAGTACTACCAGTCACACGGCCTGATCGACACGGCCGTCGACGACGTCTTCATCGGCAACGGCGTCTCCGAGCTGATCTCGATGGTGCTGCAGGCCTTCCTCGACGACGGCAACGAGATCCTGGTGCCGGCGCCCGACTACCCGCTGTGGACCGGGGCGGTCTCGCTGTCGGGCGGTACGCCGGTGCACTACCGCTGCGACGAGGAGAACGGCTGGGACCCCGACCTCGCCGACATCGAGGCCAAGATCACGCCGAACACACAGGCGCTGGTGATCATCAACCCGAACAACCCCACCGGCGCCGTCTACAGCGAGGCGACGGTCAAGGGCCTGGTGGACATCGCCCGCAAGCACGAGCTGGTGATCTTCAGCGACGAGATCTACGAGAAGATCCTCTTCGACGACGCCCAGCACCTGCACACCGCGTCGTACACCGATGACGACGTGCTCTGCCTGACCTTCAGCGGGCTGTCGAAGGCCTATCGGGTGTGTGGCTACCGCGCCGGCTGGGTGATGGTGTCGGGGCCCAAGCACCTCGCCGAGGACTTCCTCGAGGGCCTCACCCTGCTGGCCAACATGCGGATGTGCCCCAACGTCCCGGCGCAGCACGCCATCCAGACCGCGCTCGGTGGCTATCAGTCGATCAACGAGTACATCCACCCCGGCGGCCGCTTCTACGAGCAGAGCAAGACGGCGTGGAGGCTGCTCAACGAGATCCCGGGCGTGAGCTGTGTCGAGCCGCGGGGGGCGCTGTACTGCTTCCCCCGGCTGGACCCGGAGGTCTACCACATCAAGGACGACGAGCAGTTCGTCATCGACCTGCTGCGCGCGAAGAAGATCCTGGTCACCCACGGCACGGGCTTCAACTGGTTCGAGCCCGACCACTTCCGACTGGTCACGCTGCCGGACCTCGACACCCTCACCGAGGCGATCGGACGCATCGCCGACTTCCTGCACACCCAACGCTGAGCCGCAAGACCGGATAGTCCAGATCATTTAGCCGGTCCTGAGGCCCGGCTGAGCGGCGAAACGTTCTGGACTATCCGTTCTACGATGAGCAGGTGGGTCGCAAGATCGAGCGCCTGACGCTGGACCACCTCGCGCAGCTGCCGGGTGGGTGCGGCGAGTGCGTGTTCTGGGAGCTCGATCCCGTACGCCGCGACGCGGCCCGTGGTCACGAGGCCGAGGAGAAGGCCGCCTGGGTCTCGATGCTGCTGCGGGAGTGGGGCTCGTGCGGGCGGGTGGCCCTCGTCGACGGTGAGGTGGTCGGTCACCTGATCTGGGCTCCGCCGGTGCACGTTCCGGCGGCCGACGGCTTCGCCACGGCTCCGATCAGTGCCGACGCGGTCATCATGACCACCGCGCACGTCGCACCGGAGCACCGGGGCGGTGGGCTCGGCCGGATGATGGTGCAGGGGATGGCCAAGGACCTGATCCGGCACGGCGGGGTCAGGGCCGTCGAGGCGTTCGGTGACACCCGGGGCCGCACCGGCCACTGCGTCGTACCTGCCGACTTCCTGCTGGCCGTCGGGTTCTCCACCCACCGGGCGCACGCGGTCAACCCGCGGATGCGGATGGACCTGCGCACCACGCTCTCCATCCGCGAGGAGCTCGAACGAGGCCTCGAGACGCTGCTGGGTGCGGTCGCAGGCAAGCGGGCCCGGCACCCGGCCCCGGCGCCGCACGGTGGCGCCCGGGCGACGCGGCTCGACTAGCCAGAACCTCAGGCGCCCTGGAACGAGTCGCGGATCTCGCTGACCCGCAGGACGCCGGTGTGGGCGTCGACCTCGGGGCTCAGGTAGAAGCGCTGCACGGCGACGACGATGGCCTCGGCCAGGACGTCGCGGAAGTCCGGGTCGCGCAGGCGTGCGTGGTCACCGGCGTTGGTGAGGTAGCCGGAGTCGAGCCGGACGGCCGGCATCCGGGTGTGGCGCAGGAGGTCCCAGGTCTTGGGGTGGGAGCGCAGGTCGACGAGGTCGCTCCGGGCGACGATCTCGCGCTGCACGAGCCCGGCGAACCGTTCGCCGACCGAGGACCAGGTGTCACGGTTCGCGTCGCCGAAGAAGTACGTCGAGACGCCGCACGCGTCGGGGTTGGCCGAGGTGTCGAGCGCCAGGGAGACGAACAGGTCGGCACCGGTGCGGTTGGCGAAGGCGGCGCGGTCGGTCTCCTCACCCGGGGTCTCGGCCCAGCGCGGCGTGGTCAGGAAAGCCTGCACGCCGATCGCGACGAGGCGGCCCTCCACGCGCTGGGCGAGGTCGTGCAGCACCGCGTCGGAGACGGAGGAGTAGTCGGCCGGCAGGTTGTGGCCACGCCCGACGTCGATGACCACGGTCTTGCCCCCGAGGTTGGGCCCGGCCTCGCGGATCCGCTCCTGGGCGCGCAACGCGTTGGGTGCTCCGCCCTTGACCATGGGGGAGAGCCGGGTCAGTGCCTTGAGGGTGGCGGGGCCGCAGGTGCCGTCGGGCGGGATGCCGAAGTTGCGCTGGAACTCGCGGACCCCGGCCTCGGTCTCCGGGCCGAAGTAGCCGTCGAGGCGGCCGACGCGGAAGCCGAGGTCGAGCAAGCGACCCTGCAGGGCGTAGACGTCGTCACCGGCCATCAGGTTGCCGGGCAGGTGGGTCAGGATGCGGTCCCCGAGCCGCCAGCGCGCCTCGTCGAGGCGACGGAAGGTCAGCGGTCCCACGACGCCGTCGACGGTCAGGCCGCGCTGCTGCTGGAAGGCACGGACGGCGAGCTCGACGTGTTCGTCGTACGTCGGCTCGGAGGCGCTGACCCGGGTCTGGTCGGGGATGTCAGCAACGTCGCCCAGAAGATCGATCCGCTTCAGCAGACCGATGATCTGGGCGACAGCGGGACCGGAGTCCCCGAGTCGGAAGACCGCGTTCAAGCAGTACCTCTCGTCGTGAGCCTCAGGCGATGTAGTCCGAGAGCTCCTTGAGCAGGGCAGCCTTGGGGCGGGCACCCACGATCTGCTTCACGACCTCGCCGTCCTTGTAGACGTTGAGCGTCGGGATGCCGTTGACCCGGTACGTCGAGGGGGTCACCGGGTTCTCGTCGACGTTCATCTTGACGAAGGTGACCTTCTCACCGTGCTCGGCTGCCAGCTCGTCGAGGATCGGACCGACCTGGCGGCACGGGCCGCACCACTCGGCCCAGAAGTCGACCAGCACGGGCTTGTCGGACTTCAGGACCTCGGTCGCGAAGTTGTCGTCGGTGACTGCCGGCAGGTCAGACATGTGTGGCTCCTCATTGGGTCGGGTCTCGATGATCGCGTTCGTGTGAGTGAACACCCCTGGCCGGACAATTCTTCCCGCTCATCCTGCCCTGTGAGCCGCTGAGGTCAAGGGCGTCTCATGCGAGTCGGGGTCGTTTCCGGTCCTCGTCGTGCTCCGGTCAGGCGCTCGCGCCGACCGCTGTCGCGGCACTGGCGGCGTGGTCGAGGTCGGCGATGAACCGCTCGGCGTCGAGGGCCGCGGCACAGCCGGTGCCGGCGGCGGTGACCGCCTGGCGGTAGTGGTGGTCGACCAGGTCGCCGGAGGCGAACACGCCCGGCACGTTGGTGCGCGTCGAGGGGTGGTCGACGAGGACGTAGCCCTCCGCGTCGAGCTCGACCTGCCCGTGCAGGAGCTCCGAGCGTGGGTCGTGGCCGATCGCGATGAACAGGCCGGTGGCCGCGAGCTCGCGCGTCTCCCCGGTGACCGTGTCGCGCAGGGTCAGGCCGGTGAGCTGGTCGTCGCCGTGGATCTCGGCGACCTCGGAGTTCCAGGCGAACTCGATCTTCGGGTCGGCGAAGGCGCGCTCCTGCATGATCTTGGAGGCGCGCAGCTCGTCGCGGCGGTGGATCAGGGTCACCTTGGAGCCGAAGCGGGACAGGAAGGTGGCCTCCTCGATCGCGGAGTCACCACCGCCCACGACCGCGATGTGCTGCTCGCGGAAGAAGAAGCCGTCACACGTCGCACACCAGCTCACGCCGTGACCCGAGAGGCGGTCCTCGTCGGGCAGGCCGAGCTTGCGGTAGCCCGAACCCATGGCGAGGATCACTGATCGCGCGGAGAAGGTGCCCTCGGCGGTGCGCACGGTCTTGGTCTCGCCGGTCAGGTCCATCTCGACGACGTCGTCGGCCACCAGCTCGGCGCCGAAGCGCTCGGACTGGGCGCGCATCTCGTCCATCAGCGCGGGGCCCATGATGCCGTCGCGGAAGCCGGGGAAGTTCTCGACCTCGGTGGTGGTCATCAGCGCGCCACCTGCGGTCACCGACCCTTCGAAGACCAGTGGAGCGAGGTTGGCACGAGCGGCGTACACCGCGGCGGTGTAGCCGGCGGGTCCGGAGCCCACGATGATCACGTTGCGGGTCTCTTGGGTCTCGGTCACTGCCACTCCTCGATACGGATGTTCACGCCTGTCCAACAGATCCTAGGCACCGGACATTCCGGCGCCGGTCGCGGCGCGAGATGGCGCGACGGGTGGGTCAGGTGAGGGAGACGAGGCTGGTGAGATCGTCCTCCGGCAGGTCCGGGGCCGCGGTCGCGTTCACCGTCATGGTGCGCAGGTCGGCGCGTCCGGACTGCACGGTGAGGAACGCGGTGTCCGAGGCGTCGCGGCCGGTCGCGATCCGGACGAGCGACTGCCGTGGCGCCAGGGTGGTGGCGTCGACCACCCGCCACCGCCCGTCGATGGCTGCCTCGACGACGGCGTGGAAGTCCATCGGCCGCAGGCCGGGGGCGTAGACCGCGACCAGCCGGGCCGGCACGTTGCGAGCACGGAGCATCGCGATCACGAGATGGGCGAAGTCGCGGCAGACGCCCTGCCGGGCCAGCAGCGTCTGGGTGGCGCCGTCGGTGTGACGGCTGGATCCGCTCACGTAGTACAGCTGGGTCCCGACCCACGAGCTCACGGCGTCCAGCAGCGTCCTTGCCCTCGAGGCTGGAGAACTCGGACCAGGCGGTCGGACCGAGCTCGTCGGACTCGGCGTAGCGGCTCGGCCGGCGGTAGACGATGTCGTCGACGGGGTCCACCTTCGCGGGCTCTGCGGTGCCGGTCACCTCGGCCGCGTAGGAGAGCCGGAGCCGGCCGGCCGGGGCGGTGCAGACGTGCAGCCGCCCGCCGTCGTCGACGGGCACCTCGGCGAGGTCCACGGGCCGGCCGTCGACCGTCACGCTCAGCTCTTCGGAGGCGAGGGCCGGACCGTTCGCGACCGCGACCGACCAGACCAGCTCGGCCTCCTCGCGCACGTCGAGCTCCACCTCGCACGAGACGGAGCGGGTACGGCGGTCGGCACCCGGTTCGCGCGGCGGCGCCGGACCGTCTTCGGGGGTGGACATGTCCCCAGTCTTACGGCGAGGGGCTCGGGCTGGCCAATCCGGTGCTCCCCGGGGTGCTCTGGCCGGTGCCGGTCACCGCGACCGGCACCCGCGCGCGGTCGAGCACGCGGTCGCCGGCGCAGGTCCACGCCTCGACGAGCCGCTCGCCTCCCTTCGGGGGATGCACGACGAGGACGGCGAGCGTCCCGTCGTACAGCACCAGCCTGGTCTGCGCCGCGTCGGTCACCCGTGGTCCGGCACAGCCGGCAGTCCGCAGCGAGCCGGCCGTGTCGCCGCCCTCCTCCACCTTGTTCGCCTGGGTCCGCGAGTCGAGGGCGGCCAGGCCGCCGTCGCGCAGCAGCCGCGTCACGTCGGCGCCGAAGCCGGCCGCGCTGATGGCGGGCACCGCACCGGCGAGCGAGTCGGGAGCCGCCGGCGGTGTGGAGGAGTCCTGCAGCGACTCGGCCTTGGCGCTCGTGCTCCCGCCCGAGTCGGCGCTCTCCTGGCTCCCGTTGAACAGGCCGAGGTTGGCCGCGGCGACCCCCCCGGCGCCGACCACGATCACCGCGGCCGCCGCGGCCGTGGCACGCGAAGCCCAGCGACGTCGAAGCGGTACGACGGTGCTCTCGCGACTCGGCATCCGCAGCCGTCGGAGCGCTCGGCCACCAGCCCGGCGAGGGTCTCGTCGAGCCGCGCAGCCACCTCCGGCGGCATCGTCGACGCGTCGGGCGCAGTGCCGAGACCGGCGAGCAGCGCACGGATGCGTTCGTCCTCACCAGGATCCAGAGCGGGATCCTGCTCGTGGTCGTCGGTCATGTCTGCTCACCTCCTTCGCGGCGTCGTGCGTCAGCTGGTCGTGCCGTGTGACCGGGCCCGTGGCCCGGTGGGTGTCCGCCGGCAGCCAGGTCGCCGGGCGGCTGCCCGCGCGGGTTCCCGGACGGATCGTCACCGGCGCCACCGGGGGGATCTCCAGGATGGGACGCAGCAGCGGCCGCGGTGGTTCCGGCGTCCGGACCGAGGTCCGACAGCAGTACCGCCAGTCGCGCCCGCCCCCGGGCGCAACGGCTCTTGATCGTGCCGCTCGGCGCCTCGAGGATCTCGGCGGCCTCGGCGACGGGATATCCCTCCATGTCGACCAGCACCAGCGCCGCCTTCTGGTCCGGCGGGAGCTGCTCGAGCGCAGCCAGCACCCGACGACGACGCTCCCCGGAGAGGACGTGGGCCTCAGGTCCGGGGTCGGCGCCCTGGTCCGGACCGGCGAGCACGTCGCCCCGGGCCGCACGCTCCTCGAGGTCGTCGGGCAGGGGATCCGCAGCCCGCACCTTCCTGCGCCGCAGGCGGTCGAGCGAGGCGTTGACCACGATCCGGTGCAGCCAGGTGGTGACGGCCGCGTCGCCACGGAACGAGTCCGCACGCCGGAAGGCGGAGATCAAGGCGTCCTGGAGCGCGTCGGCGGCGTCCTCGGGATTGCCCGTGGTGCGTAGGGCCACGGCCCACAGGCGGTCCCGATGGCGGCGGAACAGCTCTCCGAACGCGGCTGGGTCGCCGGCAAGGTGGGCCTCGACCAGGGCGGCGTCGTCGTCCGTACGAGCGGACTCGCCGTCGCCCTCCAGCGTCACGACCTGACCGTGATCTCGGTGATCTCACCCCGGAAGCCGCCGTCCGCCGGCGGCAGCTTGGTCAGCCACACGAGGAGGTAGCGGGTCGACGGGGCCGGGTCGAGCTCCACGACGGCGTTCTCGGACGCCGCGCTCTTCGCGCCGACCTTGTCGAGCTGGTCCACGGAGTCCGGGGCGGCGGTCACGCCCGAGGAGGCGGCGTGCACCTCGAAGGAGGTGGGCGCACCCTTGAACCGCACGGTCACCTGGGAGGCCTCCTGGTCCTCGCCGAGGTCGAGCATCAGGCCCACGCCGGGCTTGAGGCCGCCCAGGGCCGGGTTGCCGCGGTAGGTCATCGTCGTCCAGGAGGTGCCGGGGTTGCCGTCGATCGCGTTGCGGGCGGTCTCGGGGTTCTCCTCGGCCGGGTCTCCCTCGGGGTCGAAGTCGGACACCCCCGCGATCTCGACCGGCGTCCCGGTCGCGTCGGCCGACTGCGAGGGGTTCTCGCTCGAGGCTGTCGGCGAATCGCCGTCCTGGCGGCCCCGGTAGAACGCGATGGCCATGGCGACGACCAGGACGAGGAGCAGCGCGACGACGATCGCGGTGCGCAGCCAGCCGCGCCCCTCGGTGCCCGTGTGGACGTCGTTCTTGGCCTCGTCCTCGTCCGTGAACGGCCAGAACGAGGAACCCGTGTCGCCCGTCCCACCCGAGGTGGAGTCGATGTGCCTTCGCGCGGCGGTGTCGGTGCCGACGGAACCACCGGTCGCGGGGTGGCTGCCGGTGCTGTGGCCGGGCGTCGGCTCCGACCCGGACTGCGCCGCCATGGCCGCCTGTGCCGCGACCGGTACGCGACGCTCGGTCGACGCGAACAGCGGGCGCTCCGGCGGGTCCTCGAACGGAGGCGGGGGCGCGGGCTCTTCCTGCGGCGCCTGGAGCGGGGCGAGTGAGTCGGGGCCCTGCCGCTCCTCGCTGTAGACCTGCGTCTGCTCGAGGTCCTCCGCCGACGGGGAGGCCGCCTCGGCCGCCGACGGGGCGGGCGTGGACAGCTGCGTGGCCTCGAGGTCGCGCTCCGCGGTTGCGGCTGCCTCGTCCTCGTGCAGGTCCGGTGACGCCTCGCTCACGGCGTCGTTCAGGGCGTCGCGGTGGATCGAGACGGTGGGCTCTGCGTGCATCCCGGCGATGTCGAGCGGGGCGGCCATTCCGGAGTCCCCGAGGTAGTCGGCCAGGGCGGCGCCGATCTCCTGCGCGGTCTCGATGGGCATGGCGTGCTGGGAGGCCTCCTTGTGCAGCACCCGCTCGCAGATGACGTCGAGAGTCCGCGGGACACCGGCACGCACCTGGCGCGGGCGAAGCGGCCGGCGGCCCTCACGCGGTGCCTTGGGTACGGCGGAGGGGGCCACGCCGGGCCACCGACCCGTCAGGCCGGCGTAGAGGACGCCGGCGAGGTTGATGACGTCCGCCTCACGCTCGTCGATCTCCCCGTAGGGCGAGCCGGGGGAGTGGCTGGGCTGGAGGCTGGCGTCGACGACGTACCCGATCAGCTTGACCGCGCCGGCGTGCGTGACCAGGACCGCCTCGGGGTTCAGCCGGCCGTGCGCGACGCCCTGCGCGTGGCCCGCCGCGATCGCGTCGGCCACCTCACGGGTCAGCCACGCGGCGCGCGAGGGTGGCAGGGTGCCCTCCTGGAGCATCAGGTCCAGGGAGACGCCGTCGCCCCACTCGTTGACCACCCAGGTGATGCCGGCCTCGTCGTCGCAGTCGAGCACGCGCAGCAGGTGGGGGTCGGTGACCGTGGCGGAGACGCGGGCTGCCTCGAGCAGGCTTGCGGCCCGTTCGTCGTCGCTGGGCACCGCGTGGATGGCGACGCTGCGGGCCAGGATCGTGTCCGTGGCCCGCCAGAAGCGCGCTCCCTCGCTCTCGGCGAGCAGGTCGTCGAGCTGGTAGCGGCCCGCGAGGACGGTGCCGGGACCTATCGATCCGGTGGTCACGTCACTCCCCTCACCAAGTCACGCCCGCGGGCCGGCGGCGTGCGGGCTCTGTCTGCCTGACCGCAGGGCTCGCGGCAGGACCCACGGCGGGCCCCGTGGTTCTCGTGCCCATGTTAGGGCCCGATCATGCGCCCTCCGGCCGCTCTCAGCCGGATCTACGCCTGCCGGAGAGACGACGTGTGACGAGCGCCATGACGTCGTTCACCTCGGAGATCCGCAACATCCGCGCCGCGCCGAGGTAGAGGGCGAGGTACACCACCCCGACAACGACGATGTTGAGGAAGGCGCGCCAGGTGCTGGTGCCCGGGACCAGCTCGTTCAACAGCTCACGCAGGCCCCACGCAGCCACCGCGCTGATCCCGACCGCCAGCGCGAGCCGGACCAGGAAGCGCACCAGCCTCCGACCGGCCAGGCCACCCACCTCGCGTGCCAGCAGGGCATAGGAGAGGACCGCGCCCACGCCGTAGGCGCACGCGTAGGAGAGCACCAGCCGTGGAGCGGTCTCCGACGGAGGAGCGCCACGGGTGAGCAGGATCGCGGCGGCGATGTTGGTGGCCGCGATGACGCACTGGATCCAGAACACCCGCCGGGTCTGTTCGAGGGCGTAGAAGCCGCGCAGCACCAGGTAGTGCGCGGTGAACAGCACCAGCCCGAGGCCGAACAGAGTCAGCGACGGGGCGAAGTTCCCGTAGTCGGCGGCCGCGCTGCCGTAGCCCCAGATCACGTGCGCGGTGTCCAGCGCCATCACGGCGATGATGGCGGCGACCGGGACGACCAGCGCGTAGGCCGACCGCAGTGTGCTGGAGACCGAGGTGCCGACGGCGGACAGGTTCCCCTGGTCGGCGTACGACGAGAGCAGCGGGAGCATCGCCGTGGCCAGGGACACCGTGATGATCGAGTGCGGGACCATCGTCAGCAGGAACGCGTTGGAGTAGATCGTGTAGCCGGTGCCCTCGGTCGAGGCAGGGCCGCCGGCGCCGGTCGTGGCGACGGTGCCGTGGCTGGCCAGACGGACCACGACCGTGTAGGCGACCTGGTTGACCACCACGAAGAGCACCGTCCACACACCGAGCCGCATGGTGTGCCCCAGCCCGGTGCCGCGGAAGTCGAAGCGTGGCCGGAAGCGGACGCCGGCTGCCTTGAGGTAGGGCAGCAGCACCAGGAACTGCACGACGATGCCGAGCGTGGACCCGATGCCGAGCAGGGCCTCGGCTTCGGCGGTGAAGCCGCCGCTCTTCTCGGCCCCGGTCGCGGGCCCGATCGTGAGCAGGTAGGTCGCCAGCACGAGCACGGCGACGACGTTGTTGGCGATCGGCGCCCACATCATCGGTCCGAAACGGCCCCGGGAGTTGAGGACCTGCCCGACCAGCACGAACATGCCGTAGAAGAAGACCTGCGGCAGGCAGTAGCGCGCGAAGTCGATCACGGACTCTCGCTGCGCGGTGAGCCTCGGAGTGAAGAACTCCGGATCGAGGAACAGCCGCATCAGCAGGGGCGCTGCGACCACGAGCACGACCGTGACCACGCCGAGGAAGAGCACGGCCAGGGTCATGATCCGGTTGGTGTAGGCGTCGCCGCCGTCGGGGTCGTTCCTCATCGCGCGCACCAGCTGTGGCACGAGCACGGCGTTGATCACGCCGCCCGCCATCAGGATGTAGAGCATGTTCGGCACCGTGTTGGCGATGTTGAACACGTCGGCGTGCAGCCCGACGCCCAGGGCGGCGGCCAGCAGGATGCCTCGTACGAAGCCACTGAGCCGCGACACGATCGTCCCGGCAGCCATCACGGCGCTGGAGGAGAGCAGCGAGTCCGAGCTGGAACGCGAGGGGTCTCCCTGGCGCGTCTCTGGGCCTGAGTCGGCCGGAGTGGCGCCCGGGGTGGAGGGGTCCTCGCTCACTCTTCCTCCACCCGCCACCGGCTGTTCCGGATGCGCAGCACGATGCGGCGCACGCTGGTGACTGCGAGCAGGAGGCCGCCGGCGATGATGATGATCCAGATCAGACGGCCTACCTGGCTGGTGCGCAGGCTGAAGGTCAGCGGCGTGCCGGTGGTCTCGCCCTGGGTCGTGACCGGCTGGAGAGTGACCTCGTGCACGCCCACCCTGCTGGCCACCTGCAGCCGCAACGTGGTGCGCTGACCGGCCTGCATGCTCACGGGCTCGGGAATCTCCACCTTCACGCCTGGGCTGTCGGCGCGGGCCCGCAGGCCCACGGTGATCGGTTGCTGCAGGCCGTTGACCAGCGTCACCGTCAGGGATCCGGAGCCACCGGAGAGCGTCACGAAGTCGGTGCCGGTGACCTCCACCCGGTCCATCTGCTCGCGGGTGACGCGGTCGAGCGCGAGGACCTGGTCGACGGCGAGCCTGAGTGTGCGGCTGGCGCCGTACGACGACGCCTGCAGCGACGCGCCGGTGAGCCGGTCGGTGACGTCGTTGTCGTTGGCGAGCAGGTGACCGAGCACCACGCTGGTGTTGGACAGTCGGCGGGTGGCGGCGACGTTCGAGGCGGGGATCTCCTCGGCGAGCTGGGTGCGGCCGTACTCGAGCTCGTCCTCGTAGGTCTCTGTCGCGTCACGGGGCACCGGCGCCAGGCGCACCCAGGGCACGCTCAGGCCACCGAAGAAGTCGGCTTCCCGCCAGTTCGGACCGGGGTTCCACCGGGGCGGCAGGCTGACCACGAGTGGTCGCACGGGGGCCGCCCCCTTCGCGACCTCCAGGGCCGCCTCGGCGAGGATCCGCTGGCGCAGGGCCAGGGGGGAGCGCGCCGCGTTGGGCGCCGGCCCCCCGGCGACCGCGCGCTCGTCGAACTGGACGAGCTCCTGCCCGGTGGGGAGACGGGACAGCGTCGGCTGCTCGAGGTCGGCATGGTCACTGAGCAGCAGCAGGGAAGCCTGCGGGATCCGGCTGAGCAGGTCCGGGTCGAAGTAGCCACGCGGCGGCGCCACGACCGGTGCGGCCGTGAGGTTGTGTGCCAGCACCCGGCGCGTGGAGAGCTCCCCGGCCCGGTTGAGGAGCCTCGGCCCGCGTCGGGCCAGGGCCGCGATGTCTGGGTCGGAGTAGGCCAGGTTGAGGACCGTGTCGGTGCGCATGGTCGGCAGGAGACTCCCCAGCACCGCGTTGGCGCGTGCCTGCTCGGCAGCGCTCGGGGCCCCCGAGATCGGCGTCGGCGTGGGGCTCGGCGACGGTGAGCTGTCGGGTCCGGTGTCACCCTCGTCCTCGCCGTCGGCGCGGGGACGGGGGGGTCCGAGGGAGAGCGGCGGGTTGCCCTGGCCGAAGTCCTGGAGTGCGTCGAGCACAGCCGGGTCGAGCAGCCAGGTGAGGGGCGCCGCTCCTGCCGAGGCGGCGAAGGCCGCGAGCCGGGACAGGCGCCCCTCGGGTCCGGTGATCTTCACCCAGCGGGTCGGGCCGAAGAGACTTCCGTCGGTCGCCCTCCGGGCGCGGTCGCGCAGGGGGAGTACGACGGAGACGGGAACCGTCCTGCGGCGGCCCAGCTCGGCCGGGACGAGGGGGATGAAGGTCCGCGCGCGCCCGTCCGCGACGGTGTCACGTCCGTCCTCGGTCGCGCCGAGCGCATGCACGCCGATCCAGTAGACGCCGGGGTCCCCGCTGATGGGCAGGGACGCCCTGGGCACCCGGAGGGTGAACGTCGCGCTCTGACCGGGGACGAGGTCGCCGATCGACAGCTGCACACCGGGATCGGTCAGCCGCTCGCCCACGGCGACCTCGGAGTCGGACTCCGCCGCCTCCGCCAGCTCGTCGCGGGCCGTGATCGGGGTGCTGGAGACGAACGGCGCGATGTTGACGTCGGTCCACTCGTCGATCGAGTCGTTCTGGACGATTCCGCTGATCGTGAGCGCCCCCCGCGTGGGGATCGTCGACGGGCTCAGCCGGGACATGGTCACCGACAGGGGGGTGACGCCTGTCCCGTCGACCGACGGCACGCGGCTCCGCACGTCGGCGCTCGCCACCGCGGGTCCGACGAGGCCGCTCACACCGAGGGTCACCACCGCCAGCGCACGGGTCGCCAGGCGGGTGCTTCTCACGCGGCGATGCTATCCAGCAGGGAACTCCCTCCCCGCGAGGCCGTGCCGGGGCACCGACGCCCGTCGGGACGCTCGACCAGGCAACTTGCAGACCGATCCAGGGCTCGCGGCTGAAGAAACCGCCAAGTGGACTCCCTCGATGCGGAGGACGCCCGCGCGCGACGGACGAGTGGCAGGTACGGCCTAGAGTGGTCTCCTGTGTCCGAGGAGCCCCTGCTGATCAGCGACGTCCAGGCGCGCGTGGTCGCGGAGCTGGCGCGGATCGCCCCCGTCACCGACGAGCTCGGCGCCCGTTTCGCGGCGGCCGGCGAGGAGATCGCCCTGGTCGGGGGGCCCGTCCGCGACGCGATGCTCGGTCGGTTGCACAACGATCTCGACTTCACCACCTCGGCCCGACCGGAGGTCACCGAGCAGCTGGTCAGGGGCTGGGCCGACGCGACCTGGGACATCGGCCGCGACTTCGGGACGATCGGTTGCCGCCGGGGCGAGTGGCAGGTGGAGATCACGACGTACCGCTCCGAGGCCTACGACCCCGAGAGCCGCAAGCCGGCCGTGAGGTACGGCGACTCGCTGGTCGGTGACCTCGCCCGCCGCGACTTCACGGTCAACTCGATGGCGCTGTCGCTTCCCGAACGGGTGCTGGAGGACCCGTTCGGGGGTGTGGTCGACCTTGCCCACCAGGTGTTGCGTACGCCGGGCCGACCCGAGGACTCCTTCTCCGACGACCCCCTGCGGATGCTGCGTGCCGCGCGCTTCGCCGCGCAGCTCGGTTTCACCGTGCATCCCGAGGTGCAGGCCGCGATGAGCGGGATGGCGGAGCGCATCACGATCGTCTCCGCCGAGCGGGTGCGCGAGGAGCTCGTGAAGCTGGTGATGGCGCCGGATCCGGTGCGGGGACTGCGGCTCCTCGTGGAGACGGGGCTCGCGGAGCACGTGCTGCCCGAGCTGCCCGCCCTGGCGCTGGAGCGCGACGAGCACCACCGCCACAAGGACGTCTACGAGCACACGCTGACGGTGCTCGAGCAGTCGATCGACCTCGAGGAACGGCTGCGCCCCCTGACCGGGGGTGGACCCGACTTCGTGTCGCGCTTCGCCGCCCTGATGCACGACGTGGGCAAGCCGCGCACCCGGCGGTTCGCCGAGAACGGCGTGGTCACCTTCCACCACCACGACGTGGTCGGCGCCAAGCTGACCCGCAAGCGGATGCAGGCCCTGAAGTTCCCCAAGGACGTGACCGAAGCGGTGGCCACGCTGGTGGAGCTCCACCTGCGGTTCCACGGGTACGGGTCGGGGGAGTGGACGGACTCCGCCGTACGCCGCTACGTCCGCGACGCGGGTGACCAGCTCGACCGGCTGCACGTCCTCACGCGGGCCGACTGCACGACGCGCAACCAGCGCAAGGCCGACCTGCTCCGGCGTACCTACGACGACCTCGAGGCGCGCATCCACAAGCTGTCGGAGCAGGAGGAGCTCGCCTCGATCCGGCCCGACCTCGACGGCAACCAGATCATGGAGATCCTCGGGATCGGCCCCGGACGTGAGGTGGGCGAGGCCTACCGGTTCCTCCTCGAGCTGCGCCTCGATCAGGGCCCGATGAGCGAGGACGACGCCAGGGCAGCCCTGCTCGAGTGGGCGGCGGCGCGGTAGTGACTCGGGTTTCGACTCGGGGCGCTAGCTGCTGCTGACCACGACCCCGTCAGGCGCCGGGCTGACTCGCCAAGCGTGGCCGGCGCCCGCGACGACGCCGCCGGGGCCGAGGGTGGTGCACTCGTCGATGGCCACGCCGTGCGCGACCAGGCGGGTTCCCACCGCAGCGATCAACCGGCTCAGGTTGCCCCACTGGACGGCGTGCACGTCGACCGCGCCGTCGACCAGGCCGATCCCTTCCACCACCGTGACCGGGTCGAGCCCCTCATCGCTGTCCTCCGGGCACACCGGCACGCCGTCGATCCGCCAGCCGCCGATGATCGCGGTCCTTGCGGCGATGGCCGCGCCGGCGGAGAACCCGGCATAGGGAAGGCCCGCGGCGACCCGTTCACGGATCACGTCGTACGACGGAGAAAGGGCCCGGTGGTACTCAGGGGTGTCGCCGCCGCCGACCAGCAGCGCATCGACGTCGTCGAGCCGTGCAGCGTCGAACGTCGCGTCCGGAGCGATTCGCTCGACGACCAGCTCGTGGCCGCCCACGAGCCCGAGGGCCCGGACGTAGCGGTCGTGGTACTCCAGCGCCTCCTCGTCGATGCCGAGCAGCACCATCAGGACGCGCGGCCGCCGGTCCGCCGTCCGGGCCGCGGCCGCTGCCACGAACCCGCCGAACATGTCACCCACGCGCTCGTCGGACCAGCCACCACCGATCAGGAAGACATCCATGACTGGACCCTAGATGTGTAAGTCCAGGGGGGTGTGCAAGCGAGCGCCGCTCAGTGCGTGCGCTGGCAAGGCGGAGGAGGGAGCCGTGGCGGAGCCACGGCGACTGACGAGAACGCAGTCCAGCGTGCGTGATGAGTGGGGCGCAGCGTGCTCCCCCTTGGACTTGCGCATCTATGGGTCAGATGCCGAGCTTCGCGCGCCACCCGCGCAGCCAGTCGGCGTACGCGGTGAACCCCCAGTCCTCCGCCTGCGCCAGTCCCCGCTCTGCCGCTGCGCTCGCCTCCGCCGGGTGGCCGCAGGTGGCGAGCGCGAGTGCCAGGTAGCCGTCGTTCGGGCCCTGCACGCTGGAGATCCCGCTGAGCGCGATCCGTCCGGACAAGGGCCGGAGCTTCTCGGCCATCTCGGCGGCGAGAGTGGTGTCACCCGCGACGGCGGCCACCTCGGCCATGCTGCACCAGGTCGACGCGCTGCCCCAGTTGTCGACGACGTGCTCCAGCGGGCGCATCAGCTCCTTGCGGAGCCCCTCGGCGTCACCGATCCGGGCCATGGCCAGCAGCAGCACGTCGCGGCCGAGGTCGTCGCCCGAGACCTCGTTTGCCGCCGCGAACGGTGCGATCAGCTCCCCGATCCGGTCGGTCCACATGCTCGCGATGACCTGGATGCCGCCGACATGCAGTCCCTCCATCGAGGGGTTCAGGCGCGGGCGGTACTCGTAGAGCTCACGCGCCAGGCGGGCCACGGCGGCATCGTCGCCGCGCATCGAGGCGAGGCTGAGCTGGACCCACTCCAGGGCCATCAACGCATAGGAGTTGCGGCGGCGTCGTGCCAGTCGCTCGGTCTCCTCGGCCGCCCGCTCGTACGCCGGGCGGTCGCCCATCTCGAGCGCGGTTCCGGCGAGCACCACGAGCGCCACGGCCTCGGAGTCCTGGTCGCCACTGGCGCGGGTCGCGGCGAGCCCCTCCCGGGCGAGCGACAGCCGGGTCTCGCCATGGGCGGGAGTCCAGAGCGCCTTCCACGCGGTGTGGGCGGCCCACCAGAGCAGCGCGGGATCGCCGATGCGCTGGGCGATGGCGTACCCCTCCTCGGCCAGCGCCTCGAGCTCGGCGCGGGCGCCGGGCTCGTAGTACAGCTGCGCCGCGAGCGCGAGCATCAGCCGACAACGTTCGGGGGAGTCGTGGCTCGACGTCCGGGCGAGGGCCCAGCGCAGGTCGTCGACGGTGTCCTCGAGGACCTCGTTCCACTGCTGTGCCGTCCACACCAGGTTGTCCGACGATGCAACGGCCGCGGCGACGAGCCGGGGCAGGTCTTCCTCCCGGCGTGCCAGGGCGATCGCCTCCGCGGCGCAGGGCAGCACCTGGTCCCACTCCGAGTTCGGGCGACAGTCCTTCGCTCGGGTCAGGAGCAGGTCGATCCGCTCCTCGGCGGTTGCGGCCGGGTCGCGCCGGTGGGCCTCGATCGCCGCCGCCATCAGCTGCTCAGCCTCCACCCAGGAGAAGGTCCGCCGGGCCTGCTCGGCCGCCTCGACGGCGGCACGCCAGGCGCGTGCGGCGTACGACGGGCCCGCGGCGAGCCAGTGCCGGGCCAGCTCGGCGACCCGCTCCTCGTGACCCACCAGGCCGGCCACCGCTCCGCCGTCGGAGAGGCCGTGGGCCACCCGGGCATGGAGCCGGGCGACCCGAGACGCGGTGGTCGTGGTGGTCACGGCGTCGCGCGTCAGTGCGTGCGTGAAGGCGACCGTCCCGGCCTCCGGCTCGACGACCAGTCCGGCCTCGCGGGCCGGTATCAGCGCATCGTCGACGTCGTCGACAGACTCCTGGGCGACCGCGGCGAGCACGTCCAGGGAACAGCGGCGCCCCAGGACAGCTGCCAGCAGCAGCAGCGACCGCGTCTGCTCGGGCAGCGTCTCGAACCGGCGCACGATCACGTCGCGCACCGTGGCCGGGATGACGTGGCTTTGCCCGGAGTCGGCACCGAGGCGGGCCAGCTCGATCAGGAAGAACGGGTTGCCCTCCGACCGGTCGTGCCAATCGGCGACGACTTCGGCGTCGGGGGGCTCGCCGACCACCTCGGCCACGAGCAAGGCGGCCTCCGTCTCGCTCAGGCCGCCGAGGTCGAGTCGTGCCACGTGACGCCGCGCGAGCTCCTCACCGACCTCGGCAAGGGCGCCCGTCGGCTCCGGCCAGGGGCGTCGGGTGGCGACGAGGGCGAAGCGCTGGCCGGGCGCGGTCGAGGCGAGCAGCCGGCGGAGCACGCGCAGGCTGGCGGTGTCGGCCCAGTGGAGGTCCTCGAGCACCAGGAGCACCGGGGTCGTCTCCGAACGGGCCAGGACCTCGTTCGCGATGCTCTCCCACGCCCGGAACGCCTGCCGTTCCGCGCCCTCGGAGACATCGTCGGTGTCGGGGTTCCCGCTGAGCAGGCGCTCGACCTCGCTGCTCAGCGGCCTGCCGTCCCGACGCGCGAGGTCGTCGAGGGCCTGGCTCCACGGCCACAGCGGAGGCGCTCCGTCGTCCTGGGCGCACCGGCCGGTGGCCACGAGGAACCCCCGCTGGGCGGCGTGGTCGGCGAGCCGCTCGACCAACCGGGACTTGCCGATTCCGGGCTCACCCACGAGCAGGGCGTACGCCGGCTCGCCGGCCGACGACCGGTCCAGCATCCGCTCGAGCTCGGCCACCTCGCGGTCGCGGCCGACGAGGCCCCATCCCGTGGCACGCAGGGCGAAGGGTGCGGCCGCGGCAACGGACTGGTCGGGTACCGGAGTCACCTCGGGGCGGAGCCACTGCTGCAGCACGGGGTCCTGCACCAGGACGGCCTGTTCGAGGTCGCGCAGCTCCTGGCCGGGATCGAGACCGAGCTCGTCGGCGAGCACTCGGCGGATGTGGCGCAAGGCGGCCAGGGACTCGGCCTGGCGCCCCGACCGGGCGAGCGCGAGGGCGTGCAGCGCCCAGATCCGCTCCTCCAGCGAATGCCGGACGGTGGCCTGTTCTGTGGCCGCCACGACGACGGCGTGGTCGCCGAGCGCAAGCAGACCCAGGACGCGGTCCTCCTCGGCGCCGCGACGCAGCTGGTCGAGGGCCGATCGTTCGAGGGTTACCTCGGGATGCTCGGGCAGGTCGGCATAGGCGTCACCGGTCCACAGGGCGAGCAGCTCCTCGAGCGCGTCCACGTGCTCTGCGATGGTCGCGCGGTCTGGCCAGTCGGACGAGGGGCCGGTCGTGAACTGGGTGGCCAAGGGCGCCAGGGCGCGGCGACGGGAGCGGACCTGGTCGGCGAAACGATGGGCGTCCACCTGCTCCCGGCGGAGGTCGAGCCGGTAGCCGTGGTCGCTGGTGAGCAGCACGCTCGGTCGCTGCCGCGGCCCCAGGCCCGGCTCGAGGACGCGGCGTACGGCGGAGACGTAGGAGTGCAGCGTGCCGTGCGCCCCGCCCGGCGGGTCGCCTCCCCACACGAGGTCGACCAGGGCGGCGGCGGACACGTCGCTGCCGAGCCGCAGGGCCAGCGCCGCCAGCACCGATCGGGGCTTGCGTGCGCCGAGGTCGACCGGTGCAGCCGGATCGTCGCCCAGCGCCACCTGGCTCGCACCTAGCACGCGCACCCACACGGCCCAAACCGTATCTGCCGCCGGTGTGCCGGGACTCCAGTCGCTCTCCAGCCTCGCCCAAGAGCGCGGGGCGAGGGTGGTCCCACCACCGGACGACCAGGAGGACCGACCATGTCGCACCGCATCGAGGGAGGCGTCACCCAGCTGACGCTCCCCGGCCAGAGCCACACCGCCGAGGGGCCGCACGACCAGACCGGCATGTACGTGATGCATCGCGGATTTCGACGCGACCTCGACCACTTCGCCGAGGCGGTCGCGCGTACGCCGGTCTCCGAGGCGAAGGTGTGGGCCGCGCTCCAGCGGCGCTGGGACCGGATGGCGGAGGTGCTCCACCACCACCACAGCGTCGAGGACGAGTCCCTCTGGCCGGTGCTGCGTCACCACGCCGACCGGGAGGGCAACACCGATGACCTGACCATGCTCGACGACATGGAGGCCGAGCACGGTGTCATCGACCCTGCCTTGGCCGCGGTGCGCACCGCGTTCGAAGAGATGTGCGTGCACCCGTGCACCGACCACCGCAACGCACTCGAGATCCGGATCGCGGCGGCCCGCGAGAGTCTCCTCGAGCACCTCGCTCACGAAGAGGGCCAGGCGCTGCCGCTGCTCCAGCGCACCCTGAGCGTGCAGGAGAACGACGCTTTCGAGGCGGCCGCGGCCCGCGGCTATCCGCTGCGCATCGTCCCGTTCGTCCTGTGCTGGGTGATGCACGAACTGCCGGACGAAGCTCGACGGCGCATCCTCGCGCAGGCCCCTCCCGGCTACGGGCTCGTCCACCGACTGCTCCGTGGCCGTTTCGAGCGCCGCGAGCGCGAGGCCTTCCGCTACCTGTGAGACAGCCGGGTGGCGGCAGGATGGCGCCATGGCGCTGCTGCACGACCACCTGCCCGGCCTGAGCATCGAACGCCTGCGTCTCGGCTCCACCCCGACCCCGGTCCGGCTCCTCGACCCCGGCCTGGTGGGCGGCGGCGAGGTCTGGGTGAAGGACGAGAGCACCTTCGGCGACGGCGGCTGGGGCGGCAACAAGGTGCGCAAGCTGGAGTGGATCATCCCCGAGGCCCGGCGTCGCGGCGTACGCACCCTGTTCACTGTCGGGGGCATCGGCACGCACTGGGGCCTCGCCGCGGCGCTCTACGGCCGGGAGCACGGCCTGCGCACCGTGCTCGGGCTGGTCGACCAGCCCGTGGACGACCACGTGCGAGCGCAGCTTGCCCGGCTCGAGGCGAGTGGCGCGGAGCTGCACCGCTACCGCGACCCGATGCGGCTCCGGCTGGCGGCGCCCGGCCTGATCGCGGGCGCCACGCTGCGTGACCGCCGGTTTCCCTGGTACCTCCCGGCCGGCGGCTCCAACCCCTTCGGCGCCCTGGCGTACGCCGAGACGGGGCTCGAGATCGCCGCCCAGGTGGACGCCGGCGTGCTCCCCGAACCGGCCACCGTGGTCACGGCCGTCGGGTCGGGGGGAACGGCGGCCGGTCTCGCGCTGGGCCTGCGGCTGGCGGGCCTGCGCACGCGCGTCTTCGGAGTCGTCGTCAACGACGCCTTCCCGCTCGACGCGTCGGTCATCGCCCGACTGGCCAACCGGACCGCCGACCTGCTCCTCGACCGGGGCGCCACGGTGTCCATCGCGCGGGTCGAGCCTGCAGATGTGACGATGCGCACGGACTGGCTCGGCGCGACCTACGGGGACCCCACTCCCGCCTCGATCGAGGCCGTCGGCGCGGCCGAACGTGACGAACTCCACCTCGAGCCCGTCTACACGGGAAAGTCACTGGCCGCGATCCGAGATCTGGCTCGGTTCGACCCGCTGCCGGAACCTATCCTCTGGCTCAACACCCACGGCCCCCGCTGATCGGCAGCGGCCGTCTTGAACCAGCACCCGCCAAGCACCAGCCGAGGAGAAACCGTGCCCCTGACCGACGTCGCCCCCATCGAGGCCTCGATCGAGATCGACGCTGCGCCCGCGGCCGTGTGGGAGCTGGTCTCCGACCTCTCCAACATGCCCCGGTGGAGCCCGCAGGTGGCCAAGACGTTCGTCCGCGGTGGCGAGACCCGCCGGGGCGCGAAGATGATCAACATCAACCGTCGCGGCCTGCTCGTCTGGCCGACGCAGTCGATGGTGACCGAGTTCGAGCCGGAGCGGCGGATCGCCTTCCGGATCCGGGACAACTGGACGGTGTGGTCCTTCACGCTCGGCCCGACCGCCGACGGCGGCACCCGGGTGGTCCAGCGTCGCGAGGCACCCAAGGGCATCTCGGACATCTCCGTGAGGCTCACCAACGCCGTGCTCGGTGGAGTCGACGACTTCAGCTCAGAGCTCCTGCGCGGGATGAACCAGACGCTCGCCCGCATCAAGGCCGACGCGGAGCGCGCGGTCGCCGCCTGAGCCTCCGTCACTCCCGGGCCTCACTCCCGAGGGCCTCACGCGTGGGGCTCGAACACCTGGCTGCCCCAGCGCCGCAGGACCCAGCCGTCCGCGTCGTGCTCGAGCTCGATCGACTCGGTGTTGGCCAGCTCGTTGTCGCGGGCCCAGGCAACGGTCAGCCCCGCCAGCGTGGGTACGACGATCCCGAGCGCGGTCTGGTGTCCGACCACGAGCACGGTCTCGCCCCGATGGAGGTCGGCGATCTCCTCGAACTGCGCCCGGTGCCGGGCCACCACCTCGGCGCCGGACTCACCCTGCTCGAAGCGCGCCTCCAGCGACCCGGCGTACCACTTCTCGCAGACCTCCTCGATGCGTCCGTAGTCGAAGGCCTGCTCCATCAGCGTGCCGATGAACACCTCGCGAAGGGACTTGCGCGCGGACACCGCGACCCCGAGCCGGGCTGCTGCGATCTCGGCGGTCTGCACCGCGCGTGACGCGTCGCTGCACCAGACCGCTGCGACCCGCCGGTCCGCCAGGGAGTCGGCCAGCTCGCGGGCCTGCGCACGACCCTCGGACGTCAGCGAGCCGCCCTCGTCGGAGAACCAGTCCTCGACGAAGGCGGCCTTCGCATGACGCGCGACGACCAGCGTCGCGGGGCAGTGCAGGTCGGACACCGCCCCATCACACCAGAGAGGCGTCCCGAGACGTGCTCAGAGAGGTGTTCAGCCTTCCTTGATCACGCGCGTGTCGGCGAACTTGTCGGTCCAGGGCCTGCGCTCCGGGTCGCTGTTGATCTGGACCGCGATCAGGATCACCGCGACCAGAGCGGCAATGGATCCCACGACCCCGAGGATGGGGATCACGCCGAGGATGGGGAAAGCAAGCCAGATGTTGCGCTTGGCCGCCTGCTCGAAGGTCGGCTTCCCGCCCGTGGGACCTTCGACGTGCAGGTTCATCACCATCTTGCCGACAGTCTTGCCCTGGCTCGACTCCATGAACCCGAAGTAGCCGATGTAGAGAACGGTGGTGATGATCGACGACACCAGCGAGTAGGCGCTGAACGAGCCGCCGTACCCGAACCCGCCACTGCCCGAGGTGATCAGCGCAGCGATGAGCACCGAGTTGATGATCACGGCCACCACGACCACGATCACGGTGTCGATGAGCCGGGCCAGGAACCGGTCGAGGAGCTCGCCGGGTCGGGGACCGACCGGGGGCGGGGCGCCGGGGGCGCCATAACCGCCCGGTCCTCCCTGTGGTGGGGGCGGCGGTGGTGCGCCGTACCCGCCCTGACCTCCAGGTGGCGGCGGCGGTGCGGAACCTCCGGGAGGTGGAGGTGTCGATCCACCCGACGGCGGAGTGGAGCCACCGCCCGGTGGGGTCTCAGGGGGAGGGGGAGGTTGCGTGCCTTCGCTCATGGCCGAACCTTAGAGACACCTGAGAACGCTTGTCGATAACCCGTTGTGACCCAGTTTGCTGCCCGAACGGTCGGTTCGGTGGCGCAGAACGGCCGCAGGACCCGGTGATCCTGCGGCCGTTCCCCAGCCATTGCCAGCGGTGAGGTCCCGTTCAGCGCTCCACGTCGCCTGGTTTCGACACGCCGTCGCGGCTTCGTTCCTCAGCGCTCCACGTCGCCGTTGATGAACGCCTCGACGGAGGCTCGTCCCTCCTCGTCGGGGCGCTGCACCGGCGGGCTCTTCATCAGGTACGACGACGCCGAGAGGATCGGGCCACCGATGCCGCGGTCCTTGGCGATCTTGGCGGCGCGGATCGCGTCGATGATGATGCCGGCCGAGTTGGGGGAGTCCCACACCTCGAGCTTGTACTCCAGGTTCAGCGGCACGTCACCGAACGCGCGACCCTCGAGCCGCACGTAGGCCCACTTGCGGTCGTCGAGCCACTGCACGTAGTCCGAAGGACCGATGTGCACGTTGCGGGCGCCGAGGTCGTGGCTCAGGTTCGACGTCACGGCCTGGGTCTTGGAGATCTTCTTCGACTCCAGCCGGTCGCGCTCGAGCATGTTCTTGAAGTCCATGTTGCCGCCGACGTTGAGCTGGTAGGTGCGGTCCAGCACGACACCGCGGTCCTCGAACAGCTTGGCCATCACCCGGTGGGTGATGGTGGCGCCCACCTGCGACTTGATGTCGTCGCCGATGATCGGGACGCCGGCATCCTCGAACTTCTTCGCCCAGACGGGGTCGGAGGCGATGAAGACCGGCAGTGCGTTGACGAAGGCCACGCCCGCGTCGATGGCGCACTGGGCGTAGAACTTGTCCGCCTCCTCCGAGCCCACCGGCAGGTAGGACACGAGCACGTCGGCCCCGGAGTCCTTCAGGACCTGGACGACGTCGACCGGCTCGGTCTCGGCCTCCTCGATGGTCTCGAGGTAGTACTTGCCCAGACCGTCGAGGGTGTGGCCGCGCTGCACGGTCACGCCGGTCGGCGGGACGTCGCAGATCCGGATCGTGTTGTTCTCCGAGTTGTTGATCGCGTCGGAGAGGTCGAAGCCGACCTTCTTGGCATCCACGTCGAACGCCGCCACGAACTCGACGTCGGAGACGTGGTAGTCGCCGAACTCGACGTGCATCAGGCCGGGCACGTTGCCCGCGGGATCGGCGTCCTTGTAGTACTCAACGCCCTGGATCAGGGAGCTGGCACAGTTGCCGACTCCCACGATGGCTACTCGTACCGATGGCATGGTTTCTTCCCTCATTTCACGCGCTTGTGCTGGGTGTGCGCTTGCTTGCGGGTGGCTGGTTTCGGCTTGACCGGCGTCGGCCGGGCAACTGCGCCGGGCCGCTGGTCGGGCCCTGCTCGCTCTGCGGCGATGAGGTCGGTCAACCATCGGACCTCGCGCTCCACCGACTCGATGGAGTGTCGCTGCAGCTCGCTGATGTAGCGGTCGGCGCCGGCTGGTCCCCGGTTGGTGCGGGCCCGGTCGAGCCGCTCCTGGAGTCGCGAACGCCGGCCCTCGAGGATGCGCAGGCGCACCTCGGAGTCGGTGCGGGAGAAGAAGGCGAACCTCATGTTGAAGTCCTCGTCCTCCCAGGCGGAGGGCCCGACGTCGGTGATCTTCCCGGCGAAGAACTCCGAGCCCGCCGCAGTGATCTGGTAGACGATCCGCTGCCTTCGGGAGACCCCCGGGGTGTCCGTCGCGACCTCGGTGACCAGGCCGGCCCGCAGCATCCTCTTCAGGGCCGGGTAGAGCGACCCGTAGGAGAGCAGTCGCGTCCAGCCGAGCAGCAGGTTCAGCCGCTTGCGCAGCTCGTATCCGTGCAGCGGCGAGTCGTGCAGCAGCCCGAGGACTGCCAGCTCGAGGGTCGCCCCCTTGCTTGCCACGTGTCGCCTGCTTCCGTCCGTCGATGCTCCGGAGTATCGGAACTTCCTATCGACACAATCTATCGCACCGATATATCGAGGACCAACCGCCGCTCCGCTGCCCGAGACCGGATCCGCAGCGTGTGGCGACCCCGTACCCTTCGGTAGCAGACCACGTCCGCGACCAGGAGAGAGTGATCAGTGAGCGGCAACCGGAGCAGCGCCTCGTCGGGAAAGCCGGCGACCTCGGGGGCCGGCAAGAGCTCGAGCAAGGGCTCGGGCAAGGCGCGAGCAAGGGCACCGGAAGCGGTTCCGGCAAGGGCACGGGCGGCTCGGGCAAGGGCACGGCGAAGGGCGCGGGCGCCGGATCTGCTGCGGGTGCCGGCAAGCGCGTGGACGAGGGCGCCAGGCACACGCGGCTGAAGACGGTGCTGAAGTGGTTCGCTGTCACCGCGATCGTCGGCACGCTCGTGCTGATCGGGATCTTCTACTTCGCCTACAAGAACACCACCATCCCCGACGCCAACAAGGCCTTCGAGGCGCAGTCCACCTACGTCTACTACTCAGGCGGAAAGGCCAGGATCGGGCGGTTCGCCGAGCAGAACCGGGAGTCCATCCCGCTGGCCGACATCCCGCAGTCGATGCAGGACGCCGCAATCGCGGCCGAGGACCGCACCTTCTACACCAACAGCGGCATCGACCCCAAGGGCATCCTGCGTGCGGCGTTCTCCAACGCCCAGGGCAACGCGACCCAGGGTGCCTCGACGATCACCCAGCAGTACGTCAAGATCCTCTACCTCAGCCAGGAGCGCACGCTCTCGCGCAAGGTCAAGGAGGCGTTCCTGTCGCTGAAGGTGCAGCAGGAGAAGTCCAAGGAGGCGATCCTCGAGGGCTACCTGAACACCATCTACTTCGGCCGCGGCGCCTACGGAGTGCAGGCCGCGTCCAACGCCTACTTCGGCCACCCGGCCAAGAAGCTCACGGTTCCCGAGTCCGCGATGCTCGCGGCCGTGCTGAACTCGCCCAGCTTCCTGAATCCCGAACGCGGCGCGGAGGGGCGCGACGACCTGATCGAGCGCTACGACTACGTGCTGCGCGGCATGGTCTCGATGGGCACCCTCGACGCCTCGGAGGCGGACCGGTACTACGGGAAGCTGCCCCGGCTGGCGAAGCCCAAGACCAACAACCTGTACGGCGGCCAGCGCGGCTTCATGCTCACGATGGTCAAGGAGGAGCTGATCAAGCTCGGGTTCGACGAGAGCTCGATCAGCTCCGGTGGCCTGCGGGTGGAGACCACGTTCACCCGCAAGGCGATGAAGGCGGCCGAGGCCGGCGTACTCTCCGAGCGCCCGCAGGGGCTGAAGAAGCTGCACGTCGCGACGGCGTCCGTGGACGTGCAGACGGGTGGGCTGATCGGGTTCTACGCCGGTCAGAACTACCTCGAGAGCCAGCTGAACTGGGCCGTCGCTCGGCAGCTCACCCGGATCCTCCTTCAAGCCGTTCGCCCTGGCCGCCGGCCTGAAGGACGGGTTCGCTCTCAAGGACACCTTCGACGGCAACGCTCCCTTCGAGCTGCCCGACGGTGGCGGCTCGGTGAGCAACCAGGGTGAGGGCCAGGGTGAGAGCTACGGCTCGGCGATCGACCTGATCACCGCCACCGAGAACTCCGTCAACACCGCCTACGTGGACCTGACCACCGCCATGGACGACGGCCCGCGCAAGGTCGTCAAGATGGCGAACGCCATGGGCATCCCCAAGAACGCGCCGGGTCTCAAGCCCTTCCCCGCAGTCGCGCTGGGGTCGGCCACGGTCAGCCCGATCGACATGGCCAATGCCTACTCGACGATCGCCAACAGCGGCGTCCGCCACGACTGGTTCACGGTCAAGCGGGTCAGCCGTGCCTCGGACAAGAAGGTGCTCTACAAGGCACCGAGGAAGACCAAGCGAGTTCTCTCCGGGGACCTCGCGAGTGACGTCAGCTATGCCCTCCAGCAGACCGTCCAGGGCGGCACCGCGACCACGGCGCTCGAGCTGGGCCGCCCCGCTGCGGCCAAGACCGGGACGGCGACCAACGACGACGGGGACGTGTCGTCCTCCTGGTTCGTGGGCTACACACCGCAGGTCGCCACCGCGGTCATGTACGCCCGCGGCAAGGGCAACGAGCCGCTCAACGGGTACCTCCCGGTCTTCTACGGCGGTGCCTACCCGGCGTCCACCTGGACCGCCGTGATGCAGGCGTTGATGGAGGGTGTCGAGGTCGAGGACTTCCCCGAGCCCGCCTTCGTGGACGGCGAGGCACCCAGCGACGGCCATGCGCCGTACACACCGCCGCCCGAGCCCACGCCCACCCCCACCCCCAAGAAGCAGAAGCCCAAGCCGAAGCCGGAGCAGACGTCGGAGCCGGCGTCGCCGGAACCCTCTGAGCCGACCCAGGACCCGGGGAACAACGGGGGCGGGGGCGGCGGCGGCGACGGAGGCGGGCCCGGCAGCCCCCGTGAGAGCTGCGATCCCGCGGACCCCACCTGTAGCCCATGAGCAACGCCGGGGCCACCCCGCCGGATGACCCGGATGACGTGGTGGCGCCGACCCTGACGGATCCGTTCGCGCGCTCGATGAGCGAGGTGGTCGGAGGGCCCGTCGGCCGTCACGGCCGGCCGCACGGCTGGTGGGTGCCGGTGCGGGTGCTGCTCGCTCTCTTCGCCGCGGTCTTCGCGCTCTCCCTGGTCCAGCACGAGCCGTGCCTGCGCACGAACTGGTCGAGCGACCAGGCCCGCTATGGCAAGGCGTGCTACTCCGACATCCCCTACCTGTACACCGGGCGCGGGTTTGCGGAGGGCCTGTGGCCCTACGCGGACAACGGCGGCCGCTACGAGGTGATGGAGTACCCCGTCGGCATCTCCTACCTCGCGTGGGTGGCGGCGAAGGTCACGCAGCTCAACCCAGCGGGCCCACCCTCGGCGGTACGGGAGTCGAACGACCCCAGCGCGCTGTGGTCGCTCCCGGGGATGACGATCGAGGTGAACAACTACTTCCTGGTGACGGCCTTCTTCCTGTGCGCGTTCGGGCTCCTGGCGACCTGGTTCCTGGCCAGGGTCCATCCGCGGCGTCCCTGGGACGCCCTCCCGTTCGTGCTGTCCCCGTGCCTCCTCCTGACGGGCCTGATCAACTGGGACCTGCTGGCCGTGGCCCTCGTCGCCGGCGCGCTCTGGGCCTGGGCGCGGGACCGGCCGGTGCTGACCGGGGTGCTGATCGGTCTGGGCACCGCCGCGAAGCTGTACCCGCTGTTCCTGCTGGGGCCGATCCTCGTCGTCGCGTGGCGTCGGGGACGACTCGGTGCCTTCGGTGCCGCGGCGGGGTCCGCGGTGGCTGCCTGGGTGCTCGTCAACCTGCCCGCCTGGCTGACCGGCCGCGAGGAGTGGGCGGTGTTCTGGCGCTTCAACTCCGAACGCGGCGCGGACCTCGGTTCGGTCTGGCTGGCGCTGACCCATCGCGGTTTCTCGTTCACCCCCGCCACCATCAACGCGTGGTCATGGGCGGTCTTCGGAGCGGTGTGCGTGGCCGTGGCGCTGCTCGGGCTCCGGGCACGGCGTACGCCGCGTGTGGCGCAGCTGGCCTTCCTGGTGGTGGCCGGGTTCCTGCTGGTGAACAAGGTGTACTCACCGCAGTACGTGCTCTGGCTGTTGCCGCTGGCGGTGCTCGCCCGGCCGCGCTGGCGCGACCTGCTGATCTGGCAGGCCGGGGAGCTCCTCTACCTGCTGGCCGTGTGGAACTACCTGGGTGGCTGGCTCGACGAGGCCTCCGGCGGAGGAGCCCGCGTCTACGACATGGCGATCTGGGTGCGGGTCGCGGCCGAGCTCTACCTGGTCGCCGTGGTGGTGCGCGACGTCGTACGACCCGAGCACGACCCGGTGGGGGAGGACGAGGGTGCGCCCGTCCCGGACCGGTCCTCGGAGGTGCGGGTCAGCTGATCTCGACCTGCGTCGCTCAGCTGATGTCGACTTCGTCGAAGGTGGTCGCGGTGAAGCGCACGCGGCACCCGATCTCGTCACCCACCGAGGGGGCCGGCGCTCCGCCCGGGATGAACAGCATCGAGGCCTGCATGTGCGGTGGCTCGGCGAAGAGGCGCTGCTTGCCGCCGACGGTGTACGGCGAGCGCACGAACCCGGCCGCGTCGAGGCCACCGCGCGCGATCGAGGCCGCTCGCGACCTGAGGCTGGCGTCCCCGGTGGGTGCCTCCAGGCCGATGCCGTGGGAGGTGCCCCCCGAGACCACGAGGATGGTGCCCGCCCGCGGGGCCGACCGGCCGCGGTAGCCGTAGGTGTCGCCGCGCTCGACGTGGTGGGCGTCCAGCACCGTCGCCCGCACCGTGAGGGCACCGCGGTCGCCGAGCCAGAGCGAGGTGCCGATGCGGGGGCGAAAGGTGAAGTCGGGATACTTCATCGTCAGGATCTCGAGCTCGGCCTCGGTGAGGTGGGAGACCCAGATGGTGCGGGTGCCGGGGTGGCCGTTGGCGGCGAGCCGGTCGAGTCCCGCGGCCACGACGTCGGTCATCAAGCGCTCGACCTCGTTCAGGTGGGAGGTCTTGGCCAGCGGTAGGTGCAGCGCCACCCCCTCGACCTCGACGCCACCGGTGTCTGTCACCCGTCGCACGGCGTCACGCAGCTCCTTGGGGGTGAAGCCGTGGCGCAGCATCGTGGTCATCCGCTCCAGGGCGACACGGGGTCGCTGTCCCGAGGACCGGCCCTGGTCGGCCAGCGCCTCGAGGTCCTCGAGACGCCCGACCGTGTGGATCACCCGTGGGTCCAGTGGCGCCTTGCTGAACGGCCGCCACGGGGTGAGCACGAGCAGCGACCCGTCGTAGCGCTGCATCACGTCGGGCAGCTCCTCGTAGGTGCCGACCGCGAGCGTGTCGACCCCCAGCCACTCCGCCTTGCGAGCGAGCCGGTGCAGGCCGAAGCCGTAGCCGTTGCCCTTGGCGACCGGGACCAGGCCGGGGTGGCGGGCGAGGACGTCCTTGAGGTGAGTGCGCCAACGGTCACCGTCGACGTACAGGGTCAGCGCCACGCGCCTCAGCCCCGACGCTTCATGTACAGGTTGAAGGCGGCGTAGATCGCCCGGTTGAGCGGAAGGTCCCACTCGCCGGCGTACTCCACGGCCTCCCCGCCGGTGCCGACCTTGAACTGGATCAGGCCCACGTGGCTGTCCTCGGAGTCGAGGGTGTCGGTGATGCCGCGCAGGTCGTAGACGTGGGCGCCGTCGGCCAGCGCATCGCGGATCATCTGCCACTGGATCGCGTTGGACCCGCGCACGTCGCGCTTCTCGGTGGAGGAGGCGCCGTAGGAGTACCAGGTGTGCGCGCCGACCCGGATCCAGATCGTGCTGGCGACCAGGTCGCCCTCGTGGCGGGCGTGGTAGAGCCGGATCCGGTCGGGGTCCTCGGACCCGAGGGCGTCGAACATGGCCTGGAAGTAGCTCAGCGGACGTGGGGTGAAGTGGTCGCGCTCGGCGGTGTGCGCGTAGAGCTCGTGGAACGCCTTGAGGTCGGCCATCGACCCGTGCTCGACCTCGACGCCCTGCTTGGTGGCCTTCTTGATGTTGCGACGCCACTGCTGGTTCATGCCCTTGAGCACGTCGTCCTCGGTGCGCGGCGCACCGTGCTCGTCGACGAGCGGGATCTGGAAGTTGTACTGCGGCTGCCCGGCCGCGAACCCGCCGGCGACCGACTGTGGCCGCCATCCGGCCTCCTGGAGCTGCGAGACGACCCGGGCCCCGACCTGGCTGCGCTCGGTGGGCGGCACGGAGGTCAACGAGCGCACGCCCTCGTCGGCGATGCCCTCCTTGACCTGGGCAGCGGTCCAGCGGCGGGTGACGACAGGTGGCCCGATCCGGATCCCGAACGCTCCCTGGCCCTTGAGGTGCGCGGCCATGGGGTCGAGCCACCCGCGGAGGTCCTCGCTCGACCAGTCCAGCAGCGGGCCCTCGGGCAGGTAGGCGAGGTAGCGCTTGACCTTCGGGAGCTGGCGATAGAGCACCAGGGCCGCGCCGACGATCTCCTCGGCCCCGCCGGACGAGCCGGTCGAGACCCAGCCGATCGACTCCGCCTTCCACTCCGGCTTCACGGCGGCCCACGCCGGCGTCTGCAGGAAGCTCGCCCACCCGCCCTCGCGCGCGGTCACCGACCGGATGAAGGCGCGGTGCTCCTCCGCCGTGATCGTGCGCACGGCGAGGGAACCGTCGGCTGGGGAGCTCACCCGGCGAGCCTAACGGGACCAGTGCGGTGGAT
>CAVRQA010000015.1:0-149442 GCA_963723255.1 uncultured Actinomycetota bacterium
GGCAAGGGCAGCGACGACGGCTGAGTGATTCAGTCAGCCGTGGTGGGGGAGCGGGCGTCTCGCAACCACCGGATCTGGTGGTTTCGAGGCGCCTCGCCCAAGCGACTCGATCTGTGGAGGATCACAGGCACCTGGTGCGCGCAAGACCCACAGATCCGAGCACGATCACCCCACGCGGTCGGCCTTGTCCGGCAACCCCGTCTTGGCAAGGCTCGCGACGGTCGTGATCACGAGCGTGCCGACGATGACCGCGAGGGACAGCCAGATGGGGATCTCCGGCGCCCACTCCACGTGCTCGCCGCCGTTGATGAAGGGCACTTCGTTCTCGTGCAGTGCGTGCAGGAACAGCTTCACGCCGATGAAGCCCAGCAGGAACGCCAGGCCGTAGGAGAGGTACACGAGGCGCTCGAGCAGCCCGCCGATGAGGAAGTACAGCTGGCGCAGGCCCATCAGGGCGAAGATGTTCGCAGTGAGCACGAGGTACGGCTCCTCGGTCAGGCCGTAGATCGCCGGGATCGAGTCGAGCGCGAACAGCAGGTCGGTGGTGCCCAGCGCGAGGATCACGATGAACATCGGCGTGATGACGCGCTTGCCGTTCTCCTTGGTCAGGATCTTGCTGCCGTGCCACTCCGAGGTGGCCGGGAACTTGGCCTCGACGAACTTGATCAGGCGGTTCTCCTCGTACTCGTCGTCATCGGTCGGACCACCCGACGCCAGCTTGTACGCCGTCCAGATCAGGAACAGGCCGAACACGTAGAAGATCCAGCTGAAGTTGTTGATCGCGGCCGCACCGACGGCGATGAAGATGCCGCGCATGATCAGCGCCAGCACGATGCCGACGAGCAGGGCGCTCTGCTGGAGCTCCTTGGGTACGGCGAACTTGGTCATGATGATCAGGAAGATGAACAGGTTGTCGACCGAGAGCGAGTACTCGGTCAGCCAGCCGGCAAAGAACTCTGTGCCGTACTGATGACCGGCGAAGATCCACACGCCGATGCCGAAGAGGACGGCCATCCCGATGAAGAACGCGAGCGCAACGGTGACTTCCTTGCGGGAGGGTTCGTGCGGCCGCCTGCCGATGATGACGATGTCGACGATCAGGATCGCGCTGGTGATGCCGATCGTGAGCCACCACACCAAGGGGGATACATCCACGCTGTGCCTCCGGACTGGATTCCTGCGCGCTCGTGCGGCTGCACGTGCGGGTTGTCTGCTGTCCGGAGGTCTCTTCCGCCGCTGCGTTGCGACCGACGATCCCGGGTCAGACCTGTTCACACGTGGTCTGGCCGTGGTGACGAGATCGCCGCGAAGGAATACTCCCCTCCAACCCGACCCATCCTCCCAGACGGTCGTGCAGACGACCAAACCGTCTCGTCCTTCATCTCGGCTGGGCCGCGGTGAGCCGGGAAGTCTGGTCGGCATCGACCGACCCAGCCCATTGGAGCTGTTGCTCTGCCCATCACATTTCGGGGATGCCCTCGTCGGCAATGTCGGTGTGGTCAGCCTCAGCTGCGACCATGCGCCGATAGACGTTGCTTCGGGTTCGCAGGACGATGGCAGCGAGCGCGGCCGCGGTGAGGGTTCCGGCGAGCACGGCGACTTTGACGTGGTCGTCGCGCGAGCCACCCCCTCCGAAGGCGAGTTCTCCGATGAGGAGCGACACGGTGAACCCGACTCCCGCCAGAAGTGAGAGACCGAGGACGTCCCACCAGGAGAGGTCGGTGTCCAGGCTGGCCCGGGTAAATCGCGCAATCACGTAGGTCGCTACCAGAACACCCAGCGGCTTGCCCCCTACGAGACCCACCAGGATTCCCACGGCCACGGGGTCGCGTGCCGCGCTAGCCAGACCGTCCAGACCCCCGACCGTGACTCCGGCGGCAAAGAACGCGAAGACCGGAACAGCGATCGACGCGGACAAGGGGCGCCACCGGTGTTCGAAGTGTTCTGCGAGGCCCGGACCGGCACCGACTGATCGACGCACGACGGGGACAGCAAATCCGAGCAGCACGCCGGCAACGGTCGCGTGCACCCCCGATGCGTGGACCAACGCCCAGCACGTCGCGGCGAGCGGGAGCAGCAGCCACCAGGACCGAACCCTGTGTTGCACCGCCACGGCGAACAGACCGAGCGGGATGAGGGCGAGCAACAGTGGCGTGACCTGCAGGTCGCGAGTGTAGAAGGTCGCGATGATCGTGATCGCCAGCAAATCGTCCACCACGGCCAGCGTGAGCAGGAACGTGCGCAACGCCGACGGTAGGTGGGAGCCGATGATGGCCAGCACAGCAAGCGCGAAGGCGATGTCAGTGGCCGTCGGGATGGCCCAGCCGGACAGGTCACCGGACCCGCCGAGGTTCAGCGCGGCGTAGAGCAAGGCGGGAAGCAAGACCCCACCGAGGGCTGCAGCGACCGGCACAGCAGCTCGAGCCGGGTCACGCAGGTCACCGGCGACGAATTCGCGCTTGAGTTCGAGCCCGGCGACGAAGAAGAAGATCGCGAGGAGCCCGTCGGCTGCCCACGCCCCGAGGCTGAGGTGCAGATGGAGGGTTTCGGGGCCGACCTCCAGGTCACGAAGATTGAAGTAGAGGGCCGACCACGGAGAATTGGCCCACACCAGTGCGACGAATGCGGCGATCAGCAGCATCGCCCCGCCCACGGTCTCCTTCCGCAACAGGTCGGCGATGCGTTCGGTCTCCGGCCATGAGCCGCGGCTGAACAGGCGCTGCTGCGACCAAGGGCGGGTCATGCTGTCCTCTCATTGGGTGGAGGGGAACGAAGACGTCAGTCCGACGGGCTGTCTGGCCGGCGCGGACGCGGCCGGCATACGGGTAGTGGCGAGGTCAACCGAATGCGTAGTCTTGCAGCCAGTGCAAGGAGTCAACTGGATGTGATGGTGGTGACCACGGTGGGGACCGAGTCGTACTTGGTGAATCGCCAGGAGAACGCCGGGACAGCCTGGGCGCCATGAGTCGGTCCTGACTGGTGGAGGCAATCGATGCTGGCACGAGCCCTCGCGCAACCGTTCCCAACGGTCACTCTTGACACCGACGCGCTCGAGGCCGCACGCCTCCTGGGCGAGCGCCGGCTACCTGGCCTGATCGTCCTCGACGAGAGCGGTCAGCCCTACACGGTTCTTCCCGGGTCACAGGTACTACGGTTCATTGTTCCGACCTATGTCCAGGACGATCCCGCGCTCGCTCGGGCCTACAACGAGAAGGCCGCCGATGATCTGTGCGCGAAGCTCGCGAGCCGCCAGGTGCGCGAGGTACTCCCGAAGCGCAAGGACGTGTTGGACCTGCCGATCGTCGCTCCTGACGCCACGGCTATCGAGGTAGCCGCCGTGATGGCCGGGATGCACAGCCCGATCGTCGCCGTCGCGGACGGCTCGACTGTGTTCGGCGCGATCACGGTGAGTGGATTGCTGGCGCATCTGTTGGGCACTGGGACCGCGCGTTGACCACCTGGCTGGTGATCGCGGCGTTCGCCGCAGCGTACGTCCTGATCGCGACCGAGCGAATCCACCGGGTAGCTGCTGCCCTTTCCGGCGCAGCGGCAATGGTCGTCCTCGGTGTCGTGGATGCCCACACCGCCTTCTTCAGCGAGGAGACCGGGGTCGACTGGAATGTCATCTTCCTGTTGCTGGGCATGATGATCATCGTCAGCATCATCAAGCAGACGGGGGTCTTCGAGTACCTCGCGATCTGGTCGGCCAAACGAGCCCGTGGCCGCCCGTTCGTCGTGATGGTGATGCTGATCGTGATCACCGCTGTCGCCTCGGCCCTGCTGGACAACGTCACGACCGTGCTCCTCATTGCGCCGGTGACCCTGCTGGTGTGTGACCGGCTCGGGGTGACACCGGTGCCTTTCCTTCTCGCAGAGGCCATGGCCTCGAACATCGGCGGGACAGCAACGCTGATCGGTGATCCGCCCAACATCATCATCGCGAGCAAGTCCGGGCTCACCTTCAACGACTTCCTGCTCAATCTCGCGCCGATCGTCATCGTGCTGCTCGCGGTGTTCGTGCTCATGTGTCGGCTGATGTTCCGCTCTGTATTCCTCTACGACGCCGAACGAGCCGCGGACGTGATGGATCTGGACGAGCGTGAGCTCATCAGTGACAAGCGCCTCCTCGTCCAGTGCGGATTCGTACTGACTCTGGTCATGGTCGGTTTCATCGGCCACGCCGTCTTCGACCTCGAACCGTCGATCGTCGCGCTGCTGGGCGCCGGCGCCCTGATCGCACTGTCACGCACGGAACCCCAGGAGTTCCTCGAGGACGTCGAATGGCCGACACTGGTCTTCTTCGTGGGCCTGTTCATCATGGTCGGAGCCCTCGTCGAGGTCGGAGTGATGGCCGACATCGGAAACTGGCTCACGGACTCCGTGGGCGACCGGTACCTCCTCGCCGGCACTGGCCTGATCTGGGGCTCCGCAGCACTCTCGGGGATCGTGGACAACATCCCCTATGTCGCCACCATGGCACCCATCGTCAAGGACCTTGTCCAGGCAGGCGGAGGCTCGGAACAGGCGAACTCCTTGTGGTGGGCACTGGCCCTCGGCGCCGACCTGGGCGGCAACGCAACCGCCGTCGGGGCCAGCGCCAACGTCGTCATCATCGGCATCGCCGCCCGCAACGGACACAAGATCTCGTTCTGGCACTTCACGAAGTACGGCCTGATGGTGACGTTCGTGACGATCGCGATCACATGGTGCTACTTCTGGCTCCGCTACTTCGCCTTCGCCTGATCCGGAATGTACCCACGGTAAGCGACTCGATCCTCGGCAGAAGTGGGTCTTGACGGGTCACTCCTCTCGTGAGCGATGTCGCGTCCGTCTCTCCGGAGCGCGAACACCTCGAGACCGCCTTGCCGCTCGCGTCCCTGGTCGCCTGGCTCGCGGCTGCACTCGGGCGGCGCAACCGGCGCCACCGGACCGCATGAGGATAGGGTTCGAGCGGACGTCGTCATCGAAGGGAACCAATGAGCCATGGCACACCGTGAGCCCGTCACCACCCAGGAAGAGCCCACGATCGGCAAGCTCGTCGTCGACGCCAGCCGAGACGTCTCCACCCTCATCAAGCACGAGATCGAGCTGGCGAAGTCCGAGCTGAAGGTCTCGATGAAGGCGGGCGGGATCGGCCTCGGACTGTTCGCCGTGGCCGGCTTCCTCATCCTGCTGGCGATCATCATGCTGTCGTTCGCGTTCGCCTACTTCGTGCGGATGATCTTCGACATCGACCTGGCGTGGTGCTTCCTGATCGTCTTCGGCGGCTACGTGCTGGTGGCGGCCCTGCTCGGCCTGGTCGGGGTGCGGAAGGTCAAGCAGGTGCGACCTCCCGACCGCGCGATCGAGCAGGCCCGCGAGATCCCCTCCGCGTTCAAGCGCGGCGACTGACCGGACGCGTCGTACGGCAACTTGGGCGACCGCACGGGTACTCAGGCACTCCCTACGCGCAGTTCCCGCTCGACACCCGCTCGGTGGAGTCCAGCCCCACGGCCGCGGGCCGGCGTACCTGCTCGGCCGTGAGGGCGTAGCCGGTGTCGCGGTCGCTCACCGACGCCGCGAAGACCACACCGAGGACGCCGCCGGCGGTCGAGACGAGCGGGCCACCGGAGTTGCCGGGACGAATCAGGCCGCGCAGGGAGAACACGTGTCGCGTGACCGTGCCGTTGCCGTAGATGTCAGGTGAACGCAGGCGCTGGTCTCCGCGGATCCGCGCGGGCTGGGCGTCGAACGGACCGTCCTGGGGGAAGCCCAGGACCGCTGCCTGCTGCTTCTCCTTCCCGTTCAGGTCGAACCGGACCGTCGGTCCGTCCAGGTCCGGGACGTCGAGCACGGCGACGTCGAGGTCCGGGTTGTAGTAGACGACGGTGCCCTTCAGGGTCCTGTCGCCGTCCTTGACCATCGGTTCGGTCACGCCCGCGACGACGTGAGCGTTGGTCATCAACCGGTTGGGGGCGTAGAGGAAGCCGGTGCCCTCGACACCGCTGCCGCACCGGTTGGTGCTCCGGACCTTGAAGACGCTGTTGCCCGCTTCCCGGATGTCGGGGTCGCGGAGGACCCGGGGATTCGCGGGCCGGACGTTGACGATGCGTTCGGGCGCGAACGGTTCGAGGTAGCGCGGGAAGAAGCTCGAGCCGACGACGTCGTCGAAGGACCGGAGCGCCTGCTGGGCCTGCAGGGGCATCACGTCGTTGACCGCGATCAGCACCTTGGAGTCGCGGACCTGCGGACTGATCCCCGGGATCCGTGAGCCGCTGATGGCCACGCCCAGCATCCACGCGACCACGAGAACGGCGACCACGCTCAGCGCCGCGCCGCCGACGGCGTCGACGGCGCGGATCGGCTGCCAGGTGAGGCGGGCCCGGATGCGGGTCCCCGCGAACTGGAGGATCGCCTGACCGATCGAGGCCATCACGAGCACGACGAACAGCGCGCCCAGCGAGACCCACAGCGAGGGGGCCGCATCACCGAGCAGCACCGGTGCCAGCCAGATGCCGGCCAGCCCGCCGAGCAGCAGCCCCGCCGTGGCGAAGGCACCGGCGATGAAGCCCTGCCAGTAGCCGGAGACGGCGTAGGCGAGGACCAGCACGACCAGGCACCAGTCGAGGAAGTTCATGAAGGCCCTTCGCGGAGATCGGCCGTCAGGCCGGGGACGGGGTCAATCTTGACTCAGGCCGAACATGTAGTCGGGCAATTCCTGCTCCACGGACGCGTCCCAGGGCCGCGTCCACCCGACATGGTCGAACAGCTTGTTGACCAGACCCGCGGTGAAGCCCCACAGGATCAGGTCCTTGTCGTCGCCGATCATGAACCCCGGGCTGCTGTAGCCGATCGGGTGCACCACGGTCACCCGGTGCTGCGGATCGAGCAGCTCGTCGACGGGCACCCGGAGGACCGCGTGGACCTCGGCCGGGTCGACCACCGTCACCGTCGAAGGCTCCTTCCACCAGCCCAGCACGGCGGTCACCGCGAAGTTGCTCGGCGGGAGCCACAGCTCGGGCAGGCTCGCGAACACCTCGACGCCCGCAGGGTCGAGGCCGGTCTCCTCCTGGGCCTCGCGCAACGCCGCCGCCTCGGGAGACGGGTCGGTGTCGTCGATCGAACCCCCGGGGAAGCTCACCTGCCCGGGGTGGGAGCGCATGTCGTGAGCACGCTCGGTCAGCAGGAGGTCGGGGCCCTCGGGTCCCTCGCCGAAGAGCATCAGCACGGCGCCCTTGCGGGTGCGCGCCCCATCGGGGGGGACGAACGCGCTGATGTCGGCAGCCGTGATGGAACGGGCACCGTCGCGGATCGGCTCGAGCCAGTCGGGAAAGCTCATCGCGGGGTCCCCACGGAGGCGAGCGCGCAGCGAGCGCCCGGGGCGATCGGCACGGCGGCGGGTGTGAGTCTCATGAACGGGCGACCTCGAGGTGCTTCTCGACGAGCTGCTCCAGCTGGGCCATCGAGGCGATCTTGACGTATCGCTCGAAGGTGACCCGACCGTCGGCGTCGAGCAGGATCAGCTTGGGCAGCGCCTGCGAGCGGAGCCGACCGTCGGGGTCGGTCACCAGCGGGTAGGTCACCCCCGAGTCCCGGGCCAGCTGACGCGCCGCGTCGGCTCGGGTCTCCTGCCAGTCGACGCCGAGCACGTCCACCTTGCCGGCGTACTTGCGCGCGAAGGCCTGGTACTCCGGCAGCTCGTGGCGACACGGCGCGCACCAGCTCGCCCACAGGTTGATCACCATCGGTCCCCGCAGGGACGCGAGATGCACTGGTTTGCCGGAGCCGAGCGGCTGGAGCGTGGCATCGGGCAGCCGGTCCTCCTGGTCGCCGGCCTTCGGCGAGGCGGAGCAGCCGGCCAGCAGGAGGAGCACGGCCGCGATCATGGCCACACCTCTCATGCGGGTCCCTGGGTCTTGACCAGCAGGGCTGCGGTCTCCGGGTCGGTCGGCCCGGCGCCGTACGACGGGCACCAGCGGGCCACCGTGCAGGCACCGCAGGCCGGCTTCTTCGCGTGGCAGACCCGGCGGCCGTGCCAGATCAGGTGGTGGCTGAGCATCGTCCAGTCGCGCTTCGGGAAAAGCGCGCCGATCGCGTGCTCGGCCTTCACCGGGTCGGTCTCCTCGGTCCAGCCGAGTCGACGGATCAGGCGACCGAAGTGGGTGTCGACCGTGATGCCCGGGATGCCGAAGGCGTTGCCGAGCACCACGTTGGCGGTCTTGCGTCCGACTCCCGGCAGCTTGACGAGGTCGTCCAGCCGCGGCGGGACCTCGCCGTCGTGATCCGCGACCAGCGCGGCCGACAGCTTCAGCAGGGACTCGGTCTTGGCCCGGAAGAAGCCCAGCGGGCCGATGATGCGCTCGAGCTCCTCGCGCGGGGCGGCAGCCATCGCGCGCGCGTCGGGGAAGGCGCCGAACAGGATCGGGCGGACCGCGTTGACCCGGCGGTCGGTGGTCTGGGCGCTGAGCACGGTCACGACCAGCAGCTGGAAGGGGCCGTCGAAGTCCAGCTCGCACCGCGCGTCCGGGTAGGTCTCGGCGAGCACCCGGTTGACCTTGCGGGCCCGACGCACCAGCGACGTGTCAGGGGTGGCGGCTCGGGCTGTCGCCGGGGTGGTGGCTGGCACGCCGACCAGAGTACGGCGCGGCGCGGACAACGAGCCTGACAGGGTGGAGCCGGTGGACGGGCCGCCGCGGGCGCCACTCGCCGCTCAGGACGACCGGGGTCGCGTGGCGATTGTGGAGACGATGGGCCAGACTGTGACCTGCAACACGGCCGGATCGATCTCTGGCTGGAGCGGTCCGACCAGAAAGGGACATCACGTGGAGAACGACGTACTCCGGCAGGCGCCGCTGTTCAGCGCCCTCGACGACGAGGCCGCCTCGGCGCTGCGCTCGTCGATGAGCGAGAACCGCTTGCGTCGCGGAGAGGTGCTGTTCCATGAGGGCGACCCGGGCGACAAGCTCTACATCGTCACCGACGGCAAGGTGAAGCTCGGGCGCAGCTCGTCCGACGGTCGGGAGAACCTGCTGGCGATCCTCGGGCCAGGCCAGATGTTCGGCGAGCTCTCGCTGTTCGACCCCGGCCCGCGTTCCGCCACCGTCACGGCGGTCACTGAGACCAGCTTCCTCTCGTTGTCCCACGACGACCTGCTGCGCTGGCTCGAGGGTCGCCCGGGGGTGTCCCTCGGCCTGCTCGCCCAGCTGGCCGCACGGCTGCGCAAGACCAACGAGGTCGTCGCCGACCTGGTCTTCTCCGACGTGCCGGGCCGCGTCGCCAAGGCGCTGCTCGACCTCGCCGACCGCTTCGGCCGCACTGCCGACGACGGCGTGCACGTCCACCACGACCTGACCCAGGAGGAGCTGGCCCAGCTGGTCGGCGCCTCCCGCGAGACCGTCAACAAGGCGCTCGCCGACTTCGCGTCACGCGGGTGGCTGCGGCTCGAGCCGCGCTCGGTGGTGATCCACGACGTGGAGCGCCTGCGCCGACGGGCTCGCTGAGCTCGCGCCAGAAGGTCCGTCAGCCGGTCGGCGTGGGTGTGATCGGCGCGTTCGGGTCGTAGGCGTTCTTGAACCGCAGGGCGTCCAGCGTGACCGAGGCGACCACGACCGGGTGGTCCGTCGTACGACGCACGAGCGGGCTCCGGTCGACGACGTAGCGGGTCCACTGCACGCCCGGGCTGCCGAAGATCCAGTCGATCTGGGTGGGCCTCGGCGGCCGGCAACCGCCGCTGTTGCTCCCACCGGCCGCCGCTGTGAGCGGGGTCGAGCCGGTGACGCGGCAGAAGTACTCCGCCCGCTCGTTCATGTCACCGGTGACGAACTGCGGCGTACCGGTCCCCTCGAGCTGGTTGAACAGCCTGATCTGGCGCCTGGTCGCCTCGCGGCGGTGCCGCGCCTGGTTGCCACCGATGTTCGCGGGGTTGTGGAACGTCGAGAAGTACGCCTGCACACCGGTCTGCAGGTTCCGCAGCAGCACGTAGGGCATCGGCCGGATACGGCCGTTGAAGTAGGGGATCGGGATCAGGCCGGGCTTGACCATCTCCCACGTGTCCGTGCGCCAGGCCACCGAGTTCTCACCGGCACGGCGACCCATCGAGAGGCCGGGGTACATCTGCCATCCCCGCGCGCGGTTCCGGAACGCCGCGCGCTGGTTGGGCTGGAACTCCTGGAAGCCGACCACCGTGATCTGGTGCTGGGCCAGGATCCGCAGCGCGCCGTTCATTCGCTGGGCTCCCGAGGCCATGCCGGGACTGTGCCCGCCCCTGCCCGTGTGCGAGCTGCCGAGCACGTTGAACGAGGCCATGTTGAACCGCGCGATGGGAGGCAGGGCGATCGGCCTCGGCCGCGGGGCCGCGGGGTTGACGTCGACAGGCTGGCGCTCCTGGCGCGGGGTCACCTTGCCGTCGTACGACGGGCCGGCCTTCGGGACCACGGTCGGGCTGGGACTGGGACTGGGGCTGGTACTCACGCTCGGCCGGTCGGTGGGCTTGGGCTTGGCCTCGTTGGCGGTGCTGAAGCTCAGGTCGCCACGGAACCAGAGGAAGCCGAGCCCCCACACGACGACCAGCAGCACCCCGAAGGTCGCCATCCGCAACTTCTCCCGCACCGGGAAAAGGTAACCCGGCCGTGGTCGGCGCGTGACCTCTATGCCCTATTCCAAGACGCAGGCCCGGCGGGGCCTGCCAGCGAGCGTCAGTCGCGACCCGCGAGGTGGGCGAGCTGCGCGCGCACGGAGAGCTCGGCGGCACCCCAGAGCACCGGATCGACGTCGGAGTAGACGATCTCCACCACACGCCGTGGCAGCTCGTCGGAAGCGATCCCTTCCGGATGCGGCGCGGCACGGAGCTCGGCGAGCGCCGCCTCGACCTGCTGGAGCCGCTCGGCCCGATGGGCGATGTAGTAGTCGAGGGCACCCAGGGCATCGTCGATGACCGGGCCGTGACCCGGCCAGACGGTGCCGATCTCGTTGGCCTCGGCGAGCTCGTGCAGCCGGTCGAGGGAGTCGAGGTAGGCACCGAGCTGCCCGTCGGGGTGGGCCACGACGGTGGTGCCCCGACCGAGCACGGTGTCGCCGGTCAGCACCGCCCCCTCGCCCGGGAGCACGAAGGACAGCGAGTCGGCGGTGTGGCCCGGGGTGGAGACGACGCGTACCTCCAGCCCGTCGACCTCGACGACGTCTCCGCCCGCGAGGCCCTCGGACCCGAGGCGGTACTGCGGATCCAGCGCGCGGACGCCGCACCCCATCCGCTCCGCGAACTCCTTCGCGGCCTCCGAGTGGTCGAGGTGGTGGTGGGTGAGCAGTACGACGCCCACCTCGCCTGCCTGCTCCGCGACCGCATCCAGGTGGGACTCGTCGGGCGGACCCGGATCGACCACGATCGAGCGCCGGGCACCGGGCTCGCGCAGGATCCACGTGTTGGTGCCGTCCAGGGTCATGATGTTGGCGTTCGGCGCGAGCACGCACTCGCCGCGCTCGCCGAACGAGCCACCCGACCAGCTCATCTCAGTCCCGTCCGAAGCGGAGCGGGGCGAGCACTCGGACGGGGTGGCTCATGCCCGGGACTCGAGGAGCGTCTCGAAGCGGGGCGGCACCGAGAGCGTCCCGCCCTCGTCGTTCTCCTCGACCTGCGGCATGAACATCTCGACGCTTCGCCCTCTGGCCGCGTCGAGCACGTCCCCCGGTCCGGCGTACTGACCCACCTCGAGACAGGTGAGGTACGTCGGCGGCAGCATGAAGATCCGCTCCCGCTCGACGTCGGAGACGGCCTGCATGGCCGACAGCCAGGTCACCTGGTCGGACTCGGTGGAGACGTCGCGGGTGCGCTGTCCTTCCGGCAGGTGCGCGACGAAGAACCAGGTCCGGTAGCGACGCGGCTCGAAGACAGGAGTCAGCCAGCCCGCCCAGGCGCCGAGCAGGTCGGTGCGCAGCACCAGCCCCCGCCGGTCGAGGAAGTCGGTGAAGGACAGCTCGCGCGCCTCGAGCGCAGCCCGGTCGGTCTCCCAGTCCTCGCCGGTCGTGTCGGCGACCACGGTGTCGTCGGCCTCCCCCGCGAGCAGCACACCCGACTCCTCGAAGGTCTCCCGCACGGCGGCACACACCAGGGCCCGCGCGGTTGCCTCGTCGGTACCGAGCCGCGAGGCCCACTCCCCCGGCGAGGGCCCCGCCCACGCCGTCGCCCGGGAGTGCCGAGGGTCGAAGTCGCGCGGGTCCACGCCGCCGCCGGGGAAGACGCACATGCCTCCGGCGAACGCCATCGAGGTCTGACGCCGCAGCAGGTAGACCTCGGGCCCCTCCGAGCCGTCCCTCAACAGGACGACGGTGGCGGCGTTGCGCGGTTCGGCGGGCTCGCGGGTGCCGTCGGCGTACGCGCGGGCATCCTCCACGAACTGGGCCGGCAGCTGCACGCGGATCACGAGGTCAGGCCTCCACGAGCATCTCGACCTCGACGGGGGCGTCGAGGGGGAGCACGGGCACACCCACGGCCGAGCGGGCATGTCGGCCGGCGTCGCCGAAGACCTCGCCGAGCAGCTCGGAGACGCCGTTGGCCACCTGTGGCTGCGCCGTGAAGTCGGGCGTGGACGCGACGAACACCACCACCTTGACCACGCGCTTCACCGCGGAGAGGTCCCCGACCTCGGCCTTGACGGCTGCGATCGCGTTCAGAGCGCACTGCCGGGCGCACTCGACAGCGTCCTCCTGGCTGACCTCACCGCCGACCTTGCCGGTCATCATCAGCTCTCCGTCGCGCATGGGGAGCTGACCGGAGGTGAAGACGTGGTTGCCGCTGCGCACGGCCGGGATGTACACCGCCACCGGCGTGGCCACCTCCGGCACGCTCAGCCCGAGCGCGGCGAGCCGCTCCTCGGGGGTGCTCATGGCGTTCATGCCAAGGGGCGCTTGAAGTAGGCGACCAGGTTCTCGGGGTTCATCCCCGGCACCATCTGGACCAGCTCCCAGCCGTCGGAGCCGAAGTTGTCGAGGATCTGCTTGGTGGAGTGCACGAGCACGGGCGCGGTCAGGTATTCCCACTTGGTCATGCTGGCAACACTAGGCGGCTCATAGGGTGCTCGTCATGAGTGGCCCCCTCCCCGATGCCACGGTGCGGTACGCCGGACACGAGGACGCCGTGGTCGACCTGCACCTGCCCGGAGGGTCGCGCCCGACCCGCCGCGACGCCCCACTCGTCGTGCTCCTCCACGGTGGCTTCTGGAAGCAGGAGTGGGACCGCCGGCACACCCGGCCGATGGCACGGGCGCTGGCCGATCTCGGGCTGGTGGTCGCCACGCCGGAGTACCGACGCGTCCGGGGTGGAGGTGGCTGGCCGGTCACGGGGGACGACGTCCACCTCGCCGTACGCCGCATCCCGGAGCTGCTCGGCGGGCTGGGGATCGCCTCCGGACCGATGGTGGTCACCGGTCACTCGGCCGGCGGCCACCTCGCGCTGTGGCTGAGCACCCTCGACGTCGACGTTGCCCGGGTCGTCGCCCTCGCGCCCGTGTGCGACCTGGACGCGGCGGTCCGGCTGGGCCTGGGCGACGACGCGGCGAAGGCACTGCTCGGTGACGTCGACCTCGCCGTCGCGGACCCGATGACCCTCCTCGAGGAGCGACCCGATGGCGAGATCGCGATCGTGCACGGAGTCGACGACGACATCGTCCCCGTCTCGCTGAGCCGCGGCCTCGTCGACCGGCACCCGTGGGTCCAGCTGCACGAGGTGCCAGGCGGCCATTTCGAGGTGATCGAGCCGGGATCGGTTGCCTGGCGGGCCGTGGTGGAGCTGCTGACGCGTTGATGTGTGGTTTCCCGTGTTAACACGGGAAACTGTCACTTCCCACGAAGAAGATCGTGTGGGAAGTGACAGTTCTTCGTGGGAAGTCGTCAGCGGCCGGGGAGGATCTCCGGCTCGGTCTTCTCGCGGACCTCGTCCTCGGTGACGTCGGGGGCGAGCTCGACCAGCCTCAGGCCCTCGTCGGTGACGTCGAGGACGCACAGGTCGGTGATGATGCGCTGTACGACGGCCCGGCCGGTGTAGGGCAACGAGCACTCGTCGACGATCTTGTAGGAGCCGTCCTTGGCGTTGTGCTCCATCAGCACGATCACCCGCTTGGCACCGTGGACGAGGTCCATCGCGCCGCCCATGCCCTTGACCATCTTCCCGGGGATCATCCAGTTGGCGATGTCACCGGTCGCGGAGACCTGCATCGCGCCCAGGATGGCGGCGTCGATCTTGCCGCCGCGGATCATCCCGAAGCTGGTCGCCGAGTCGAAGAACGACGCCCCCTTGCGCAGGGTGACGGTCTCCTTGCCGGCGTTGATCAGGTCCGGGTCCTCCTCCCCCTCGTAGGGGTAGGCGCCCACGCCGAGGATGCCGTTCTCGCTCTGCAGCACCAGCTCCACGTCGTCGGCGACGTAGTTCGGGACCAGCGTCGGCAGGCCGATGCCGAGGTTCACGTAGGACCCGTCGGTCAGCTCGCTCGCCGCCCGGGCCGCCATCTCCTCGCGACTCCATGGCATGTCACTCACCACCCTCGGCGACGCCCGCGGCCGCCCCGGCGGCGGGTGCGTCTGCCGGTTCCCCACCTGCTCTGGGCGCGGCCGGGTCGTGCGCTTCTCGATCCGCTTGTCCGCGGCCTGCTCCGGAGTCAGCGCGACCACGCGCTGCACGAAGACGCCCGGGGTGTGGACGTCGTTGGGGTTCAGCTCACCGGGCTCGACCAGTTCCTCGACCTCGGCGATCGTGATCCGCCCACACATCGCCGCCAGCGGGTTGAAGTTGCGCGCGGAGTCGCGGTAGACGAGGTTGCCGTGCCGGTCGCCCTTCCAGGCGCGGACCAGCCCGAAGTCGGCGACGATCGCCTCCTCGAGCACGAACTCCCGGCTCTCCCCGTTCACCGTGAAGTCGCGGGTCTCCTTCGGGGGCGAGGACACGGTGACGTTGCCGTCCGCGTCGTACCTCCACGGCAGGCCGCCCTCGGCGACCTGGGTGCCACCGCCGGTGGCGGTGAAGAACGCGGGGATCCCGGAGCCACCGGCCCGCATCCGCTCGGCCAGGGTGCCCTGCGGCGTCAGCTCGACCTCGAGCTCGCCGTGAAGGTACTGGCGCGCGAACTCCTTGTTCTCCCCCACGTAGGAGGAGATCATCCGCCGCAGCCGCTTCTCGGCCAGCAACCGACCCAGACCCCACCCGTCGACCCCGCAGTTGTTCGAGACCGCCTCGAGGTCGGTGGTGCCGGCCTCCAGCAACGCCTCGATCAACACCGACGGGATCCCGCACAACCCGAACCCGCCCACGGACAGCGTCGCGCCGTCCGGGACGTCCGCGACGGCCTCGGCCGCACTTGCCACAACCTTGTCCACGAAGACACCTCCGCTCGCGATCCTGCCACGCCACAGGCCATGGGGGTGTGCCCGGGATCACGGGTGGGGGCACGACGTGCGCGGCTAGGCTCACGACCATGGCAGCGGCCTCACCGAGCGCCCCAACGGGCGCGGCTTTCCCCGGCGTGCAGCTGCACATCGTCACCGGCAAGGGTGGCACCGGGAAGTCCACCGTGTCGGCCTCGCTCGCGCTCGCACTGGCCTCGCGTGGCAAGACCGTGCTGCTCTGCGAGGTCGAGGGCCGCCAGGGGATCGCGCAGCTCTTCGACGTCCCGCCATTGCCCTACGAGGAACGGCTCGTCGCCCGCGGTGCGGCCGGTCCGACCGGTTCCGGTGACCTCTACGCGCTGGCGATCGACGCCGAGTCCGCGTTGCTGGAGTACCTCGACATGTACTACCGGCTCGGTCGCGCCGGGAAGGCGCTCGACCGGTTCGGCGTGATCGAGTTCGCCACCACGATCGCGCCCGGCGTCCGCGACGTGTTGCTCACCGGCAAGGTCTACGAGGCGGCGAAGCGCAACCGCCGCAACAAGGGGGCCCGCATCTACGACGCGATCGTGCTCGATGCACCTCCTACCGGGCGGATCGCACAGTTCCTCAACGTCAACAACGAGCTCGCCGGGCTGGCCAAGGTCGGGCCGGTCAAGTCCCAGGCCGACGTGGTGATGTCCCTGCTTCGCTCCAGCCGTACGGCGATCCACGTCGTCACCGTCCTGGAGGAGATGCCCGTCCAGGAGACCGGGGACGGCATCGCCGAGCTGCACGCGGCGGGGCTGCCGGTCGGTGGCGTGATCGTGAACATGGTCCGGCCCCAGGACCTCGACTCCGATGAGCGCCAGCAGCTGATCGACGGCACTGCGGACCGCGGCGAGCTCGTGGCCAGTCTCGAGAAGGCAGGGATCGGCAGCGGTGACGAGATGGTCGAGGGCCTGCTCGACGAGGGCCGACACCACGCCGAACGTCGTCGGCTCGAGGACAGCCAGCGTGCCCTGATCGAGGCGATGGACGTGCCGGCGTACGAGCTCCCCCTGATGCCTGGTGGAGTGGACCTGGCCGGGCTCTACGAGCTGGCCGAGATCATCTGTGAGCAGGACCTGGCATGAGCGCGAAGCCCACGACCCACCAGAACACCCGCCTCAGCGCCCGGATCGGGCCGCTGGTGGCCACGCACGAGCCGAAGCAGATCCTGGACATCGACGCGCTGCTCGACGACCGCAGCCGCGGCATCATCGTGTGCTGCGGCTCGGGCGGTGTCGGCAAGACCACCACGTCGGCGGCCCTGGCCCTGCGCGCGGCCGAACGCGGCCGCAAGGTCGTGGTGCTCACCATCGACCCGGCCCGTCGGCTAGCGCAGTCGTTGGGCATCGAGGCGCTCGACAACACCCCCGGCCGGTGCCCGGGGTCTCGACAGGCTCGACCGACGGAGGCAGCTCGACCGACGGGGGCGGCGGATCGCTCGACGCGATGATGCTCGACATGAAGCGCACCTTCGACGAGGTCGTGCAGAACCAGGCCACCCCGGAGAAGGCCGCACAGATCCTGAGCAACCCGTTCTACATCGCCGTGTCCAGCTCGTTCGCGGGCACGCAGGAGTACATGGCGATGGAGAAGCTCGGCCAGCTCGACAGGGACGCCCGCCGCACCGGGCGCTGGGACCTGATCGTGGTGGACACGCCACCCTCGCGGAGCGCCCTGGACTTCCTGGACGCGCCCGAACGCCTCTCGAGCTTCCTCGACGGCAAGTTCATGAAGCTGCTCGTGGCGCCGGCGCGGGGCCCGGCCCGGTTGATGACGGCTGGCTTCGGGATGGTGACCAACGCGATCACCAAGCTAATCGGGCACCAGGTGCTCCAGGACATGAAGGCGTTCGTGGCCGCGTTCGACACCCTCTTCGGCGGGTTCCGGCAGCGGGCACTGCACACCTTCGAGCTGCTCCAGGACCAACGCACGGCGTTCCTGGTGGTGGCGGCCCCGGAGCCCGATGCGCTGCGCGAGGCGGCCTACTTCGTCGAGCGGCTGCGTGCCGAACGGATGCCGCTGGTGGGGCTCGTCGTCAACCGGGCGAGCAGCAAGCCCGACGGTGACCTGAGTGCTCATGCGGCCATGACCGGGGTGGAGCGGCTGCGCACCTCCGGGGAGGACCATGGCCTGGCGGCCGGGCTCCTGCGCCTGCACGCCGACCGGCTCACGGTGGTCGAGCGCGAGAAGCGGCTGACCCGCCGGTTCGGCACCAGCCATCCCGACGTACCCACCGCGGTGCTGCCGGCCCTGTCGACCGACGTGCACGACCTCGTCGGTCTGCGCCGCATCGGTGAGCTGCTGGCAGCCCAGGTCGACCACAGGCCGGCCGGCTGACCGATAACCACAACCGGTCAGTCAGGCAGGATCAGGCAGTCGCGCTCGCAGTCGCCTGCTCGTGCTCCGACTTCGCAGTCTCGAGCAGCCTGCGCCACGAGGTCACGTTGGGCCGCTTGCGCAACAGCGCTCGGCGCTCACGCTCGGTGAGACCACCCCACACGCCCCACTCGATCTCGTTGTCGAGCGCCTCGGCGAGGCATTCCGCCCGTACGGGGCAGGCGCCGCACACGGCCTTGGCCTTGTGCTGCTCCGCACCGCGCACGAACAGCTCGTCCGGTGTCGACTGCTGGCACAGGGCCGCATTGGCCCACATCTCGTTCCAGGACATGTCCCCTCCAAGTTTCAAGTCCCGGGCGTTTCCGGCTCGTCCCAATACGTCCGTTTTCAACCCATCTTTAGATTAGAGAGAAGTCGAGACTCGAAACAGACCCTCTTGGGGCAATCTCATATAGTCCGAAATGACTAGATCAGCCCCGCCGCGCGGCCGGATCTACCCCCACTCCCCCTAGGATTGTGCTATGCCCCGACGCCGTCCCCACGTCACGTTCGGCACGGTCGTCTCGCATCTCGGCGTCATCGTGGTCGTCTCCGTGGTCCTCGGTGTGCTCTCCGCCGGCCTCGTCATTCCGATCGTCGGAGCCATCGGGTACGGCGCCAGCGCCACCGCCCGATCGATGCAGAACCTGCCCGCAGAGCTCAAGGCGATGCCCCTCGCCCAGCGCACCCGCGTGCTGGACCGGAACGACCGGCTGATCGCGACCTTCTACGACGAGAACCGCGTCAACGTGCCCCTGCGCCGGGTGTCCCCGATCATGAAGCGGGCGATCATCGCCATCGAGGACTACCGCTTCTACCAGCACGGCGCTCTCGACGTGAAGGGCACTCTCCGCGCCTTCGTGAACAACCAGACCTCTCCCGAGGGCGGCACCCAGGGCGGCTCGTCGATCACCCAGCAGATGGCGAAGATGACCCAGCTGGCGCAGGCACGCACCGAGGAGGAGCGCGAGGCGGCCACCGCGAACACCTACCAGCGCAAGATCCAGGAGCTGCGGCACGCGATCGCCTTCGAGCAGAACTACTCCAAGGACTGGATCCTGGAGCGCTACCTCAACCTCGCCTACTTCGGCGACGGGGCCTACGGCGTCCAGGCCGCGGCCCGGCACTACTTCTCGGTCAACGCCAGCCAGCTCAACACCATCCAGTCGGCGACGCTCGCCGGCCTGGTGAAGAACCCGGTCGGCTTCGACCCGACCCGCTTCAAGGACCGCGCGATCGCCCGCCGCAACCTGGTGATCAACCGGATGGCCGAGCTCGACGTGGTCCGGCCCGAGGTCGCCCGGAAAATGGTGCTACAGCCGCTGGGCCTCGACGTGAGCAAGAGCCGCAACGGCTGCCTGGGCACGAAGGCCGCCTTCTTCTGCGACTACGTCCGCCGCTACCTGATGACCGACCCGTCGCTCGGTCGGACCCCCGCCGACCGCGCCCAGCTCATCAACAGCGGTGGGCTGACCATCAAGACCACGCTCGATCTCGACTTCCAGCGCGCTGCCGACGCCGCCACCGACACCGCGGTGAACGAGCGAGACCAGGCGATCGGTGCGCTGGCCATGGTGAAGCCCGGCACCGGCGAGGTGATGGCCGTCTCCCAGAGCCGTCCCATGGGACGCGACCGCAAGAAGGGCGAGACCTTCCTCAACTACGTCGTGGACAGCAAGTACGGCGACTCCCAGGGCTTCCAGGCCGGATCGACGTTCAAGGTCTTCGTCCTGGCCGCGGCCCTCGAGCAGGGGCTGTCGACCTCGACGCGCTTCCGGGCACCGGAGCGGATCAGCATCCCGCAGAACGACTTCGCCACCTGCAACGGCCCCTACCCGGTCTACGCGCCGTGGAGCCTCGGCAACTCGACCGGTAGCGGCACCTTCGACATGATCACCGGCACCCGCCAGTCGGTGAACACCTACTACGCCCAGCTGGAGCGGAGGACCGGGCTGTGCGAGCCCTACGCGCTGGCCAAGGCGATGGGCATCGACCTGACGGACCCGGACCGCGAGCGGGTCCCCTCGTTCGTGCTCGGGGTGGCGGGCGTCAGCCCGCTGGAGATGGCCAGCGCCTACGCGACCTTCGCGGCCCGCGGCAAGCACTGCGACACCCGACCGGTCGCCGCGATCCTCAACAGCGAGGGCAAGGTCTTCAAGAAGTACCCCAAGAAGTGCGAGCAGGTGATGCAGGAGTCGACGGCCGACACCGTCAACCAGATCCTCGCCGGCGTCCTCGCTCCCGGAGGCTTCGGGCAGGCTCTCGCGCTCAGCAGGCCGGCGGCCGGAAAGACCGGAACCATCAACAGCAACATGGCCGTGTGGTTCAACGGCTACACCCCGACCCTGTCGACCGCAGCCATGATCGCCGGGGCGAACTCCCAGGGGCAGCCCATCACCCTCAACGGGGCCACGGTCGGCGGCCGCTTCATCGGCGAGGCCTTCGGGTCGACGGTGGCCGGCCCCATGTGGGCCCAGGCCATGCGGGCGATCCAGGGCTCCCTGCCGTACGAGTCGTTCTCCCCGCCCGTGCGCACCGGCGACGAAGGTGCGATCCAGGTGGAGATCCCCGACGTGATCGGGATGTCGACGCGCCGGGCGGCCCAGCGACTGGCCGCGGCAGGCTTCTACGTGAGCATCGGCGACCAGCAGCCTTCCGACGAGCGCGACGGCAGGGTGGCAGAGACGAGCCCGCCACCGGGTGAGCGTGCCCCACGCGGGTCGACGGTCTACCTCTACCCGTCGTCAGGCTGAGTGGCTCAGGCCCCCAGCTCGCGACGTACGGCTGCGGCCACGGCGCCCCCGTCGGCCCGGCCCTTGGTCTTCGGAGTCAGCACACCCATCACCCGGCCCATCGCGCGCATGCCGTCCTCGCGCACGCCGAGCTCGTCTACGGTCTGAGTGACCAACGCGTCGATCTCCTCGGCGCTGAGCTGCTCGGGCAGGTAGTCGGCGATCACGGCTGCCTCCGCCCTCTCCTTGTCGGCCTGGGCGTCACGTCCGGCATCCGCGAACGCCTCGGCCGCCTCGCGTCGCTTCTTGGACTCGCTCGTCAGGACCCCGAGCACGTCCTCGTCGGTGAGCTCCCGGGACTCCTTGCCGGCCACCTCCGCGTTGGTGATCGAGGTCAGCACCATGCGCAGGGTCGAGGACCTGACCTCGTCGCGTGACTTGATCGCGGTGGTCAGGTCGGTCCGCAGCTGCTCCTTCAAACGCATGCCAGCCATTGTGGCAGCCTGTCGTCATGGACCAGCAGCCAGTTTCCCGTGGTCTGCGCGCTCTCGGCTGGGGAGTCGGGCTGGGCGCCGTCGCGGGTCTCGGCACGCTGGCGTACTCCGCGGGGATCGAGGTCCGCAACTTCGTCGTACGCCGCGTCGACGTCGCCCTGCTGCCGCGGGGGCACCGGCCGCTGAAGGTCCTGCACGTGAGCGACCTGCACCTGACGCCGTCCCAGGGGATCAAGCGGCGCTGGCTGTCGTCCCTCGCAGACCTCGAGCCCGACCTGGTGGTCAACACCGGCGACAACATCGCGCACATGGAGGCGGTGGCCCCTCTGGTCGAGGGCTTCGATCGGCTCCTCGACGTGCCCGGTGTGTTCGTCTTCGGGTCCAACGACTACTTCGCGCCGACGATGCGCAACCCGCTGTGGTACCTCCTTCCCGACGACGGGCACCGCAACACCCACACCCCCAAGCTGCCGTGGCAGGACCTGCGCGCCGCCTTCGAGGGGCGCGGGTGGACCGATCTGACCAATACCCACGCCCGCCTCGCCGTCGGCGACACGACGATCGCCTTCGTCGGCGTCGACGACCCGCACCTGTCCTACGACGACCTCGACGCCGTCGCCGGGCCCGCCCCTTCCGACGCCGACGTTCGCATCGGCGTCGCGCATGCGCCGTACCTCCGGGTGCTCGACCAGTACGCCCGCGACGGCTACGACCTCACCTTTGCGGGGCACACCCACGGTGGCCAGGTCTGCCTGCCGGTCAAGGGCGCCATCGTCACCAACTGCGACCTCGAGCCGGGGCGGGCGAAGGGTCTGCACCGGCACCCGGCCGACTCCCGACCGGGTGACCCGGGGTCGTCCTGGCTGCACGTGTCGGCCGGCGCCGGGACCTCGCCGTACGCCCCGATCAGGCTGTGCTGCCGACCCGAGGCGACCCTTCTCACCCTGCTGCCCGAGGGCTCCTGAGACCCTCCGGAGACGGGCGCAAACCCGGTTCGGAGCACCCAATTCGCTCTAGTAGACTCGCCACGCTTCGGGCTGTGGCGCAGCTTGGTAGCGCGCCTCGTTCGGGACGAGGAGGCCGCAGGTTCAAATCCTGTCAGCCCGACCGAAGGATGTCCGAGGACATCACCGACTGCCGGATCCGCTGCGTGCGGCTCCGGCAGTCGGCGTTTCAGCATCTGTTCGGGTTGCCCTGTTGACCCGTCGCCGGGGTGCATTCGTGGCACTATTCGCTCCATGGCCGAGGATCCGGATAAGCGCGGCAGACAGCCGAGCCTCGAACTCCCGTCCCTGTTCTCCAGGCGCAAGAAGAAGCGCGAGGCCACGTCCCCACCGGACGAGGCCGAGGCCGCAGCAGCAGACGCCGCGACCGAGAGCGGCACCGAGACCGACCTGCGAGACCCACGTCGACCCGGGGTCACCCACCGAGGCGGACAGCCCTGCCGACGAGTCGCTGGGCCACCCGGCCGAGGACGCGGCGAACGATCCGGCCGAGGGAGCCGCCGCCACCGCAGAGACGCCCGTGGCTGCTGGGCCTGAGCCCGTCGCCGGCTCGCCGAAGCGAGTGCCACCGACGCCGCCGCCCACCTCACGTGCCGGACCAGGCAGAGGAGACCGCGCCGATACAGGCGAGCGCGCCGACGCCGGTCGAGCGGGAGCCAGAGCCCGCTCCGGCCCCGGAGCCGCCGCCAGCACCCATGGCAGAGCCTGTCCCGGAACCGGAACCGGAGCCGGAGCCAGACGTCCCGGAGCCCGAGCCCGTCCCGGAACCCGAGCCCGTCCCGGAACCGGAACCCGAGCCCGTCCCGGAACCGGAACCCGAGCCCGCCCCGGAGCCGGTCGCCGAGCAGGAGCCGGTCGAGGAGACGAGCGTGCTTCCCGGACCCGTACCCGACGAGCCCGAGCGGCGTCCAGAGCCGCTGTCAGAGCCCCGCACCGTGCCAGAGAACGCGCCCGTGGGCGCGCCCCTGTCCGACGACGGGGAACCCGGGCGACGACGCGTCGCGCGCGAGCGGAAACCGGTGAACCTGCCGAGGATCAACCCGCGCGTCGCAGCCATGGTCACGGGGCTGATCGTCGGGGTCGTGGGCGTGGTGCTGTCCTTCGGCGCCAGCCGCGGCTGTGAAGCAGTTCGCGGAGTCGGCAGCTGCGGTGGCACCGGTCTGTTCGCCCTGCTGGCGGTCCTCGCGATCGAGGTCCTGCTCGGCGCAGCGCTGCTCAAGGCGTGGCGGCTCTCCGACCCGACCAGCACCAGCTTCCTCGGGGTCGGGCTCGTCGCGGTGCTGGCGCTGCTGTTCTTCCTCAGGTCGCTGGAGTCGGTCTGGATGCTGGTGGTCATCCCGGTGCTCACCGCCTTGACGTTCCTGTTGTCCTGGTGGGTCACCGAGACGTTCGTCGAGCAAGGGGCGGACGACAACCTGCACCACTGATCCCGGGCTGCTTTTCGGCTCGCGGTTGCTGGTGGTCACCACAAGAGCCCGCTGCTTTCCGGCGCACGGTCGCTGGTGGACGCCGACAGGGCAGAGCCGCCCTCCCCCGCTCCGCTCCTCCGGTGCATTCAGCCCGGTCGGCTCAATCGCCCTTCGGGCGATGCTCCTCCGGTGCGTTCTACCCGGTCGGCTCCATCGCCCTACGGGCGATTTGCCAGTAGCTCAGCTATTTGAACTGTGTTCAGGGCCGCGCCCTTGCGCAGGTTGTCGTTGCTGATGAACAGCGCGAGTCCGCGCTGGTCGGGGACGCCCGGGTCGTGACGGAGGCGGCCGACGTACGACGGGTCCTTGCCGGCGGCCTGCAACGGCGTCGGGATGTCGCTGAGCTCGACCCCTGGGGCGGACGCCAGGATCTCCCGGGCACGCTCCACCGGCAGGGGTGAGGCGAACTCGGCGTTGATGGCCAGCGAGTGACCGGTGAAGACGGGCACGCGCACGCAGATGCCGGAGACGAGCAGGTCGGGGATGTCGAGGATCTTGCGCGACTCGTTGCGCAGCTTCTTCTCCTCGTCGGTCTCGTCGAGACCGTCGTCCACGATCGAGCCGGCGAGGGGGACGACGTTGTAGGCGATGGTGCGCTGGTACTTCACCGGGGGCGGGAAGGCGATCGCCGAGCCGTCGTAGGAGAGCTCGCGCGCCTTGTCACCTGCGGCCTCGATCTGGGTGGCGAGCTCGTCGACCCCGGCGACTCCTGAACCGGAGACGGCCTGGTAGGTCGAGGCGATCAGCCGCACCAGCCCGGCCTCGTCGTGCAGCGGCTTGAGCACCGGCATCGCGGCCATCGTCGTGCAGTTGGGGTTGGCGATGATCCCCTTGCGGGCGTCCGCGACCGCCTGCGGGTTGACCTCGCTGACCACCAGCGGCACGTCGGGATCCATCCGCCAGGCCGAGGAGTTGTCGACCACGGTCACGCCGGCCTCGGCGAACCTGGGTGCCAGAGCGCGCGACGTGGTGGCGCCGGCGGAGAACAGCGCGATGTCGAGGCCGCTCGGGTCGGCGGTGGACGCGTCCTCGACGGTGACCTCGCGGTCGCCGTACGGCAGCACCGTGCCGGCCGAGCGCGCCGAGGCGAAGAACCGGATCTCGTCAGCAGGGCCGATCGAGTTGAACGGGGCGCGCTCGAGCAGGATCTGGCGCAGGGCGACGCCCACCTGACCGGTGGCGCCGACGATGCCGATGCGGACACCCATGACTACCGTCCGGTCCCGCCGTAGACGACTGCCTCGACCTCGTCGGCGTCGAGGTCGAACGCGGTGTGCGTGGCCGCCACCGCCGCGTCGACGTCGGCCTCGTCGACCACGACGGAGATGCGGATCTCCGAGGTCGAGATCATCCCGATGTTGACCCCGGCCTCGGCGATCGCCGTGAAGAACTTCGCGGTCACACCTGGGTGCGAGCGCATGCCGGCGCCGATCAGCGAGACCTTGCCGATCTTGTCGTCGTAGAGCAGCGAGTCGAACCCGACCTCGTCCTTGAGACCGTCGAGCGCCGCCATCGCGGTCTGGCCGTCGGTGCGCGGGAGCGTGAAGGAGATGTCGGTCAGGTTCGTCATCGCCGCGGAGACGTTCTGGACGATCATGTCGAGGTTGATCTGCGCGCGGGACAACGCGTCGAAGATGCGCGCAGCCTCACCGACCTTGTCGGGTACGCCGACCACCGTGATCTTCGCCTCGCTCCGGTCGTGCGCGACGCCGGCGATGATGGCCTGCTCCATGGTGGCCTCCTGATGGGCCTCGTCGTTGATGCTGCCCTCTACCAGCGTGCCATCGAGCTGGCTGAAGGAGGACCGCACGTGGATCGGAATGTCGTAGCGGCGGGCGTATTCAACGCACCGCAGGTGCAGGATCTTCGCGCCACACGCCGCCAGCTCGAGCATCTCCTCGTAGGTGACCCTGTCGAGCTTGCGGGCAGACGGGACGATGCGCGGATCGGCGGTGAAGACCCCGTCGACGTCGGTGTAGATCTCGCAGACCTCGGCCTGGAGCGCCGCGGCCAGCGCGACCGCGGTGGTGTCGGTGCCGCCGCGGCCGAGGGTGGTGATCTCCTTGGTGTCCTGGCTGACGCCCTGGAACCCGGCAACGATCACGATGTGGCCCTCGTCGATCGCCGCGGAGATGCGGCCCGGCGTGACGTCGATGATCTTGGCCTTGCCGTGGACCGAGTCGGTGATCACCCCGGCCTGCGAGCCGGTGAACGACCGCGCGGTGAACCCGAGGTCGGAGATCGCCATCGCGACCAGCGCCATCGAGATCCGCTCACCGGCGGTGAGCAGCATGTCGAGCTCGCGTGCGGGGGGCAGCGGGCTGACGCCCTCGGCGAGGTCGAGCAGCTCGTCGGTGGTGTCCCCCATGGCCGAGACCGCGACGACGACGTCATGGCCGGCCTTCTTCACTTCCACGATCCTGCGGGCGACCCGCTTGATGGCCGAGGCGTCGGACAGCGACGAGCCGCCGTACTTCTGCACCACGATGCCCACGGTGCTGCCCTCCTCGAGTGATCGGTCGCGGCCTTCCCTCGCAGGCCGCCGACGATTCTACGTGGGCTCAGCCGACGGGCTCACCGGTGTCCAGCACGGCCTCCGCGGCCGCGATCTGCTCGCTCTCGCTCTCGAACTCGGCGTCGAGCCGGTCGTGGGCGACCACCGACTGCAACGCCCGCAGCGCCGCGCTGGCCAGGTTGCCCCAGTCGGCGACGTAGGAGTACTGCCACCACCAGAGCGCCTCCGCGACGTTGCCGGCCCGGTAGTGGCGCAGGCCGTTGGACACGTCCATGGCGATCGCCGTCACGTCGTCGGACAGCTGTGCCTCGACGATCTCCGGCGCGTAGGGCTCGAAGTTGTAGGTGTAGGTGTCGACGCTGTCGAGCAGCCGGGCGAACCGCAGCCGCATGGCGTCGAGGTCGGGGTCGGGTCCGACGTCGGGCTGGTATTCCGCGGACGGGGTGAAGTCCCGCTGGGCACCGAGTCGGGCCCCGGCGAAGAGGATCTGGCTGACCTCGACCAACAGCAGGGGTACGACGGTGCCGGGGTTCTTCTCCCGTGACATCGCCTGCAGGGCAAGCAGGAATGACTCGACGGCGTCCGCGATCTGCTGCGCGAACTCCTCGAGATCCGGGTCAAGTTCTTCAGTCACCGGCGTTCCGCCTCCCTGCGAATGCGCGTCCCAAGGTCACCTCGTCGGCATACTCGAGGTCCCCACCTACGGGCAGTCCACTCGCCAGACGGGTCACGCGCAAGTCCATCGCGGCCAAGTTTCTGCTGAGATATGCCGCGGTCGCGTCGCCCTCGATGTTGGGATCGGTCGCGAGGATGACCTCCGTGACCGTCCCGTCGGCCAACCGACCCATCAGCTCGCGGATGCGCAGCTGCTCGGGTCCGATGCCCTCGAGCGGCGAGATCGCCCCGCCGAGCACGTGGTAGCGCCCGCGGAACTCGCGTGTCCGCTCGATCGCGACGACGTCCTTCGGCTCCTCGACCACGCAGATCAGCGTCGGGTCGCGCCGCTCGTCGCTGCAGATCCGGCACAGCTCGGCCTGGGACACGTTGCCGCAGACCTTGCAGAAGGTGGCCTTCGCCTTCATCTCGACGAGCACGTCCGCTAGGCGGCGTACGTCGGCGGGGTCGGCCGCCAGCAGGTGGAACGCGATCCTCTGCGCGCCCTTGGGTCCCACGCCCGGCAACCGGGCGAGCTCGTCGATCAGGTCCTGGAGGACGCCCTCATACACCGAAGCCGCCTGGTCCACCTGGCGGAAGCCCGCCCTTGTCGTCGTCGCCGAAGCCACCCCCGGCGAGCGGGCCCAGGGTGCGAGCCGCGAGCTCGTCGACCTTCGCCTTGCCGTCGCGGTAGGCCGCCACCACCAGATCGCCCAGGTCGCTGAGGGACTCTGCGTCACCGGCGTCGAAGGCGCCCGGCGTGAAGCCGACCTCGGTCAGCTCGCCGGTGCCGGTGAGCTTGACGGTGACGCCGCCGGCCGCACCCTCGACCGTGGTCGCGGCGAGCTCCTCCTGGGCCGCGACCAGCTGGGACTGCATCTGCTGGGCCTGCTCGAGCATGGCGTTCAGGTCGAACCCGCCCTCGCCCCCGAGGCTGCCGAAGGGGTTGCTGTCGCTCATCTGGTCGCTCCTGGTCCTGTGTTCGTGTCAGTGGTCGTCATCGTCGTTGCAGCCGGACAGGGTCAGTCGTGCGGGATCTCTTCGATCACGGTGGCCCCGAGCTCGCGCGCGAGCAGCTCGGTGCTGTCGAGTCCGTGGTCGTCGGCGGCGGGGTCGTCACGATGGGCGTCGGCGTCGAGATCGGGCCCGCTCGGCGGGGCCGGCTCGTCGCCGTTGCGCGTGGGCGAGATGTTCGACCGCGCAGCGGCGATCGACTCCGGCCTGGCTCCGGACCCCGACGCGGGCGGCTCACCACGCGGCGCGGCCTCGTCGCCTGCCCCCGGAGGCGGCGCGCTCGGCGGCGGCTCGCTCGACTGCTCGCTGGGCTGCTCGCTCGACTGGGGCAGGGACGGCTGGACCGCCGGACGGCTGACCCTCGGCGCGGACTCGGAACCGGGCTGGGCGGAGGGATCCACGGCCACCTCGATCTTCCAGTCGGCACCGATCATGTCGATGGCCGCCTGGCGCAGGATCTCCTCGCTGCCCCCGCCGACGAACGAGTCCCGCGCACCGGCCGTCTTGAAGCCCACGGTCAGGCTGTCCGCGTCCACCCCGATCACCTGCGCGTTCTGGCTGAGCAGGATCCAGGTGAACCGACGCATCTTCTTGACCTGCTCGAGCAGGTCGGGCCAGATCCGGCGCACGTCGGCGAGGGACAGCGCCCCGCTGGGCGCGGGAGCCTGGGTCGGTTCGGCGCGGCCTCGGGCCTGGGGGCAGCGGAGGCGGAGCCTCGGCGGCGACGGCAGCGGCGCCGGCCTCCGCGGCGGCGGGAGCGGTGCGTTCGGGTCGAGTTGGCGGCGGCACGGGAGCGGCGGGAGCGTCCTCGGCGACGGCGGGAGCGGGGGTGGCCGGGAGGGAGCGTGGATGGGACTGGCCCTCCCCCTGCGCCGGAGGCGCCGCTGGAGTGGTTGCGACCGAGTGGTCACCCCCGCGGAAGTCGGCGCCACGCCCGCGGGAGGCGACGCCTGTCTCGGAGGCGCCGCCCGCCACCGAGATCCGCCTCTCCAGTCGGTCCATGCGCGCCCCGAGACCGAGCGAGTCGTGGTCAGCCGCAGGCAGCAGCACCCGCGCACAGACGAGCTCGAGCAGCAGTCGCGGGGTCGTGGCGCCCCGCATCTCGGTCAGCCCCTCGGCCACGATGTCGGCCGCGCGCACGAGCTCGGCCTTGCCGAACCGGGCGGCCTGAGCGACCAGCCGCTCGGCCTGGTCCTCCGGCGCGTCGATGAGCCCCGTCGCGGGCGCGTCCGGAACGGCGGCAATGATCACGAGGTCACGCAGCCGGCGCAGCACGTCCTCGGTGAACCGGCGCGGGTCCTGGCCGGTCTCGATGACCTTGTCGACGACGCCGAAGACCCCGCCGCCGTCGGCCGCCGCGAACGCGTCGACGACCTCGTCGAGAAGGTTGTCGGGGGTGTAGCCGAGGAGGTTGGTGGCGACGTCGTACGTCACCCCGCCCGGACCCGCTCCACCGAGCAGCTGGTCGAGGACGGACAACGAGTCACGGGCAGAGCCCGCACCGGCGCGTACGACGAGCGGCAAGGCTGCCGGGTCGATCGTGACGCCCTCCTTCTCGCACAGCTCCGCGAGGTAGTCCGAGAGCGTGCGCGGCGGGATCAGCCGGAACGGGTAGTGGTGGGTGCGCGAGCGGATGGTCGGGATGACCTTCTCCGGCTCGGTGGTGGCGAAGATGAACCGCAGGTGCTCGGGCGGCTCCTCGACCAGCTTGAGCAGGGCGTTGAAGCCCTGCGTGCTGACCATGTGGGCCTCGTCGATGATGTAGACCTTGTAGCGGCTGCTGACCGGGGCGAAGAAGGCGCGTTCGCGCAGGTCACGCGCATCGTCCACGCCACCGTGGCTGGCGGCGTCGATCTCGATGACGTCGACCGATCCCGGCCCTCCACGCGCGAGGTCGCGGCAGGACCGGCACTCCCCGCACGGATCGGCGACCGGGGCCTTCTCGCAGTTCAGGGCCCGGGCGAGGATCCGCGCGCTCGTCGTCTTGCCGCAACCACGGGGACCCGAGAAGAGATAGGCGTGGTTGACCCGGTTGTTCGCCAGCGCCGCACGCAAGGGCTCGGTGACGTGGTCCTGCCCGATCACCTCGGCGAACGTCTCCGGCCGGTAGCGGCGGTACAGGGCGAGGGATGGCTCCACACAGGCACCCTAACCAGCCCCGCCGACATCCGGGCAGGGTGCCACCATCGCCCGCGAGCAGGGGTCACGCCGCACCCAGGGCACGGGACATCAGCACCTGACGGGTCCGTGCACCGCTCTTCTCCAGCACGGCCTTCACATGGTCGTTCACGGTGTGCTCCGACAGCACCAGCCGCTCCGCCACCTCGTGCGAGGACAGACCACTCCCCAGTAGTCCCAGCACCTCCGACTCACGAGCCGACAGCCCGTGCACCCGGGCGAACAGGTCGCTGCGCTCGGCCGGCGTGCTCGGCTCGATCGACACCGCGATGTCCCGCCGGTCGCCCTCGGCCTCCGGCCCCATGCGGTCGGCCTTCACGGTGACCCAGCGGCTACCCCCGAGGTGGACGCGGGACCACGGCTCGCCGACCGGTACGCCGTGCTCGGCGGCCACCAGCGCCGCGGCCACGTTGTACGCCGCTGCCGGGATGGGGGTCATCGGCTCGTCGGGAGGGTTGAGCCTCAGCAGTGCTTCGGCTGCCGCGGCCGTCTGCGAACGGACTTGCAGGTCCGCGTCGAGCACGAGCACCGCGGGACCCACTGGCAGCAGCTGCTCGTGGGCGTCGACGAAGGTCCGCGCCAGCGCCGAGCGGAGTCCCGGTACGACGTACGGCGCCAGCGTTCCGAGGAACCGCAGCTCGTCGCGGGTGAACGCGCGGTCCGTGCGCCACAGATCGAGGAGGCCCCAGCTGCCGTGCCGGTCGCCGAACGCCGCGACGGCGACGTCGACGACGCCGAGGTCACGCTGCACCTCGCGCCAGAGGAGCGATCGGGACGGGTCGCCGTCCGTGGCGACCAGGAGCGAGGTCGAGGCGACCTTGGCCTCGAGGAGCTCCGGCCAGCGGTTCAGCCGGGTCAGGTACCGCGCCCGGATCAGGGCTGGCAGTCGCGGCCAGGGAAGCATCGGCACGTCGGCCAGCGGCGAGGTGCCGACGCGCGTCAACGGATCAGTGAGCGAGAACAGGTAGGCGTCGAACGGCACCACTCGTCGTACCTCGGCCAGGACAGCCTCGCGCAGCCCCTTGGCCGTGAGCGATCCGCGGCACAGCCGCCCGATCCGGTCCAGGCTCGACGACGCTGTCGGCACGCGCTCAGCGTACGGCGGGAAAGACCCCCAGGATCGGGGATGTTGCGCGCGGGGTCAGCGGTCCGACTCTGGACTCCCCAACGACAAGGAGACCGTCATGACCACGTTGCACATCCAGAACACCGTCCGCGACTACGACAGCTGGCAGCAGGCGTTCGACAAGTACGAGCAGTTCCGTGCCGACAACAAGGTGCGGTCCTACCGCATCTGCCGCCAGGTCGGGGACGCGCACCAAGTCACCGTCGACCTGGACTTCGCGTCTACGGAGGACGCCGAGGCGTTCGTGCCGATGCTCGAGAAGATCTGGAGCACGCCCCAGTCGAAGCAGCACCTGGTGTCGCACGATGCGCCGGCCCTGATGGAGCTCGTCCGCGACCGCGCGCTCGAGCCGAGCGCGACCTGAGCACCAGGAGACGAAGAGGCCCCCCATGCACCCGATAGAGCCCGCCTGCCCTTGCTGCCTTCCGGCCCTGGGGGATTCGGTGAGATACCGCCGCATGGGGGGTTGGCCGAGAGTCTAGGAGGTCGGTTTCGTTGCGGCCAATCGGGGACCGGATGCCTCGTCGGCCCGGGACGTCATACGAGCTGGTCGCCCGGGCAGCCAGGGCGTATGACGTCTCGCGCTAGGTCATACGAGCCGGTTGTGGGAGCAGCCAGAACGTATGACGCACGGCCCGATCGGAGCGATTTCTCCGCGAGGAAGGCGAGCAGGTAGCCTCTCCGGCGGAGGATTCGCCTAGTGGCCTATGGCGCTCGCTTGGAAAGCGGGTTGGGTTAACAGCCCTCGCGGGTTCGAATCCCGCATCCTCCGCCACACAACGTGCGATCTCATGGTCGGCAGTCGATTCCCGCACACGAGGCCGACTGTCCAGGCCGTGCCGACGGTCCGCTGGATCACTTCGAGGTCGGGAAGTGGAAGCTGGCCTCGCTGGCGTGCTCGGTCCGGGGCCACCGCGCGGTGACCACCTTGGCCCGGGTGTAGAAGCTGACTCCCTCAGGGCCGTGGACGTGCTTGTCGCCGAACAACGAGTCCTTCCAGCCGCCGAAGGAGTAGTAGGCCATCGGCACGGGGACCGGCACGTTGATCCCGATCATCCCGACGTGGACTCCTCGCTGGAAGCGTCGCGCGGCCTCACCGCTGTTGGTGAAGATCGCGGTGCCGTTGCCGTAGGGGTTGGCGTTGACGAGGGCGATCGCCTCGTCGACGGAGTCGGTCCGGACCACCGAGAGCACCGGGCCGAAGATCTCCTGGGTGTAGACGTCCATGTCGGTCGAGACATCGTCGAGCACGGTGGGGCCGACGAAGAAGCCGTGCTCGTGACCGGGCACCGTGTGGCCGCGGCCGTCGACCGCGACGCGCGCGCCCTGCTCCTCGCCGCTGCCGATCAGGCCCTCGATGCGGCGCTGTGCCTCGCGGGTCACGACCGGACCCATCTCGCTGTCGCTGTCCCGGCCACTGCCGACCCTGACCGCACGGGCACGTTCGGTGACGGCTCCGACGAGGCGGTCGCCGACGTCGCCGACGGTGACGGCTGCCGAGATCGCCATGCACCGCTCACCGGCCGACCCGAATGCCGCAGCGGCGAGGTGGTCGGCCGCGAACTCCACGTCGGCGTCGGGCAGGACGATCGCGTGGTTCTTCGCACCGCCGAGCGCCTGGACCCGTTTGCCGTTCGCCGTACCCCGCTCGTGGATGTACCTCGCGACGGGGGTCGAGCCCACGAAGGAAACCGCCGCCACGTCCGGAGAGTCCAGGATCGTGTCGACCGCGACCTTGTCGCCGTGCACCACGTTGAACACGCCGTCCGGGAGACCGGCCTCCTGCCACATCCGTGCCAGCAGCATCGACGCGGAGGGGTCGCGCTCGCTGGGCTTGAGCACGAAGGTGTTCCCGCAGGCGATCGCGACCGGGAACATCCACATCGGGACCATCGCCGGGAAGTTGAACGGCGTGATGCCGGCAGCGACGCCCAGCGGCTCCCGGAAGGACCAGGTGTCGACGTCTGTCGAGACCTGGTCGGAGTAGTCACCCTTGAGCAGGCTCGGGATGCCGCAGGCGAACTCCACGACCTCCAGCCCGCGCTGCACCTCGCCGAGCGCGTCGGAGAGGACCTTGCCGTGCTCGTCGGTGATCACCTCCGCGAGCTCGTGCGCCCGGGAGTTGACGAGCTCGCGGAACGCGAACATCACCTTGGTCCGCTGGCTGATCGACGTCTGCGACCAGTCCGGGAACGCGTCGCGGGCAGCCGCGATCGCCGACTCGACGTCGGCCGGGCTACCGAGGCGCAGCTCCGCCTGCTGTTGACCGGTGGCGGGGTTGAAGACGGGCGACGTGCGCTCGCCCCCGCCCTCGGTGTGCTTGCCCGCGATCCAGTGATCGATCGTTCTCATGCCGACATCCTGCACCCGCCGACGGACCGGCCGACTCGGGCGCTACCTGGCCGCGCGGTCGCCCGGCCGTCGGTCCTCGAGGCCGGCCATCCCCCAGCGCACCAGGGAGGCGGAGACCGCGCCGGCGCGGCTGGCCACTGCAAGCCCCGGTCCGCGGAGAGGCAGACCCAGCGACTCTCGCGCCCACTCGGGGAGCAGGGCCACGGCACCTGCCGCGATCAGCGCGTACCCGGGTCGGAGGACCAGCGGCAACGGTGGGTTGAGCAGCATGAAGCGCGTGGCCTCCCGGGCGGCGACGGTTGCCTCCAGCTCGGGCCGGTAGCCCTCGATGACCGCGTCGAGCTCCGCCACCGTGTGCGGCAGGTCGGTGGCTCCGAGCTGCGAGGCGGCCCGGGCAGTCTGGTGGACGAACAGATCGGCATCAGCGGGGCTGAGAGGCTCGGCGGCGTACGACTGGAAGGCCGCGAGGAACGACCAGATCTCGGCGACGTGCACCCAGCGCAGCAGGTGCGGGTCGTCCGCGGCGTAGGGCCGACCATGCTCGTCGGTGCCCCGCACCCGGCGGTGCACGGAGCGCACGTGTGCGATCGCCTGCTCGGCGTCAGCAACCGTGCCGAAGGTCGTGACTGCGAGGTAGTGACTGGTGCGCTGCAGCCGACCCCACGGATCACCCTTGTAGCCGCTGTGCCCGGCCACCCCGGCCATCGCCATCGGGTGCAGGGACTGGAGGAGCAGCGCGGCGAGCCCACCCGGGAACATCGCGGCGTCGGCGTTCACCCGCCAGATGGGGTCGTCGGAGGTGAACCAGCGCTCCCCCTCGGCGCCCCAGATCCGCTGCGCCCGCTCGGGTGCGTCCTCCCCGGCCACGCGGGTGCGGAGCGCCAGGCCGAGCCGACGCTGTACGGCGCGGGCCGGCTTCGCGGGGATGAGTCGAAGGGCCGGCACGGGTTCGAGCGTAGTCCGGGGTTGCGGCCGCTGGTTTCGACAAGCTCAACCGGCGGTGGGTTGCGGGCCTTGGTTTCGACAAGCTCAACCAGCGGAGCTCAGCCGGCGGATCGACCAGCGTCGTACGCCGTCCCGCGCTTCACCTTGTACGACGCCAGGTCGGCCGTCGACATGGTGACCTCGTAGGTGCGCCGGTAGCCGGTGTGCGTGATCCGCCAGCCGTCGGGCGTGCGGGCGTAGCGGTCGGTGTAGAAGGCCGCGCCCTCGAGGACGAAGTCGAAGTCGGGGACGATCACCTTGTCCTCGAGGTACCACCGGCCCTCGGCCGAGTCGCCGTCCACGCTGATCTCGGGATGGTGGGCATGGTGCATCGAGATCAGGCCCTCGCCCAGGTTCTCGCGCATGTAGGCCACCAGCGCGTCACGGTCCTCGAAGGCCAGTCCGGCGTAGTCACCGGTCGCCTCGGGGACGAAGCACTCGGCGAAGTCGTCCCACTGCTTGAGGTCGAGGGTGCGCAGGTAGCGGTACTTGAGCTGCTTGATGGCCTCGATGTCGGCCAGGTCGTCAGGGGTCACACGATGCTTCTACCAGTGGACCCGGCGCTCGCACAGTGCCGGGCCCCTGCCCCGGCGCCGTGCGCGCGCAGCACGACTTCGGATCAGCCGATGTCGTCGTCCACGTCGAGGTGGTGCCAGAAGCTGATCTCCGGTTCGCCGGCTCCTGCCCGGTCCATGATCTCCTTGACCTCAGGAGTGGTCTCGAAGAACTTCTGGAAGGTCTGCTCGTCGGGCCACTCATCGATCACCAGCAGCTCCTTGTCGCTGCCGTAGAAGTGGTGCTGGGTGGCGCCGAGCGACTTGGCCCGGTCCACGACGCTCTTCAGCACTTCCGGGGCGGTCTGCTCGATCGCCTTGGGGTCACCCGAGACTCGCATGGTCATGAGTACGCTCATTGCTCTCCTCGCTCGGACGCGGTGTCTCCGCGCCCTCCCCCTGCCTACTCCTGAGGCCGGTGACGGTCCACGGCCCCGGTGCGGTGGAGCAGACCGGAGGACGGCTCAGCGGCGGCCGGTCTTGAAGATGCCGCGGAAGATCTCGCGGACTGCCGTGCGGCCGAGCTCGCGTGCCGTGGAGGAGGTGAGGACCTCCTCGACGACCGACTTGTCCTTCGCCCGCGAACGTGTGCGGCTGCGCGACGCCGCGCGGTCGCCCTCCCGCCGCAAAGCATCGGTCGCGTCGGTCTGGCTGCTCCGCCTGCGCCTTGGCGGCCCCGGCCTCGAGCTTCGCGGCGAGCTTCTCCCGCGCGGACTCGCGGTCGACGGTCTCGGCGTACTTGGCATGGAGGGGAGAGCCCTTCACCGCCTGCTCCATGGCCGCCGGGTCCGCCGGACCCATCAGTGACTCGGGGGCGCGCAGGCGGGTCCACGCGACCGGAGTGGGCGCGCCGCGCTCGTTCATCACGGTGACGACCGCCTCGCCGATGCCGAGGGAGAGGATCACCGCGCCGAGGTCGTCGTACGCCGAGTGCGGGTAGGTGTTCACCGTCTGCTTGAGCGCCTTGGCGTCGTTGGGCGTCGCAGCTCGCAGCTGGTGCTGGACCCGCGACCCGAGCTGGGCGAGTACGTCGTCGGGCACGTCCGTCGGCGACTGGGTCACGAAGAAGACGCCCACGCCCTTGGAGCGGATCAGCCGCACCGTCTGCGCGATCGCGTCGAGGAACGCCTCGGACGCGTCGTCGAACAGCAGGTGCGCCTCGTCGAAGAAGAACACCAGCTTGGGCTTGTCCACGTCACCCACCTCGGGCAGGTCGTGGAACAGGTCGGCCAGCAACCACATCAGGAACGTGGAGAACACCGCGGGGCGGTCCTGGAGGTTGGGCAGCTCGACCAGGGAGATCCAGCCCTTGCCGTCGTCGGTGACCCGAAGGAAGTCGCCGGTCTCGAACTCGGGCTCTCCGAAGAACGCGTCCGCGCCCTGGTCGGAGAACGCGATCAGCTCACGCAGGATCACGCCGGCAGTCGCGCTCGAGAGCCCACCGAGGTCCTTGAGATCGGCCTTGCCCTCGTCGGACGTCAGGTACTTCACCACCTCGCGCAGGTCCTGCAGGTCGAGCAGCGGGAGACCGGCCTTGTCCGCGTAGTGGAAGACCAGCCCGAGCGAGGACTCCTGGGTGTCGTTGAGCCCCAGCACCTTGGAGAGCAGCGTGGGCCCGAAGGCGCTCATGGTGACCCGGAGCGGCGTACCGATGCCCTGGCCGCCGAGCGCGAAGAACTCCACGGGGAAGCCCTGGCCCTGCCACACCTGCCCGAGCGAGGCCGCTCGCTCGGTGATCTTGGGGTTCTCCTGTCCCGGGACCGACAGGCCGGACAGGTCACCCTTGATGTCGGCAGCGAACACGGGCACACCGGCGTCCGACAGCTGCTCGGCCAGCAGCTGCAGCGTCTTGGTCTTGCCGGTGCCGGTCGCGCCGGCCACCAGGCCGTGCCGGTTCAGCATGCCCAGCGGGATCTTGACGGGTACGCCGGAGAGGGTGGTCGCATCGACCATCAGCCCGCCGAGCTCGAGCGCCGGCCCCTCGAAGGCGTAGCCGGGCGCGACCGCTGCAGTGATCGGGTCCGAGGCGTCGGTCATGGCCGTCAGCGTAGACCGGGATTCGAGACCTCCGCGGCTCGCGCCTCAACCCGCGGCAGCGGCCCTCCTTATGATGACCGCGTGATCTTCAAGCGCGTAGGCGATGGGCGGCCCTACCCCGCCCATGGCCTGGAGGCCCGTGACTGGGCCGCGCTGCCACCGCGACCGGTGCGTCTCGACGAGCTGGTGACGACCAAGGACACCCTGCAGCTCGCCGCCCTGCTGGACGAGGACTCCACCTTCTTCGGTGACCTGTTCGCGCACGTGGTCGAGTGGCGCGACGACCTCTACCTCGAGGACGGGCTGCACCGCGCGCTGCGGGCCGCCCTCCAGCAACGCCACGTCCTGCACGCCCGCGTCCACGTCGTCGAGGGCTGAACCCTGACCCGCCGCAGGCTGACGACCGGCATCACCCTCGTGGTGCTCGTGCTGGTGCTGGGCGCGATGGCCGTGTACGGGTTCAAGTCCGCGCTCGCTCCCTTGCCCGACCGCTCGACCTCGGACCCGACGTGCTCGCAGACCGAGAAGGAGGTGCAGCGGTTCCTCCGGCGCGGCGAGGTCCAGGTCAGCATCTTCAACGCCGGCAGCAAGTCGGGCCTCGCGGGGAAGACGCTGGAGAAGGTGGAGGCGGCAGGGTTCAAGGCCGGCAACAGCGGCAACGCGCCCGGGAGCGCAGGTGTGCGCCGCGTGGTCGTCTGGACGACCACGCCCAACGACACGTCCGCCAGGCTGGTGGCCCTCGCCTTCGGCCAGCGGACGCGGGTCCAGGTCACCGAGACCGACCTGGGACCGGGCATCGACGTCATCGTCGGCAACCGCTTCAAGGGACTGGACAAGAAGGCCCCCGACCGGATCCGCCTGCCACGGCCGGTCACGACCTGCGTCGAGGTCGACTGAGGCTGCCGTCCGGGGACTAGCTCGGCGCCTTCTTGCCGAGCCACTGCGCGAGCCGGCCGCCGACCGAGACGGCGCGCAACCGCTGCTCGGTGGCCTCCCGGTCCTTGCGCGGGGTGACCACGAGGACGTCGTCACCGCGCCTCAGGACCGTACGACGCTCGGGCACCATCGTCTTGCCGTCCCGCACGATCAACGCGACCGACGAGCCCTGCGGCAGCCGCAGCTCCCCGACCTCGACACCGTGCATCAGCGACTTCGGCGAGATGGTCACCTGCAGCAGGTCGGCGTCGATCCGTTCCAGGGGTGCCGCCTCCACCTCGAGGTCACGCGGCTCGCTGCGGCGGGCCACCTTGAGCAACTTGGCCGCCAGCGGCAGCGTCGGGCCGGTGAGGAGCGTGTAGATCACGACGATCACGAACACGATGTCGAACAACCTCGTCGCGCCGTCGATGGCCTCTGCGAGCGGGATGGTGGCCAGCACGATCGGCACCGCGCCTCGGAGGCCGGCCCAGGAGATGAACGCCAGCTCGCGTGGCGCCATCGGCTGCACGAGCGCGGCCACGGCCACCGAGATCGGCCGCGCGAGGAAGGTGAGGGCCAGCCCGGCGACGACGGCGATGGCCACCGTGGACAGGTCGATGCGACTCGGGCTGACCAGCAGGCCCAGCATCACGAACAGCCCGATCTGCGCGAGCCAGGCGACTCCCTCCGAGAACGACCGCGTGGCCGCCCGGTGGGGCAGCTCGGCGTTTCCCAGGATCAGCGCCGCGACGTACACGGCCGCGAATCCGGAGCCGTGGAGCGCGGCCGAGCCGGCGTACGCGAGGACCGCGAAGGACAGCACCGCCAACGGGTACAGGCCAGAGCTCGGCAACGCGGATCGACGCAGCAGGAAGGCACCGCCGTACCCGACGAGAAGGCCGCCCGCGACGCCCACGCTGAGCTCCAGGGCGATCTCCCCGACGTAGCCGAGGAAGCCGTGGCTCCCGCCGACACTGATCAGCGTGACCAGCACGACGGTCGGTGCGTCGTTGAGCCCGGACTCGGCCTCCAGGGCGCCGGTGAGCCGGTGCGGCAACGGCACCCGCCTGAGCACGGAGAAGACCGCGGCCGCGTCGGTGGGCGAGGTGATCGCGCCGAGCAGGATCGAGAGCTCCCAGCTCAGGCCGAGCACGTAGTGGCCGAACACCGACATCACCAGCACGCTCACCGCGACGCCGATGGTCGCTAGCGAGACCCCGAGCCGCATCACCGGTCTGACCTCCGGCCAGGGAGTCGTCAGACCACCTTCGGCCAGGATGAGGATCAGCGCCGCGAAGCCGAGGGCGTGGGCCACCTCCGCGTTGTCGAAGGCCAGCCCGAGTCCCGACTCCCCCAGCGCGACGCCCATCAGCAGGTACAGGAGCAGCGTCGGCAGCCCGAAGCCCACGCTGACTCGCACCGCCAGGATCGCGAGGAGCAGCACACCCGTCCCGACCAGGAGGACCTGGTCGAGTGTGTCAACGTCGAGTGTCATGGGTGGCGCCTCGGCGGTTGTGGGTGCGGAGTGCGATTCTATGGGTCGGCCGGTTCCGGTCGCCGATGCGGAGGGACGGCGACGCTCGCGGACTAGAACTCGTTCTAGTTTGTTCGTAGACTCCCGGCATGACCACGGACCTCCCCGAGCTCCTGCACGCCTCCGACGTCGAGACGTGGAGCGACGAGGTCGATGTCGTGGTGGTCGGGTTCGGCATCGCGGGAGCCTGCGCCGCACTCGAGGCGGCCCGCGCGGGGGCGAGCGTGGTGCTGTTGGAGCGAGCCGCGGAGTACGGCGGGACCAGCGCCATGGCCGGTGGCCACTTCTACCTCGGCGGCGGTACAGCGGTGCAGAAGGCGACCGGTGTGGAGGACTCCGCCGAGGAGATGTTCAAGTACCTGATGGCGGTCAGCCTCGACCCCGACGAGGCGAAGATCCGCGAGTTCTGCGAGGACAGCGTGGAGCACTTCGACTGGATCGAAGCGCTCGGGATGGAGTTCGAGCGGTCCCTCTACGAGCAGAAGGCCGTGATCCAGCCGGGCACCGAGGGCCTGATGTTCACCGGCAACGAGAAGGTCCACCCCTTCCGCGACCTGGCGCGGCCGGCACCGCGCGGCCACAAGGTGCCCAAGCCCGGCGACACCGGCGGCGCCAAGATCGTCCTCGACGCCCTGGCCGAGCGGATGGCGGAGACCGACGCGGAGGTGCGCTACGAGACGGGTGCGACCAACCTCGTGGTCGATGTCGGACCCGAAGGGGGCGGTGCCGTCGTCGGCGTCGCCTGGCGGAAGTACGACGACCGCGGGGTCATCCGCGCGAAGGCGGTGGTGATCGCGGCGGGCGGCTACGTCGGCAACGACAAGATGGTCGCCGAGTACACCCCCCAGCTCGGTTCGCGGCTCTTTCCGCTCGCCTCGACCTACGACGACGGGCTGGGCATCCGGCTCGGCGCCTCCGCCGGTGCGCAGCTTCGGTTCATGGAGCAGGCGTTCATCACCGCGCCGTTCTACCCGCCGGCGCAGCTGGTCACCGGGATCGTGGTGAACAAGGAGGGCAAGCGGTTCGTGGCGGAGGACTCCTACCACTCGCGCACGTCCGGCTTCGTGATGGACCAGCCCGACCAGGCGGCGTACCTGATCGTGGACTCGGCCCACATCGAGCACCCGAGCTTCCCCCTGTGCCCGTTCATCGACGGCTGGGAGACCGTCGAGGAGATGGAGCAGGCGCTCGGGATCCCGGCCGGTGCGTTGGCCGAGACGCTCGCGTCGTACAACGAGAACGCCGCGCGCAAGGAGGACCCCGAGTTCCACAAGCACCCGGACTGGCTCGAGCCTCAGGACACCGGACCTTGGGGCGCCTACGACCTCACGCTCGGCAAGGCGATGTACGCCGGCTTCACCATGGGCGGCATGCGTACGGCGCTCGACGGGCAGGTGGAACGCGAGGACGGCTCGGTGATCGAGGGGCTCTACGCGGCCGGCGCGTGTGCGGTCAACATCGCCCAGGACGGGAAGGGCTACGCCTCGGGCACCCAGCTCGCCGAAGGCTCCTACTTCGGGCGGCGGGCCGGTCGGCACGCCGCCTCGAAGGCCACAGCGCCGCGCCAGACACCGGGTTAACCACTTGGCCCGGTCGGGTGCGTCCGGTGGAATGAGGCCATGCCGACCAAGAGTTCGACCGCGCCGCATCTCGTCGAGCCGCAGCTGAAGTACCTCACCGACGCGACCTTCAGCGAGTTCCACCGGGCGATCTCGCGCGGCTTCCAGGAGGAGCCGCACGCAGAGCTCAAGGACCTCGATCGCAAGATCTTCGACAAGAAGCGGATGTTCGGCTTCAAGGTCGGCCGCCGGTGGGTCGCGACATGTGGCGACTTTGCCCGTCTGTTGACGGTTCCCGGCGGCGCGGCGGTGCCGACGGCAGGCGTCACCATCGTCACCGTGCAGCCGCCCTACCGCCGGCGCGGGCTGCTCAGGAAGATGATGGTCCACCAGCTCGAGCAGGTGGCGAAGCGCGGCGAGCCGCTCGCCGCGCTGTGGTCGTCGGAGTCACTGATCTACGGGCGGTTCGGCTACGGCCCGGCGAGCAGCCGAGCCGTGCTCACCGGCACGAATCGCCGCCTCCACTTCCTCCCCGGCGTCAGGACGTCGGGCTCGGTCGACGAGGTGACCCGGGAACAGTTCCTGAAGGTCGCGCGCGGCCTGCACGAGTCCATGCGCCCCGAGCGGCCCGGCACGATGGCGCGCGACCACGACGTCTGGGAGTTCGCGGTCTTCGACAAGGCGTTCGCACGGGGTGGCGCGTCCGAGATGCGCTACGTCGTGCACTACGACGAGGCCGGCGACGCCGACGGGTTCGCGACGTACCGCTTCAAGAGCGACTTCGACGAGGAGCCCGCGGGCGAGGTGCGCGTGAAGGAGGTGTGGGCCGAGGAGGCCACCGCCTACGCCACCATCTGGCGCTACCTGCTCGACCTCGACCTCGCGCGCACGTTCAAGCTGTGGAGCTCGCCGCTCGACGAGCCGCTGCGCCACCTCGTGACAGATGCGCGCGCGGTCGAGACGTCCGTCACCGACAACCTGTACCTCCGCATCATCGACGTCGAGGCGGCCCTTCGTGCCCGGCAGTACGCCGCCGGGGTGGACCTCGTCATCGAGGTGGACGACCCGATCCTGCCCGCCAACTCGGGCCGCTACCGGTTCGTCACCGACGGAAACCCGGCCGGCTCGAACGCCGAGGTGACGCGGGTCGAGTCGAAGCCCGACATCTCGATGGGAGTCCTCGAGCTCGGGACCGTCTACCTGGGCGGCGTGGCCCTCTCCCAGCTGCACCGGGTCGGTCGCGTCGTCGAGCACACGGCCGGCGCCGTCGCGGCCGCTTCGACCGCCTTCGGGTGGCACCGGGCGCCGTACTGCCCGGACATGTTCTAGCTCCGGCGAGCTGCCCGCGGGCCATCACTCGTAGACGAACTTCTGAGCCCCCGGGTACACCCATGACAGGGCGTCGCGGAGCGTGTCGCGCCAGTTCTCCCAGTTGTGCCCGTCACGGGTCTCGACGAAGCGCGTGGTCATCCCGGTGGACTCGAACGTCGGCACCATCGAACGGTTGGGGGCGATCAGCGGTTCGTAGACACCGCAGCTGACGAACACCCGGTCGGCGACCCGCGTCGGCCGCGCCCGGTACCGGTTGACGAACTTGACCACCGGGTCGAAGACCGGTCCGCCGCCGTGGTCGTTGCCGATGTCGGTGAAGACGAACGACCCCGACATCAAGATCAGCGACCCGTAGGTGCTCGGCGACTTCACTGCCGCGGACAACGACGCGACGCCGCCGAAGCTCGAGCCCAGCAGACAGCGGCCCGAGGGCCTGCCCATCAACGGCAGCTGGGTCTCCAGGCGGGGTACGAGCTCCTGGGTCAGGAACCTCGAATGGGCGGTCGAGTTCGCGTACTCGGTGAGTCGGTCCTCCGGGTGCAGAAAGGCGACCACGGTCTCGGCCACCTCGAAGCGGTCGATGAGGTTGTCGAGCACGGTCTTGGCGGCGGCGTACTGGAGGAAGTCGGGACCGTCGTGCACCACCAGCAAGGGGTACGTCGACGTACGGCGGAACCGTGCGGGCAGGTACATCGTCACCGGGCAGTCGCGCTTCAGGGCCCGGCTCGGGACCACGATCTCCTCGAGCGTGCCCTGGCGTGCCGTCGGGTCGGGCTCCGTCCACTCCGGGGTCTCGTAGCCGTGTGCGAAGCACACCGAGGACGTGCCCACCGGGCTGTAGGAGACCTTCGGGTTGAGGGGATCGTTGAACCGCTCGACGTGCTCACCGCGGCGCACCTCGATCTGGTAGTTGACTCGGGAGCGCTCGGGCAGCTCGAGCACGAGGTACCACAGGTCGGTGCCCCGCAAGTGGCGCATGGGGATCTGTTCGGGCAGCCCCACCACGCGCTGCACGAGGAGGACGTCGTCGGCGTCACCGCGATACAGGAACGTGCAGCGAGCGCCTTCGACGATCGGCACCTCGTTGCGTGCCAGGAACCGGTCGACCGCGGCTCCGTCCAGCTGCTTGCGGTCCTTGAGCCGGTTGATCGCCAGCTTGCGCTTCGGGGCGGAGGTGGTCATGCCGCCTCGAGCGTGGCGATGTGCCCCTCGAGATCCAGCACTCGGGCCTCCGGAGGCAGCCGGCACTCCGCGTCGAGCGGCACCCGGGTGGCGTCGTCGAGCACGAGGCAGCGGGCGGGCGCGAACCGGCGGGCCAGCACCGACATGTGGATCGGGTCGCCCACCCGCAGTCGACGGCGGGCATGGGGGAGAGCCACGACGCCGGGCACGACGCCGATGCCTGCGCCGTACACCTCGGTCTGGGCAACCCCGTGCGGGACGAAGTCATGGAACAGCACCACTCGCTCGGTCAGGGCCATGGCCCCCGCCGACCAGGCCGCCACCCGAGGTGGCAGGTGCGGCGCCACGTGGAACAGGTGCAGCACCCGGGCGAGCTCCCCGACGTGCCCACCGGAGATCGCCAGCGCCGAGGATCCCTCGAGGACGTGCTGGACCTCCTCGCGATGGCGGGCCACCGCGGGTCGCTCCTGGGGGCGCCAGGCGTCGTAGAACTTCTGCTGGAGCTCGCCCACGCGCTCCAGGTGCTGCCCGTCCAGCAGCTGCACCACGCGCAGGCCGTCGGTCAGTGCCCGTTCGCGCAGCCGGGGCCTGGCATCGGAGCGGCGGGCGACGTCGTACGCCGCACCGAGCGCGTGGTCGAGCTGGACCAGGTAGAGCTGACGCAGCTCGCCCAACGCGGCCTCGTGCTCGCGCTCGGCGTGCGCGTACTCGCGGTCCTCGTCGTACACCGCCAGCAGCCGCGCGTGCAGCGCCAGGTTGACGGTCGGCCGCCCCACCAGCTCCTGCAGCAGCTCGGCGTCGTCGGCCTCGCGCTCCTGCCACCCGGCGGTCACGATGGCCACCCGTGCCTCCGGATCGAGGTCCCCGAAGGCCCGCTGCAGGTGCGGACGGGGCTGAGGACCCAACAGCGTGACCTGGGGGCTCACGTGGAGTGCACGGTGACGGTCCGGCCGACGTCGTCGAGCATCTCGCGGAGTACGTCGAAGTCGGGGTGTCGCATCCGGACGTAGGCGTTGGCGAAGTACCCGGCCTCATGTCCCTGGGTCGGCGTCCCGGGGTCCGGGAAGTGGGCGTCGATGACCCACTCGCCGTGCCGGCCCTGCGATCTCGTCCACGCCGGAGTAGCCGGTGATGTGTCCGTCGCTCTCGGGCCTCAGGGCGACGATGCCGGAGGCGAACTGTCGGGAGGGCTGGGCAGACACGGTGCCGTGCACGATCGCGTTCGCCCACTCGCGATAGAGGTCGAGATCGTTCCCGGCGGAGTAGAGGTCCCAGGCGCCGACCCCCGGCGGGCGACAGCCGATCTCGGAGAACTTCAGCCCCTTGGGGCCGAAGAACCACTCCATGTGCGTCGCGCTCGTGCCGATCCCGAGGGCCTCGACCACCCGCTGGCCCATCTCACGCACCTGCTGGTAGTCCGCCACCGACTCGACCCGGTTGGTGGAGACGAACTGCGGCGAGATCCAGCGCGTCCGCATCGCCTCCAGCACGTTGGGGAAGTAGTGGCACACGAAGTCGGCTGCCGGGGCACCGTCGATGGAGAGCGTGTCGTAGAAACCCTCGTGCCCCTCGACGTACTCCTCCACCGCGATCGAGCCGACGCCCTTGTCGCCGAAGGACGCCAGCACCTGGCCGAGCTGGTCGTGGCCGTCCACCCGGGTGGTGTCGGCTGCTCCGGCACCGCTGCGTGGCTTGAGGATCAGCGGGAAGCCCACGGCGTTCGCGAACTGCTGCACCTGCTCGGCATTGTCGGCCGCGGTCGACGCGGCCGTCGGCACCCCCGCGGCACGGAGTGCGTCCTTCATCGACGGCTTGTCGCGGCACAGGTACGCCGTCCGTACGGACGTGCCGGGAATGGTGCACGCCTCCCGCACCTCGGCAACGGGCAGGATGTGCGCCTCGATGGTGGACTCCAGGCGGTCCACCCACGCCTTGTCCTGCACCCATCGCACGGCGTCGGTCATCGCCCCGACGTCGACCACGCTGGGCACCTGGTGGTAGTGCCGCATCCAGCCCCGCAGCTCGTCGTCCAGCGCCTCCTGCGGCGACTCGCCGATGCCGATCACCTCGGCACCGACCGAGGCCAGCGCCCGGACGAACTCGCGCTGGTTGCGGGGAAAGTTCGGCTCCACGAAGATCACGCGCACGCCAGTCACTCTAACCAGACGTTTTGCCCACGCTAGGGTGCGGCGAATGGGTGCCCCGGGCAGAGGCCGCTGATGCGTACGGCGGACCAGATCCGCGACGTGGTCGAGTCCGTCCTGCCGACCGTGCGCGCCGACCTGGAGCGCCTCGTGCGCATCCCGTCGGTGTCGGCAGACGCCTCGGCGCGGTCACACCTTCTGGCCAGCGCGGACGAGGTGGTCCGCCAGCTCCGCGGGGCGGGACTGACCGACGTCGACATCGTGACCGCCGACGGAGGGCTCCCTGCGGTGATCGGCCACAAAGAAGGCCCTCCCGGCGCCCCGACGGTGCTGCTCTACGCCCACCACGACGTGCAGCCCGTAGGCGACCTCGGTCAGTGGGGCAGCGATCCCTTCGAGCCGGTCGAGCGCGAGGGGCGGCTCTACGGACGGGGCGCGGCCGACGACAAGGCCGGGATCGCGGTGCACTGCGCCGCGGTGCGTGCACTAGGCGCGGACCCCGGTGTGTCGGTCGCCGTCCTGGTCGACGGGGAGGAGGAGATCGGTTCCCCGACCCTGGCGGCTCTCCTCGCCGAGCACCGGGAGCGGCTCTCGGCCGACGTGCTCGTGCTCGCCGACTCCACGAACTGGCGGGTCGGGGTGCCTGCGCTGACCACGTCGTTGCGGGGCGGGGTCAGCGTCGTCGTGCAGGTGCGCACCCTGCGTCACGCGCTGCACAACGGGGTGTACGGCGGGCCGACACCGGACGCACTCACGGCGCTGTCGCGGCTGCTCGCCACCTGCCACACCGATGCCGGGGACGTGGCCGTCGAGGGTCTGGGGCGTGGGACCGCCGACCCGCTGGACCTCACCGAGGAGCAGTTCCGCGCCGACGCGGGGATCCTCGACGGCGTTGCGCTGCTCGGCAACGGCTCCCTGACCTCACGGCTCTGGAAGGCTCCGGCCCTGTCCGTCGTCGCGATCGACGCGCCCGCGGTCGACGATGCCGGTCTGCTGCTGGTGCCCTCGGCGCGGGCCAAGCTCACGCTTCGGATCGCGCCTGGCGACGACCCGGTGGCTGCCCGCGAGGCCCTCGTCGCGCACTTGCACGCGCACGCCCCGTGGGGTGCAGAGGTCACCGTGAGTGCCGGTGGCTCGGCGGCGGGGTACTCGGCTGACACGACGGGTCCGGCCTACGTGGCGGCCAGGGCGGCGTACGCCGAAGCGTTCGGTGCGCCGACGGTCGAGATCGGGGTCGGTGGGTCCGTCGGGTTCGTCGCTCCGTTCGCCGAGGCGTTCCCCGATGCGGAGATCCTGATCACGGGGGTCGAGGACCCCGACACCCGCGCCCACGGCCCGAACGAGAGCCTCCACCTGGCCGACTTCTCCTCTGCGTGCCTGGCCGAGGCGCTGCTCCTCGAGCGGCTGGGCGCGCGGTCGTGAGGCCAGAGCCCCGCTCACTGACAGATCTCGTCGAGGTACTGCGGCAGCATCCGCCACCACGTCGGCCAGTCGTGGATCGTCTCCGGCCCCCAGGAGTCGACGCGGTTCGGCACGCCCTTGCTCGCCGAGCACCTCCGCAAGTGCCCAGGACTCGCCGATGTCCTCGTTGGCCCCTTCGCCGGACGCGAGGATCACCCGGCGCTGCCGAAGGACCTCCAGGTGGTCGCCCTCCAGGCCGGGCACGAAGTCGACCGGGGAGGAGAAGTAGAGGTCGTCGGACCAGGCACCCTCGAGGAACCGCTGGAGTCGGAAGGTGCCGCTCATCCCGATCGCGGCCTCGAACGCGTCGGGGAACCGGCACAGCAAGGCGACCGCGTTGAACGCGCCGATCGAGGCACCGGCCGTGACGACGCGTTGGCGGCGCCGCCCAGGTCGGCGTGGATGGCCGGAACGACCTCCTGGCGGACGGCGTGGTGGAACTGGTTGAGCAGCCACATCCGGTACTCCGGGCTTCCGGTGGCGCTCGCCATCGCCCTGCCGGCGACGGAGTCGCAGGAGTAGATCTTCACGCGCCCCGCCTCGAGCAGCCCCGCGCAGGCGTCCACGAGCTTGTGGCGCTCGATCTCCTCGGCGTCACCGCCGGCGGTCGGGAACACCAGCACCGGCGTCCCGAAGTGGCCCCAGCGCGCCACGGTGAGCTCCTGCTGGAGCCTGTCCGAGAACCAACGATCGACTGTCTTCACGTGGTCATCGTGGACATCCAGCGAGTGCTACGGCAAGGTCGAGAGGCGATGTCGGCTGGAGGCCCCGGGCGGGCCGGAAGGGGGTGGGCGTCGGTGAGCGACCACTTGATCGGGCTACTGCTCGGCGCCGAGGAGGACTGGCCTCGCGCGTTCGAGACCATCCAGAAGATGGTCGGGCCGATCACCCATGACGGCGTCGAGCACACCGTCTCCAGCGAGCGGCTGACGATCGAGCCGTTCGGGCTCAACGACCCCGTGCGGACACCGTTGGTCATCGACCGGCTGGCGCACTGGTACTACCACCCCCGTGAATGGCTGAAGAAGGCAGCGCTGGTCAACGGCACCTATCTGCTCAACAGTCCCTTCACCTTCCAGTCCATGGAGAAGCACAGCGCCTACTGCGCGCTGGTACGGCTGGGCCTGAAGGTGCCGGCAACCACGCTGGTGCCCTACAAGAACCCGGTGGACAACGTGCGGTGGGCCTACACCGCGGAGCGGTACAACCAGTCCTTCGACCTCGACCGGATCGCCGACGACCTGGGCTACCCGCTCTACATGAAGCCGTTCGACGGTGGCGGCTGGCGCGGCGTCTCCCGCATCGAGGACCGCGGGGGCCTGCACCGTGCGTACGACGAGTCGGGGGAGATGCTGATGCATCTCCAGGCGACCATCGACTTCGACCACTTCGCCCGTGCCCTGTCCATCGGGCCGGAGACGATGGTGATGGACTTCCGGCCCGACCAGCCGATGCACAAGCGCTACGCCGTGTCCCACGGCTTCCTCTCCGACAGTGCCGGATGGCAGACAGCCGCGGTGAGTCGCATCGTCAACGCGTTCTTCCAGTGGGAGTTCAACTCCGCGGAGATGCTGGTCGTCGGTGACGAGGTCTATCCGATCGACTACGCCAACGCCTGCCCGGACGTGGCGCTGACCTCGCTGCACTACTACTTCCCGTGGGCGATCAAGGCATTGGTGCGCTGGTCGACGTACTGCGTCGTGACCGGTCGGAAGTCCAACATGGACCTGGAGACAGCTCGCTACTTCGCGATCGCCGACGAGCCGGGGTTGTCCTACGAGGAGAAGATGACGGCCTACCTGGCGATCGCCGACGAGTACTTCGAGAGCGACCGGTACCGGGAGTGGTGCGCCGAGAACCTGCCACACCTGGACGAACAGGTCTGGGAGTGGGTGTCATCCGACGACTTCGACCGGTTGCTGCGGCAGACGGTGCAGGCGACGTACCCACCCCACGAGCGGGAGGAGTTCGTCGCCCACTTCAGGGGGCTCATCGACCTGTGGATCGCCGACAACGCCAGTGAGCCGGCGTCCTGACGCCTGATCGACGACACTCCGCCACGGCTTAGCCTGAGCCGCATGGAGCAGCGACTGCAGGTGGCGCAGCGGGCGAACGTACCTCCGTTCCACGTGATGGACCTGCTCGCAGCCGCCCAGCGCCGCCAGTTCACGCACGGCGACCTGGTGAACTTCGTGGCCGGCCAGCCGTCGACGGGCGCACCGAAGGCGGTGCGCGAGGAGGCCAAGCGCCTGCTGGACGAGGAGGTGCTGGGGTACACCGTGGCGACCGGCGTCCCCGGTCTGCGCGAAGCGGTCGCTGCGCATCACCGGCGGACGTCGGGCATCGACGTGACGCTCGACGACGTCGTGATCACGACCGGGTCCTCAGGCGGGTTCCTGCTCGCGTTCCTGGCGGCGTTCGAGCCCGGGGACCGGGTGGTGATGGCGCGCCCGGGCTACGCCTGCTACCGCAACGTGCTCACGGCCCTGGGCTGCGAGGTGGTGGAGATCGACTGTGGGGCCGAGACCCGATTCCAGCCGACGGTCGAGCAGCTCGCGGCGCTCGAGGGGCCGGTCCACGGCCTGGTGCTCGCGTCCCCGGCCAACCCCACCGGCACCATGGTCCCGCCCGAGGAGCTGGCGGCGATCGCCCGATGGTGCGAGGAGAACCTGGTCCGCCTGGTCAGCGACGAGATCTACCACGGCATCACCTACGGGGTCCCGACCTCGAGCGCGTGGCAGACCTCGCGCACCGGCGTCGTCTTCGGCTCGTTCAGCAAGTACTTCTCGATGACCGGCTGGCGCCTGGGCTGGATGCTCGTGCCGGAGGACCTGCGGCGCCCCGTAGACGTGCTCACCGGCAACTTCACCATCTGCCCGCCGGTCCTCAGCCAGTACGCCGCCATCGCCGCGTTCACCCCCGAGTCCTATGCGGAGCTCGACGGCCACGTGGCCCGCTACGCCGTCAACCGCTCCCTGCTGCTCGATGGCCTGCCCACGCTCGGCATCGACCGGTTGGCCCCGGCGGACGGGGCGTTCTACGTCTACGCCGACATCGGCCACCTCACCGACGACTCCCACTCCTGGTGCCTGCGCCTGCTGGAGGACACGGGGGTTGCGACGGCGCCCGGGATCGACTTCGACACCAGGCGGGGCAACGAGTTCGTGCGCCTCTCGTTCGCCGGCAGCGCGGAGGAGATCAGCGAGGGGCTCGACCGGCTAGGGAGGTGGCTGGGCTGAGCTGCCCAACCCTCGTCATGCGGTCGCTCGAGCGGTGAGAGCACCTGTGAGCACGTCGACGAGGTGGTCGACGAACCGCTCGTGAGACATCCGTTGACGCTGGCCCGCCTCGACCGACCGCGCCCTGGCCGCCAGCGCGCCGGTCAGGAAGATGACCAGCAGCGCGACGCGTTCACGCGCGAGCGCCATGCCGACCCGATCGCCCAGTCGCCGGGTGAGGGCCTCGAGCTGGGTGCCGATCACCATGCCGCGCAGCGGAGCCGCCGGACGCCCTGACCCGACCCCCGACCAGTCGGCCAGCTGCTCGGTGATCCGCAGGAAGTCGCGCCCGTCCTCGGAGCCGAGCAGGTCAGCCGTGGGGCGGACGATGGCGTCGACCAGGCTGCGCATGCCCGCACTCCGCGGCGGCACCGCACGCCGCTCGTCCATCGCGACGACGTGCTTGCTCACGATCGCGTCCAGCAGGCCCTGGCGTGAGCCGAAGTGGTAGCCGACCGCCGAGTCGTTCGCCTGTTCGGCGTCACGCACCACGTCGCTCAACCGTGCACCGGTTACTCCGTCGCGGGCGAACCGCTGCTCACCGGCGCGCAGCAAGCGGGCTCGGGTGAGGGTTGCGTCTCTCGGCATGACACCGCAGACTAACGTGAGTTGTTATTAACGGACTTTGTTACGAGGCTGCATGTCGACGTCGACGTTCGACCCGCTGGACCCGGCCTTCCTGGCCGATCCCTACCCGGGCTACGCCTGGCTGCGTGACCACGAGCCGGTGCACCACCACCCCCGCGACCACCGCGCTCCGGCGTTCTGGGTGCTCTCCCGCTTCGAGCACATCTGGGACGCCGTGCGCACCCCCGAGGTGTTCTCCTCCGCCTCCGGAGTGACCTTCTTCAACGACGAGATCGGCCAGCTCGGCCTGCCACCGACCCTCGTGATGCTGGACCCGCCGGTGCAGACCCGGCTGCGGGCATTGATCGGGCGCGCCTTCACCCCGCGGCACGTGACCCGGCTCGAGGACGGCATCAGGGAGTTCGTCCGCGACCGGATCTCGGAACTGACGCGCCGGGCCGCGGACGGCGAACCGGTCGACCTGCACACCGAGTTCTCCGCCACCGTCCCCACCTGGGTGCTCGCCGAGCTGTTCGGGCTTCCGGAGGCCGACCGCGAGAGGTTCGGCCCCTGGGTGCAGGCGCTGACGCGGCTCCAGAACGAGGGGTTCGACGCCAATGCCCTCGTGGGGGAGACCGGCACCGACGGGCAGACCGCCCCGGGCGTCCAGGCGGTCGGCGAGATGTTCGAGTACTTCTCGGCCGCGATCACCGCTTCTCGCGAGGATCCCGGCGACGACCTGCTGGGCAGGCTCGTCACCGCGGAGCTGGACGGCGAACGGCTGTCCGACTGGGACATCCTCGGTTTCTGCTTCGTCGTGGCAGCAGGCGGTGCCGACACGACCGCGGCGCTCATCTCGCACACCGTCCAGCTCACCGGCGAGCACATGGACCAGCGCGAGGCGGTGCTCGCCGACCCGGACCTGCTGCCCGGCGCGCTGGTGGAGTGCCTGCGCTACGAGTCGTCCGTGCAGGGACTGGCGCGGACGACGCTGGCGGACGTGGAGGTGGACGGCGTCGAGATCCCGGCCGGCGAGAAGGTGCTGATGCTGTACGGCTCCGCGAACCGCGACCCGCGGGAGTACGGCGAGACGGCTGACCGGCTCGACGTACGGCGAGAGGTGGGCCGGCACCTGGCCTTCAGCAGCGGGCCGCACTTCTGCATCGGCAACCACCTGGCCCGGTTGCAGGCACGGGTCGCCGTCGGGGAGCTGTTCGCGGCACACCCGCACGTCACGGTCGATGCCGACGCGGGCGTCCGCCACGAGTCCGCCTTCGTGCGCGGCTGGGTGTCGCTCCCGGCGCACGGCCTCGCGTAGCGGGCTACTTCTTCCTGTTCAGGAACGCCGTCATCGCCTCGCGGGCCTCGTCGGAGCCGAACAGCCTGGCGCTCAGCGCCGCCATCTCGTCGGCCTGGCTGTCGATGCGGGCGAGCAGGTCGCGCGCCAGCAACGCCTTGGTCTCGCGCAGGCCCTGGGGGTGAGCCTTCTTGAGCTCCGAGCAGACCTCCGTCACGGCGTCGTCGAGCTCGTCGCCGGGAACGGCGCGGGTCACGAGGCCCATCGCCGCCGCCTCGCGGGCGTCGAACGTGCGACCGGTGAGGAAGGTCTCGGCCGCGGCACGGCTGGTGAGGCGGGGCACGACGGTCAGCGAGATGACCGCGGGTGCCAGCGCCAGCCGGCTCTCGGTGAAGGCGAAGGTCACGTCGTCGCTGCACAGCACGACGTCGCTCGAGGCGACGATGCCCAGCCCACCCGCGCGCACCGGACCGGCGAGCCGGGTGACCACCGGACGGTCGTGCGTGACCAGGCGTCGCTGCAGCGCCACCAGCGCCTTGGTGCCCTCGTCCATCCCGCCGCCGGCTGCCTCGCTCAGGTCCGCGCCGGAGCAGAAGACCCGGTCGGCCGAACGGATGAGCACCACCCGGGCGTCCTGGTCCTCCTCCGCCCGGTCGAGGGCGTCGAAGAGCTCGGTGAGGAGCTGCCTGGAGAGAGCGTTGCGGTTGTGGGGTGAGTCGAGGGTGATGGTGGCGACCCCGTCGGTGAGGCCGAAGTGCACCAGCTCGGTCATCGTGCTCCTCTGCTTGCGTCGTGGCGGGCGATGAACTCGTCCACCGGGATCATGCCGATGGACTCGCCCAGCACGTCGAGCGGGACGTCGTCGAGCCCCTTGAAGCGGACGCAGGACTTGCCCATGTCGAGCTTCAGCCCCCGGTCGGCGTACTGCTGCTTGAACCAGCCGAGCTCGGGACCGTCGGTGTAGAGGCCCATCAGGTAGACGGCCATGTGGTTCTTCTGCGAGGCGAGGGCGGCGTAGCAGAGCGGCTTGCCGTTGTAGGTGTCCGGCTTCGTCTCGAGCGGGACGACCCAGGAGATCATCCCCCAGTCCATCTGCTCGACGTAGCCCTCGGGAAGGTTGGCGTTGACCGCGTCGCGCACGGCGCTGACGGCGGCTCGACGGTCCTCCGGCAGGTCGGCGAGGTACTGCTCCACCGTCTCGACGTTGCTCTGCATGGGACTACCTCCGCTCTCTCGCCCAACGACGTTGGCGCCCGCTGGTTGAGCTTGTCGAAACCAAGCGTGGTTTCGACAAGCTCAACCACCGACAAGTCAGTATGACTTCGGCAGCCCCAGCGAGTGCATCCCGACGTAGTTCAGGATCATCTCGCGGCTGACCGGGGCGATCCGGCCGGCCCGGGCGGCGACGAGCAGCCCGGCCACGCCGTACTCCTGGGTGATGCCGTTGCCTCCGTGGGACTGAACGGCGCGATCCGCCGCGTCGCAGGCGGCCTCGGCGGCGGCGTACTTCGCCATGTTCGCCGCCTCGCCCGCGCCAATGTCGTCGCCCGCCTCGTAGAGCGCCGCGGCCTTCTGCGTCATCAGCCGGGCCAGCTCGATCTCGATCTTCGACTGCGCCAGCGGGTGCGCGATCCCCTGGTGACTGCCGATGGGCGCTCCGAAGACCTCACGCGTCTTGACGTACTCCGTCGCCCGGTCCAGCGCGAAGCGCGCGAGGCCGGTCGAGAAGGACGCCGCCATGATCCGCTCGGGGTTGAGCCCGGCGAAGAGCTGGACCAGCCCCGCGTCCTCGTCACCGACCAGGGCGTCGGCCTGCAGGCGGACGTCGTCGATGAACACCTGGAACTGCTGCTCCGGGCTGACGATCTCCATCGGGATCGGGGTGAAGCTCGAGGCCGGGCGCGTCGGTGGGGACGACGAACAGGCAGGGCTTGAGCTTGCCCGTCTTGGCGTCCTCGGCGCGGCTGACGACGAGCATGTTCTTGGACTCGTCGACGCCGGAGATGTAGATCTTCTGGCCCTTGAGCAGCCACTCGTCCCCGTCTCGCCGCGCGGTCGTGGTGATGTTGTGCGAGTTGGTGCCGGCGTCAGGCTCGGTGATCGCGAAGGCCATCGTCTCGGTGCCGTCGCAGATGCCGGGGAGCCACTTCTGCTTCTGCTCGTCGGTCCCGAAGCGGCTGATCACGGTGCCGCAGATCGCCGGCGAGACGACCATCATCAGCAACGGGCAGCCCTGTGCCGCGAGCTCCTCGCAGACCGCCGCGACGTCTCCGATGCCGCCACCACCGCCGCCGTACTCCTCGGGGATGTTGATGCCGAGGTAGCCCGCCTTGCCGATCGCGAGCCACAGGTCCGTGGTCTTCTCGCCGTTGCGCGCGCAGCGGGTGAAGTACTCCCGGCCGTACGACGACGCGAGCTTCGTCACCTCCCGTCGCAGCGTCTGGCGCTCCTCCGACTCGGTGTAGCTGCTCATCACTCGTTCTCCTCGCCATTCTTGGTTGGGCCGATGTTCGTCGAGCCTGGGTCCGTCGAGCTTGCGTCTTCGTTGGTTGAGCTTGTCGAAACCACCGCGAGCACGTCGCCCGCGGCCACCTGCTCGCCCACGGACACGAGGTCGCTGACGACCCCGTCCGTCGGCGCGGTGATCGTGTGCTGCATCTTCATCGCCTCCAGGACGAGTACGGCGGCACCCGCCGCCACCTCCTCGCCGGACGTGACGGCGACCGAGACCACCGAGCCCGGCATCGGCGCGAGCAGCGACCCGCTGGCCACCGCCTCGGCCGGGTCGATGAACCGGGGCAGGGCACGCAGGTGCGCCGAACCCGTCGGCCCGTCCACGAAGACGTCGCGGGCGCCGGACGGGTCAGGCGCGGCGAGAGTGACGTCGACACGCGTGCTGATCCGGTCGACCTCGATCGTCACCTCCGAGGGCGAGGCCGCCAGCACGCGGGCAGTCACCGGTCGCCGGCCGGTAGCCTTCGCGCCCGCCGAACCAGTCGACGGCGTGCTCGGTCATCTCGGTCGGGCCTGTCGACACGGCGAAGACCGTGCGCTGCGGCGCCGAGACGACGTTGCGCCAGGCGACCGGGACGCCGGCCTGGACCCGACGCCGCACGCGGTCGTCCTCCGCCAGCGCCACGGCAGCGGCGAGAAGCAGGTGCTCGTCGGGTGCGGTCGGCTGGGTCGACTCGACGACGGGCCGCCGGTCGAAGAAGTCAGTGCTCACCTGTCCGTCGAGGAACTCCGGGTCCCGCAGGATCGCCACGAGCAGGTCACGGTTGGTGACCAGGCCGTGCACCCTCGCCCGCGCGAGGGCGCTCGCCAGCATCCGGGCCGCCTCGCGCCGGGTCGGCGCCCACGCGATGACCTTGGCGAGCATGGCGTCGTAGTACGTCGAGACCTCGCTCCCCGACTCGAAGCCGGAGTCGAGCCGGACGCCGTACGCCGGCCACGGTCCGAGCTCCGCGACGAGGTCCGGCAGGTCGAAGGTGGTGAGGTGTCCGCTCTGCGGCTGCCAGTCGTGCACCGGGTCCTCGGCGTAGAGGCGCACCTCGATGGCGTGCCCGCGCGGCCCAGGGACCTGGACGTCGAGAGCGCTGCCCTCGGCCACGCGCAGCTGGAGCTCCACGAGGTCGAGTCCCGTGACCGCCTCGGTCACGGGGTGCTCCACCTGGAGCCGGGTGTTCATCTCGAGGAAGAAGAAGCGCTCCCGCTCGGCGTCGTAGAGGAACTCGACGGTGCCGGCGCCGACGTACGCGATGGCCTCGGCGGCGCGGCGTGCGGCGGTGTGCATCTCGGCGACCACCTCGGCGGCGATGTCCGGCGCCGGCGACTCCTCGACGACCTTCTGGTGCCGACGCTGGATGGAGCAGTCACGCTCGCCGAGCACGAGTACGTCGCCGTGCCGGTCGCCGACCACCTGGACCTCGACGTGTCGACCGTGCTCGAGGAACGGCTCGACGAAGACCGTGCCGTCACCGAAGGCAGAGGCCGCCTCCGACTCGGCCTTCGCGACCTCGTCGGCCAGCGTGTGCAGGGAGCGCACGATGCGCATGCCCCGGCCCCCGCCGCCGGCGGAGGCCTTCACCAGGACGGGCAGATCGTCCTCCACGACCGCCGAGGGCTCCAGCTCGGCGAGCACCGGCACGCCGGCATCGCCCATCAGCTTCTTGGCCTCGATCTTCGAGCCCATCGTCTCGATCGAGTCCGGGTGGGGTCCCACCCAGGTGAGCCCGGCGTCGATCACGGCCCGGGCGAACGCTGCGTTCTCGGACAGGAAGCCGTAGCCGGGGTGGACCGCGTCGGCCCCCGTCCTGCGCGCCGCCTCGATGACGAGGTCGGCTCGCAGGTAGGTGTCGGCAGGCGCGTTGCCGGGGAGCCGGAACGCCGCGTCGGCCTCCCGGACGAACGGCAGATCGTCGTCCGCGTCGGAGTGGACGGCCACGGTCTCGATGCCGAGCCGTCGGCAGGTCGCGAAGACGCGGCGGGCGATCTCCCCGCGGTTGGCGACGAGCAGCCGACGCACGGTGGTCGCGCCGGTCCCGCTGGTTGCGCTTGTCGAAACCATCCCAGTCACATCCTGAAGACGCCGAAGCGGTCGGTGCCCTCGACGGGCCGGTTGGCGGTGATCACGGACAGGCAGATGCCGAGGATCGTCCGGGTGTCACGCGGGTCGATGACGCCGTCGTCGTACAGCATCCCGGAGAGGAAGAAGGGCAGGCTCTGCTCCTCGACGCTGGCCTCCACGAACTCGCGCATGCCCTGGTCGGCCTCCTCGTCGTACTCCTTGCCCTTGGCCTCGGCGGCGGCCCTCGCGACGATGCTGAGCACGCCGGCGAGCTGGGCGGGACCCATCACCGCCGACTTCGCGCTGGGCCAGGTGAACAGGAACCGCGGGTCGTAGGCGCGGCCGTTCATGCCGTAGTTCCCGGCGCCGTACGACGCCCCCATGATGATGGAGATGTGCGGCACCGTGCTGTTGCTGACCGCGTTGATCATCTGGGCGCCGTGCTTGATGATCCCGCCCTGCTCGTACTCCTTGCCGACCATGTAGCCGGTGGTGTTGTGCAGGAAGAGCAGGGGTACGTCGACCTGGTTGGCGAGCTGGATGAACTGCGTGGCCTTCTGTGCCTCCTCGGAGAACAGCACGCCCTGGGCGTTGGCGAGGATGCCGATCTGATGGCCGTGGATCTTCGCCCACCCGGTGACCAGGGAGCTTCCGTAGAGCGGCTTGAACTCGTCGAAGGCGACTGCGTTGTCCTCCGAGACGCCGTCGGCGATCAGGGCGATCACCTCGCGCGGGTCGAACGGCTCCTTGAGGTCGGTGGGGATGAGGTCGAGAAGGGTCTCGACGTCACCCTCCGGCTCGGCGAACCCTCTCGGTGGTTGAGGAAGGCGCGCAGCGCCTGTCTCGAAACCACTTGATCCGCGTGGTTTCGAGACGCTCGCTGACGCTCGCTCCTCAACCACCGAACGGCGCTGGCGGTTCAGCCGGGCCACGATCCGGCGGCCGATCCGCAGGGCGTCGTACTCGTCTGCCGCGAGGTAGTCCGCGAGCCCGGAGATGCGGGCGTGCATCTCGGCACCACCGAGCGACTCGTCGTCGGACTCCTCACCGGTGGCCATCTTGACCAGCGGGGGACCACCGAGGAACACCTTGGCCTGTTCCTTGACCATGACGGTGTAGTCGCTCATCCCCGGCACGTAGGCGCCGCCCGCGGTGGAGTTGCCGAAGACCAGCGCGATCGTGGGCACGCCGGCAGCCGAGGACCGGGTGATGTCGCGGAACAGCTTGCCGCCAGGGATGAAGATCTCCTTCTGCGTGGGCAGGTCCGCACCTCCGGACTCGACGAGGGCGACCGTCGGCAGGCGGTTCTCCTCGGCGATCTGCGAGGCCCGGAAGATCTTCTTCACCGTCCACGGGTTGCTCGCGCCACCCTTCACCGACGGGTCGTTGGCCGTGATCATGCACTCGACCCCCTCGATGACGCCGATGCCGGTGACCACGCTGGCGCCGACGGTGAAGTCCGACCCCCACCCGGCGAGGGGCGAGAGCTCGAGGAAGGCGCTGCCCGGGTCGACGAGCAGCTCGATCCGCTCGCGCGGCATCAGCTTGCCGCGGGAGTGGTGGCGCTCGACGTACTTCTCGCCGCCGCCGGCCACCGCCCTCGCGTGCTCGGCCTCGAGGTCGGCGATCTTCGCGAGCATCGACTCGCGGCGAGTGGTTTCGAGAGGTGACCCCTCCCCAGTGGTTGAGCTTGTCGAAACCTCGGTCATGGCGTGTACCCCAGGAGTCGGGCGGACAGGTCGGTGAGCACTTCGGTCGCTCCTCCTCCGATGCCGAGGATCCGGGCGTCGCGGTAGTGCCGCTCCACCTCGGTCCCGTGCATGTAGCCGGTGCCGCCGTGCAGCTGCACGGCCTGGTCGACGACGTAGTCACACGCCTCGACCGCAGTCTGCTTGGCGAGGCAGGCCTCGGCGATCACACGCTGTTGATCAGCAGGGTCGCCGGCGACGTGACGAGCCGCGACGTGACGCGTGTAGGTGCGCGCGGTCTCGACCCGGCGATGCATGTCGACGAGCTTGTGCTGCACCACCTGGTTGGCGATCAGCGGCCTGCCGAACGTCTCGCGCTCGCGGCAGTACGCCGCGGTCAGGGCGAGGGAACGCGACGCGATCCCGTAGGCGTGCACCGCCAGCGCGATCCGCTCGACGACGAACTGCTCGGCGATCAGGTAGAAGCCGCTGTTCTCCTCGCCGACAAGGTTGGCGGCCGGGACCCGCGCGTCGACGAACGACAGCTCGGCGGTGTCGGAGCAGTGCCAGCCCATCTTGGCGAGGGCGCGGTCGACGGTGAAGCCGGGCGTGCCCTTCTCGATGACCAGCAGGCTCACGCCGGAGTGACCCTGGCCCCCGGTGCGGACGGCCGTGGTCACGAAGTCGGCGCGGATCCCGCTGGTGATGAAGGTCTTCGCACCGTTGACGACGTAGGAGTCACCATCCCGTACGGCGGTGGTCCTGATCCCGGCGACGTCTGACCCGCCACCCGGTTCGGTGACCGCCAGCGACCCGATCTTCTCGCCGGCCAGCGTCGGACGCACGTAGGCGTCGATCTGCTCGGGGGTCCCGTGGGCGGCCATGTGCGGCAGCGCGATCCCGGCGGTGAACAGCGCCGCAGCGAGGCCGGACGAGCCTCCCGCCTCGAAGAACGCCTCCTGCATCGCGACCGAGTCGAGCAGGTCCCCACCCTGCCCTCCGACCTCCTCGGGGAACGAGACGCCGAGGAGTCCTGCCTTCGCCGCGGTCTGGTGCAGCGACCGCGGGACCTCGCAGGCGTCCTCCCACTCCTGCAGGTGGGGGGCAACCTCGCGGCGTACGAACTCGCGGGTGGCGTCCTGGAGGGCAAGCTGCTCGTCGGTCCAGCCGCGGTGACCTGATCTGTCGGGACTCACAACAGCTCCTCGGGGATGTTCACCAGCCGGGAGCGCAGCCACTCGCCGAGCCCTTTCGCCTGGGGGTCGAAGCGGGTGCTGGCAGCCACGCCGTCGCCGAGCAGTCCGTGGACGAGCACGTTGACGCCGTGGAGGTTGGCCAGCTCGAAGACCTCGATGTCGAGGTCCTTCGCCTCGGGGGCGAGCCGGCGGATGCGGTCGACGGTGACGAACTGGCGCAGCCACTGGGAGCGCTCGGCGCGGTGCTCGCCTTCGCGCACCCACAGCCCGACGTTGGCGTCGCCGCCCTTGTCGCCCGACCGCGCGTGCACGAAGGTGCCGAGCGGCAGTCGGCGGGTGATGGCGTCGTCGGCGACACCGGGGATGGAGTCGGTCTGGGCCGGCTCCTCCTTCGTGTGGGACTCCGGCTGCTGCCTGACCGGCGGGTCGGGCACGACCTCGGTGGCCCCGTCGGGCAGGTGCACCGTGTGCTCCACGGTGTCGCGGTCGACGTACGCCGGCCGGTAGATGCCGTACGGCGACGCGGCACCCGGTGGAGCCGTCAGCGTGAAGCCGGGGTACGACCCGAGCGCGAGCTCCACCGCCGCGGCAGTGAACGGCTTGCCGACAGCTGCGGCGTTGTCGTCCTTCACCACGCAGCGCAGGAGGCAGGACGCGCCCTCCTCCGTCTCCGAGTCGGGGCCGGGCACCCGACCCATCGACCAGGTCACGGATGCGGCCTCGATGCGGTCGTCGAGCTGCGCTCGCAGCCACGCGGCCTTCTCCTCGACATCGAGCCCGGTGAGCACGAACTCCATCTGGTTGCGGAACCCGCCGAGCTCGTTGACGCAGACCTTGAGCTGCTTCGGCGGCGCGATGCCGCGGGTGCCGGAGACGCGCACCCTGTCCTTGCCCTCGTCGGCCAGCTCGATCGTGCTGAGGTCGACCGTGACGTCGGGGCCGAGGTAGAGGCTGGACTGCACCTCGTACATCAGCTGCGCGGTCACGGTGTCCACCGAGACCAGCCCGCCCGTGCCGTCGTGCTTGGTGATCACGCTGCTGCCGTCGGCGGCGATCTCCGCGATCGGGAAGCCCAGCGGCTGCGCGTCGCGGGGCAGGTCGAGGAACCCCGAGAAGTTCCCGCCCGTCGCCTGCGTGCCGCACTCGATCACGTGTCCCGCGACCACGGCACCGGCCAGCTCGTCGTACTGGTCGGGGCTCCAGCCGAACCTCCAGATGGCCGGGCCCACGACGACGGAGGCATCCGTGACCCGGCCCGTGACGACGATGTCGGCGCCGGCCTCCAGCGCCCGCGCGATGCCGAACGCACCCAGGTACGCGTTGGCCGTGAGCGCGCCGGCGAAGCCGAGCTCGGCGGCGCGCGGGGCGAGGTTGTCGCCGTCGACCCAGGCGATCTTCGGGGAGAGTCCCTGCTCCGAGGCGATCTCGTGGAGCTTCTGGACCAGGCCCGCAGGATTCAGGCCGCCGGCGTTCGCGACGATGCGCACGCCCTTCTCGAGTGCGAGCGACAGACAGTCGGAGACCTGGGTGACGAAGGTGCGGGCGTAGCCGAGCGAGGAGTCCTTGAGCTGGTCCTTGCCCAGGATCAGCATGGTCAGCTCGGCGAGGTAGTCCCCCGTGACCACGTCGACGCCCTGCCCGTCGCTGGCACCTTCGAGCAGCTCCCTCATCGCGGAGAGACGGTCGCCGTAGAAGCCGCTGCAGTTCCCGACACGGAGCACCTCAGCCACGGGACGGCTCCCGTCCCTGTCCCGGCGGGCCGGCAAAGGCCTGCGCGATGTCGAGCCAGCGGTTCGCGTCCGGTCCGGTGGCGACAAGGTCGAGGTCGTCGCGGTGACGCCGCTGGGTCACCCGCAGGCAGAAGTCGTACGCCGACCCGCGTACCGACTGCTCCGCCTCGACGGGGCCCCATTCCCACAGCTCTCCCGAGGGGGCCCGCAGCTCGACCCGGAAGTCCTCGGTCGGGGGCTCGAGGGAGTGCACGCTGTAGGAGTAGTTGCGGGTGCGGACCCCGAGGTGGGCCACGTGCCGGATCCGGTCGGTCGGCTCGGGCGTGACGCCGAGCGCCTCGGCGACGTCGAGCCCGTGCGCCCAGGTCTCCATGAACCGTGCCGTGGCCATCGAGGTGGGACTCATCGGCGGGCCGAACCAGGGCATCTTCTGGCCGTCCGGGTAGGCACGCAACGTCTCCTGGAGGGCGGCTCTGGCGACGCGCCAACGCTCCAAGATGCTCTCCGGTGACGCCTGCGCACCCGCCAGCGCCTCGACGTCGGCGAAGCCCTCCGGGTCGGCGATGGCCTGCACCACGACCTCGTCCCACTTCTCCTTGTCGCGGGCAGCGAAGACCGCCACCTCGTCGGTCCACGCGAGGTGCGCCACCTGGGTGGCGACGTCCCAGCCGGCCGCCGGGGTCGGCGTACGCCATCCCGCGTCGTCCAGCGGAGCCACCAACGCGTCGAGGGCGGCGCCCTCCCCGGCGAGGTCGCCGAGAACCTGCTCCAGAAGATCGTTCATTCCCGCCTCAGTTCTGCGTCGAGGGTGTGCGCCCAGGCGGCCAGGATGCGGCCCCGCCGGGCGGTGTCGTCGCTGATCGTGTTCGCCAGGCCGAGCCCGCGCACCAGGTCGAGTGTCGCCTGCACCAGCTCACGCACCCGCGGCCGGTTCTCGTCCACACCCAGGGCGGCGACCGCGACCCGGTGTGCCTCGCGGCCCACGCGCTGCTCCAGGGGTACGACGGCCGCGTGCAGCGCCGCGTCGGTCCGAGCCGCCACCCACAGCTCCAGCGCGGCGGTGAACACGGGACTGGTGAAGTGATCGGCGAACATCTCGAGCACGGCGCGCGTACGCCGCTTGCCGGTGGGCAACCGGCCGGCCGCCTGGCGCAGCTCTTCGCCCCGCAGCTCGCTGAGGTGCTCGACGGCGGCCAGGACGAGGTCGTTCTTGGTCGGGAAGTGGTGCAGCTGGGCCCCACGGCTGACTCCGGCGCGCTGGGAGACGAGCGTCGTCGACGTGCCGCTCCATCCGTGCTCGACCAGGCAGTCCACGGTGGCCTCGAGGAGGCGCTGCCGCATGGCACGGGTGCGCTCCTCCTGCGGCACGCGCACCGGGGACACCTTGGCGCTGGTCACGCCAGCATCGTGACCCCTCACCAACAAACAGTCAAGCCTGACTTTTAGTTAGGGTGGTTTCGACAAGCTCAACCAGCGGTGGTTACGGCGGGTTTGGTTTCGACAAGCTCAACCAGCGCGTGGGTTTCGACAGGCTAACCGGCGGTGGGTCTCGACGGGCTCGACGAGCGGCGGGCGGTCAGGGGATGGCGATCGGGCCCGCGCCTGAGCTGGTCCGGGTGTTGCCGCTGAGGTCGCTTGACTTCGCCCGCGCGTAGAGGACTGGGGTGGCGCCGAGCGACCCGGATGTCACAGTCCACGCTCCGGTTGTGGGATTGACGTTGGCGGTGAGGGTTGCCTTGGTGCTTCCTGCGGTGCAGGTGGTGCTGCTCTGGGTGCAGAGGACGACGGTCACTGTCGAGTTGTCTCCGAACCCGATACCTGCCAGGCCGCTGATGGTGGCCGTCTGACCTGCGCTCGCCGTGAAGCTGGTGATGCTGACGGTGGGAGCGACGTTGTCGTCGTAGCTGACCGAGTTGTCGCTGCTGGTGGAGGCCACGTTCGAGTTTCCGGCGGTGTACTGCGCTGGCTGCCGCGACGGTGGCGAGCACGGTGCTGTCGCGGTTCATCCCGGTGACGCTCACGTCGTAGGTCGTGCCGCTCCCCGTAAGTAGGCGGCGGTGGGCGTCGCGGTGCCAGCCAGGGTGAGTCAGAGCTGGTGAACCCGTGCACGGTCGAGCTGAACACGACCCTGAAGACGATGGGCGGAGTTCGGCCGGGTAGCCTGGCTGGATCCCTGTTGACGTCACAGTCGTGCCGTGGTGTCGATCGTGACGCTGGTGCTGGCCGAGATGCCGACGTTGCCGGCGACATCGGGGTCGGTCCGCGCGTCATGCGTGGTGCCATCGGCGAGGTTGTAGGCCGTGATCGTCTAGGTGCCGTCGGTCGCGGCGACCGCGGACCCGACAGGGATGCTGCCGCTGTAAAGGATGACGTTGGTCCCGACGCTGGCGGTGCCCGGACGGTCGGGGTGGTGTCGTTGGTGATCCGGTCGCTCGAGGAGACCCGCTGTCGCTGGCCGCGGCCAGGACCGGAGCCGAGGAGCGGTGGGCGCGACCGGTCGACGGTGATGGTGGTGCTGCTCGACGCCGGCCCGAGGTTGCCCGCGACGTCGGTCGCCGTGGTCGTGAACGTGTGGTCGCCGTTCGACCTGGTGCTCGAGGTGACCGAGTACGTCGCGTTGGTGGTGGTGATGGTCCCGACCTGTACGCCGTCCACCCGCAAGGTCACGATGGCCAGGGACTCGTTCGTGCCCGTGAACGTGGGAGTCGTGTCGTTGGTGATCCGGTCGCTCGAGGACGAGCCGGTGTCACTGGCGGGGTCGAGCGCGGGAGCAGAGGGCGCCGCTGGAGCGATCGTGTCGATCGTGACGGCTGCGCCCGAGGACGTTGCCGAGATGTTCCCGGCGGCGTCGGAAACCCGGGTGGTCATCACGTGCACCCCGTCCGCCAACGCGCTGGACGTGACCTGTGGTGCCGGTGCTGAGTTCCCACCTCAACGCCACCCGCGTACAACGTGCCGCTGACCGCGCCGGACGGCAGGTCGTTGACGAAGGTCGGGGTGCGTGTCGTTGGTGTTGTTGTCCGAGCTCGACCGGCCGCTGTCGCTGACCGAGGAAAGGTCGGGCGCGGCCGGGGTGGACGGTGCCGTCGACGTCGATCGTGACGGTGATGGTGGGGCCGACGCCGTAGTTCCCGGCCGGGTCGAGGGTGATTGCGGTGATGCTGCGGCTGCCGCTCGCGAGGGTGTCGGTCGTGATCGTCCAGGTGCCGTCGGAGGCGGTATCCGCGGACCCGACAGGGGTGCTGCCGTCGTGCAGGACGACGTCGGTCCGGCGTCGGGGTACCCGTGAAGCGGGGTCGCGGCGTTGGTGAGCCGGTCGCTCGAGAGATCCGCTGTCGCTGGCCGCGGCCAGGACCGGCGCCGACGGAGCCGTGGGCGCGACCGTGTCGACCGTGACGGTCGTGCTGCCCACGGCCAGGCCCAGGTTGCCCGCGACGCGGTCGCCGTGGTGGTGAACGTGTGGTCGCCGTTCGACCTGGTGCTCGAGGTGACCGAGTACGTCGCGTTGGTGGTGGTCCTCGTCCCGACCTGGCACCGTCCACCCACAGGGTCACGATGGCCAGGGACTCGTTGGTGCCCGTGAACGTGGGAGCGTGTCGCTGGTGTCCGGTCGCTCGAGGACGAGCCGGTGTCGCTGGCGGCATCGAGCACGGGAGCAGAGGGCGCCGCGGGAGCGATCGTGTCGATCGTGACGGTGACCGCGTGGAGGCGACCGAGAGGTTCCCGGCGGCGTCACTGACCTTCGCCGTCATCGAGTGGACCCCGTCGGCCAACGGACTCGATGTCGCGGTGTAACTCGTGGATGTGGCATGCTGGACCCCACCTCGACGCCGCCGGCGTACAGCTGGCGCTGACGGTGCCGGTCGTGCCCGTGCCGGTGAACGTCGGGGTCGTGTCGTTGGTGATGCGGTCCGAGCTGGACCTGCCGCTGTCGCTGGCCGACGTGAGCGTCGGAGTGCCGGAGCTGTCGGCGCCGTGTAGTCCAGCGTGATGGTGGTGCTCGACGAAGCCGGCCGAGGTTGCTGGCCAGGTCGGTGGCCCGGACGGTGATGGTCTTCGCCCCGGCGCTGAGGGCGGTCGCCGTGACGGTGTAGGTGCCATCGAGAGCAACGAGAGCGGTGCCCACCGCGATCCCACTGTTGTACAAGGTGACGGTGCTCCCGGCCTCTGCGGTTCCGGAGAACGTGGGCGTGCTGTCGTTGCTGATCCGGTCGCTGTTGGAGGACCCCGTGTCGCTGGCCGCGGTCAGCGAGGCGCGGCCGGCGCCGAGGGCGCCACGGTGTCGATCCGCACGGGTACGGACTCGTCCAGGCTGTCGACACCGGTGTTGTCCCTCGCGTGGAAGGTGACCGTGTGATCGCCATCGCCCGCCACGGGCACCGCCGCAGTGGACGCGGCCACTGTCACCGGCGTACCGGCATCGACCCGGTAGGTGATCGAGGCGATCCCGGACTCATCCGTCGCCGACAGGTTCACCACGACCGGCGTCGAGCTGTTGTAACCGTTGCCATTCGGCGTGGGCGAGATCGACGTCACGGTCACTTCCGGCCGACCGGAGTCGTTCACCACGGTGACACTGGCGCTCGGAAGCCCTTGCGCCGTCCAGCTCCCGAACACCGCAGTGACGCGGTAGTGGTAGGTGCCGTCGGCCACTGACAGGTCATCACAGCTGAGGGCCGCGGTCGGAGACGCGGCCGAGGTCCCGCACGCAGGGGACGTCACACCGTCGGTGTCGTGGATCCGAGTCACGAAGTAGCCCTGGGCGGCTTGCCCGGTCCCGAGGGTCGCAGCGTCCCAGCTCACCGCAACGGTGCCGCTGTCCTCCGGAGCATCCGCGACGACGTTGGTCGGAGCGCTCAGGCTTCCCGTTGCTGCCACAGCCACACCGTCCCCGCCCGCTGTCCAGAAGGCCAGCGCCGCGGTGCCGAGCGGCAGCACCACTGCTGCACCCAGAACGGCGAGAACCACGCGTCGCATCACCGAAACGGCGTGAAACCGCCGAACGGTCTGTGTGGATGCGATCACGTGTGACACGGAACTTCGACTCCTGCCCAGAGTTCTCGTTGTGCACCGGAGGGTGGCGGCGCGAGGCGCCACCACCCTCCGGGCTGCTTAGTTGCTGCTGTAGGCCAGCTCCACCACGGCGCCCTTGCAAGCGTCCTGGTTGACCGCGACCTTGTTGTTGAACTGGATCGTCAGGCCGGACCACGAGCCCACACCGTCCCCGGCGGCAACCTGAGCGTTGACCGGCGCGCTGCCGCCGATGGTGTAGTCGGTGGGGCCACAACCCGGGGTGTCCGTCCCGGTCACCACGACAGAGACGGAGCCGACGTGGACGGGGCCGGAGTTCGGGTTGTCGAAGTTTCCGCTCAGCGTCTGGGCGCCCAGGCCCGGAGCGAGGCCCGTGATCGTGCTCGTCTGGTTGACGACGACGCTCTGGGCGGTAGAATCCGTCTGCGCGCCACCGTCACCCGAACCGCCTGCCGACCAGTAGGCGAAGGCCGCGCCGCCGCCGACCAGGGTGACGGCGACAAGGAGGCTGACCCACTCCTGCGGGCGACTCGGCGCCGAACTTCTTCGGAGTGATGTTGAGATGACATGTGTTTCCTTTGCAGATCCTGTGTCGACCACCTTGTCCGGCCGGTGAAGAAAAGTTGACATGGGGTCAGGACGGATGCCAACAAAACGGACTGTTCCGGCGTAAAGGGTCCAAATGGGACTAGACCGGAGCGTGGATTGTCCGCGCAATAGTTGAAGTTTGCGCGACTGGTTGGCCTTTATGTCCGATTTGTGATATACGCAGGTTCCCCGGGCAGCGGGAACGCAACCAGCTCGTCCTGCCCTGAGGCGGCCGGTCAGCCGCGCCGCGCGCGTCGCCGCGACTGCTTGCGCTCCCGGATCAGCTCGGCCTTGTAGGAGTGGAAGTCGACCTCCATGGTGTGCCGCTTGGAGGCGACGAAGCGCTTGCGCAGCCTCTCGTCGTACGCCGCGACCTGGTGCCGCATCTCCTCCACCGGCGGCAGCGCGCCGGCACCCGTGACCAGGTCGCCGATCCACTCCGCCTGCACCTCCGCCAGCGGCATGATCGCGCCGAGCGGCTGGATCAGCCCCACGAAGTACAGGCCGGGGTGGTCGGGGCTGACGACCCGGCGGTAGAGGTCGACGTGGTTGTCCTCGGCCCGCACGACCTCGTCCCCGAGGAACGGGAAGCTCACCCGGTAGCCCGTGCAGTAGACGACCACGTCGAACTCCCCGGACGAGCCGTCGGTGAAGAACACCTTGGAGCCCTCGAACCGGTCGAGGTTGGGCCTGACGGTGATGTCGCCGTGCCCGAGACGGTTGAGGAGCTCCTGGCTCACCGTGGGGTGGGCGTGCAGGACGGCGTGGTCCGGCTGCGGCAGGCCGTAGTCGGTGACCTTGCCCTGGGACAGGCGCAGCAGCGCGGCCAGCGACCACTGCTGGAGCTTGAGTGGCCCGCGCGCGAGAGGTGAGTCGGTCAGGTGGTCGGTCGGCATGCCGAACATGTACTTGGGCAGGATGTGCGCCCCCCGCCGCATGGCGAGGTCGGTGGACTCGGCCACCCGGGTCGACTCCACGGCGATGTCGCAGGCCGAGTTGCCGATGCCGAGGACCAGCACCCGCTTGCCGACCAGCGGCTCGGGCGTGCGGTAGTGGTGCGCGTGGATCTGCTCACCGGGAAAGGTCTCGGACCCGGGGAACGACGGCTCGGGCCAGCGCGGGTCCCAGTGGTGACCGTTGGCGACCACGACGTGCCGGTAGATCCGTGTCTCGGGCTCGCCGCCGTCGCGCGACCGGAGGGTCACCTCCCAGGGGCCGTCCTGGCCGCCGTCGACCGGCCGCACCCTGGTCACCTCGGTGCGGAAGGTGATCTTGTCGTGCAGGCCGAAGTGCTCGACGTAGTCGTCGAAGTACTGCACCACCTGGCGATGGTCGGGGTAGTCCGGCAGTGAGTCGGGCATCGGGTAGGCGGCGTACTCCATCATGTGCCGCGAGGTGTTGATGTGCAGCGACTCGTACGCCGAGGACATCTCGTTGTCGTTGCCGAAACGCCAGTTGCCGCCGATGCTGCTCCCGGTCTCGAAGCAGTCGAAGGCAACCCCTCGCGCGTCGAGCACCTGCGCCACGGCGATCCCGGAGGATCCCGCGCCGATGATGCAGACCTGCGATTCCTGGCGCCCCGAGGCGGTGGGTGTCATGGGCACAGATCCTAGGCCGGTCGACGGCCTCGGCTGGGTCCGTCCCACCCCGCGGGTAGATTTGCCCGGGTGACAATTCTCGACGACGCCCGCGAGGGCATGAACCCCGACATCCGCATCCAGGACGACCTGTTCGGTCACGTCAACGGGACCTGGCTGGAGACGGCCGAGATCCCCGACGACCGCTCGTCGTGGGGACCGTTCGTGATGCTGGCCGAAACCGCCGAGCAGCACGTCCGGGAGATCATCGAGGACTGCGCAGCGGGCCGCGTGGAGGCCCCCGAGGAAGACGAGCGGCGGGACGAGGCCCGGAAGATCGGCGACCTCTACGCCAGCTTCATGGACGAGCAGCGCGTGGAGGCGCTCGGCCACACACCGATCCTGCCGCTCCTGGAGCAGATCGACGGACTCACCGACCTCGCGCAGCCTGGCGACCTTCCTCGGCGAGTTCGAGCGGCGTGGTGGCGGCGGCCTGTTCGGCTCGTTCGTCGACACCGACGACCGCAACTCCGACCGCTACATCGTCAACGTGCTCCAGGGCGGGATCGGGCTGCCCGACGAGACCTACTACCGCGAGGACAAGTTCGCGGAGATCCGCGCCAAGTACCACGCCTACCTCGCCCGCATCCTCACCCTCGCCGAGCGGCCCGACCCCGAGGACACCGCGACCCGCGTGGTCGCGTTGGAGACCCGGCTCGCCAAGGGCCATTGGGAGCGGGCCGAGACACGCGACGTCATCAAGACCTACAACCTGACCAGTCTCGACGAGCTCCGGGCCACCGTGCCCAGCTTCGACTTCGACGCGTGGGTCACCGCCCTCGGCGGCAACGAGGAGACGATTGCGGAGACGGTGGTGCGGCAGCCGTCGTACCTCGCCCACCTCGAGACGGTGCTGGCCGAGACCCCCATCGAGGACTGGCGCGCGTTCCTCAGCGTGCGCGCGATCCGCACGGCCGCGGCGTACCTCTCCAGCGCCTTCGTCGAGGCCAACTTCGACTTCTACGGGCGCACCCTGTCCGGCACCCCCGAGCTGCGGGCGCGCTGGAAGCGCGGCGTGGGCCTGGTCGAGGGCGCGCTCGGCGAGGCCGTCGGGCGGGTGTACGTCGACCGGCACTTCCCGCCTCGGTCGAAGGAGATGATGGACGAGCTGGTCGACAACCTCCTCGAGGCCTATCGCCGCTCGATCACCGACCTGGACTGGATGACCGACGAGACCAAGCAGCGGGCCTTCGAGAAGCTGGACACGTTCCGGCCCAAGATCGGCTACCCGGTCAAGTTCCGCGACTACTCCGCGCTGGAGATCAGCCCCGACGACCTGCTCGGCAACGTGCTCGCTGCCACGGCGTACGAGACCGACCGGGAGCTGCGCAAGATCGGCGCGCCGGTGGACCGCGACGAGTGGTTCATGCTGCCGCAGACGGTGAACGCCTACTACAACCCGGGCACCAACGAGATCTGCTTCCCCGCCGGCATCCTGCAGAAGCCCTTCTTCGACGCGGACGCCGACCCCGCCGAGAACTACGGCGGCATCGGTGCCGTGATCGGGCACGAGATCGGGCACGGCTTCGACGACCAGGGCGCGCAGTACGACGGGCACGGCAACCTCAACGACTGGTGGACGGCCGAGGACAAGGCGGCGTTCGAGGTGAGGTCGAAGTCGCTGGTCGAGCAGTACAACGCCTTCGAGCCGCGCGAGCTCCCCGGCGAGCACGTCAACGGCGCCTTGACCGTGGGCGAGAACATCGGCGACCTGGGCGGGCTGACCATCGGGCACCGGGCGTACCTCATCTCGATCGAGGGGCAGGAGGTCCCCGTCCGCAACGGCCTGACCGGGCCGCAGCGGCTCTTCCTCAACTGGGCCTACGTCTGGCGCACCAAGCGCCGCAAGGAGCTCGCACTGCAGTTCCTCACCACCGACCCGCACAGCCCGCCGGAGTTCCGCGCCAACATCGCGCGCAACCTCGTCGAGTTCCACGACGCCTTCGATGTGCAGCCCGGCGACGCCCTGTGGCTCGACCCCGACGACCGCGTCCGCATCTGGTAATCCCTGCTTCGGTGGTTGAGGAGCCTTGCGTTGAGGAGGGCGCCCCGGCGCCCGTCTCGAAACGAGCGTCAGCGAGCGTCTCGAAACCACCAGATCAGGTGGTTTCGAGACGGGCTCGTTCCTCGCCCTCCTCAACCACCGAAGAGACCCGGTCAGGCGTCTTGTGGCCGGCCGTTCTGCGGGGATAGCCTGTTTCATCAGTGGTGCGTATCACGAGATGAGTTTCACTATGCGCAACAAAGCGCCCACCCGGAACCAGACCCTGCAGCGGTTGCTCACCCATGCCCGCTACGAGGTGCTCCCGACCGCGACTGCGGAGGAGAAGGTGCTCGAGCACGTGCCGCTGGACGTGCCGGTCACGGTCACCGCGTCGAGCAGCAAGGGGCTCGAGGCGACCCTGTTGCTGGCGGAGGCGTTCGCCAAGCACGGGTACGTCGTCGTGCCGCATCTCGCCGCGCGGATGATCCACGACCGCGCCGAGCTGCTCGCGATCCGCGAGCGCCTGGGCGAGGCCGGCATCACCCGAGTCTTCGTGCCGGGCGGCGACGCCGACCCCGTCGGCGAGTACCCCGACGCCTTCAGCCTGCTCGAGGATCTCTCCCGGCTGGAGCAGCCCTTCGAACAGATCGGGATCGCCGGCTACCCCGAGACGCATCCGAAGATCACCGACGACATGACCGTGCAGGCGATGTGGGACAAGCGACGCCACGCGACCCACGTGGTCAGCAACCTCACCTTCGACGCCGGCGCGATCAAGGCCTGGGTCGGACGGATGCGGGCACGAGGGATCACGATCCCGCTGCTGATCGGCCTGCCCGGACCGGTCGACCGGACCAAGCTGCTCACCATGGCCACCAAGATCGGCGTCGGCGAGTCGAGCAGGTTCCTGGTCAAGCACAAGAGCACGCTCGCGCGGCTCGCGGCTCCCGGCGGGTGGACGGGTGAGAAGTTCCTCGAGAACTGCGCCGGCGTCGCGTCGCGACCCGAGGCGCTCATCGAGGGGCTGCACGTCTTCACGTTCAACCAGATCGCCGAGACCGAGGCCTGGCGTCAGGAGATGCTCGCGCGGCTCAGGTGATCCGCGACGGATCGGTGGGCTGGCGCATCCGACTGCGGCTAGCATGCCCGCAGCATGGTTCCCCGGCGACCGGGGAAACCGCGTCGCAAGGCCCCAGCGCCCGCTCGAGGCCGCCGCTCCCGGTGGGGACGACGGTGAGGGGCAGGCCGAGCCGGGCGGCGGCATCCTCGGCGGCCGTGCGCAGCTCGGGGGTCTCGTCCTGTGCCAGCCAGACGACGCGGGTGTAGTGGCGGAAGTACTCCTCGCGCAGCTCGGGCCAGCGGTCGAGTCCCAGCTCGGTCTCGACGGTGCGGGCGAAGGACCTCACCAGGAAGTCGGTGAGCAGGTACGTGCCGGGCTGCTCGGCGAAGAAGGCCTCGATCCGGCTCGGCCCCGGCGTACACGTCGTAGCAGTGCAGTCCCTCGAGCCGCCTCAGCCCGAGTCGCTCACACACCTCGTCGAGGGCCCCGTAGGTGCCGCAGTCGGCGTACCCCACCACCACGGTCTGGTACGACGACGCGAGCTGCCGCGCGAGCTGCTCGACCTCGCCCGCGATCCGGTGGGGCTGGTTGTGCAGCAGCGGGGGAAGGGGATGTACGTCGACCGGCCACCCGCGCTCCTCGACGATCCGTGCCGCGGGCTGGGCGATCGCGCCGCAGGCGATCAGCGCGCCTACGGGGAAGGCGAGGAGGTCGACGAACCGGTCGTTGAACTCCGGACGGTCGGAGAGCTCGACATACTCCACCTCCTTCAGCAGGGTGGCCGCGCCCGCGCGCTCGCGCAGGGACAGCAGTGCCATCTTCGCCCCTTCGCCGGCGACGTTGCCGGCCGAGACGATGCGCAGCACCGGCAGCTTGGGCACCAGGCCGATCCGGACCGCCGACGCCGGGGACAGGTAGGAGCCGAACGAGCCCGCGAGCAGCACCTGCTGGATGTCACGCTGCTCCAGCCCGAGCTGCTCGAGCAACAGCGTCCAGCCGGTCGAGATCGCGGCCTTGCCGAACTGGAGCTCACGCACGTCGCGCTGCGAGAGGTAGACGGTCTCGCTGACCTCGGTGTCCGGCGTGGGTCGGTGGAGCACGAACACGCGCTCCTCCCCGATCTTCACGAGCCGGTCGGCCAGCAGCGGCGCCAGGACGGCAGCTTCCTCGTCCGGGATGAAGCGGCCGCTGTGGTCGAGGAGTCCGACCTTGGCCAGTTCGGCGACCGCGTCGACGAGGCCCGACCCGCACAGGCCGCGCGGCTCGATGTCGCCGATGACCTGGAGCTCGACGCCGGACTCAGGGTCGACCTTGACCACCTCGATGGCGCCCTCGGCCGCGCGCATGCCGCACCGGATCGCGCCGCCCTCGAAGGCCGGCCCGGCGGGCGCCGCGGTGGAGACGATCGTGTCGCCGTTGCTGAGCACGATCTCGCAGTTGGTGCCGACGTCGATGAACAGCCGGGTGCGCTTGTCGCGGTCCATGCCGGTGGCCAGCATCCCGGCGACGATGTCGCCGCCGACGTAGGCGCCGAGCGCGGGGAACATCGCCGCCCGGGCACGCGGATGCAGGTGCAGCCCGACCTCCTCCGCCAGTACGACGGGCGGAAGTGACGTGGTCATCACGAACGGCGCCACCCCGAGCGGCTCGGGATCGATCCCGAGAGCCAGCATGGTCATCGTCGCGTTGCCGGCGATCGCGACCTCGTAGACGAAGGCCGGCTCGACCCCGCCCTCGGCGCAGACCTGCTGGGCCAGCTCATCGAGCGTCTCGCCGGCGAGCTGCTGCAACCGACCCAGCGCCTCGGGATCCATCATCGTGGCGCTGATCCGGGTGATCACGTCGCCACCGAACGGCTGCTGCTTGTTGAGCCGGGAGGCGACGGCGACCGGCGTGCCGGTGACGAGGTCGAGCAGGGTGGCCACCACCGTGGTGGTGCCGAGGTCGAACGCGATCGCGTAGCGGCGGTCGGTGGTGTCGCCGGGCTCGACGTCGATCAGCGCCTCGTCGACGACGACCGCGGTCACCTTGAAGTCGGCCTCGCGCAGAACCTTCGGCAGCTTCCGCAGCACCGGCAGGTCGACGGTCAGCTCGAGGTCGTCGACTGCGTCCGTCAGCCTCGTCAGGTCGGTGCGCTGGTCGGAGAGCGTCGGGTCGGCCAGCTCGACGTACCGCTTCTGGACCGCCGGCCGCAGGATCACCTGCCGACCGACGCCCACCGTCGCCGCCTTGGGCCGGGTGGTCAGCGGCGGCACCTCGACCTTCAGGTCCTGGGTCGCCGTGGCCAGGCAGGCCAGTCGCCAGCCGGCACCGAGCTCGGTGTGCGAGAAGGTGCGCCGGTCGTGCCGGGAGATGGGCGTCTGGACATCGAGCCGCACCTTGCACTTGTGACAGGTGCCGTGACCGCCGCAGGTGGAGTCGATCGCGATCCCGTTCCAGGACGCCGAGTCGAACACGCTGACGCCGGGCGGGACGCGCACGTCCCGGTCCTGCCCGTCGGTGACCGTGAAGGACAGCTGTACGCGTCCGGTGCCGTCGTGGCGGCTCCAGTGGTGCCCCGTGCGGAGCCAGCAGGCCTTCGCGCCCGACCTGGCCGAGCGAGGTGGCGAGGCCCTCGGGCAGGTCCCCCGGGGCAGGCGACGTCACGTCACGGCGGCCGCCTCGGCCGCTGCCTTCTGGGCCGCTTGCGCCTGGCGGTGTCGGGAGATCCATTCCATGCCCCACTCGTCGTGGCCGAGCAGCAGGTCGGTCGCCTTGACCGCCGAGACCACCGCCGGCGTACGCGCGTCCATGATGGCGCTCGTGAGACCTGAGGTCATCGCCATGCTCAGGAAGGTGCCGTTGAGCTCGTGGCGTCCGGGCATGCCGAAGGAGACGTTGGAGCAGCCGCAGGTCATGTTCAGCCCGTAGGTGTCGCGGATCCGGCGCATGGTCTCCAGCGTCGCGAGGCCGTTGGTGACGTCGGCTCCGATCGGCATCGCCAGCGGGTCGATCACGATGTCCTCGAACGCGATGCCGTACTCCTGCGTCGCCACGCGCACGATCTTGTCGACGAGCTCGAGGCGCTTGTCGGGCTCCATCGGGATCTCGTCGACGTCGTTGGGCAGGGCGATCACCGCAGCGTCGTACTTCTTGACCAGCGGGAGGATCTGCTCCATCCGCTCGTCCTCGGCGGTGATCGAGTTGACCAGCGCCCTCCCGTCGTACGCCGAAAGGCCGGCCTCGAGGGCGTCGACCACGGAGCTGTCGATGCACAGGGGCAGGTCGGTCATCGACTGGATCATCGTCACGGCCTTGGCCAGCAGCTCGGCCTCGTCGACGAGGGGGACGCCCATGTTGACGTCGAGCACGTCGGCCCCGCCCTCGACCTGGGCCCTCACGTCGCGCTCGATCGCCGACATGTCACCGTTCTTGAGCTGCTCCTGGAAGATGCGGCGGCCCGTGGGGTTGATCCGCTCGCCGATGATGCAGAACCGGTGCATGCCACCGATCACGACCTCCTTCGAGGCCGAGCGGATACGCGTCTCCTGGAGGGGAGCCCTCTCCTGGCCCGGCATCAGGCGGGCACCTTCGCGCGCTTGGTCTGGATCAGGTCCTTGGCCTTGCGCACGCAGCCCGAGGCGTCCGCCGCGTAGCCGTCGGCGCCGACCGCGTCGGCGTACTCCTGCGTGACGGGCGCGCCGCCCACCATCACGATCACGTCACCTCGCATGCCGGCCTTCTCGAGCGCGTTGATGTTGGCCTTGAACATCGGCATCGTCGTGGTGAGGAACGCCGAGAAGCCCACGATGTCGGGCTGGTGCTCCTCGATCTTGGCCACGAAGGTCTCGGGTGCCACCTGCACGCCGAGGTCGATGACCTCGAAGCCGGCGCCCTCGAGCATGATGTTGACGAGGTTCTTGCCGATGTCGTGGACGTCGCCCTTGACCGTGCCCATCAGGAACTTGCCGATGGTCTCCACACCGGTGTCGGCGAGCAGTGGCCGCAGCACCTCCATCGCGCCGGCCATCGCGCGGCCGGCGATCAGCATCTCGGGCACGAAGAAGTCACCGCGCTCGAAGCGGGCGCCGACCTCCTCCAGCGAGGGGATGAGGGCGTCGAACAGCAGGCTCTGCGGTTCCATCTGCATGCCGAGCGCCTCGTGGGTGAGGTCCAGCACCCGGGGGGCGTTGCCGACGAGCGTCTCGTCGTACAAGCCCTGCAGGATCTCTTCTGGTCTGGTCATGCCGTGTCCCTTTCTGGGCCCGCTGTGTCTTTCTCCGAGTGCCTGCCCACGCGGAGCAGCCGAGACAGCTCCTCCGTGTGTTCCTTCAGCAGCTGACCGAGCTCGTCGAGCCGGCCCTCGAGCCGCGCCGTGGGGCCGGAGACCCCGACGGCGGCGACCACGTCCTTGTCCGGCCCGAAGACCGGGGCGGCGACACCGGCGAGCCCGACCTCGAGCTCGTCCCGCGTGGTGGCGTATCCGCGGGTGCGCACCTGGGCGAGGTCGACCTCGAGGTCGTTCCAGCTGCGCAGGGTGTGCCCGGTCGGCGTCTCGAGCCGGTCGCCCGGCCGCGGCATCACGTCCCAGGCGAGGAGGACCTTGCCGAGCGCCGAGCTGTGCGGGGGGATCTCGATCTCGGTCCAGTCGCGCGCGCCGAGCAGGAAGGTCGAGTCGACCTGCGCAATGTGGTCGATCCGGGTGCCGTTGGCGACAGCGAGGTGCACGTCCTCGCCAGTGCGGGCCCCGATCCGCTCGAGCATCGGCTGCGCCAGACGGGCCAGCTGGGCACTGCGGTCGTGGCGGGCGGCGTAGAGCACGAACAGCGGCCCGCCGACGTACTCCCCCGCCGCGCAGCGCTCGATCAGGCGGTTGTTCTCCAGCGCCGCCAGCAACCGGGACGTGGTCGAGCGGGCCAGTCCGGCGGCCTCGGTCACCTCGGCGAAGGTCACGGGGTGGTCGGCCTCGACGATGTAGGTGAGCAGGCTGGCAGCGCGGTCGACCGCTTGGGTCCCGCCTTGCGCCCCCTGGGTCTCGACGACCGAACGGCTGCTCACTCTTGACCGCCCTTCCCTGCCCGGTCCAAGGTGTCCATAACGACACTCCCACGATGTGGAACTACTTGCCCACATGGTGAGGCTAGGTTGGACATGGGTCCGGGTCAAGCACCGGCGCCGAACCATTGAGCAGAGAAAGCAGGAATCAGAGATGTTCCGCAACCAGATGCCGCGCTACGAGATCCTCTCGGCGGACGCGATGGCCACGCTCGACGCCGGATGGCGTCGCCTGGTCTCCGAGCTCGGCGTGGAGTTCATGAGCCAGCGAGCGCTGGACCTGCTCGGCGCGGCCGGGCAGAAGGTCGAGGACAACAAGGTCTTCTTCGACCCCGAGTGGATCCTCGAGCAGGTGGCGAAGGCGCCGCGATCCTTCGACGTCCAGGCCCGCAACCCCGCCAACACGCATCCACATCGGCGACGACTCGATGGCCTTCGGCGCGGTCTACGGTCCGCCGTTCGTCCGTCAGGGCGACGTACGCCGCGACGCGACCATGGACGACTACCGCAACTTCACCAAGCTCGCGCAGTCGTTCCCGATCCTCGACTCGGCCGGTGGGGTGATCTGCGAGCCCAACGACACCCCGCTCGACAGCCGGCACCTCGACATGACGTACGCACTGGCGACCCTGACCGACAAGGTCTTCATGGGCAACGTGGTCTCCGGTCCAAACGCGAGGGACACCCTCGAGCTCGCCTCGATCCTCTTCGGCGGCGGCCAGGGCCGCGAGGCCGGACGGGCCAGCATCGAGCAGACGCCGGCGACGATCTCGCTGATCAACTGCAACTCACCGCTGCGCTGGGACGACCGGATGCTCGACTCGCTCTTCGAGTACGCCGAGGCCAACCAGCCCGTGGTCCTCACGCCGTTCATCCTGATGGGTGCGATGTCGCCGGTGACCATCCCGGCCGCGCTGGTGCAGCAGATCGCCGAGGCGCTGACCGGCATCGCCCTGGCGCAGACCATCCGCCCGGGCTGCCCGGTGATCTTCGGCTCGTTCCTGTCCAACATCGACATGCAGTCGGGTTCGCCGACGTTCGGCACCCCCGAGTCCGGCATCGGCCTGCTCTGCACCGGCCAGATCGCCCGGCACTTCGGGTTGCCGTTCCGCTCCGGCGGCACCCTGACCTCCTCGCAGGTGCCCGACGCCCAGGCCGGCTACGAGGCGCTGATGACGCTGCTGCCGACGTTCCTGGCCGGCGCCAACTGGGTGATGCACTCGGCCGGCTGGCTCGAGGGCGGCCTGGTGGCGGGCTACGAGAAGTTCATCGTCGACATCGAGCTGCTCCAGATGATGCAGGTGGAGTTCACGCCGCTGGAGATCGACGAGGAGTCGCTCGCGTTCGGGGCCCACGAGGAGGTCGGCTCGGGCGGGCACTTCCTCGGCGCGATGCACACGATGGAGCGGTTCCGCACCTGCTTCTACCGGCCCCTGCTGTCCTCCTCGGAGAACTACGAGAGGTGGATGCGCAACGGCGGCAACGACGCCGCGGCTCGGGCGACGAAGATCTACCAGGAGCGGCTCGCGGCCTACGAGCAGCCCGCGCTCGACGACGCCATCCGGCAGGAGATGGAAGAGTTCGTCATCCGCCGTCGCAAGGAACTCGGCGACTGATGGGCCAGTCTCCGACGACCTCGAACGCCGGCCAGCCCGCCGGCGACTTCGTGATCGTCCTCGACTGCCCCGACCAGCCCGGCATCGTGCACGCCGTCTCCGGTTTCCTCGTTCGAGCGCGGCGGCAACATCATCGAGAGCCAGCAGTTCTTCGACCGGCTCAACGGCCGCTTCTTCATGCGCATCGACTTCTCGATGCCCGGTCAGCGACGCGACCGTCGAGTCGCTGCGCGCCGACTTCGCCGAGATCGCGGAGCGCGTTCGAGATGACCTTCGAGATCTGGGAGCGCGCGGGCGCCGTACCGCACCCTGATCATGGTCAGCAAGCAGCTGCACTGCCTCAACGACCTGCTGTTCCGCCACTCCAACGGCAGCCTGCAGATCGACATCCCGGTCGTGGTCTCCAACCACCCCGATGCCGAGCCGCTGGTGCGCAGCCACGGCATCGACTTCCGGCACATCCCGGTCACGCCCGAGACCAAGCCGGATGCCGAGGCGGAGCTGATGGGGCTCCACGAGGAGCTCGGCATCCATCTCGTCGTGCTCGCGCGCTACATGCAGGTGCTCTCCGACGACGTGTGCCGCCGGCTCTCGGGCCAGGCCATCAACATCCACCACTCGTTCCTGCCGAGCTTCAAGGGCGCGCGGCCCTACCACCAGGCCTTCGAGCGCGGGGTGAAGCTGATCGGCGCCACCGCCCACTACGTGACCGCCGACCTCGACGAGGGGCCGATCATCGAGCAGGACGTGATCCGGGTCGACCACAACCACAGCCAGGAGCAGCTCGCCGCGGCCGGGTCGCGACGTCGAGGCGCAGGTGCTCTCCCGCGCCGTGCGCTGGCACTCCGAGTCGCGGGTGCTGCTCAACGGCAACCGCACCGTCGTCTTCCGCTGACTGCTCGGTGGTGAGGAGCGAGCGCCAGCGAGCGTCTCGAACCACCGATCCAGTGGTTTCGAGACGGTGCTGCGAACGTCTCAACCACCGAGACGGGCTCAGCTGTCGAAGTCGGCGGGGGTGTACTCGCGCGGTTCGACCAGCACCATCCAGTTGCCGGAGTTGTCGCGCATCAGCGCCTCGACGCCGTACGGGCGCTCCTCGGGCTCCTGGATGAACTGCACGCCCTTGGACTTCAGGTCCTCGACCGTCTTGCGGCAGTCGTCGACGTTGAGCCCGAGGCCGGCCATGCCACCACCGTCCTGGGCGCGGGTGATCGCCTCGACCAGGTTCGGCTCCATCGGAGGGCCGGGGATGGCGAGGTGGACCTGCAGCTCGGGCTGGTCCGGGTGGACGACGGTGCACCAGCGGTAGTCGCCCAAGGTCACGTCGTCCTTCTCGACGAAGCCGAGGACGTCGGTGTAGAAGCGCTTGGACTCGTCCACGTCCTTGACGAAGACGGAGGCGATGGAAATGTTCGTGATCATGCGACGACGTTAGGACCCCGCCCCACCCGTTGGCTTCTCCTGGCTTGCGGGAGTTTCGGCGTGCTCGACCAACGGAGGGCCGCTCGACCGACGCTCGGCCAGTCCCCACATCAGCACGTAGCAGCCGGGGATCCGCGGGGCCTCCGCCCCCCACCGTTGCTGGAACTCGCTGGGACTCTCGCCGACGATCTCGCGGAAGCGTGAGCTGAACGAGCCGAGGCTGCTGAACCCGACCGCGTGGCAGACCTCGGTCACGGTGAGGTTGGCCGAGCGCAGCAGGTCCTGGGCGCGCTCGACGCGGCGCTCGGAGAGGTACGCCGCCGGCGTCCGTCCGTAGGCCGCGACGAACAGCCGGTGGAAGTGGAACTTGCTGATCCCCGCCGTCCGTGCGAGCACCTCGAGGTCGAGCGGCTCGGCGAAGTGGCGGTCGATGTGGTCCCGCGCCCGGCGAAGGTGCACGAGCACGTCGCCGGGGACCCGCCGCACCGGTGCGCTCATGGCTCCATGATCAGGTGGTTTCGAGACGCTCGCTCCTCAACCAGCGGAGCGGAGGTGGCTGGCCTCGACGGCGAGCCGGTCGACGAGGTCGTTCATCGGGTCGCCGGAGTGGCCCTTCACCCACCGGAAGGTGACGTCGCCGCGTGCCTCGACGAGGTCGATGAGCGGCTCCCACAGGTCCCGGTTGGCCACCGGCTTCCTCGCGCTGTTCAGCCATCCCCGTGCGCGCCAGCCGGTCCACCAGGAGTTCCTGAAGCAGTTCACGACGTACGTCGAGTCGCTGACCACGACCAGCCGGCCAGGGAGCGCGAGGACTGCCTCGTAGGCGGCCCGCACCTCCATCCGCTGGTTGGTCGTGGCCGGATCATGGCCAGACCCCTGCGGTCCGTCGAGCACCGCCCAGGCCCATCCACCCGGGCCCGGATTGCCCCGGCAGGCACCATCGGTGAACGCAACGGTTGTTTCGGGCATCGTGTCCTGGTTCCTCCGTGAAACGGGTGGCGGTGGTCTTGTCAGGCTCGACCCGCGCTCTGGCGGGGTTGCGCTGTGCAGTCTACGGTTGCGTCATGAGCAACGCCGCCACCGAGACGGCCGGTGGCGTCCAGTCGGTCGACCGGGCGCTGCGGATCCTGGAGATCCTGGCCCGTTCCGGCGAGTCCGGGGTCACCGAGATCGCGGCGGCGCTCGACGTCCACAAGAGCACGGCCTTCCGCCTGGTCGCCACCCTCGAGCAGCACGGTCTCGTCGAGCAGGTGGAGGGGCGCGGGAAGTACCGCCTCGGCGTCGGCCTGCTCCGACTGGCCGGCGCCACGAGCGCACGCCTCGACGTGGTGCAGGAGGCACGTCCCCTCTGCAAGCAGCTCGCTGCCGCCACGGGTGAGACCGTCAACCTCGCCACCCTGTCCGGCAACAGCGCCCTCTACCTCGACCAGGTCGCGGGCCCGTCCGCGCTCCAGCCGCACAACTGGGTGGGCCAGCACATCCCGCTGCACGCGACGAGCAACGGCAAGGTGCTGATGGCCTGGCTGTCGGATGCCGACCTGCGCGATCTGCTGGGCCGGTTGCCGGCGTACACCGGACAGACGATCACCTCGAAGGGCAAGCTCAGGAAGGAGCTCCAGGCCGTGCGCGAGTGCGGGTACGCCGTCGCGGTGGACGAGCTCGAGGTCGGCCTGACGGCGATCGCCGCGCCGGTCCGCAACGCTCACGGGGACGTGATCTGCTCGATGAGCCTCTCCGGCCCGACCTTCCGGCTCCCCCCGGAACGGGTGACCGAGGTGGTGCCGCTCCTGGTCGAAGCGTCCGACGAGCTCTCCCACCGGCTGGGTTGGGGGGTGCGGTGATGGATGCCCGGTTGAGACCGCAGGTCTCGATCCGATCGCGAGTCTTGACGTCGGGTGGACGCGTCAGCATTGTGTTTCGTATAGCGCCTAGTTGTTGCAGATAGCGCAACGACTCGGCGGGGATGGATTTCAGATGCCCGAGAACTTCATCGGCGGGAGCTGGGTGGCCGCACAGGAAGGCGGCCGCCGGGAGATCCGCTGCCCCGCCGACGGGGAGCTGGTCGCCGAGATCGACGAGTCCACGCGCGTGGACACCGAGGCTGCCATCGCCGCCGCGCGTGCCGCCTTCGACGAAGGCACCTGGCCCCGGACGAGCGCGCGCGAGCGCGGCGACGTGCTCCTGAAGGTGGCCGACCTCCTCCAGCGCGACAAGGCCGACCTCGCGCGGATGGAGTCCCTCGACACCGGCAAGCGACTCGTCGAGAGCGAGATCGACATCGACGACGTGACCAGCGTCTTCCGACACTTCGGCTCGGTCGCGGACTCCGAGGCCGGCCACGTCGTGGACACCGGGCGCGCCGACGTCGTCAGCCGCGTGGTGCACGAGCCCATCGGGGTGTGCGGCCTGATCTCGCCGTGGAACTACCCGCTGCTGCAGGTCTCCTGGAAGGTGGCTCCCGCCCTCGCGGCCGGGTGCACGTTCGTGCTCAAGCCGAGCGAGCTCTCGCCGCACACGGCGATCCACCTGATGCGGCTCCTCGACGAGGCGGGGGTGCCGGCCGGGGTGGCCAACCTCGTCGTCGGCGACGGGCCCCAACGCAGGCGCCGCGCTCAGCGAGGACCCGCGCGTCGACCTGGTCTCGTTCACGGGCGGTCTGGAGACCGGCAAGCGCATCATGGCCGCGGCGTCGGGCACGGTGAAGAAGGTGGCGCTCGAGCTCGGTGGCAAGAACCCCAACATCGTCTTCGCCGATGCAGACATCCTGACCGCGCTCGACATGGCACTCACCGCGGTGTTCCTCCACTCCGGCCAGGTCTGCTCGGCCGGCGCGCGCCTGATCGTCGAGGAGTCGATCCGGCAGACCTTCGTCGACGAGCTCGTGTCGCGTGCGCGAGAGATCCGGATCGGCGGCCCGTTCGACGAGAAGGCCGAGACCGGTGCGCTGATCTCGAAGGGACACCTCGACAAGGTGACTGCGTACGTCGAGGCGGGGCGGGCCGAGGGAGCGACCGTCCTGCTCGGCGGCGAGCGGGTCACCGAGGGTGCGCTCGGCGACGGCTACTTCTTCGCCCCGACGATCCTCGGTGACGTCCGAGCCGACATGCGCGTCGCCCAGGAGGAGTCGTTCGGACCGGTGCTCACCGTCGAGTCGTTCACCGACGAGGCCGACGCCGTACGCATCGCCAACGACTCGATCTACGGCCTGGCCGGCGCGGTCTGGACGCAGGACGCCGGCAAGGGACAGCGTGTCGCCGCGGCGCTGCGGATGGGCACGGTGTGGATCAACGACTACCACCCCTACGTCGCCCAGGCCGAGTGGGGCGGCTACAAGCAGTCCGGCATCGGACGCGAGCTCGGCCGGGCGGGTCTCGACGAGTACCGGGAGACCAAGCACGTCTGGCACAACATCGCGCCCGAGCCGTCGCGGTGGTTCGGCGGTGATGAGTTGTGAGCAGCCGGAGGAGGGACCACTGGGACTACGTCATCGTCGGTGGCGGGTCGGCAGGCTGCGCGATCGCCAACCGGATCTCGGCCGACCCGTCGACGAGCGTGCTGGTGCTCGAGGCAGGCCGTTCCGACTTCCGCATCGACCCGTTCATCCACATGCCGGCGGCACTGCCGTTCCCGATCGGCAGCCGGTTCTACGACTGGAAGTACGAGACCGAGCCGGAGCCGGAGATGAAGGGCCGCCGGATCTATCACGCCCGCGGCAAGGTGCTCGGCGGCTCGAGCTCGATCAACGGGATGATCTTCCAGCGCGGCAACCCGATGGACTACGAGCGCTGGGCGGGCGACAAGGGTCTGGAGGACTGGGACTACCTGCACTGCCTGCCCTACTTCAAGCGCATGGAGACCGTGATGGTCGACGGCCAGCGGCGTGCCGACACGTGGCGTGGAGGCAGCGGACCGCTGATCCTCGAACGCGGTCCGGCGACCAACCCGCTGTTCGGCGCGTTCTTCGAGGCGGCCCAGCAGGCCGGCTACCACCTGACCGACGACGTCAACGGCTACCGCCAGGAAGGGTTCGCGCGCTTCGACCGCAACGTGCACCACGGCCGTCGGCTCTCCGCGGCGCGCGCCTACCTGCACCCGGTCATGGACCGGCCCAACCTGCAGGGTCGAGACCCTGGCGCTGGCCACCCGGATCAACGTCGACGGGACCCGCGCCACCGGGGTCGACTACCTCCGCGGCGGTCGGGCACACCGGTCGGTCAAGGCCGGCGAGGTGATCCTGTGCGGTGGTGCCATCAACACCCCTCAGCTGATGCAGCTCTCCGGCATCGGCAACCCCGGGCACCTGCAGCCGCTCGGCGTACGCATGGTCCACGAGCTCCCGGGCGTCGGCGAGAACCTCCAGGACCACCTCGAGGTCTACATCCAGTACGCCTCCAAGCTCCCCGTCTCCATCGCTCCCGGCCTCGCCTGGCACCGCCGGCCGGGCATCGGCTACCAGTGGCTGTTCCACCGCCGGGGCCTGGGCGCGACCAACCACTTCGAGGGAGGTGGTTTCGCGCGCAGCAACGAGGACGTCGACTGGCCCAACCTGATGTTCCACTTCCTGCCCATCGCCGTCCGCTACGACGGCACCTCCCCCACCGAGGGCCACGGCTACCAGGTGCACATCGGCCCGATGTACGCCGATACCCGCGGCTGGGTCAGGATCGCGAGCACCGACCCGAAGCAGCACCCGAAGATGCTGTTCAACTACCTGACCACCCCCAACGACCGCCGCGAGTGGGTCGAGGCGGTCCGGGTCGCGCGGAACATCCTGAACCAACCGGCCTTCGCGCCCTTCAACGCCGGTGAGCTCTCACCGGGGTCGACGGTCGAGACCGACGAGCAGATCCTCGAGTGGGTCCGCGAGGACGCCGAGACAGCGCTGCACCCGTCCTGCACGGCGAAGATGGGTGTCGACGACATGTCCGTGACCGACCCGGCCTCGATGAAGGTCCACGGCCTCGAGGGGCTCCGCGTCGTCGACGCCAGCGTCTTCCCCTACGTCACGAACGGCAACATCTACGCCCCCGTGATGATGGTGGCCGAGAAGGCCGCCGACCTGATCCTCGGCAACACTCCACTGCCCGCCGAGGAGGTGCCGTACTACCGGCACCGGGACGACTCACCGCTCTACCCACCAGGAGACAGCCGCAACGCGACCGTCACGACCACTCCCTCTCAAGGTGAGGACACGCCATGACAGCTACGACGAGCACCCCGGCCGACCAGACCGGTGGCACCACCCAGACCGGCGCCGGCCTCACGGTGGAGCACCTGTGGAAGATCTTCGGACCGGGTGCGGACAAGATCATCGGCACGCCCGACGCCGACCTCTCCCGCGCGGACCTGAAGAAGAAGACCGGGTGCGTGATCGGCGTCAAGGACGTCAGCTTCGAGGTCGCTCCAGGCGAGGTCTTCGTGGTGATGGGCCTGTCCGGCTCCGGCAAGTCGACGCTCGTGCGGTGCCTGACCCGGCTGATCGAGCCGACGGCGGGCACGGTGCGGATCGGCGACGAAGAGGTCACCGGCGCATCGGAGTCCCAGCTGCGCGACTTCCGGCGTCACAAGGTCTCCATGGTGTTCCAGCACTTCGGCCTCCTGCCCCACCGTCAGGTGATCGACAACGTGGCCTACGGCCTCGAGATCCGTGGCATGGGCAAGAAGGAGCGCCGCGCCAAGGCGGGCGAGGTCGTCGACCTCGTCGGGCTGACCGGGTTCGAGAGCAGCTATCCCGACCAGCTCTCCGGCGGCATGCAGCAGCGCGTCGGCCTGGCCCGGGCGCTGGCCGGCGACCCGGCGATGCTGCTCTTCGACGAGCCGTTCTCCGCGCTCGACCCGCTGATCCGGCGCGACATGCAGAACGAGGTCATCCGGCTGCACCACGAGGTCGGCAAGACGATGGTGTTCATCACCCACGACCTCGCCGAGGCGCTCAAGCTCGGGGACCGGATCATGATCCTGCGCGACGGTGCGCTGGTTCAGATCGGAACCCCCGACGAGGTCGTGGGCGCCCCGGCCGACGACTACGTCGCCGACTTCACCTCCGACGTGCCCCGCTCGCACGTGCTCACCCTGAAGTGGGTGATGCGGGAACCCAAGCCCGGTGACTCCCAGGAGGGCCCCGTGATGAGCTCGGACACGATCATCAGGGAGGCCGCCCAGGCAGCCCTGGCCTCCGCGCACCCGGTCCGGGTGGTCGACGACGGTCAGCTCGTCGGGATCGTCGACGACGAGGCGATCCTCAGGGTCGTGGTGGCGGAGGAAAGCACCTCCTCGCAGGATGCGCGGTCATGACAGCGACAGCCACGGCACCGAAGCCCACGGACCCGACGCAGGAAGCGCCGGTCGCGGAAGAGGCCGGTGGAATCCCTCGCTGGGCCATGGTCCTCGGCGTGATCGCGGTGTGGATCGTGCTGTGGGCGATGACCAAGGGCACCGACACCCTCGAGCTCCCCGGCCGGCAGCACACCGACCTGCACAACTCACTGACCGACTTCCGCGACTCGGTGCTCGCGAGCCGGGACACCAACCCGATCGTGGGACTCACGACCACCATCGCCGACGGATTCCGCAACAGCTTCACCTGGCTGCAGCAGATGGTCTCCGAGCCCGACTTCCCGCGGCCGGTGCCGCAGATCGGCTGGCTCGGCGTGACCGCGATCGCCACCTGGGTGGCCCTGGCCGTCGCCAACTGGCGGATCGCGATCCTCGTCTGCGGAACGTTCGTCTCGTTCGGCCTCCTGGACTTCTGGACGGACTCGATCGACCTGCTGCTGCTCACCGGCGTCTCGGTGCTGATCGCGGCGGTCATCGGGATGCCACTGGCGGTGCTCTACGGCACCAACCCGCGCGCACGCGCGATCATGATCACGTTCCTCGACCTGATGCAGACGATGCCGACATTCGTCTACCTGCTGCCGGTCGTGCTCTTCTTCGGCATCGGACCCTCCGGCGCGATCGTCTGCACGCTCGTCTACGCGCTGCCACCGCTGATCCGGATCGGTGGCTACGGGATCAGCGCGGTGTCACCGACCACCATCGAGGCCACCGACTCCGCCGGGCAGACCAAGTGGCAGCGGCTGCGCAAGGTGCAGATCCCGATGGCGCGCAAGACCATCATCGTCGGGCTCAACCAGACCACGATGGCGGCGCTGTCGATGGCGATCATCGCGTCGTACGTCGACGGTCCCGGACTCGGCAAGCCGGTGCTCCGTGCCCTGGTGCGCAACGACGTCGGGGGCGCGATCGTGCCCGGCATCCTCATCGTGCTGATCGCGATCATGCTCGACCGCACCACCACGGCGGCCAGCGAGCGCGCCGAGCTCGCCGCCCGTGGTCAGGGCATCTCCGGCCGTCCCCGTCAGGTCATGCTCGGGGTCGGCGCCGTCGTCGTACTGGCCTGCGATCTACTTCTCGCGCCAGAACGTCGACGCGGCGACCTTCCCGCCGTCCGAGCCTGGGCAGCTGGCTCGCGGACAAGCTCGACGCCTTCGTGACCTGGGTGGTCGGCATCCTGGACGGTCCGGGTGAGGCCTTCAAGAACTTCATCACCACGGTGCTGCTCAACCCCATGCAGGAACTGCTCGCCGAGTCGCCCTGGTGGCTCGCCGCCGCGGGCATCTCGGCCATCGCCCTGGTCCTGGGCGGGCTGCGCGCCCTCCTGGCGACGGCCGTGTGCCTGGCCGGCATCAAGTTCTTCGACCTCTGGCACGACGCCATGATCACGCTGAACATGACCCTCGTCGCGACCCTGCTGGTGATGGTCCTCGCCCTGCTCTTCGGGGTCTGGATGGCCCGTAGCCGTCGGGCCGACCTCGTGCTGCGGCCGTTGCTCGACGCCGGCCAGACGATCCCGGCGTTCGTCTACCTGATCCCCGTGCTGGCCCTGTTCGGACCGACGCGGTTCACCGCGATCGTCGCCGGCGTCGTGTACGCCGCCCCGGCCGCGATCAAGCTCGTCGCCGACGGGGTCAAGGCGGTGCCGGCCACCACGGTCGAGGCCTCCCGGTCGACCGGGACCACCTCGTGGCAGGAGATCACCCAGGTGCAGCTGCCGATGGCCAAGGGTTCGATCGTGCTGGCGACCAACCAGGGACTGCTCTACGTGCTCGCGATGGTCGTGATCGGCGGCCTGGTCGGGGCGGGGGCCCTGGGCTACGACACCGTGCTCGGATTCTCCCGGAGCGAGGAGTGGGGCAAGGGCGCCGCCGCCGGCATCACGATCGTGCTGCTCGGGATCATGGTCGACCGCATCGCCAAGGCAGCCTCCGAACGCAGTGGCCCGATGAGCAAGGCCGTGCCGATCGATCCGCGGCAGTGGTGGCGACCGGTGCGGACGACGTAGGCGTGGACAGCTCGACCGAGACAGGACATGACAAGCAGCCCCACCCGGGGATGGCAGTGACCGACAACAAGGAGAAGAGATGAGAAGGACAGGCAGGAAGGCCGGTCTGCTGGTCGCCTGGGTGGCAGCGGCGACGCTCGCGCTGGGCGCGTGCGGCAGCGGCGGTTCCATCGAGGAGGAGACCAAGCAGAACGAGGCGGCCGGCAAGGGCGACTGCGGCGAGGTCAACCTCGCGGTGAACCCGTGGGTCGGCTACGAGGCTGACGCCTATGTCGTGGGACACGTGCTGGAGAACGAGCTCGGCTGCACGGTCAACTACAAGGAGCTCAAGGAGGACGTCTCCTGGCAGGGCTTCGGCACCGGCGAGGTCGACGTCGTGCTCGAGGACTGGGGCCACCCGGACCTGGAGAAGAAGTTCTTCGCCGAGTCGGGTGACGGCAGTGCCATGGACTTCGGGCCGACGGGCAACGTCGGCATCATCCACTGGTACGTCCCGCCGTGGCTGGCCGAGGAGCACCCGGACATCCTCGACTACAAGAACCTGAACAAGTACGCCAAGGAGTTCACGACCTCCGAGTCCGGCGGCAAGGGACAGTTCCTCGGCGCCGACCCCTCCTACGTCCAGTTCGACGAGGCGATCGTCAGCAACCTGAAGCTGGACTTCAAGGTGGTGTTCTCCGGCTCGGAGGCCGCGAGCATCGCGGCCTACGAGAAGGCCGAGAAGAACAAGGAGTGGCTGATCGGCTACTTCTACCAGCCGCAGTGGCTGTTCGCGGAGATCGACCTCAAGCCCGTGAAGCTGCCGCCGTACACGGAGGGCTGCCAGGACGACCCGGCCAAGGTCGCCTGTGACTACCCCGAGACGGTGCTGAAGAAGATCGCCTCCACGAAGTGGGTCGACGAGGGTGGGCCGGCCGTCGACATGATCAAGGCGTTCGAGTGGACCAACGAGGACCAGAACCTGGTCGGCAAGTACATCGCCAAGGACGGCATGTCCTCGGAGGACGCCGCGGCCAAGTGGGTCGAGGACAACCCCGACAAGGTCAAGGCCTGGCTCGGCTGAGCCTGCTCGACCACCACGCGTGCCCGGGACCGTCCGACGGTCCCGGGCACGCGTGCTTGACACCCCGGACACCCCGGGGTGATGCTGGACCTGAGTTTCACAATACGCATTGAGTTGCATGATACGCAACGCGGTTTCGACAAGCTCAACCACCGCATGGACCGCCCAACCACGGAGAAGCAGCATGGCCACCGTTCCCCCCACCGCCAACGTCGTCGTCATCGGGGCCGGCATCGTCGGCAACAGCCTGGTCCAGCACCTCGCCGACCTCGGCTGGACCGACATCGTGCAGATCGACAAGGGGCCGCTGCCCAACCCGGGCGGTTCGACCGGCCACGCCTCGAACTTCATCTTCCCGGTGGACCACTCGCGGGAGATCACCGACCTGACCCTGGACTCCGTGCGCCAGTACCAGGAGATGGGCGTCTTCACCCAGTCAGGCGGCTTCGAGGTGGCCCGCACCGAGGAGCGGATGGAGGAGCTGCGGCGGCGGATGTCCAGCGCCAAGGCCTGGGGCATCGAGTCCGAGCTCGTCTCGCCGGAGTTCGTCGCCGAGAAGGTGCCGTTCCTCGACCCCGACCAGATCATCGGGGCCTTCTGGACTCCGTCGGTCGGCGTGGTCGACTCGCTGCGCGCCGGCACCATCATGCGCGAGAAGGCGCTGGCCTCCGGCTCGCTGACGGTCGTGCCGAACGTCGAGGTCATCGGCCTCGACGTCGAGGAGACCGAGCACGGACGCCGGATTCGTCGCGTGCGCACCGACCAGGGCGACATCGAGGCGTCGTACGTCGTGATCGCCTGTGGTGTCTGGAGCCCGAAGATCGGTGACATGGCCGGGGTGCGGATCGCGCTGACCCCGGCAGTGCACCAGATGATCTCGGTGGGACCGTGCCCACAGCTCGCGGAGAAGGAGGGTGAGATCTCCTTCCCGATCGTGCGGGACATGGACACCTTCTGCTACGAGCGCCAGCACGGCGCCGACATGGAGGTGGGCTCCTACGCCCACCGGCCGATCATGCACGACCCCGAGGAGATCCCCTCCATCGAGCAGTCCAGGCTGTCCCCGACGGAGATGCCCTTCACCGACGACGACTTCGACCCCCAGCTCGAGCAGGCGCTGGAGCTGATGCCCGAGCTGCTCGGCGCCGAGGGCGCGGAGATCCGCTACGCCATCAACGGCCTGCTCTCGCTGACCGCCGACGGCTCCCCGATCCTCGGTGAGAGCGAGGTCGGCGGCCTGTGGGTCGCCGCGGCTGTCTGGATCAAGGAGGGGCCCGGCGTCGGTCGCGCCGTCGCCGAGTGGATGACGCACGGCCACTCCGAGATCGACATCTCCCACAGCGACATGGCCCGCTTCCACGCCCACGAGACCGAGCGTCCGCACGTCCGGGCCCGCGCGAGCGAGGCGTTCAACAAGACCTACGGCATCATCCACCCCGGCGAGCAGTACGAGTCCGACCGCGGTGTCCGCTGGTCACCGATGGCGGAGTCCCAGAAGGCACTCGGCGCCCGCTTCTTCGAGACCGTGGGCTGGGAGCGGCCCTGGTGGTACGAGTCCAACGCGGGGCTCCTCGAGAAGTACGGCGACGCCGTGATGCCACGCGAGCACGAGTGGGACGCCCGTTGGTGGAGCCCGATCATCAACGCAGAGCACCTCGCGATGCGCGAGAACGCCGGCGTCATCGACCTGACCGCGTTCTGCATCTTCGACATCGAGGGGCCCGGCGCGCTCGCGTCGGTCCAGCAGACCTGCGTGGCGCAGTGCGACGTCGCCGTCGGCAAGGTCGTCTACACCCCGGTGCTCGACGCCAAGGGGGGCTTCCTGTCCGACCTGACCGTGATGCGGCTCGGCGAGGACCGCTTCCGGGTCGTCACCGGCGGCGCCCACGGCATGGCCGACCGCAAGTGGTTCACCGACCACCTCGTCGACGCCCCCTCCGGAGCGACACGGTTGACCGACCGCACCGAGGAGCTCTCCACCATCGGACTGTGGGGCCCGCGGGCGCGCGACATCCTCGGCTCCCTCACGGGCGGCGACCTGAGCGACGGCGGCTTCGGCTTCCTCACCTGCCGGGAGATGGACGTCAAGGGCGTCGACTCCCCCGTCCTGGCCTCGCGCATCTCCTACGTCGGCGAGCTCGGCTGGGAGCTGTACGTCCCGTTCGCGCACGCCGCGCAGCTGTGGGACGCGGTGCTCGGCGCCGGCAAGGAACACGGCGCGGTCCCCGTCGGCATCGGCGTCTACGCCACCACCGGCCGCATCGAGAAGGGTTACCGGGCGTTCGGCTTCGAGCTCGACGCCGAGCGCACGATCGTCGAGGCGGGCATGCAGCGGCCCAAGGTGAAGGCCGCCGACTTCGTCGGCAAGGAGGCCTACCTCGCGCAGCGGGAGGCTCTCCAGAACGGTGGACCCGCGACGGTCCTGTGCACGCTGACGGTCGACGACCACAGCTCGGCCAGCGGCATCAAGCGGTACATGCTCGGTGGCGAGCCCATCCTCACCCGCGACGGCGGCACCCTGACCGACGGCCACGGCCACCACCCCTACGTGACCTCCGCCGGGTCGGCGCCCTCGCTGGGCAAGCACGTGCTGCTCGCCTACCTGCCGCCGGAGGAGGCGCGCATCGGCAACGAGCTGGCCGTTTCCTACATGGAGGAGCTCTACCCGGTGACGGTGGGCTCGGTCGACGCCACCCCGTTGCTCGACCCCGGGAACGAGCGGATCAGGTGATGGTTTCGACAGGCTCACCAGCGGGACGTCCTCGTCTGCGTCAAGCGGGTGCCCGACTTCTCCGGCGAGGTGCTCCTCACCGAGGACGCCCAGTCCGCCGACGCGCGCTTCGTGGGCTTCACGATGAGCAACCACGACGCCTGTGCCGTCGAGCTGGCGGTCCAGGTCGCCTCCGCGACCGAGGGGCAGGTCACCGTGCTCACGATCGGTGCGCCGGAGTCGGTCGAGCAGCTGCGCTCGGCGCTCGGCGTCGGCGGCACTGCGGCGGTCCTCGTCGAGGCCGACCCGGTGGCCCTCGGCCCCGCCGACGTCGCCCACGAGATCGCGCAGGTGGTGCGCGACCACGAGGCCGCTGGTGCGCCGTACGGGCTGGTGCTGCTGGGCAACGACGCCGCGGACTCGGGTGACTTCCAGGTCGGCATCCGCCTCGCCCACGAGCTGGACCGTCCGGTCGTCACCGGGGCGAAGACCGTCTCCGTCGACGGCGACCACCTCCGTGTGCGCGCCGACGGTCCAGACGGCCAGGAGAACTACCACGTGCCGGTGCCCGCCGTGGTGACCGTGATGGAGGGCGGTGTCGAGCCGCGCTACCCCACGATCACCGGGCGGATGAAGGCCAAGAAGGTGGCGGTCGAGAACCGCACCCTCTCGCGTGAACCCGCGGGCAGTGGCCGGGTGCAGCTCACGCTGCCGCCGCCGACTCCGTCAACCGCCGAGGTCCTGGGTGAGGGTCCGGAGACGGCGAAGGTCGTGGTCGACCTGCTGCAGAAGCTCGGGGTGACGCGATGATCCTGGTCTACGTCGAGATGTCGTCCGAGGGGGTCCAGGAGGTCTCGCTCGAGACGGTCACCTTCGCCCGCGGGTTGTCCGAGGCGGGCGGTGGCGTGCCGATCGACGCCGTCGCGGTCGGACCGATGCCCGAGGGGGCGGCGGCCGAGCTGGCGGCGTACGGCGTCCGCAACGTGCACCACGCCTCCGGCGAGGCCTTCGACCTGTTCTCCGGCGCGGCCACGGCCACCGCGGTCATCGCGGCTCGCGAGGCCGCCCGGTCGGTGGTCGTCATGGCCGGCGGCACCAACCGCGGCAACGAGGTGGTCGCGCGGGTGGCCACCCGGCTCGGCGTACCCATGGCCGCGAACGTCGTGTCCTTCCACGGCCTCTCGCCCTTCGTGGTGACCCGGCAGGTGATCGGCGGAGCGGCCCTCGAGGAGATGCGTCTGGGCCAGCGCCCGGCTGTGTTCTCGGTCGCCGGTCACGCGGTGGAGCCCGTCCCGGCGGCAGCGCCGGGGACCGAGTCGGTCGTGCCGCTCGCCGTCGACCCCGCCCCCGCTGACCTGCTCGTCCGGGTGACCTCGGTCGAGGGCGCCGACACCGACGACGCCGACAGCCTGAAGTCGGCGCGAGTCGTGGTGGGTGCCGGTCGTGGCGCGGGCGGTCCCGAGGGCTTCGGCGACGTGCTCGAGCTCGCGGAGCTGCTCGGCGGCACGCTCGGCGTCTCGCGCGTGGTCACCTCGCTCGGCTGGCGACCGCACCACGAGCAGGTCGGCCAGACCGGCAGCCGGATCTCACCGGAGGTGTACATCCCCTGCGGCATCAGCGGCGCGATCCAGCACTGGGCCGGCTGCGCGAGCTCGAAGGTGATCCTGGCCATCAACACCGACGCCGAGGCTCCGATGATGACCAAGGCGACGTACGCCGTGGTCGGCGACATGCACGAGGTCGTCCCCGCCATCAACGAGGAGATCAGGCGCCGGCGGGGCTGACCGGTCTCCCGCCGTGGCGACGACCTCGGCCATGTGGCGGTCGAGAACGGCGAGCATCTGCTCGACGGTGATGCCGCGCGGCAGGCTGCCGAGGTCAGCCCGTCGATCACGGCGCGCAGCCTGAACGCCTCGAGGTCGTCGGCCGGACTGACGGGCGTCACCTGCTCGATGACGCTCTGCGCCAGGCTGTCGAGGTAGGCAGCATGGCCGTCGCGGAGCTCGACCGAACGGGGACTCGCACGAGGAAGGTGAGTTCCCGCCAGGCGCGCTCGTGTTCGAGGCGCTCCTCGTCGGTCGGCAGCTCGCGGCTGATGACCAAGAGCGCGTGCTCGACCGAGCCGTGCACCATTCCCTTGGGGCGGCCACGGAACCGCGGGTACTGACGCTGACGCTCGATCCAGGCCACGCCCATCTCGGGGAGGACGTCGGGCGAAAGAAGAGTGCGACGCAGAGTGGACGGCGAGACGTGAAGATAGGCGGCCACGGCGGTGAGGGTGACAGCTCGAACGCCACCCAGCGCGGCGAGGCGGACCACCGCTTCACGGATGAGGTCGAACAGCACTCCACAGTCAATTAACTTCGGCATGCCGCAGCTCTACCCGTGGGCTGCACCGCTGTCTCTCGACGAAGGCCGCGCTGTGCACAACCTCTCGCGTCGCGAGGGTTGTGGAAGCGACCGTGGCAGGTCCCGCCGAACTGATTCCAGGTTTGTTCCACCCCGTGTTGCACGACCCGAGACCGCTCGCGGCGGGAAGCGCCACGCATCGTGGCAGGAATCCGAATCGGACCCGGCGGTAAGCGCAACCCGGCGTGGCACAACCCGGAATCGAGCCTCGCGATAAGTGCAACTCGTCGTGGCGCAAACCCGAATACGTGTTCGCGGGACGTGAAACGGGAAGTGGCAACACCGCCCCCCCTACGCTGGCCAGCGTGAGCAGACGGACGTGGGCGATCGGGCTGATGTCGCTCGCGCTCGTCGCTGCCGCCGGCTTCGCCTATGCGCGCTCGCGGCAGCCGTGCGGTGACGAGGTGACCAGCCTGTCGGCGTCACGGTCGAGCTCACCGTTCCTCGACGCCGAGGAGCAGGCGCAACAGCCCGACCGAGAACCGCGACGAGCTGGTGCGCACGCTGGCGGCCGACCCGGCGCCGATCGGCGAGGTCCTCGGCGCGGTCGGCTACCACTACGAGCAGTGGGCCCAGGTCTCGGCGTACGCCCAGGGGGTCGGGGTACGCACCCGCGACAACCCCGACTTCACGATGCTCGACGACGAGACCCTGCGGCCACGGTGGAGCGTCGAGGTCGACACGAAGCAGTCGACGTACGACGCCAGCGACCGCCGCTACCTGGTCGCGACGATGCTCAGCGACACCTCGCCCGACCTCGTGTCGCTGGATGCGGACACCGGACGCCGGGTCTGGTGCGTGCCCCTCGGCGGAGACACGGTCCGGCCGAGCGACCCGTTCGCGACCCAGGTTCTCGACGACGAGGACGTGGCCGTGCTCGGCCCGGCCGAAGGGCAGAAGGAGCGCATCGTCCGGCTGTCGGCGCGCGACGGGTCCCTCGTCTGGGAGCGCACGCTCGATGCCGGCTCCGGCGACTTCCTCGGCGACATGGGCGACGGGACGCTGCTGGCCGGCGGGCGCGAGCAGTTCCGGCTCTTCGATCCGGCGTCGCTGGAGGAACGCCGGGAGGGCACCTCGTTCGTGCTGCTGTCCGCACGCGACGGATCGACGATCTGGAGTCGGACGGCTCCGGACGCCTCGGACGCGCACGTGGTCGGAACCGATCCGGAGACTGGCCTGGCCGTGCTGCAGGAGTGGCGGGCGCAGCGCGGACGGGCCGAGCTCAGGACGATCAACCGGCAGGGCGACCAGGAGTGGTACGCCGTGCCCGCCGGTGGTGCCCCGTTCGACGCCGCCCTGCGCAGCGGGAGGGTGCTCGTCCGCGCCGGCAACCAGTGGTCGGCGTACGAAGTCGAGAGCGGCCGCCGGCTGTGGCGGCGGAACGTGCCCGCCGAGCCGCAGTTCCTGCCCTACGGCTTCGAGCTCGACAGCATCCCGATGCTCGACCCCGACCACGCCCTCATCGGCGGCACGACCGCGCTGCACACGCTCGACCTCCGCACCGGGACGATGACCTCGGCGCCGCTGCCGACCGACGGCATCAACACCACGTACTGGCCCTACCAGGTCGCCGTCACCGACCGCCTCATCGCGGTCGCGACGAACACGGGTGCGGTGGTCGTGCGGCGGGAGTGAGGTTTCCGTGTTAACACGGGACTGGTCCCGAGCAGATGAGTACGGCGAGGAGCGCGCCTGTGGATGCCGCGAGTGAACCTGTCGCCCTGCCTTGGTAGACAGGGCCCGTGACCACGACCCGCGACGCAACGAGCAGCGCCGGCACCCGCGAGGAGGCCGAGCGCCACCTCCGCGCCCTGGTCGGTCTCGACGACGCGCGGCTCCACGACGACCAGTGGGCAGCGATCGAGTCGCTCGTGGTGGAGCAGAGCCGGGTGCTCGTGGTCCAGCGGACCGGCTGGGGCAAGTCTGCGGTCTACTTCGTCGCCACCGCCCTGATGCGCGGACTCGGCGCCGGCCCGACGGTGATCATCTCGCCGCTGCTCGCACTGATGCGCAACCAGATCGAGGCCGCTGAGCGCGCCGGCATCCGCGCAGCCACCATCAACTCGACCAACATCGAGGACTGGTCCGCGATCCGCGCGCAGGTCGACGCGGGCGAGGTCGACGTCCTGCTCGTCAGTCCCGAGCGGCTGAACAACCCGACGTTCCGCGACGAGGTCCTGCCCCAGCTCACCGAGACCGCCGGCCTGCTCGTCGTCGACGAGGCGCACTGCATCTCCGACTGGGGCCACGACTTCCGGCCCGACTACCGGCGCATCCGCCAGATGATCGCCACCCTGCCGCCCGGCATCCCGGTGCTGGCCACCACGGCCACGGCGAACGCCCGGGTGACGGCCGACGTGGCCGAGCAGCTGGACGTTCAGGGGGGCACCGACGTCCTCGTCCTGCGTGGCTCCCTCGACCGGGAGTCGCTGCACCTCGCGGTGCTCGAGCTCGAACGGCCGGAGCAGCGGCTGGCCTGGCTCAGCGAGCACCTCGGCGAGCTCGACGGCTGCGGGATCATCTACACGCTCACGGTCGCGGCCACGCAGGAGGTCGCCGATCACCTGCGATCGCACGGCCACGCCGTCGCGGCGTACTCCGGGCAGACCGAGGCCACCGAACGCCTGTCCCTGGAGCAGGACCTCCTGTCGGGGCGGCTCAAGGCGCTCGTCGCGACGAGCGCGCTCGGCATGGGCTTCGACGCCCGGCTCGGCTTCGTGGTCAACCTCGGCGCCCCGTCGTCACCGGTCGCCTACTACCAGCAGGTCGGCCGCGCCGGGCGCGGCACCGGTCCCGCCAAGGTGGTCCTGCTGCCTGCCCGCGAGGACCGCGACATCTGGCGCTACTTCGCCTCGCTCGCGTTCCCGCCCGAGCACCACGTGCGCACGACCTTGCACGCGCTGGCCGAGAACGGCGCTCCGATGTCGACGGCGGCCCTGGAGACCCAGGTCGACCTCAGTCGCACCCGCCTCGAGACGATGCTCAAGGTCCTCGACGTCGACGGGGCGGTCGACCGCGTGCGCGGGGGCTGGACGGCGACCGGGCAGGACTGGGTCTACGACCAGGAGCGCTACGACCGGGTGGCGGCCGCCCGGCGCGAGGAGCAGGCCGCGATGCTGACGTACGCCGCCACCGACGGCTGCCGGATGCGCTTCCTGCGCGAGCAGCTCGACGATCCCGGCGCCGAGGACTGCGGTCGCTGCGACAACTGCGGCGCGCTCGAGCTGCCCGGCGAGGTCTCCGAGACCGCCCTCGCGGACGCCGGCGAGCGGCTGAGCCGACCGGGCGTCACGCTGGCACCCCGCAAGATGTGGCCCACGGCGCTGGCCAACCTCGGGATCGACCTCAAGGGCAAGATCACCGAGTCCGCCGAGGAGGGCCGTGCGGTGGGGCGGCTGACCGACCTCGGCCATGGACAGACGCTGCGCGCGCTGTTCCGGCCCGACGCCGAGGACGGGCCGGTGCCGCGACCGCTGGTCGACGCCGTGCTCGAGGTTCTCGGTGACTGGCACCCGTCGTGGCCGACGCGACCGACAGGGATCGTCCACGTCGAGTCCGCGCGACGCCCCCAGCTGACCCGCGACCTCGCTGAGGGCCTGGCCCGCTACCTCAAGCTGCCGATCGTCGGACGCTGGGCGCATCGTCGACCCCGGCGTCGCTCCCGGCCAGGGCGCGGCCAACTCGGCCCAGCGGGTGGCCGCGGTGGCGCGTCGCTTCGACCTCCAGATCGAGGTGCCGCTCGACGGCGGCCCCGTGCTCCTGGTCGACGACCTCGTGGCCACCGGCTGGACCCTCACGCTCGCCGCCCGAGCCCTGCGCACCGCCGGCGCGGGCGCCGTCCTCCCGCTGACCCTGGGAGTGGAGAACTAGCCCGCCACTCGGTGGTTGAGAAGCGAGCGTTAGTGAGCTTGTCGAAACCACCTGACCCGTGGCTCGAGACGGTTGCCTGCGCCACCCCCCAGCCCGGGCGGACGCCGGACTCGCCGGTAACCCTCCGGGGCGGGCAGGATGCAGAGCATGGCCAAGGAGTCGGACCGGAAGAAGAAGCGCCGCGCAGCCACCAGCGCGTCGTACTCCATCACGATGCGGCTGCACACCAGCGTCGATCCCGCCGTGGTCGGCAGGGTCGCCACCGGCATCTCGTCGGCGGGCGGCATCGTCACCGCGCTCGACGTCGCCGAGTCGCGTCACGACCGCCTCGTGGTGGACGTGACCTGCTCGGCCACCGACAGCGAGCACGCCGACGAGATCGTCGACGAGGTCCGGAAGCTCGAGGGCGTCACCGTCCACAAGGTCTCCGACCGCACCTTCCTGCTGCACATCGGCGGCAAGATCGAGGTCACCTCCAAGGTCCCGCTGCGCACCCGCGACGACCTGTCGATGGCGTACACGCCGGGCGTGGGACGGGTCAGCCTCGCCCTCGCCGAGCACCCGGAGGACGTGCCGCGGCTGACGGTCAAGGGCAACAGCGTGGCCGTGGTGACCGACGGGTCGGCCGTGCTCGGGCTGGGCAACATCGGTCCCGGCGCCGCCCTGCCGGTGATGGAGGGCAAGGCCGCGCTGTTCAAGCGGTTCGCCGGCATCGACGCGTGGCCGATCTGCCTGGACACGCAGGACACCGACCGGATCGTCGACGTCGTCGAGGCGATCGCCCCCGGCTTCGGCGGGATCAACCTCGAGGACATCGCCGCGCCACGCTGCTTCGAGATCGAGCGACGGCTGCGCGAACGGCTGGACATCCCCGTCTTCCACGACGACCAGCACGGCACCGCGATCGTGGTGCTGGCCGCGCTGACCAACGCGCTGCGCTGCATCGGCAAGGAGCTCGAGCCGTTGCGGATCGTGGTGGCCGGTGCCGGTGCCGCGGGTACGGCGATCGTCACGCTCCTGCTCGCCGAAGGGCGTCACGGACGTCGTGGTCTGGGACCGGGAGGGCTGCCTGTCGGCCGACGACGACTCACTGTCGCCCGCCAAGGCCGAGCTGGCCGCCCGTACCAACCCGCGCCGGGTGCGCGGCGACCTCCGCGCCGGGCTCGAGGGAGCCGACGTCTTCATCGGGGTCAGCGGGCCCGGCGTCCTCGAGGCCGAGTGGATCGCGGACATGGCGGACCAGCGCGATCGTCTTCGCGCTGGCCAACCCCGACCCCGAGATCGACCCCGCCGAGGCCGGGCACTACGCGGCCGTGGTGGCGAGCGGGCGCAGCGACTACCCCAACCAGATCAACAACGTGCTGGCGTTCCCGGGCGTCTTCCGCGGACTGCTCGACGCCCGGGCCAGCGACGTGACCATCGAGATGCTCCTGCGGGCGGCCGACGCGATCGCGCACGTGGTCACCGACGAGGAGCTCAACGCCAGCTACATCATCCCGAGCGTCTTCGACGAGAAGGTGCCCAAGGCCGTGGCCGCCGCGATCCGCGGTGTCGAGGAGTAGCGCGGCACTCCCTGTCGGTCCCACGGGCTAGGTTCGCAGCCACACTCGGTGGTTGAGGAGCGAGCTCAAGCGAGGGTCTCGAAACCACCCGAGGGAGGGCGTGAGCTTCGTGCCGTTGCAGGGCCGGGCGACCTGGGTGCCACAGCACCCGCCGCGCGACAGCGAGATCGAGTTCTCCGGCCCGGCACGGACGATCCGCCTGCCGATGCGCGGGCGCGATCCCGGTGCTCACCCGGGCGATGCGGGCCGAGGACGCGCACCCGTCCGTCGGGCTGCTCAGCGGAGCCACCCTGCTGGCGATGAAGCTGGTGGCGGCCGGGCGCATCCGGCTCTCCGAGACCGGTGACTCCTGGCGGGTCGGTCCGCTCCAGCCCGGCGACGAGGACCGACTCCGTGCGCTGGCCACGGCGCGGGCGCACGCCGACACCGACGCCGACGAGGCCGAGGACGTGATCCGGCAGCTGCTCGACGCGGTCGCGGACACGATGACCCGCACCCCCAGCACCCGCGACCCGGGAAGCTTCGCCCAGAGACGCAGGGTGATCGCCTCGAGCGACCCCGATGACCCTGACCTGCCCGAGCACGTGCGCCTGGCGCTGCGCGTCGAGGCGCCGGCGGAGGTGCTCGAGGGGGGCGGGGTGGTCGTCGTACTCCAGGCGCACGACGTGGACGACGACACCCACTTCACCGACGCCGACCAGCTCTGGCTCGGCCCGGAAGGAGCACAGGGGCACGGCTTCTCCCGCAAGGCCCGGCTGAGCCTCGGGCGCGCCCTGCGCGCCGCCGCCGAGGCCTGGCCGCCCCTCGACCGGCTGCAACGGATGCAGGTGCCCGACCGGATGGTGCTCGACTCCGACGAGCTCGCGCACCTGCTCGAGCACGGACTCGAGGCCCTGGACGCGATCGGCATCGACGTGTTCTGGCCGCGCGGGCTGCGCGGGGAGCTGATCCCGCAGGCACGGGTCGAGGTCGCGTCCGGCCCACGCGAGGGCCAGCTGATGGAGGGCCTGTTCGGGCCCGATGCGCTGTTCAGCTTCGACTGGCGGCTCGCCCTCGGCGAGGAGGCTCTCAGCGACGAGGAGATGGCCGCGCTCGCCGGGGCCACGTCGCCGGTGATCAAGCTCCGCGACAACTGGATGGTGATCGACCCGGCCGTCGCACGACGCGCCCGCCGGCGCAAGGCCGGCGCAGCCGCTCACGCCGGTCGTCGCCCTGCAGGCTGCGCTGACCGGTCAGCTCTACCTCGACGGCGGAGCGCTCGAGGTGCACCCCGGCGCGACGCTGGAGAAGGCGCGCGACCGCATCGTCGACGCGGCGGTCGTCGCACCCCTGGACACCCCGAGGGGCTCGCCGCCCCGCTGCGCGACTACCAGCGGCACGGCCTGACCTGGCTGGCCGAGCTCACCGGCGTCCGGTCTCGGCGCCTGCCTCGCCGACGACATGGGACTGGGCAAGACGATCACCCTGATCGCCCTGCACCTGCATCGTCGCGACCGCGGGCTGGCGGCCGGCCCGACGCTGGTGGTCTGCCCGGCCAGCCTGATGGGCAACTGGGAGGCCGAGATCCGGCGGTTCGCGCCCGGGGTCGCCGTACGCCGCTTCCACGGCACCGCCCGCGACCTCGGCGGGCTCGACGACGGGTTCGTGCTGACCACCTACGGCACCATGCGCAAGGAACTCACGGATGACCCTCGCCGACCGTGGCGTGGGACCTGGTCGTCGCCGACGAGGCCCAGCACATCAAGAACGCCACCTCGTCGACCGCGCGCAACCTGCGCACGATCGGATCGCGCTGTCGCGTGGCCCTGACCGGCACCCCGGTCGAGAACAACCTCACCGAGCTGTGGGCGATCCTCGACTGGGCCACGCCGGGGCTGCTGGGCTCGCGCACCGCCTTCCGCAAGGTCTGGGCCGCCCCGATCGAGAGCGGCGTCGACCCGGCGGTCGCGCGCCGGTTCGCCCAGCTGGTCGAGCCGTTCCTGCTGCGCCGCCGCAAGTCCGACCCCGGCATCGCCCCCGAGCTGCCCGCCAAGACCGAGACCGACCAGGTGATCGGCCTGACCCGCGAACAGGTCGTGCTCTACGAGTCGCTGGTGCGGGAGTCGATGGAGCGCATCGAACGCGCCGACGAGGACACCCGCCGCGGGCTCGTCCTGGCCCTGCTGACCGGGCTGAAGCAGATCTGCAACCACCCGGCGCACTACCTCCGCCAGCCCAACGGTCGGCTCCGGGGTCGCTCGGAGAAGCTCGACGTGCTGCGACGAGCTGATCGGCACGATCCTCGCCGAGAACGGCTCGGTACTGGTCTTCACCCAGTACGTCGCCATGGCCCGCCTGCTCGAACGCCACTTCGCGGCCGCCTCGATCCCCACGCTCTTCCTCCACGGCGGCACTCCCGTGCCGCCCGCGAGCAGATGGTCCGGGACTTCCAGGCGGGCGCCGCCCCGGTCTTCCTGCTCTCCCTCAAGGCCGGCGGCACCGGCCTCAACCTGACCCGCGCCGACCACGTCATCCACTTCGACCGGTGGTGGAACCCTGCGGTCGAGGACCAGGCGACCGACCGCGCCTACCGGATCGGCCAGACCCGGCCGGTCCAGGTCCACCGACTCGTCACCGAGGGCACGATCGAGCAGAAGGTCGGCCAGCTCCTCCAGCGCAAGCGCACCCTGGCCGAGTCGGTGCTCGGCTCCGGGGAGGTGGCCCTCACGGAGCTGACCGACGACGAGCTGCGCGACCTCGTGAGGCTCCGGGTCTCGACCGACGGCACCGGTCGACCGGGCGCACGGCCGACGGTCATGCCTGACCCGATGGTGCTGCCCCGGCGGACCCGCGTCCGCGGGGCGACCGCCCGGAGCTCGACGTGGTGGGGCCGGGCGCTCGTCCGGTCCTTCGAGGAGCTCACCCTCGAGGCCGATGACCTCGGGGCCGCCCGGGCCCTGGCCAGGTCGGGCCGGCTCGGCGCGATCGTCGTGCTCGAGGCGATGGCTTCCGCGGTCGTCGACCCCGGCAGCGAGGATCCGCTGATGGCCCAGGTGAAGGTCGACCGGCTGGATGCCCAGGCCTGGACGGCGTTCGCCCGCGAAGCCTCGCGCGAGAGTGGTCACACCGCCGCACTCGAGGCAGGCGAGCTGCCCGTCGACCTGGTCGAGCACGCCGACGAGGCCGGGGTCGAGCTGATCCCGGGGCCAGGCGACATCGACACCGCCTGCGAGTGCGACGCCTGGGCGCAGCCGTGCGTGCACGCCCTGGCCCTGCTCTACCAGCTGGCGTGGCAGGTCGACCGTGATCCCTACATCCTGATGCTGCTGCGCGGTCGCACCCGCGAAGAGCTGCTCGCCGAGGTCGCCGCGCTCGCGGCGGCGCTCCCACGCCGGGTGCCGAGGAGCGTGAGGAGGCTCGGGTCCGCGCCGCTCAGGTGCTCGCGCTGGCCGAGGACGCCCCGGGGGCCACGGTCTGGCCGATGCCGCGGTCGCGGCGTACGACGAAGCGGTCAGTCGGCTGCTGTGAGCCGCGACTCGGAGACCGTCGAGGATCAGGTCGAGCCCGAACCCGAACTCGTCGCCGAAGTCGTATCCCGGCTGGAGGACATGCTCGGTCGCGAGCTCCACCATGTGGGGGTAGCCCCCCTCGCGGAACATCTCCATCATCGGCGCGGCCACCTCGGCGACGCTCGAGCTGTCGAACGGCAGCGAGGCCTCCTGCAGCGCGAAGCCGTAGACGTAGCTGTCGATCAGCGCGTACGCGTGCGCCGTCATCGCCACCGAGAAGCCGCCCGCGCGCAGGGTCGCGAGGTTGGCCTCGTGGTGGCGCAACGTGGCCGGACCCGGGTTGGTGCGCGACTCCAGCAGGCCGATCGCCCATCGGTGCCGGCCGAGGACACGCCTGGCCGACTCCGCTCGGCGCCGGATCTCGGCGCGCCACTCCCCTTCGGGCGAGGGCAGGTCGATCTCGCCGAAGACGATGTCGACGATCCCGTCGAGGATCTGCTCCTTGTTCGCGACGTGGTGGTAGACCGACATCGGCTTGACGCCGAGCGCCTGAGCGAGCGAGCGGATCGTGAGCGAGCCGATCCCACCCGCGTCGGCGATCTGGACCGCCGCGCGCAGCACGCGCTCGCGGCTGAGCGGCGCGCGTTCCGGCGGGTGTCTCGCTGTCGGCTCTGCTCATGGTGATCCCGGACTCTAGCATTTTCGTACTTAGTACGGTACGGTTCCCTTACTAAGTACGGTTCTCGGACTCCACCAGAATGGACACGACCCATGGGACCCAGCCAGCACCTCAGCCAGCACCCCACCCGAGAGGCCCCCGCCATGCCCGCGAGGACACCCGACACGATGCGGGCGATCGTGCAGGAGCGGTACGGCGACGCCGACGACCTGCACCTCACCCGGGTCCCGACTCCGCAGATCGGCGACGACGAGGTGCTCGTCCGCGTCGCCGCCGCCGGGCTCGACCGCGGCACCTGGCACCTGATGACCGGCCGCCCCTACGCGATGCGGCTGGCGCTCGGCTTCCGCGGCCCGACGAAACCGGGTGCCCGGGCTCGACGTGGCCGGCACCGTCGTCGCCGTGGGCCCGGCGCCACCGGCTTCTCCGTGGGCGACGAGGTCTTCGGGATCAGCCGCGGGTCGTTCGCCGAGTACGCCGCCGCCCGGGCCGACAAGCTGGTCCACAAGCCGGCCGCCCTCACCTTCGAGCAGGCCGCCGTGGTCCCGGTGTCCGCGCTCACGGCCCTGCGCGCCGTCATCGACGTGGGTCGCGTGCAGGCCGGGCAGCAGGTGCTGGTGATCGGCGCCTCGGGTGGTGTCGGCAGCTACGCCGTCCAGCTGGCCAAGGCCGCGGGCGCCGAGGTCACCGGTGTCGCCAGCACCGCGAAGGTCGACCTCGTGCGCGCGCTCGGCGCAGATCACGTCGTCGACTACACGAAGGACGACTGGGCCGACGGGCCGCGCTACGACCTGATCATCGACCTCGCCGGCAACCCGCCGCTCTCACGGCTGCGTCGGGCGCTCACCCCGGGGGACGGCCGTCCTGACCGGCGGCGAGGACGGTGGGCCGCTGACGGGCGGCCTCGACCGCAACCTGCGTGCAGCGATGCTCTCCTGGTTCGTGGGGCAGCGGCTGACCGGCATGGTCGCGCGTGAACGAGCCATCGACCTCGAGCGCGTGACCGAGCTGATCGTCGCCGGCAAGGTCCTCCCGAGCATCGACCGGACCTACCCGCTCGAGCAGGTGCCGGAGGCAATGCGTCGTCTCGAGACCGGTCAGGTGCGCGGCAAGGTCGCGATCACACTCTGACCGACTCGCAACCCAGGGCCTTCTCGGCCATCGACGACAGCAGCGACCGCATCTCCTCCGGTGGGAGGAAGGCGCTGTGCGGGGTGGAGTTGAGCAGACCGAACGCGGCGTGAACGCCCGCTCGTGCCTCCTTCGGGGTGAGGTCCGGCCGGATCGTACGGAGCTGCTTGACCCATACCTCGACGTACTTGCGCTGCGTCTCGCGGACCTTCTCCCGCGCCTCGAGGGGCAGCGCCGACCAGTCCCGGTCCTGTACGACGATCAGTGCCTTGTGGTCGAGGGCGAACGTGACGTGCCAGTCGATCAGTGAAGCCAGCTGCCTCGGCGCGGAGAGTCGGCCTCCCGGGCCCGCTCGCGACCGACGGTGAGGAGCTCGTTGCTGATGCTGACCAGCATCTCTGCGAGCACGGCGTCCTTCGACCGGAAGTGCCGGTAGAGCGCGGGACCGGAGAAGCCGCAGGCCGCTCCCAGCTCGGCGATGGAGACGCCGTGAAAGCCCTTCTGGGCGAACAGCTCGGCCGCGATGGCCAGGATCTCCTCACGTCGTGACACTCCCCTAGGTTATCGGTCGCTAACTGATCACAGCACAGCCGGATGCGCCGAGTGTCTGGCGTGCCGTGTTAACGATCGCTAACCTAGGTCGGTGACCTCACAGTTCAAGGCGCTGGTGGACGACCTGCGCGAACGCACAGCCCGGGTGCGCCAGGGCGGCTCGGAGTCGGCCCGGACCAAGCACACCGACCGCGGCAAGATGCTGGCCCGCGACCGGATCGACGCGCTGCTCGACCCCGGGAGCCCCTTCCTCGAGCTCAGTCCGCTGGCGGCGTACGGGATGTACGGCGACGACGACTTCGCCGTGCCCAGCGCCAGCATCGTCACCGGCATCGGGCACGTGGAGGGCCGGGAGTGCGTGATCGTGGCCAACGACGCCACGGTCAAGGGCGGCACCTACTACCCGATCACCGTCAAGAAGCACCTGCGGGCGCAGGAGGTGGCGCGCGCCAACAAGCTCCCCTGCATCTACCTCGTCGACTCGGGTGGCGCGTTCCTGCCCATGCAGGACGACGTGTTTCCCGACAAGGAGCACTTCGGCCGCATCTTCTTCAACCAGGCCAACCTCTCCGCCGAGGGCATCCCGCAGATCGCCGCCGTGATGGGCTCGTGCACGGCCGGCGGCGCCTACGTGCCGGCGATGTCGGACGAGACCGTGATCGTGAAGGAACAGGGCACGATCTTCCTCGGCGGCCCCCCGCTCGTGAAGGCCGCCACCGGCGAGGTGGTCAGCGCGGAGGACCTGGGCGGCGGCGACGTCCACGCCCGCAAGTCCGGCGTCGTCGACCACCTCGCGGAGGACGACGCCCACGCGCTGGCGATCATCCGCTCCATCGTGAACACGCTCCCGCCCCGGCCGTCGGTTGAGCCTGTCGAAACCAGGGCCACCGTGGAGGAGCCGACCGCCGACCCCCGCGAGCTCTACGACGTCGTGCCCACCGACACCCGGACGCCGTACGACGTCCGCGAGGTGATCTCCCGCATCGTCGATGCGAGTCGGTTCCACGAGTTCAAGCAGCTGTACGCCGAGACCCTGGTCTGCGGCTTCGCCAGGATCTGGGGCCATGACGTCGGCATCGTGGCCAACAACGGGATCCTGTTCTCCGAGTCGGCCCGCAAGGGTGCGCACTTCATCGAGCTGTGCAACCAACGGCGCACGCCGATCGTCTTCCTCCAGAACATCACCGGCTTCATGGTCGGCAAGGAGTACGAGAACGGCGGCATCGCCCGCGACGGCGCCAAGCTGGTCACCGCGGTCGCGTGCTCGGTGGTGCCGAAGTTCACCGTGGTCATCGGCGGGTCCTTCGGAGCCGGCAACTACGGCATGTGCGGCCGCGCCTACGACCCGCGGTTCCTCTGGATGTGGCCCAACGCCCGGATCTCGGTGATGGGCGGCGAGCAGGCCGCGTCCGTCCTCGCGACGGTCCGGCGTGACGGCATCGAGAGCAAGGGCGGCGAGTGGTCGGCCGAGGACGAGGAGGCCTTCAAGTCGCCGATCCGAGACCAGTACGAGCACCAGGGTTCGCCGTACTACTCCACCGCCCGCCTGTGGGACGACGGCATCATCGACCCGCTCGACACGCGCCGCGTCCTGGGCATGGGGCTGGCCGCCGCGGCCAACGCGCCCATCCCTGCGCCCTCTTACGGCATCTTCGGAGTAATGTGATGCAACGACCTCCTGATCGCCAACCGCGGCGAGATCGCCTGCCGAGTGATCCGGTCGGCCCGTGCCCTGGGCATCCACACGATCGCGCTGCACAGCGAGGTCGACCGCTCCGCGCCGCACGTGCGTGACGCCGACGAGTCGATCGCGATCGGCTCCTACCTCGACATCGAGGCCGTCATCGGTGCCGCGAAGGCGACGCGGGCCGATGCGATCCACCCGGGCTACGGCTTCCTGTCCGAGCGCTCCGCCTTCGCCCAGGCGGTCGAGGACGCGGGGCTCACGCTCGTCGGGCCGAGCGCGCGGGTGATGGAGCAGATGGGTCGCAAGGACGCCGCCCGCGAGATCGCGACGAAGGCCGGGGTCGCCGTCGTCCCGTCGTACGACGTGGAGGCGGATGCCTCGAGCTTCGAGTTCCCGGTGCTCGTCAAGGCCGCGGCCGGTGGCGGTGGGAAGGGGATGCGGATCGTCCGCACTGCCGGGGAGTACGCCGACGCGGTCGCCGCCGCCCGCCGCGAGGCACAGTCGGCGTTCGGCGACGACACCATGCTCGTGGAGAAGTACGTCGAGTCGGGACGCCACATCGAGGTACAGGTGCTGGCCGACCGCCACGGCCACGTGGTGCACCTCTTCGAGCGCGACTGCTCCACCCAGCGCCGTCACCAGAAGGTGCTCGAGGAGGCACCGGCCCCCACCATCACCTCCGATCAGCGCGAGGAGGTGACCGGAGCAGCGGTCGCGCTCGCGAAACAGGTCGGCTACGAGAACGCAGGCACGGTGGAGTTCCTGCTCGACCCGGCGTCGAACGGGGGCACGGGCGCGTTCTACTTCCTGGAGATGAACACCCGCCTCCAGGTGGAGCACCCGGTCACCGAGCTGGTCGTCTCCGCCAGCACGACCGGCGAGAACGTCGACCTGGTCGAGCTCCAGCTCCGCGTGGCCTCCGGGGAGGAGCTGCCGTTCTCCCAGGACGACCTCAGGCTCACCGGCCATGCGATCGAGGCCCGGGTCTACGCCGAGGACTCCTTCGGCGGGTTCCTGCCCCAGGCGGGCACCGCCACCCACGTGCACTGGCCCGGTGCCGCGACGCTCGCCGACGCTCGGTCCTCGGGCAGCGGGGTTCGCGTCGACCACGCCCTCGAGAGCGGCCAGGTGGTCAGCACCGCCTACGACCCGATGCTGGGCAAGGTCATCGCCTCCGGCCGCGACCGGGAGGAGGCGCGCCGGCGCCTGGTGGCAGCGCTCGACGACACGGTGGTCCTCGGCCTCACCACCAACACCGGTTTTCTCCGTGCGCTCGCCGCGAGCGACGAGTTCCGCGACGCCACCATCGACACCGCGTGGCTCGACACGGTGTCCTTCGAGGACGGACCGGTCGTCCGGCCGACCGACGACGTTCCCCGGGCGCTGGCCGCCTGGGCCGGCGCACCGCGCCCGACCGAGCAGTCGCCATTCCGCTCCGACGGGTGGCGGATGGGTGCCGACCCGGCTCCGGTCCGGGTCGACCTGGATCCGGTCGTGGTCGTGACCAAGGACAGCGTCGACGGGGTGCCGGCGGTCGAGCTCGAGCACAGCGGCGGACCCAACGGACTCTTCGACCTCACCCTGGCGCTCGACGGGGTCGCCCATCGCGGCCATGGGTCCGTCGGGGTGCACGCGATCGAGGTGGTGCACCGCGGTCAGCGATTCGTCTTCACCCGGCCCGACGTCTTCGCCGCCCACGGCCCCAGCGTCGGGGAGGGCAGCCTCACCGCTCCGATGCCGGGCTCGGTGCTCGCGGTCGACGTCGCCGAGGGGGATGCTGTCGAGGAGGGGCAGCGGCTCGGCGTACTGGAGGCGATGAAGATGGAGCTGGCGCTCAAGGCACCGTTCGCCGGAACCGTGACGACCGTCGGCGCGGAGGCCGGCGAACAGGTGGTGCTCGGGGCCCTGCTGTTCGAGGTGACGGAGACAACCGATGGTTGAGCCGAGCGGTCGAGACGACGTCCTCGAAACCACTGGACCTGCCCGAGCGGGTCACCATCTACGAGGTCGGCCCGCGCGACGGCCTGCAGAACGAGGACGGCATCGTCCCGGTCGAGGCCAAGGCGGAGTTCATCCGACGCCTGCTCGCTGCCGGCCTGCCAGTCGTGGAAGCGACCAGCTTCGTCCATCCGAAGTGGGTGCCCCAGCTGGCGGACGCCGGAGACCTGATGACCCGGTTGATCGACGGGGACCTCGGTGAGCAAGGTCGGGAGCTGCCGGTGCTGGTCCCCAACGAACGCGGCCTCGACAGGGCGCTCGAGCTGGGTTGCCGGCACATCGCCATCTTCGGCAGCGCCACCGAGACCTTCGCCCAGCGCAACCTCAACCGGAGCCTCGACGAGCAGTTCGCCATGTTCGAACCGACGGTCACCCGCGCCCGGGAGGCAGGTCTCGACGTGCGCGCCTACGTGAGCATGTGCTTCGGCGACCCCTGGGAGGGTGTCGTCCCGATCGACCAGGTCGTGACCGTCGGCAAGCGCCTGTTCGACCTCGGTGCGAGCCAGCTCTCCCTCGGCGACACCATCGGCGTCGGCACGGCCGGCCACGTGCGGGCGCTGCTCTCTGCCTTCAACGATGCCGGGCTGCCCAACGACGGGCTCGCCGTGCACTTCCACGACACCTACGGACAGGCACTCGCGAACGCGTACGCCGCCCTCCAGCACGGCATCACCACCTTCGACGCCAGCGCAGGGGGCCTCGGCGGCTGTCCGTACGCCGAGAGCGCCACCGGCAACCTGGCCACCGAGGACCTCGTCTGGATGCTGCACGGTCTCGGCATCGAGACCGGCGTCGACCTCGGCTCCCTGGTCGCCACGAGCCGATGGATGGCCGGCGTTCTCGGACGTCCGAGTCCCTCCCGCGTGGTCACGGCCCTCAGCCCGGCACAATGACGCCATGAACACCCCACGGAATCGTGGCCTCCGCTCGCAGGACTCGCTCCACCGACGATTCCGCGGGGACCCCGAATGAGTGGTCGCCGTGTCTACCTGCACGTCGGGACCCCGAAGAGCGGCACCAGCTACCTCCAGGACAAGCTGGCGCTCAACCGGGACGAGCTCGAGCGGCAGGGGCTGGACTACGTACGCACCCGCTCGGGCGACCACTTCGAGGCCGCGCTCGACCTGATCGGCGAACGCTGGGCGGGCGAGGAGAAGGCGGCTCGCGGCCAGTGGGACGCCCTGGCCCAGGAGGCCCGCAAGGGGCGCCGCGACGTGCTGGTCAGCCACGAGATCCTCGCTGCGGCGGGACCGGAGAGCGTGCGCCGTGCGATGGAGTCCTTCCCGCACCACGAGGTGCACGTGGTCGTCACGGCGCGCGACCTGGGCCGTCAGATCCCCGCGGAGTGGCAGGAGCGGGTCAAGCACCGCGGCGGTCGTGACTACATGACGTTCCTGAAGGCGCTGATGCGCAGCTACCGGGCCAAGGACAACTCGCTGTGGTTCTGGAAGGTGCAGCACCTGCCCCGGATCCTCTCCACCTGGGGTGCCGACCTGCCGGCGAAGCACCTGCACCTCGTCACGGTGCCGCCTCCCGGAGGACCGCGTGATGCGTTGTGGGAGCGGTTCGCGAGCGTCATCGGGCTGGACCCGAAGGCGGCGTACGCCGAGAGCGAGACCACCAATGCCTCGCTCGGCGGAGCCGAGGTGACGATGCTGCGCCACCTCAACAACGCCCTCGGTGAGCTCGAGCTCCCGCGGGCCGCCTACGTGAACTGGGTCCGCGAGACCATCGTCAAGGAGGTCCTGGCCCAGCGCCCCGACAAGGTGCAGGCGACCGTCCCCCCGAAGCGACGCCCCCAGGTCGACCGGATCACCGCCACGTGGCTGGAGGAGATCCGCAGCTCGGGCGTCGACGTCGTCGGCACCCTGGACGACCTCGAACCGGCCTGGCCCGAGGACGACCGGCCCTGGCCGAACCCCGACAACGCCGACCCCGAGCTGATCGCGGCCGCCGCCATCGAGTCGCTGGCCCAGGTGCTCGCTCGCGCCGGGCGGGGTCCCCTCACCGACGCCGGCACCGTCGTCCGCCTGAGCCGGTTGCTGCGCCCCTGATGTCCGCGCGTCAGCCTCCGTCCCCGTCGTACGACGAAGCCGTGGCCGGATGGGCCGAACACCTCCGATCCGGCGGTACGACGACCTGGTCGGCGTGGCTGGAGGACGGCCCCGGCTCTGCCCCACCGGCCAGACCCCTGCCGGATGCCGTTCACCTCGAGCTGCTGCGTCGGCTCAACACGGCAGCCGGCGACCGGCCCGCCCCCGGGCTCGCCGACCTGGTCCAGTCGACCGCCTCCCCGGGCCGCGGGCTCGTGGACGTCCCGCTCCCCTGGCCGCCGGCCCCACCTCGATACGGCAGTCCCGCGATCGATCCGGACCGGCTGCCCGAGGAAGAGCTGATCCGGCTGGCGACCGGTCTGATCGTTCGCCTGCTGCCCGGACTGCCACCTCCTGAGGTCCCGGCGGAACCCTCGTCGCTGCCGGTCCCGTGGCGGCGGCGCTTCCTGCTGCACGGCTCTCCCGGGACTGCCGCCGCCGTGCGACGCGGCCTGCTGGCCCAGGGGCTGGTCGAGAGTGACTGGCGTCCCACGCACGTCGTGATCGCCCGGTCGGTCGAGGTGATGATGGCCGAGCACTGGGCCGCGAACGCCCGCTCCGGCGGCATCCTGAAGTGGTCCACGCTGTGGCGCCGCGCGGAGGCGACCGGGCTCCTGCCCGGCGAGATCGACATCGGCACGATCGCCGCACGTCTCGAGGGCCGGCGGCGTGAACCGGTGCACGTGGTCGCTCGCCACGGACGCCCAGCAGGCCGGAGAGGCGACGGCGCGACTGCTCCGGGCGCGCCCGTTCGAGGTCGCCGGCAGCGGTGAGCTCACGGAGACAGACCTGCTGCGCCGGGTGAACCGGTTGACCGCGCTCACCGGTGGGCCGGCCCAGGTGCGTGACCTGGCGCTGCGCCACGCGGCAGTGCTCGACGAGATGCCGGCCCTGCCCGGAACCGCGTGCGCCCCGGTCGTTCCCCGCCCGTCGCTCGACTGGGCCACCGAACGGGCCACGACGCTGGCCCGGGAGCTCCGGGCCGCTGGCTACGCTGTGCACGGCGACGTGGACGTGCTGGCCCCCGCGCACCACGAGCACTCCGGCGCCGTCGACCGCACCCGCACCCTCGAACTGGCCATCACAGCCTGTCTCCGGATCTGGCGCCTGCAAGGAGGTACACGGTGACCCAACGCGTGCTCCTCCACGTCGGCGCGCCCAAGACCGGGACGTCCTTCGTCCAGGACATCCTGTTCACCCATCGAGAGGCGCTTCGCGGGCGCGGCATCCTCTACCCCGCAGACCGCCACGACGCCCACTTCCTCGCGGCACTCGACCTGATGGAGCTCCCCTGGGGCGGCCTCGAGCGCGAGGCGGTCGGTGCCTGGGACCGACTGGCCGCAGAGGTCCGCGACTGGCCCGGCACGGCGATCATCAGCCACGAGATCCTCGGCACGGCCTCGCGCGTGCACGTGGCCCGCGCACTGGAGTCGCTGGGCGCCGACACCGAGGTCCACATCGTGTTCTCCGCCCGCGACCTGGTCCGCCAGATCCCGGCGGAGTGGCAGGAGAACGTCAAGCACCGCCGCACGAAGACCTACGCGCAGTTCCTGGACGACCTGCGCGACCCGGAGCGCAGCGCCCAGGTGGCGCAGTGGTTCTGGGGGGTGCAGGAGATCCCCGACGTGCTCGACCGGTGGGGTGAGTGCGTCCCCCGTGAGCGCGTCCACCTGGTCACCGTCCCGCCGCCGGGCTCGAGCCCGACGCTGCTCTGGGAACGCTTCGCCGGCCTGTTCGGCATCGATCCCACCGAGTTCACCCCGTCGGAGAAGTCCAACACCTCGCTCGGCGTACCCGAGTCGGCGATGATCCGGCGCCTCAACCTGCGGCTGAACGACGCCTTGCCCAACCACCACTACCGCGCCCTGGTACGCGAGATGGTGGTCCACCGGAACCTCTCGCTCCGTCCGGGTTCCTCACGGCTGTCCCTGCCCGACGACGCCTTTCGCTGGGCCAGTGACCTCGGTCGCTCGTGGGTCAGCGAGCTCGCGCTCCGGGGGTACGACGTGGTCGGCGACCTCGACGACCTCGTTCCGGGCGACCCGCTGCCGTTCGTCGACCCGGACCAATGTGACGAGGAACAGGTGGCCGACGCTGCTCTCGACGCGCTGGCGATCATGACGAACGAGGCCGCCAAGCTGCGCGACGTCGAGGTCGAGCTGCACGGCGTCATCGGGGACCTGAACGGCGAGCTGGAACGGTTCCGCTCCACCCGCACCTACAAGGCGAAGGAGCGGCTGGTCGCGATGTCCGAGACCAACCTGGCCGCTCGGGCCGGACTGGCCGTCTACCGCCGGGTGCGGGGCAGGAACTCGCGGTCGACGTAGCGACCGATCTGCCAGGTCGAGAAACCGTCGGTGCCCGCACCGACGAGACCACCGACGACCGGGACCCTGCGCCCGACGGTGAAGGCGATGCGCTTGCCGGCGATCCGGGTGATCATCTCGGCGGCCACCTCGTTGGCCATCACGATGTCCAGGTGGGGATCGTGCACCGGCGCGGTCGCCAGGGCCATGGGGGTCCCCGGGAGCTTCTTCTTCTTGATCATGGAGAGCATGCGCTCCTCACCCAGCAGGCTGGCCAGGAGGGCGTTGCGCACCCGCCGGTCCGCGAGGTCGTAGCCACGCAGGTGGGCGATGGCCGCGACCATGCGGCACTGGATCAGGGCCAGCCCGGCGACGTTCGCGGGCACGCTGACGGTCATCGCCAACAACCCGCCGACGTTGGTCACGAAACCCTGCGCGCCGGCGAGCCGGACGTGGGTCTCGATGATCTCCTTGATCGCCTTGTCGATGTCGCCGTTGTGCTCGTCGCGCTCCTTCTCGGCCGCCATGGCAGCGCCGTCGAGGGGGCCGACGCCACGGATCGCGCGGTCGAGCGCCCGCTGCACGAAGCCGGCGGTGATCTGGGGTGCCACCTGGGTGACCCTGGGCGCGAGGTTCTGGCCGACGCGCTTGGCGATGCTCATGGGCCAAGGGTACAAACCACCTCCTCGGCCCCCTTCCTGCGACCATGGCCACGTGCCTGTCGAGCCTCCCGCGACCCCGTGGTCGTTCCCGCCGGCCGACACCGGCGACGGCGACCTCGTCGCCCTCGGCGCGGACCTCGCCCCCGGCACCGTGCTCACGGCCTACCGTCAGGGACTGTTCCCGATGGCCGTGGAGCTTCCCGGCCGTGGCCGCTCCGCGGAGATGGCCTGGTGGTCACCGGACCCGCGCGGTGTCCTCCCGCTCCCCGGGCTGCGGGTGACCCGGTCGATGCGGCAGTCGGCCAAGCAGTTCGACATCCGCGTGGACACGGCCTTCGCCGAGGTCGTCGCCGGTTGTGCGGACCCGCGCCGGTCCGGAGGGTGGATCGACGAGCAGGTCATCGCGGCGTACACCGAGCTCCACCATCTCGGCTGGGCGCACTCGGTGGAGGCCTGGCGCCACGGGGAGCTCGCGGGCGGCCTCTACGGGGTCGCCGTCGGCGGCCTGTTCGCGGGTGAGTCGATGTTCACCCGCGCGCGCGACGCCTCGAAGGTGGCGCTGATGGGGCTGGTCGACCTGCTCGACGACGAGTACGCCGAGCAACGGCTCCTCGACACCCAGTGGCAGACCCAGCACCTCGCGACGCTCGGCGTCGTCGAGATCCCGCGGACGACCTACCTCCAGCGTCTCGAAGTCGCCCTCACCGTGCCGCTGCCGCGCGCCTTCGCCAGCTGAACCACCCGGTGGTTGAGCCCACACGGTGGTTGAGCTTGTCGAAACCACAAACCCCGGTGGTTGAGCTTGTCGAAATCACTTGACCTGGGTTTCGACAAGCTCAACCAGCGGGACATGAGGTCCCGTACAACGTCTCGGGCCGCGCGCGCCCATGCGTCGGAGCGAGCAGTCAGAGGACCATCGGGTCGGCGCCGCCGTCCGCGACCATCGGACGGCCGGCCTCGACCCAGCCGACCAGGCCTCCGGCGAGGTTGATCGCCTCGAAGCCCTTCTCGCGCAGGAACGCGGTCGCCTGGGCCGACCGACCGCCCACCTGGCACACCACGAGCAGCTGCTGGTCGACCGGCAGCTCGTCGGCACGGGCGGGGATCTGGGTGAGGGGGATGTGCACGGAACCGTCGATTCGGCCGTACTGCCACTCGACCGGCTCACGGACGTCGAGGACGGTGACTCCCTCGGGAATCGGGTCGGGGACCTGGGCCACCTCGATCGTGGGAACTTCGATCATTCCAGCAGGCTACTTCAGCAGCTTCGACATTCGTCGGTCCGCGAGGGGCTTGCCGCCGGTCTGGCACGTGGCGCAGTACTGCAGGCTCGAGTCGGCGAAGCTCACCTCGCGCACGACGTCACCGCACACCGGGCACTTCTCGCCGGTGCGTCCGTGCACGGACAGGTGGCTCTTCTTCTCGCCCTTGAGCTCACTGGCGGCCAGGCCGTCGGAGCGCTCGACCGCCTCGCCGAGGACGCCGCGGATCGCGTCGTACAAGGTCCGGAGCTCGGCGTCGTCCAGGCTGTTGGCCGGCTTGAACGGCGACATCTTCGCGGCGTGCAGCAGCTCGTCGGAGTAGGCGTTGCCGATGCCCGCGATGTTGCCCTGGCTGCGCAGCACGCCCTTGATCTGGGCGCGGCCCGCCTTGTCGAGGATCGCGTGGAGGACCTCGATCGTGAAGTCGTCGGCCAACGGGTCGGGGCCGAGCCGGGCGATGCCCTCGACCTCGGCCGGGTCGCGGACGACGTACAGCGCCAGGCTCTTGCGGGTGCCCGCCTCGGTGATGTCCAGCCCGGCTCCGTTGTCGAGCACGATCCGGGCGGCCAGGGGTGACTTGCTGTTCGGCCGCGCCGGCAGCTGCGGCACCTCGTCCTTCCACCGGACCCAGCCGGCCCGGGCGAGGTGCAGCACCAGGTGCGTGCCGGACACGTCGAAGTCGAGGAACTTGCCGTGCCGGGAGACCCCGTCGACCATGCCTCCCGCGAGTGCAGTGATCGGTGGGTCATAGGTCTTCAGGCAGCTGAAGGCGGCGATGTCGACGCGGACGATCGCGCGTCCGTCGAGGCGCCGGGACAGGTCGTGGACCAGCGCTTCGACCTCGGGCAGCTCGGGCACGCGCCCACGGTACTGCGGTAACCCCGGCTCCCGAGCCTCGTTTGTCTGCACATGCGCACTCACCGGACCCGGACGTTCCTGGCGTTGGCGACCGGCGTCGCGGCCGCCCTCCTCCCGGTGGCGTCCTATGGCGCCCCACCGATGTCACAGCCCGCGCCCGAACCGGGCAGCCCGGCCTACGTCGCCCGCGACCTGCAGAACATCAACGACGCCTACGGGCGGATCACCGGGCCGGGCGGCCAGCTGCAGAACCCGGCCTACCTCCCCGCGCTCGTCGCCGCCGGCCTCGAGGACCAGGTCTCGCAGCTCATGGAGCAGGCCGCGTCGCCGACGCGGCTCGCGATCACGCCGGGTCGGGTGTTCCCGGGCTGGAACGTGGGCAACCCCCTGCGGAGCGGCTGGAACGGCACCCGCGGGCTGAGCGAGCGCATCTCGTTCACCAACCGCTACGGCGCGCTGCTGCACGGCACCGTCTACCGGCCCAAGCCAGGAGCCCGCGACCCCTACACCGGTCAGCTGCTCAGCGGTCCGTTCCCCGGGGTCGTCATCACCACCGGCTCGGTGCAGGGCAGCGAGGGCATGTACCGGTGGCTCGCCCAGGACCTTGCCGAGCGCGGCTACGTCGTCCTCACCTACGACGTGCAGGGTCAGGGCGGTGGCGAGACCCTCCCCCACGAGCCGGTGCCCGGGACCGAGAGCAACGCACTGCCCTTCTGCAACCCGTTCGCCGCCCCGCAGCCCGGTGAGGAGTACGGCTGCCCCGGCGCGCCGGCCCAGCAGCTGTCCAACTTCGTGGTCGGCACCGAGGACGCGTTGTCGTTCTTCACATCGACGCCGTCGCAGCACTACGCCAACCCGCGCTCGGAGGGCGCCAAGGTGAGCGCCTTCAACCCTTACTGGGAGCACTTCGACCGCGCCGCCGACCGGCGTACGGCGACCCCGGGCCGGACCACGAAGATCGCGATCATCGGCCACTCGATGGGCGCGGCCGCGGTCTCGAAGGTGCAGGGCACCGACGAGCGCGTCGCCACCGTGGTGGCGCTGGACAAGCTGACCGGCCCGAGTGGCGCCGGTCCGCTCGACGGCTCCGGCAACCGGCCGGTGGTGCCGGCGCTGGGGCTCCAGTCCGAGTACGGCTTCACCGTCTCGCCGTACCTCACCAGCGGCGGCTCCTCGCTCACCCCCCAGCCCACCCCGGACGGCCCGGACCCGACGACGCGAGCGCGCCACCGGGTACGACGCCTGGCGCCAGGCCGGCGTCGACAGCATGCTCGTCGTGCCGCGGGCATCCACGCACCTGGAGTACACCGACATCCCGCTCGTGCTCCCGGCCAGTCGCTACGGCCAGGCGCTGTCGAGCCACTACGTCCAGGCGTGGCTCGACCGCTACCTCAAGCACCGCAGCAACGACGCGGCGCTCACGGGCGACACCTTCCGCTACCTCGAGCCGGCGGGCAACGGCGTGTGGGCGCCGGTGATCCTGCGCCGGGAGTCGCTGCTGAGCTTCTACTACTGCTCGGCCTACGGGTTCCATGCGGGATCGCGGCTGCTCAGCGACGGCGACATCGCGGACGTGGGCGGCTGCGGCTGACGCGGTCGAGCTTGTCGAAACCGCTCTGGTCCGATTGGGGTCAGCGAGGGAGAATCAGGCATGACCGTGGCGCCGACCCCCCTGGGAGCCGAGTTCTTCCTCGACGCCCGCGGCGACGCGCGCTCCCTCCGGGTCCGCTGGCACCGCGAGCAAGGGCTGGTGGTCCTCTCCCTGTGGCGCGGGCCCGAGTGCACGGGCACCTTCCGGCTGGCGGTCGACGAGGTCCCGGTGCTGATCGAGGCACTCCGGGCCGGCCTGGACGCGGCGTACGACGACGTCCGCACTCGGCTGACAGGCCGCCGCAACCCCCGCTGGTTGAGCTTGTCGAAACCTTCGTCTGCGCTCGACTCGCTACGACTCGCTAGCGAAATCTACGGAATCCGCTAGACGTCCCGATACCGTCCGATCGTGGACCCGATCCGGAACCCCTACGCGCCCGGTGCCGGACAGCGCCCGCCCGAGCTGGCCGGCCGCGACCGCGAGCTGAGGCAGTTCGAGGTCACCCTCGAGCGCGTGGCCGCGGGGCGGCCCGACCGCAGCATGGTGCTCTCCGGCCTGCGCGGCGTGGGCAAGACGGTGCTGCTCAATGCCCTGCGCAGCATCGCGGTCAAGCGGGCGTGGGGCACCGGCAAGATCGAGGCGCGACCCGACCAGTCGCTCCGCCTCCCCCTCGCCCAGGCGGTGCACGCTGCCGTGCGCGAGGTCGCCCACCGGCATCGCGACCCCGACAAGGTCGACCAGGTGGCCGGGGTCCTCAAGGCCTTCGCGCTCCGCACCGAGCTCACGGACCGCAAGGCCAGTGGCGGTGGGGGACGCAGCCGGTGGCAGCCCCCGATCGACGTGCTGGCGGCCAAGGGCCGCGCCGACTCCGGTGACCTCGAGCTCGACCTGATCGAGCTGTTCACCGACGTCGCCTCGCTGGCCGGCGACCTCGGTGTCGGCATCGCCCTGTTCGTCGACGAGATGCAGGACATCCCGGTCAGCGAGCTCTCGGCGGTCTGCGGCGCCTGCCACGAGATGAGCCAGCAGGGTGCGCCCCTGATCGTCGTCGGCGCCGGGTTGCCCCACCTCCCGGTGGCGCTCGCCGCGTCGAAGTCCTACGCCGAGCGCCTGTTCCGCTACGTCGTCGTCGACCGTCTTCCCCGCGAGATGGCCGAGCGCGCCTGGACGCTGCCCGCCGCCGGCGAGGACGCGACGTACGAACCCAAGGCGCTCGACGAGCTCTACCGCCTGACCGACGGCTACCCCTACTTCGTGCAGGCCTACGGCAAGGTCACCTGGGACGTGGCCGTCGAGTCGCCGATCACCTGGGCCGACGTCATGCAGGCCGCTCCCGAGGCCGAGGCCGAGCTCGCGGTGGGCTTCTTCGGCGCCCGCTACGACCGGGCCACGCCTGCCGAGCGCGACTACATGGTCGCCATGGCCGACCTCGGCGAGGGCACCGACGACCTCGCCGTGAGCACCGCCGACATCGCCCGGCTCCTGGGCCGCAAGCCGCAGTCGCTCTCCCCGGCCCGCGACGGGCTGATCAAGAAGGGCCTGGTGTTCTCCGGCGAGCGCGGCACCGTCGCCTTCACCGTCCCCCACTTCGGGAAGTTCCTCCGCAGCCAGCGCTGACGAAGATGTCGAACCGGACACATCGCCTCAGCCGCACGGAGTAGGCCACGTCATCCATTCGGCGGGTGACAAGTTCGGTCCAGCGGGCGATCCGCGCCGATGTATCTCGCGGCGAATGTGGTGCTCATCAGAGTTCGACAGCACCGCCTTCGAGAGGAACCCACATGTCCACGATCACCGCCCGCCCCTCGGTGTCCACCGTCTCGCCACGCGCGGTCGCCAACGCCATGCTCGACCGGCTCACCACCTTCCTGACTGCCCACAGCATCACGATTCTCAGGGTCAGCCTCGGTCTGGTGTTCCTGGCGTTCGCGTCGTTCAAGTTCGTCTCCGGCGCCAGCCCCGCCGAGGACATCGCAGTCGCCACGGTCGGCAAGCTGACGTTCGGCATCGTCACGGGTAGCGCGGCGCTGCTGTTCACCGCCGTCACCGAGTCGGTCATCGGCCTCACGCTGCTGACCGGTCGCTTCGTCAAGGTCGGCCTGGTCGTCATGGCGGGCGCCATGGTCGGCATCATGTCTCCGCTGGTGCTCTTCGCCGACCAGATGTGGGGCACCAACGGACCGACCCTCCTCGGTCAGTACGTGTTCAAGGACATCGTCCTGGTCGGCGGCGCCCTGGTCGTCGCCGCGCACGCCCTCGGTGCCCGGCTGCGTCGCAGCTGACCACCGACACCGTGAGGTTCGGGATACATCGCTGGCTCCGGGTTCCTGCGATGTTCCCGAACCTCACGTGCGTCCGCCCCTCGTAGAGTCCATCCATGTACTCGTGGGAGGACCTGGCCGGCCTGGCGCTGGCCCGGCAGTTCCCCGAGGTGACCGGGCGTGACGTCGACGCGGTCGCCGAGGCGCTCCACCTGATCGGGCCGATCCAGGCGCAGACCGCCCGCTCCCCGTTCCTCGGGCTCGCGGCCCGGATGCCCGGCGTGACGCTGGAGGCCATCTCCGCGGCGTACGACGCCCACCGCATCGTGCGCGGCAGCAACATCCGCGGCACCGTGCACACCTCCACACCGGACGACAACGCGCTCCTCGAGGTGGCCACGCGGCTCGGTCAGCGCACCCTCTGGGAACGCACGCTGAAGCCGGCGACGACATCGCTCGAGGACGTGTGGGCCGGCATCGAGGAGTTCGCCCAGGACGAGTGGCGCACCCCCGCCGAGCTGAGCGCCCACCTCAGCGGCTGGCTGCGGGAGCACGACCCCGGTGCAGGAGCCAGGCTCGACAACGCGGCCGGACGCTACTTCGGCTTCGGTCACGGCGGCCTGCTCCGCCGTCCGCTCAAGGGAGGTTGGCAGGCCCAGGGCCTGCCGGGATACCGGGCGGCCAGAGCGGTCATCGGTGACCGCGAGGCGATCCTCCAGGATCCCGAGGGTTCGACGGACGCACTCGTCCGGCGCCACCTCCGCTGCTACGGACCGGCGAGCCGGCACGACATCGCGTGGTGGGCCGGGCTCGGTCTGCGCGTGGTGGACGCCTCCCTCGAGCGTCTGCGGGACGAGCTGACCGAGCAGCCCGGTCCCGACGGCCGCGCCTACCACGACCTGGCTGACACGCCGCCGCCGCGCGACGTGCCCGGCGTCCGGCTGCTGCCGGAGTTCGACGCGCTGTTCTGCGGCTACGACCCCAAGGCCCGCGAGCGCTTCGTCGCGCCCGAGCACTATCGGCGGTTGTGGTTCCAGGCCAACGGGATGCTGCTCGCACCGTTGCTGGTCGACGGGAGGATCTCGGGACACTGGCGCCTTCCCGGTTCCGGAACCCGCCGACCGTGCGAGGTGACGTGGTTCGCCGGCACCCGCCGACCCACGAGGACCGAGCTCACCGAGGCCCTGACGGCGGCCGAAGCGGCGTACGGGATCACCGTCACCGACCTCGCGGTCACCCGGGAGTGAGCGCATCGGCCAGGACAGCGTGCGCGTTGCGGCGCATGGTGTCGAAGGCACGTCTCCGCGACAGCCCGGCGACGTCGACGAGCCACACGAACGGCTCGATACCGGCCACTGCCCTGATCCGCACGGCGGTGAGCCGGCGGTCCACCCGCCGGTGGGTCTCGGCCAACGGAACCAGGGCGTCGGCGATCCAGCCGATGGCCCGTCCCTGCCGCAGCACCGGCAGGCCTGCACCCGTCAGCGAGGTCGCCAGTGACGCACGGAGCTGGGGCTCCCACTCCCTGATGATCCGGAAGTGCTCGGTGAGCACGAGGTCGAGGCGCTCTCGCACGTCCGAGGGCGCGTCGTCGCCGAGCAACGAGGTGAGCTCGATCTCGGGATGGGCAGCCTGCACCAGCGAGTCCGGGTTGGCGAAGTAGCGGTAGGCCGTCGTCCTCGAGATGCCCGCGGCCTGAGCGACCTTCTCGACCGAGATCGACCCGCCGTCGGCGAGCACGCGTCGCGCCGCCTCCACGAGGGCGTCACGCGTTCGCGACTTCTGGTGGCGGCGACCCGTTGCCTCATAGGGCAGTGTCATGCTTTCATGATACATGTGTCCCACGATGGGACGCTCATCCCACATAGTTCAGTTGCGAGGCCGTCATGGCAGATCCCGTCGACACCAACCCGGAGCTCTACAGCGTGCTCTTCGAGAACGACCGCGTGCGCGTCCTGGAGTACCTCGACGCGCCCGGTGACCGCACCCAGCCACACCACCACCCGGACTCGGTGATGGTCACCCTCGGTGCGTTCAGCCGCCGGCTGTGGTCCGGAGATCGCGAGGTCGAGCTCGACCTGCCGGCGTTCCAGGCGCGCTGGCTCGATGCCCAGGAGCACTCGGGCATGAACATCGGGGAGACGCCGACGCCACTCGATCTTCGTCGAGCTGAAGGAACCCGCGCCGTCGACGAGCCCGGGCGGGGCACTCGGCCCGCGAACTGAGCAGCTCAGACCGGGTCGTCCTCGCCCACCCGGACCAACCCGGACTCGTAGGCCCACGCGGCGACCTGCACGCGGTCACGCAGGTCGAGCTTGGTCAACAGGCGCGAGACGTAGGTCTTCACGGTCGCCTCGCTGAGGTAGAGCTCCGCGGCGATCTCCGCGTTCGAGCGGCCACGCGCGACGAGCCGTGCGACGCCGGACTCCCGGTCCGACAGCTGCACTGCCGCGGCTGCCACCGAGGAGGGCGGCTGCGCGAAACGCTCGAGCAGGCGCCTGATCAGCGCCGGAGCGAGCATCGCCTCCCCACGGGCCACCACGCGTACGGCGTGCACCAGGTCGTCCGGCGCCACGTCCTTGAGGAGGAAGCCCGAGGCGCCCGCCCCCACCGCGGCGTACACGTGCTCGTCGAGGTCGAAGGTCGTCAGCACGAGCACGCGCGGCGCGTCCTCGATCGCCGCGATCCTGCGGGTCGCCTCGATGCCGTCGACGCCGGGCATCCGCACGTCCATGAGTACGACGTCCGGCCGGTGCTCGAGCGCGAGCGCGACACCCTCCTCCCCGTCGGACCCCTGGCCCACGACCTCCACACCGGCCTTCTCGAGGATCATCGCGAAGCCGGTCCGCACCAGCTCCTGGTCGTCGACCACCACGACCCGCGTCATGACTGACCCATCGGGAGGACGGCCCGGACACGGAAGCCCTCACCGGGTGCCGTCGTGGTGGCGAGGGTGCCGCCGTACATCTGCACCCGCTCGCGCATCCCGATCAGCCCGTTGCCACCGGCCGCCACGGCGGCGCCGGTGCCGTCGTCGCTGACCTCGATCTCCAGGCAGTCGTCCCCGTAGCGCAGCGACACCTGGGCGGAGCGCGCGTGCGCGTGCCGGCGCACGTTGGTCAGTGCCTCCTGCACGATGCGGAAGGCCGACAGCGCGATCCCCGCGGACAACGGCCGCTCGTCGCCCTCGACCCGCAGGGTCGTCGGCACGTCCATCTCCTCGACGAGCCGCTCCAGCGCAGCGAGATCCGGTTGTGGCTGCAGCTCGGCCGGCCCGTCGGAGTCGCGGATCAGCGACACGACGCGACGCATGTCGGTCAGCGCGCCCGTGCCTGTCGTGCGGATCGAGTCCAGGGCCTTGCGCACGAACTCGGGGTCGTCGAGCGCCTTCTCGGCGGCGCCTGCCTGCACCACCATCACGCTCACGGAGTGGGCGACGATGTCGTGCAGCTCCCGCGCGATCCGGGCGCGTTCGTCGGCGACCGCTTGCAGCGCCTGCTCCCGGCCGGCACTCTCGGCCTGCGCCGCACGCGCGGCCTGGGCGTGGGCGTGGCTCTCGTAGGAGCGGACGAACCGGCCGAGCGACCAGGCCACCGTGCAGACCATCCAGTGGAAGACGATCTCGCTGGGGGTGTTGAGCTCGGCCACGCGGAGGTCGAAGAACAGCAGCGCCAGCACGCCCGCCCCCGCGCCGTACAGACCCTGGCGACTCGTGCCGTGCCGGGCCACCGAGTAGAGCGCCACCACGATCGGCACGAACTGGCCCCAGAACAGCACGAGCAACGGGGTGAAGGAGTACACCACCGGCCACACCCCGAGGACGACGACGGCGGTGGCCAGTGGGTGCGATCGCCGGGCGACGAGGGCCGCGCAGTTGACCAGGGACACCGCCATCGTGAGGGCGGTGGAGCCCTCGCCGACCATGGACGGCAGCGGCAGGGCGACCTCGAAGACGGCCACGGCCGCGAGGACGATGGCGAGGCCGATGTCCATGAGGCGTTGTACGGCGGCAGGTTGCACGACCTCACGATAGGGCTCCTCTGCGGCCCCGGGGTCAGTCCTGGGTTGACACCTCGAGCGACGTGGGGATGACGGGCGCGAGACCCGTGGGCGATGCCGGATGACAGGCACGATTCCTAGCGTCGTGAGCACCCGATCCGCTTCGCAGGAGGTACTCATGTCCACCACACCCGCCCGTCTTCTCGCAGCAGCGAGCCTCGTTCTCACGGCGCTGCTCTCCATCGTCTCGGTGCTGCTCCAGCCGGAGTTCCCCGCCGACCCCGCCGACCGGCTCGCCGCCATCGACGAGGCCGGGAGCACGGCCACCGTCTCGATCCTCGCCTTCGCCCTGACGCAGCTCCCGTTCCTCGTCGCCGTGGTCGCGATCGCGTTCGTGGCCGCGGCCGGGGCACGCAGGACGGCGATCATCGGTGGCGTCCTCGCGGTCCTCGGTGGCTTCGGCCACGCCGTGTTCAGTGGGATCGGCCTGTCCCAGCTCGCCATGGCCGACGACGCGGCCAACCGCGAGGCCATGGGTGAGGTGATCACCCGGATCGAGTCCGGACCGGCCGTCGTCTTCATGGCGGCGGGGTTGCTCGGCACGGTCCTCGGACTGGTCCTGCTCGGCGTCGCACTGTTCCGCTCGCGGGTGGTGCCTCGCTGGATCCCGGTCGCGCTGTGGCTCTTCCTGGTGATGGAGTTCGTCGGCAGCGGGCTCACCGAGTGGGCCTCGCCGGCGGCAGGACTGCTCTACCTCGCGGCGTTCACCGGGATCGCACGGCAGATCGTGCGCGGGTCCGACGCGGTCGAGCGACCCACGAGCACCCCTGGGTCGGCGCAGTCCGCCGCGGCCGTCGGCCGCTGAGGCGTCTGCCACGCGCGGGTGCCGCATCCCACCGGTGCGGTACCCGTGCGGGCACAATGGCCGCATGGCTGGCAACTGGCCCCAGGTGGTCGCCCACCGCGGGTCCAGTGTCGTGCAGGCCGAGCACACCCTCGGCGCCTACGTGGCGGCTCTCGACGAAGGTGCCGAGGCGCTCGAGTGCGACGTACGGCTCACCGCGGACGGCCACCTGGTCTGCGTGCACGACCGCAGCCTCCGCCGCGTCGCCCAGCGCAACGCCGTCGTCTCCGCGATGGAGCTGGCCGACCTCGAGGACCTGGACCTCTCCGCCACGAAGAATCCCTGGGCCGACCTCGACGACGAGGCGCCCGACACCGATCCCGAGCTCGGCAAGGTGCTGACCATGCGCCGGCTTCTCGAGGCGGTTGCGGAGTACCCCCGTCCAGTCGAGCTCGCGATCGAGACCAAGCACCCGACCCGGTACGCCGGACTGGTCGAACGACGGCTGGTGCAGCTGCTCGACGAGTTCGGCTGGACGGGGCAGGACGCCCCGGTCCGGGTGATGTCGTTCTCCTGGGTGGCGCTGCGTCGGATCCGGCGCCTGGCCGCCGACCTCGAGCTGGTGATGCTGGTGGAGACCCGCCCGCAGTGGGTCCGGGTCAAGACGTTCATCGACAACGACTGGATCGCCGGTCCAGGGATCGAGATGACCCGCGAGCACCCCGAACTGGTCTCGAAGATGCGCGAGACCGGTCGCCGGGTGCACTCCTGGGTGGTGAACGAGCCGGAGGACATCGACCTTTGTGTCGAGCTCGGTGTCGAGGCACTCATCACCGACAGGCCGGGCGCGGCGATGGCCCATCTCACAAAGCGTCATGGATGAGTTTGGGACCGCCCGCGATGGGCAACATCGACACACCAGAGCCACACCAGCACCACGAGCCAGCCGGCACCCTCACCCCTGGAGGATGACATGACGGGAACCAACAGGGAGATCACGGAGACGGTTCCGATGGCCCTCGACCTGCCGTTCAGCCCCGAGAGTGCGAGCGTGGCACGCCAGGAGCTCGTGGAGTGGATGTCGACGCTCGGCGCCGGGGACGAGCACCGGGACGACGCCCGGCTCGTGGTCAGCGAGCTCGTCGGCAACGCCGTGCGTCACGCCCGTCCGCTCGCCGACGGGACCATGCGAGTCGCGTGGGCCACCATCGACTCCGCTGTCGACATCGCCGTGACCGACGGTGGAGCCCTCACGACACCCGAACGCGTCGAGGCCGGTGTCTCGGATCTTGCCGGACGCGGCCTCTCGATCGTCGAGACGCTGGCTGCGCGCTGGTGGGTCGAGAGCACCCGCTCCCGCACCACGGTGCACGCCCTGCTCGCCCTCGCCTGAGACCGACCACGCGGGTCGCCGCGACCTGGGCCGGCCCGGACCACGGCTCCCGGCCGGCCCTGTCTACTCTTCGGCACATGGGCAAGAAGTCACGTCAGCGCCATCGCACCGAAGCCGCCGCGGCCGAGCCCGGGCAGCAACAAGCAGGCGCCGTCGGTCCGCGCCAGCCCTGTCCGTGCGGATCGGGTCGCCGCTACAAGGCGTGCCACGGAAGCGCGGCCGGAGCCCCCTCCGCCTTCGTCGCCCGTCCGTTCGAAGGCCTGGCGGGCGAGGCCGACCTGGTCGCCCTGCGTGAGTTCGTGCCGGCGGCCACCGCACCACTCGCTCTCCGCGAAAGCGACCGCACGGTGCTGCTGTGCTCGCTCCTGCCCGCCGCGGCACCCGCACTGGTCCGCGAGGACGGCACCATCTGGCTCGGGCTCCAGGTCCAGCACGCGTACGGCGACCCGAGCCGTGACCTGGCCGCCGTCCTCACCAGAGCACTCGACGCCGAGAGCGGGAGCATGGTCGGCCTCACCGACGCGCCCGGCGAGGGCCCACGCCTGCAGGACCTGGTCCGTGACGAGCCACTCGCGGTCACCGTGCACCGCAGCTTCGACTACTGGGTGTCCGACCTCGACGACTCTGACGGTTCCATGGCGGCCGCTCTCCAGCAGGCCAACGAGGCGGCATCGCCAACCGACCGGCTGACCTCGGTGGAGGCGGCGTACTGGACGTCGGTGGGCAACCGCGAGTACCTCCGCTGGGTGCTGCCTGACGACGAGGACCGCGTGCTCGACGGCCTCGCGCGGCTGCACGTGGCGCAGACCGGGCACCTCGTCGACGGCGACCGGATGATCGGCATGTTCCGCTCCCACGGTCTGGTCACACCGGTCTGGGACCTCCCGCTGGGGACCGGTGCGGAGGCTCTCGAGGAGCCGGCGGCCCGGGTGCACGAAGCACTGAGGGACGCAATGGGGTCAACCGGGCAACTCACCGCTGAGGAGCGCTCGGCGCGGGCCGGACTTGCCAGCCGTCAGCTCACCATCAGGTGACACCGGCGTGGGTGGTATACCCGGTGGTTGTGGGTCGGTCTCGCGATGCCGTACATTCGTAAGTGCCCGACCGATGTTGTCCCCCCCGTCAACACCGGTCGGGCATCTATCTTTTCGGACCCCTGAGTCCGGAGGATGGTGAGCCGCCGACGCGGCGCGAGGCGATCGGTCTGCCGAGGCCTCAGCTGCCGTCACGAGCGATCGGGCACGACATGCAGCGCGGTCCGCCGCGACCCGACCCGAGCTCCGAGCCGGCGATGGCGATGACCTCGATGCCGGCCTCCTCGAGCCGGCTGTTGGTCTCGACGTTGCGCTCGTAGGCCACAGCCACCCGCGGCGCGACGGCCAGGGTGTTGTTGCCGTCGTCCCACTGCTCACGCTCCGCTGTGACCGGGTCGAGGCCCGTGTCGATCTGGTGCAGGGTGTCGATCTCCATCGCCTTGGCGGCGGCCACGAGGAACGGCTCCGCTTCTGCGACCACGGGGGTCCCGTCATCGGTGGCCGTGACCGCATGGGCCGTCAGGTGGTCGGCGACGTTGGGGTACATCACGATCTTGTCGACGTCCACCATCGTGCACACGGTGTCGAGGTGCATCGTGGCGCGTTCCTGTGCGATGGGTACGGCGAGCACCGTGTGGGCGTCGCCGTCGGCGAAGACCTGTCGGGCCAGACGCTCGACTCCGGCGGGCGTCGTACGCTCGCCCACGCCGACGGCGATCACCCCAGGCGCCAGCAGGAGCACGTCGCCACCCTCGAGGTGCTCGCGACGCCAGCCGTGGATCTTCGGCGAGGAAGCGAAGCGGGGGTGGTCGGTGTAGATGAGCTCGGTCAGCTGGCTCTCGCGCTCGCGGGCGGGCATCGCGAGAGAGGTGATCGCGACCTGGTCGCGGATCCACACGCTCGAGTCCCGGGTGAACAGCAGGTTCGGCAAGGGGTCGATCAGGAAGTCGTCGCTGTGCAGCAGGCTGGTGACGAGACCGAAGCCGCCCCGCACCTCGTCGTTGCGGAGTCCCGCGGTCAGCACGTCCTTCAGCTCCTCGGGAGACATCTCCGTCAGTGCCTGCAGCAGGTAGTCACGCAAGGTGTCGCCCAGCCTGAGCGAACCGCACACAGCGTCGATGGCGTGGCGCCGCGCATCCTCGCTGGCCAGTGTCTCGACGAGGAGTTCGGTGAGGTAGAGCACCTCGACCCCGCGGTCGCGCAACGCGTCCGCGAAGGCATCGTGCTCCTCCTGCGCGCGGCTGACCCAGGGGATGCCGTCGAAGAGGAGCTTGTCGTTGTTGCGGGGCGTGAGTCGCTGGAGCTCGGGGCCGGGGCGGTGCAACATCACCGTGCGCAGCCGGCCGACCTCGGAGGTGACACCGGGAGCGGCCACGGAGTCGACTGGCGTGCTCTGGCCTGCGTCGCTCATGGTCGCAGCCTAGTGTCCCGCGTCGGGCGGACACGTCAGCGCAGGAGCTCCACGGCGGTGACGACTGCGAGCACCAGGCACACCCCTGCGCCCACGTAGTGGATCACGGACAGCCTCACGTGCTGCAGCAGGAACCGGCCCGCGAGCACCGCGAGACCCGAGACGGTCAGCAGCGCCGCCCAGGCGCCGATGAAGACGCTCACCGGCTCGCCGTACTTCGCGACCATGCTGATCGTCAACAGCTGGGAGAGGTCCCCCCACTCGGCGGCGAAGAGCACCACGAACGACGCGACGACGGCCCGCAGCCCGGTGCGGGAGTCGGACGCCTTGGCGGCGTACTCCTCCTCCTGTTCCTTCTCCTCCGCGTCGGCGCCGGGGGCCGAGCGGTAGAGCAGCACGGCGCCGACCAGGAAGATCACCAGCGCCACCGACTCGATCAACGGGTCGGGCAGGAAGGTCGTCAGGTGCCCTGCGACGACGGCGATCAACGTCTGGACGAAGAAGGCGAGACCCACGCCCACCCACACCGCCAGTGGCCGGTAGCGAGTCGAGAGGACGAGCGCGGCGATGAAGGTCTTGTCGGGCAGCTCGACGACGAAGATAGTTCCGAAGACGATCGCGATGACGGCCAGCGACATCAGCCGCGGTCCCCATTGGTTGAGCCGGCCCCGTTGGTTGAGCTTGTCGAAACCCCGACAACCACGCGCAGCACACCCGTGTGTTCCTCCGGGTCCCCTGCCCCGACCCCGACGTGGCTGACCGACATCGCCGGTTGCGGACCCCATCCGTCCGCGAGGGTGGTCAGCAGCGCCGCCCCGACGGGCGTGCAGAGCCCGAGGGCGCCATGCGCCCCGGAGCTCGGCACCCCGCGAAGGAGCTCGACCACCACCGGCGGCGGAACCGGCGGGCCCTGCCCGGAGGACACGGTGCCACCGCCCGCCGACACCTCGGAGCAGACGACGCGATCGAGGCCGAGGTGCACGACCGCGGCGCAGACACCGACCACGTCGGCAATCGCGCCCAGCGCGCCGGACTCGCCGAGGTGCACGTCGTCGGCCGGCTGATCGTGCACCTGTCCCGCTGCCTCGGCGAGCCGGGAGAACACGTCGTGGGCGAGGGAGCGGACGTCCTCGTGCAGTCCTGCGGCGGCGAGCAGTCGCTCGACCTCTCGCCACGTGCGCTGCGTCGTGGTGTCGGGCAGGTCGACGCGGCAGCGGGTGGCCAGGAGGTCTCCCCGGCGCACCTCCTCGACGTCCAGGAGCACCTCACCCGGAGCGATCTTGTCCACCGCCTCGGCCAGGATCCCGACCGGGGCTCCGGCCCCGACGAGCGCCCCGAGGAGCATGCCGCCGCTGACACCCGCCGACGCGTCGATCCATGCAACAGTGCGGCGCGGCTCGGCGGCCGGGTGCGCAGGGTCCGTCACGCAGCACAAGGTATCCCCGCACGTGCGGGCCGGGATCACTCCGGTTCGTTGCCGGAGTCGGAGCCGAGCTTGTACGGCGTGGTCACGCCTTCGTACATCAGGTGCGTGACCATGCCCTCGTGCGGCGTGCTTGAGGTTGTGGCAGTGGTCCATCCAGATTCCGGGGTTGTCGGCGACGAATGCGACCTCGAAGGTCTCGCCCTTCTGCACGTCGAGAGAGTCGAACCACCACGGGCTGCCGGTCAGCCGTCTTGCCGTCGCGCGACGAGGACGATGCGCGTGGTGGCCGTGCAGGTGCATCGGGTGCACGTGCCCGCTGTGGTTGGAGATCGTGAACGCGCACGACCTCGCCCTCACGCACCGTCATCATCGGCATGTCCGGGTAGAGGTGACCGTTGACGCTCCACCAGAGACCGGGAAGACCGTCGATGAAGCCCGGTCTTCCGTCCGATCGAGTACTCGAACTCACGGTCGAAGTGGCTGGTGTCGATCCCGGTCGGCTCGGGGCTCCGTAGTGGAGCAGGTCGACGTTAGTCGCCGGCTGCCTCACCTTCGGGAGCGGAGGCACCGTCAGGACCGAAGACGAGTCCGACGCCACCGAGAACCTCGACGCGGGCAGCCGAGCCGTCGTCGGGCGCGCTCAGCTCAGGTCTGACCCGCCCACCGGCCGGGATCTGGATCCCCTTGCCGGTGACCTCGTCGGGTTGGTTGACGTCGAACCCGTCCAGCGCGGCCAACTTGAACGGCACGTTGGCCCACGCGACCTGGGCACCGTTGTCCGTGTTGACGACTCGCACCCGCACCCGCTGGCCGGGTTTCGTGCACCACCGGCTGGTCGCCGGCGGTGTCGCCGTTGAGCGTCTGCACGCTGTCGTAGAGGTGGGCGATCGCGAGGACGTCGGCGACGCCCGGGATCCCGGTGCTTGCGGCTGGATCACGATGCCGCCGAGCAGGCCACCGCTGACCTGCTCGTTGGACATCTGGTGGGAGTGGTACCAGAACGTGCCGGCGTGCGGCGCCACCCAGCGGTAGGTGTAGTCCTGGCCCGGCTTCACGGCGTCCTGGGTGACCCCGGCGACGCCGTCCTGGGCGTTGGGCACGTCGACGCCGTGCCAGTGCAGCGCCACCCCGCCCTCGACGTCCTCGTTGTGCAGTCGCACCTCGACGAGCCGCCCGACCGTGGCCTCGATGGTCGGGCCCGGGGACGTGCCGTTGATCGTGTAGCCCTCGACCTTCTTGCCCGAGGCGAGCTTGACCATGCCTTCGTCGAGTCGTCAGGTCGACCATGACGTCGGGGCGAGCCCCCTTCGGGGTGTCGAGCGAGGTGACGCTCGTGCCGCTGGACATGTGCTCCATCCCTGCATGTCGTGGTGGCTGCGCCCCTGCGGGCGAGGTCCGCCGCCGTAGTCGGCGTACCCCATGTCCATGACGGAGTACGACGACGGCAGCAGGCTGCTCCACCACATCCAGCCCAGCGGTCCGACGATCGCCAGAGTCAGGACGACACCGACCAGGGGCGGACCCGAGCCCGCGTCAGCTCACCGGTGCGTCATCACGCGGCGGAAGCCTCGAGCGGGTCGTGTCCGACGATCGCGCTATGCGCGACGACCGGCCGGAGCGGCAACAGAGAACAGGACGAGCCGTTCGCCCATGAAGCAGCCGGCTGATGGGTGCGTCTCGAAGGCCGAAGATGCGAAGACCCACTGAAGGACCACGAAGAGGAGCGTCAGGCCGGCCCACTTCACGCCGCCAGGGATCTTGGCGAAGAAGGACACGATCAGGAGGACGAGGGCGAGGAGCGCGATCGGCAAGCGCGTTGAAGATGTGCAGCATCGAAGCCAATGCGCACCGGAGAAGTCCGGCGGATCGTCGGCCTCGACGGTGGCTGTGGTCAGGGCGTTCCCCTCGCCGACCCAGATACAGGAGTCCAGCGATCGCGAACACCATGAAGGCGGCAGCCTGTACGAGCCACCAGGCCCGCAATGGAGAAGGCGGTGTACTTGTAGGCAGCACGCATCAGGACGACCTTTCAAGAGTTCGGACGCCGCAATATTGCAGGGTGCGGATCACTGTTGTCCGGTTGCCGCGCCCACGGACTAGTCCACATGTTCCGGCGAATTGACCCGCAGTCACTCAGATCGGAAGGAATCCGCGGGATAGACGCCGAGAATTTTCACGTCGGTCGTGAAGAACCGCAGCTCCTCCAGCGCCCGCGCGAGCGGCGGGTCCTGAGGGTGCCCGTCGACCTCGGCGAGGAACTGGGTCGCCGTGAAGTGGCCGCCCACCATGTAGCTCTCGAGCTTGGTCATGTTCACCCCGTTGGTGGCGAACCCGCCCAGCGCCTTGTAGAGCGCCGCCGGGAGGTTGCGGACGTTGAAGATGAAGCTGGTGACCACGGGGCCGTTGCCCGGGGGTGCCTCCACCAGCTCGCGGGAGAGGACGACGAACCGCGTGGTGTTGTGGTCCTCGTCCTCCACGTCGGGTGCGAGGATCTCCAGGCCGTAGGTCTCCGCTGCCAGGGGTGGTGAGATCGCCGCCTGCGTCAGGTCGCCGGACTCGGCCACCTCGCGGGCCGCACCCGCCGTGTCACCGGAGATGACCGAGCGCAGACCGTGCTCGCGGATCACCTTGCGGCACTGACCCAGCGCGTGCACGTGGCTGTGCACCGTCTTGATGGTGTCGATGGTGGCGCCCGGCAGGGCCATCAGCGCGAACTGGATGCGCAGGAAGTGCTCGCCGATGATGTGCAGGTCGGAGTCGGGCAGGAAGTGGTGGATGTCGGCGACCCGGCCGGCGATGGAGTTGTCGATCGGGATCATGGCGAGCTCGGCGTCCCCGCCCTCGACGGCCGCGAAGACGTCCTCGAACGACGCGCAGGGCACCGGGTCCCAGTCGGGGTAGTTCAGCTTGCAGACGATGTGGGAGTTGGCGCCGGGCTCGCCCTGGTAGGCGATGCGCCCCCTGCTCGTCGAAGCGGCGGTCGTGGTCACACGATCGAGTTTCCCATGTCATTTTCCCGGGCCGCCCGGGTGTTCCCCCGCGAGTCTCCGCCAGGGGTTCCGTCGCGCTCTCTACGCTCACGGCGTGGACACGTTCCTCGGGATCCTCGCCCTGGTGGTGGCGTTGGTCGCGCTCGGACTCGCGATCGCGGGTCGTCGCACGACGCGCCGCGGGCGTGGTCGAGTCGACGCCAGCAGCCTGCCCGAGGACCCTCGCGCGCTGCGACAGGAGGTGGCCGCGCTCAAGGCCGAGAGCGCGCAGGCGCTCAGGCACGTCGCCGTGATCCGCTACGACGCGTTCACCGACACCGGCGGCCAGCTCTCCTGGTCGATGGCACTGCTCGACGACACGGGCAGCGGTGTCGTGCTGACCTCGATCCAGGGGCGCAACGAGTCGAGGACCTACGCGAAGAACGTCTCCGCCTGGACCAGCGAGACCCAGCTGTCCCCCGAGGAAGAGGACGCCATCACCCACGCCCGCCCCTGAGTCACGGTGGTTGAGGAGGGCGCCCTGCCGCCCGTCTCGAAACCTCCTAGGATTCGAGCGTGACGAACGTCCTGACCCCCCTCGCCGTCCGCATCGGCGCGATCCCGTGGATGCCGAAGCTGTTGCCGCAGATCACCGCGACCGACAAGTTCGTCCAGCGCGTCACGAAGGGACGCGTGACGATCCTCGACATCGCCGGCCTGCCCAACCTGATGCTGACCGTGAAGGGCCGCAAGTCCGGGGTCCCGCGCACCACGCCGCTGCTGTGCGTCCCCTACCGGGACGGCAACCTCATCGCCGGCTCGAACTTCGGCCAGCTCAAGCCGCCGGTCTGGGTGGTCAATGTCCGGGCCGCGTCCGAGAAGGGTGAGCTCGTCGGCGTACGGGCCAGGCGTCGGCCCCACCAGGCGAGGGCTCGCGAGCTCGCGGGCGAGGAGCGCGAGGAGGCGTGGGCACACATGGTCAAGACCTGGCCCAACTACGAGATGTACGCCGTGCGCACCGACCGCACGATCCCGGTGTTCTTCCTCGAGCCGGCCGACTGACCTCCGCCTCCGCGCCCGAGGACACTAACGCGGCACCCGCACCAGCAGCCTGCCGTGGACGCAGCGCGCGCGGATCTCCTTGCCGGGCGCGATGAGGTCACCGTCGAGCTGGCGTGGTGCGTCGCCACTCGCGCGTACGACGACCTCCCGGCCGCTCATCCGGGTGATCGTCTCGTCGGTGCGCTTGTTCTTCGTGATCACCCGGAGCGCCAGCGGGAGCCATGACAGGAACCGACGCGGGTAGAGCAGCACGACGTCGAGCTGGCCGTCGTCGATCGCGGCGTCCGGGATCAGGGGCATGCCGGCCTGGAGGAACCCGACATTGCCGATCACCAGCGTGCGAGCGCGGTGCCGGGTGAACTCGCCCCCGTCGACCGACACCTCGACCCGGATCGCCGGGAACATCAGCGACTTCAGCGCCGACCACACGTAGGCCAGCCAGCCCACCTTCGCCTTGATCTCCTCGTTGACGCCTTCCATGATCGCGGCGTCGAAACCCATCCCGGCCATCACCAGGAAGGTCGCGTCATCCATCTTGTCGCCGCTGACCTCGACCATGTCGATGGCGCGATCCTGGCCGTTGAGGGCGATGTCGACCGCCGAGCGCAGGTAGAGCGGGATGTCGAGGTTGCGCGCGAGCAGGTTGCCGGTGCCGGCGGGCACGATGCCGACCGGCACTCCGGTGCCGGCCAGCTCCTCGCACACGGCGCGGATGGTCCCGTCACCGCCGATGGCGATCACGAGGTCGGCCCCGCTGACCGCAGCCTCGTGGGCCATTCCGTAGCCGGTGTCCTCGATCGTGGTCTCCCACCAGACGACGGTGGTGTACCCAGACTCCGTCGCGAGCGCCTCGACCATGGTGCGGAACTCGGGGGCCTTGTCGATCTTCGACGGGTTGAGGATGGCGGCCAGCTTCTTGCGCTGGTTCGGCACCGCCTCCGTCAGGGGCGGACTCACCAGTGCGATCGACCGCGGAGTCGGGTCGTAGATCACCAGCCATGCCAGCACGACCCCGGCTCCGAGCAGGTAGCCCGCGACCACGTCGGTGACGTTGTGCACGCCGAGGAAGATCCGGTCGGCGCCGACGAGCAGTGCGATCGCCAGGGCTGCCACGGTCACCAGTCGCCGTACGCCGCGCCGCCGCACCAGCATGCTGGACAGCACGATCGCCACGCCGGCCGCACCAGCGATGCCCGCCGCATGGCCGGACGGGAAGGAGGGACTGTCGATGACCATGACCGGGTCGGTCCAGACGGGCCGGGCGCGGCCGATGAGGCTCTTCAGCCCCCAGACCAACAGCGCGATGCTCGACATCACTCCGATCGTCCAGATGGCGGCTCTGCGGTGGTTCCTGGCCTCCAGGGCGATGGCGACCACGACCGTCGCGATGGTCTCCGGGATCGTCGACGTGACGATCGACACCCATTCCCAGAAGACGAAGACGCCCCGGTGGTCGACTGTGAACTCCGCCGGCCAGGTGCCGAGGTCGGTGTCGAGATCCTGCATCGGCGCCCACCCCGTGGCGACGAGCAGGGCCAGCACCGCGAAGAGCATGAAGCAGAGGACGCTCCACCCCAGGCGGATGGGGCGCAGTTCGGCTTCCGTCACGTTTCCGTCCTGTGCTCGAGGCGGGACACGATGCTCATCGACACCGGGCTGTCGGAGACCCGGTCGACCGAGTCCAGGGCGACGAGGACGTTGGTCTGCGGAAAGTATGCCGCCGCATGTCCTGATGCCGTCGCATATGACATCACGCGGAGCCATGGGAGCTGGCAGGCCGTGTCCGCAGGACGCACGCGAACGGCGCGGTGCCGACGATGTCCCACTCGCGGGTTGTCTCCTGTGGGATCATTTCGGGGAGCGGATCTGGCCATGTTCCCCGCTCAAACCATGGCCGCACTCACCAAGGGGGACCACATGCGTCGTACCACGTTCCTGCGGTCCGCGGCCCCCGTCGCCGCAGCCCTGACCGCGCTCCTGATCGCTTCCGGGTGCGGTGACGTCGAGGTCACCTCCGACTCCGAGAAGAAGTCCGTCGACAAGGAAGAGACCCCCTCGTCCGCGCCCGCTGCGGTCGACACCAGCGCCGGTGAGGGTGACTGGCTGCTGGGCATGCAGAGCGCCGGAGGCGCCGATGCGGAGAAGAGCACCACCGTCTACGTGACGTACAACCCGTCGACCGGACAGGCGACCGCGCGCAAGATGCCGGGCGTCACCGCGGCCAGCGCGTCTCCGGAGCTCGCTGCACTACTGGTGAGCGCGGACCGCCAGTGGGCGATCCCCGACACCGAGATCAAGGGCGCCCCGACGAGCAGCGGCAAGCTCAAGGTCTACTCGTTGAACTCCGGCGGGACCAAGACCATCGACATCCGCGAGCGCAGCGGCGAGAGCGGCCTGAAGCCGATCGGTTGGGCGTTCGACCCCGCGCGTGCCGACACCCTGCGCGTGGTGGACACCGCCAACCGCGTCTGGGTGGTCAACGTCGCCGGGGGCAAGGCCACCCAGGAAGGCACGTTGGCCAAGGGTCCGTGGGTGTTCACCAGCGGCTTCAACCGCAACACCGGTGAGCCGTACATGGAGAGCATCGACAGTGAGGTCACCAACCCACCGGGCAACGGTCCGGCCGACACCTCTCCCGTCACTCGCGGGGGCGGCACGGTCCTGGCGAACGACTCCGAGACGCTGGCCGAGCTGCCCGCCAGCCCCTGTCGGGTCGGCGCGGGCTTCACCGACGCCGACGGCACGACGTGGACCTTCTGCGCCGACAAGCCGTCGATCTCGACGTACTACCTGCCCGAGGACGGTGAGGAGTGGACCGCCTACGGCAAGCCGAGCACGGCGGTTGCCCCGGAGGCGGCAACCTTCCCGCTGGTGCTGCCTCCCGCGGCGTAAAGACGCTCGCACTTGCTGGATATCCTCGCGAGGTGATCGACCCACGACTGCTTCGCGACGACCCGGATGCCCTGCGCGCTGCCCAGCAGAAGCGGGGTCTGTCGAGTGACGTGGTCGACCGCGCTCTCGAGGCCGATGCTGCTCGTCGGGCCGCGATCGCCGACTTCGAGCACCTGCGTGCCGAGCAGAAGCAGCTCGGCAAGCTCATCGCGAAGGCGCAGGGCGACGAGAAGGCAGAGCTGCTGGCCCGCACCAAGACGCTGGCCGCAGACGTGAAGGCGGCCGAGGCCGCCCAGACCGAGGCGGAGCAGGCATGGCGCGATGCGGTCTACGCGATCCCGAACCCCGCGGCCGAGGAGTCGCCGGCCGGCGGCGAGGAGGACTACGTCGTCCTCTCCGAGCACGGCACCCCGCGTGACTTCGCCGCAGAGGGATTCGAGCCGCGCGACCACGTGGAGCTCGGCCGGATCCTCGGCGCGATCGACATCGAGCGTGGCGCCAAGGTCTCGGGCTCACGGTTCTACTACCTCACCGGTGCGGGCGCCGACCTCGAGTTCGCGCTCGTCAACATGGCGATGGACCAGGCGCGGTCGGCCGGGTTCACGCCGATGATCCCGCCGACCCTCGTGAAGCCGCGCGCGATGGAGGGCACCGGGTTCCTCGGCCAGGCGGCGGACGACGTCTACCGCATCGAGGGACAGGACAGCTACCTCGTCGGCACCTCGGAGGTGCCCTTGGCGGCGTACCACTCCGACGAGATCCTCGACGCCGAGACGTTGCCGCGCCGCTACGTCGCGTTCAGCCCCTGCTTCCGCAAGGAGGCAGGCTCGCACGGCAAGGACACGCGCGGGATCATCCGCGTTCACTGGTTCGACAAGGTGGAGATGTTCTCCTACACGACGCTCGAGGAGTCGGCGGCCGAGCACCAGCGCCTGCTCGGCTGGGAGCAGGAGTGGCTCGACAAGCTCGAGCTGGCCTACCGGGTGATCGACGTCGCGGCCGGTGACCTCGGCCTCTCGGCAAAGCGCAAGTTCGACTGCGAGGCCTGGGTGCCGACCCAGGGCCGCTACCGCGAGCTCACCTCGACGTCCAACTGCACCGACTTCCAGACGCGACGGCTCGACATCCGCGGTCGCTTCCCTTCGACGGGCTCAGGGCAAGCGCCGGAGGTCAAGCCGATCGCGACCCTCAACGGCACCCTGGTCGCCATCCCGCGCACGATCGTCGCGATCCTCGAGACCCACCAGCAGGCCGACGGGTCGGTCCGGGTGCCCGAGGCACTCCAGCCCTACCTCCAGGGTCGCAAGGTCCTCGAACCCGTCGTCGGGGGCTGAGCGTGTCGAAACAACTGGATTTCGAGACCTCGTCGAGCGGCGTGCCCGAGGGCTGGCAGCCGAAGCTCATCGCCCTCGACATCGACGGCACCCTGCTCAAGTGGGTCGAGGGAACCGGCCAGAACTACGAGGTGATCGCGCCGGCGCTCTACGACGTCATCCAGGCGGCGGTCGAGGCCGGCGCCCACATCGTGCTGGCCAGCGGCCGGTCACCCCATGGCATGACCAAGATCGCGGACCTGCTGGATCTGCCCCGAGAGGGCCACGACCGGCTGTGGATCGTGGCGTCGAACGGTGCGGTGATCTTTCGCTACCCACCGCTCGAGGTGGTGCACGAGGAGACCTTCGATGCCAGCGAGGCCGTGCGCCAGGTGCTCGAGCAGCACCCGGAGGCGCTGGTCGCGGTCGAGGAGCGCGGGGTGGGCTACCGGGTCAACCGGCCCTTTCCCGACGGCGAGCTCTCCGGCGACATGATCGAGACCGAGCTGCACAAGATCGTCGGCGAGCCGGTGAGCCGGGTGATCATCCGCGACCCGAATGCCTCCGCCGAGGACTTCGTGACCATGGCTGCACGTCTCGGGCTGCACGGCACCGACTACGTCGTCGGGTGGACGGCGTGGCTCGACCTCTCGCCCGTGGGGGTGTCGAAGGCCTCGGGTCTGGAGTACGTCGCCCGCCAGATCGGCCTCGCCCCCGACGACACCCTCGCGATCGGCGACGGCCGCAACGACATCGAGATGCTCCGCTGGGCCGCCAGGGGGGTGGCGATGGGTCAGGCCGTCGAGGAGGTCCACGAAGCCGCTGACGCGAGCACCGAGACTGTCTACGACGACGGAGCGGCAGTAGAACTCCGGCGCTGGTTCTGATGCGCCTTCCCGAAACGGTGGTCTCCGAGAGGCTGGCGCTGCGCCTGGTCACACCCGAGGACGCCGAGGGAATGCTGGCCGGGCGGCGCCGGGTGTCGTGGCACCCGGACTACCCGACGCGCGACGACCAGGACGCCGCGGCGCTCGTGAAGCCGCACGCTCCCGACGACAGCTGGGGCCTCCGGCACATCGTGCGTAGCGGCGACGGCGTGGTGGTGGGGTCGATCGGGTTCTTCGGTGCGCCCGCGGCAGGGGCCGACGAGGTGACCGAGGCCGAGGTCGGCTTCGGTCTGGTCGCCGATGCGCGCGGTCACGGCGCCATGACGGAGGCTCTCAACGCTCTCCTGGCGCACACCGATCGCGCCGGCGTCCGCATTCGCGCCAGTGTGGGGGCCGAGAACCGGGGCGGCCTGCGCGTGCTGGCCAGGTGTGGCTTCACCCAGCTGCGCGGGTCGACCGAGGAGGGAGAGCTGGTGATGGTGCGGCCGCTGCCCTCAGCGGGCTGACCGAAGGCTCGGCCCGCTCAGAGGTACATGCCGCCCTGGCCGGGCCCCTGGCCCTCGTCATCCTGCTCACCGGGGTGGTGCATGCCGGGCGGCAGCGCCCGCCGCATCTGCTCCAGCTGTGAGCGCGCGGCCATCTGCTGGGCGTAGATCGCGGTCTGGATGCCGTGGAAGAGCCCCTCGAGCCAGCCGACCAGCTGGGCCTGGGCGATGCGCAGCTCCGACTCCGTCGGGGTGCTCTCGTCGAAGGGCTGGATCAGCCGGTCGAGCTCCTCGTCGAGCTCCGGCGCGAGCCCGTCCTTGAGCTCCTTGATGGAGGTGTGCAGCACCGTCGCCAGACGCTTGCGACCCGCCTCGTCGACCGGCGCCGCCTTCACTTCCTCCAGGAGCTGCTGCACCATCCGGCCGATCCGCATCACCTTGGCCGGCTGCTCGACGAGGCCGGTGAGGCGCTCGGAGTCACCGGCGTTCTCGTCGTCGTGCACCGCCTCCGCCGGGACGGCGACGGGCTGGCCGTCGGGTCCGATCACCATCATGTGGCCGGCTCCCGGCTGCTGCTCCTGAGGTGTCGACATGCCCACGACCCTACCCACCCATGGTCAGCAGGATCTTGCCGCTGTGCGAGCCCGACTCCATCAGCTCATGGGCGCGACCTGCCTCCCCCAGCGGCACCTCCTCGTGTACGAGGATCCGCACCTTGCCCTCACCGATCAGTGGCCACACGTGCTCGACGACGGAGGCGCAGATGGCCGCCTTCTCCTCGGTCGGCCGGGCGCGTAGCGAGGTCGCGATCACGGCGCCCCGCTTGGCCAGCAGCTTGCTGAGGTCGAGCTCGCCCTTGGTGCCGCCCTGCATCCCGATCACGACCAGGCGGCCCTCGGTCGCCAGGGCCGCCACGTTGCGGCCGAGGTACTTGGCGCCCATGTTGTCCAGGATGACGTCGGCGCCTCCGGCCTCCTTGAGCACCTCGACGAAGTCCTCGTCGCGGTAGTTGATGGCCCGGTCGGCCCCGAGCGACCTGCAGAGCTCGAGCTTCTCGGGCGAGCCGGCGGTGGCGAACACCGTGGCGCCGAGCGCCTTGGCGAGCTGGATCGCGAAGCTGCCGATCCCGCCCGCGCCACCGTGCACGAGCAGGGTCTCGTCGGGCTGCAGCCCGGCGATCATGAACACGTTGGACCACACGGTGCAGGCCACCTCCGGGAGGGCGCCGGCGGTCTTCAGGTCAACACCGGGCGGGAGCGGCATCACCTGGCCGGCGGGCACGGCCACCTTCTCGGCGTACCCCCCGGACGCGAGGAGGGCACACACCTCGTCGCCGACCTGGTGCCCCTCGACGCCCTGCCCGACCGCGCTGACGCGACCCGAGCACTCGAGCCCGAGCACCTCCGTGGCGCCCTTGGGCGGTGGGTAGAAGCCCTGCCGCTGCAGCGTGTCGGCGCGGTTGACCGCGCTCGCGACGACGTCGATGACGACCTCGCCGGGAGCAGGCTCAGGGTCGGGGAGCTCGGTGACGGTCAGGGCATCGGGACCACCCGGGTCGGGTGCGGTGACGGCACGCATGCGGCCACACTACGAGCCACCCCGATCCGGTCAGACCTCGATCTCCTCGACCTCGATCTCGACGTCGACGTCGACGTCGATGGCATCGTCCTCGTGCTCGAGCTCCTCGGCCGACTTGTCCCAGCGCAGGGCCAGCGCCGCTGCCAGGCCGGCCAGCCGCTCCAGCTCGGCGGGGGCACCGTCGGAGGCGGCTGCGGCGTAACCCAGCAGGAAGGTGGAGATCGGCGCGGCCCGGCGCTCCACGCTGTGCGCGGCGTCGCGGGCCAGGTCGAGGATCAGGGCCTCGTCCACCTCGACCTCGATGTCGAGCTCGTCACAGAGCTCGTCGATCCAGTCGTGCAGGTTCACGGTTCACAGTCTTGAGCGGCGGCGGGAGGTACGCAACACGTATCCCACATGTCTTTCACCCAGTGGCCGCGATTCAGCCGCCGAGGCGCTCCCGCATGTCGGTGAGGTCCTGCCACGTGTCGACGTCGCGAGCCTCCCAGGCAAGGGCGGGGACCTCGGCGAGACGGAGGCCGGAGACCAGCCGCCGCATCGACAGCCCGTGCTGCTCCTCCAGGGGTGGCGCGGCGTCCATGAGCGCCTCGCTGCGGAAGATCGCGCAGAGGTACTGGCGCCGCCCGTCCTCGTCGACGAGGACGGCCCCGTCGTCCTCGGCCGACAGCATCAGCCGCGCCACGGTCGCCGTGGTGACGAGTGGCATGTCGACGGCGAGCACTGCGACCAGCCGCGGCAGGCGGGGAAATCCCGTCAGCCCGGCCAGCAGACCCGCCGCCGGTCCTCCACCCGGTGGGTCCTCCCGGACGAACCCCACAGCCCGACTGGTGATCACCTGGTCACCGACCACAACGACGTCGGGAACCTCCGCGAGCGCTCCCAGGACGTGCTCGAGCAGGGTCACGCCGGCGATCTCCATGGACGCCTTGTCGGCGCCCTGGAAGCGGACGGCGCTGCCGCCCGTGAGCACGATGCCACCGAGCTCGGCCGTCCCTGGTCCGCTCACGTGCTGCAGTCTGGCACCAGACGCTGCCTTGGGCGACAGGCTGGCCGGCTGGCAGGCTGGGGCCATGGCAGACCGAACTGGGAACGACCGCCCGCGCGGGCTTCGCGTGCGGCTGGTGCAACGCGCGTCCGGTCTCGACCCGGCCGACAACCGCGCAGTCCTCGACGACCTCGCTGCCCTCGCCGACGGGACCGACCTGATCGTGCTGCCCGAGGCGTTCGCGCGCGACTTCGGCGAGCCCGGCTCGGACCTCGCGCCGTACGCCGAGCCGCTGGACGGGCCCTTCGCCGGCAAGCTGCGCGAGCTGAGCAGCGCGACCGGCACCGCCTGGCTGGCGGGCATGTTCGAGGTCGCGGAGGACCCGGCGCGTCCGCTGAACACGCTGGTCCTGGCCGACGAGGGGCGGCTGACGACCTACCGGAAGATCCACCTCTACGACTCCTTCGGCTACCAGGAGTCCGCCACGATCAGCCCGGGGGCGCTCCAGCCCTGCCGGGTCGACGTCGACGGGTTCCCCCTCGGTCTGATGACCTGCTACGACCTGCGCTTCCCCGAGCTGGCCCGCACCCTGGTGGAGCAGGGAGCCGAGGCCCTGGTCGTGCCGGCAGCCTGGGTCGCCGGCGAGCGCAAGGTCGAGCACTGGCGGACACTGCTCCGTGCCCGGGCGATCGAGAACACGGTCTGGGTCATCGGCGTGGCCCAGCCGGGCCCCCGCTACTCCGGACACTCGTTGGTCGTAGCCCCGGACGGGGACGTGGTCGTCGAGGCCGGTGACGACGATGAGGCGGTGCTCGACGCCGTGATCGACCGGGATGCGGTCACCGGGGTCCGTCGTACCAATTCCTCGCTCGCCAACCGGCGGATGTAGGGCGCGTCTCCGGGGCGTCGGCCGTCGTACAGCAGGCCATGGGCCCTCCTCCGAAAGCGCGCAGCGGTATCCTCCCCGGCGTGCCAAGGGTCGAGAAAGTGCCGGGCCGCCGCAAGGCGGAGCCGCGCCGACTCGAGAGGTTCCTGGAGCAGCCCGCCCGTGCCCGCGCCCCCCGCCTGGAGTCACGCCTGGCCGGCGACGAGCAGGCGCCGCCACCGCGATCCGGTGCTCGCTCGGGCAAGGCCCTGCGCGGCCTCTGGGTGCTCGCGCTCGTCGCAGCCGCGGCCGGGCTGGCGGTACTGCGCCGCCTCGAGGCAGAGACCGTCGTCCAGCAGTCGGCGGCGGCTGCGCTCGGCGTGGTGCTCGCCCTCGGCCTGGCGGTCCGCAGCGGCGGGCGTGCCCTTCCCGCGGTTGCCCTCGCCGTCCTGGTCGGTGCGGGTGCCATCGCGACCCAGTGGCCGGCGCTGCTCGCCGGCGCGGCCGTGAGCACCGGCGTGCTCGCCGCCTGCCTCGCCGTCCTCGGCACGAGACCCGCGCAGTCCTTCTGGCAGGCGGTCGTCGAGGTCGTCCTCGCCGAGGCCGTGGCCGTAGTGGGCGCCCTCGGGGTCGCCGGGTTCATGGTCGACCTCGACCCCGACCGGTTCGCCTACACGGTCCTCGCCCTGTCGCTGGCCGCGGCGGCCGCGCTGGTCTACCGGCTCGGAGGAGGCGTGCACGGGCTCGGCCGCAGTGGCGTGCTGCTCGTCGGTGCGGCCTTCGTCCTGCTCGTCGTCGGCCTCGCCTACACCGCAGCACTCACCCAGTGGGGGTCCCCGGCACTTCGGGCCGATGTCGAGTCGGCCCGGCTCTGGTTCGAGGACCACCTCGGCGGCGTACCCCATCCCCTCGAGGTGTTCCTCGGCATCCCCGCCCTCGCCTGGGGTGTCTCCATGCGAGCCCGGCGCCGCCAGGGCTGGTGGGTGTGCGCGTTCGGCGCGGCCGCGACCGCCACCGCCACCACCCGGCTCGTCGAGGAGGGCGCCACGTCCCTCAGTGCTGCACTCGGGGCGGCGTACGGTCTCGTGCTGGGCCTGGTCGTCGGGTTCCTCGTCATCCGCGTCGTACGACTGCTCACCGGTGCCCCGGCCCGGCGATCCTGGCGGAGTGATCCGAGGACCGAACCCCCACGCCTCCAGCCACTGCACTAGGCGGTGACTACACTCGGGGCCGGTCCTGTTGGGGCTCGTCGAGCCCCAGGGGACCTGGAGGGGTGCCGGAGTGGCCGATCGGAACCGCCTTGAAAGCGGTCGCTGGCAGTGATGTCAGCCGCGGGTTCGAATCCCGCCCCCTCTGCCAGGCATTCAGGACGGGCGTTGCCTCAGCCCGCTACTCGGAACCCCCGAGCTCGAGGGACACCGAGTCGTAGACCAGGTCGTGCACCCGTTGCACGTGGTGGTCGAGGTCGGTGACCAGCCGGCGCAGCTCGTGCACGATGCTCTCGGTGTCGAACTTCTCGAGCACTCCGCTGGCCAGAGTTGCCGTGCGCGCCTGCAGCTGATGGCGCACGCGGTTGGAGGACTGGGCCCGCGCTGCCAGCCAGGCATCGGCTTGGCGCGCCTCCGCCCCGGACAGGGCGTCCTTGACCTTCGACAGCCGGCGCCGCACTTTCCAGCGCCACTCGGGCGCGGTGCAGTCGGCCGAGAGAAGCTGGCGTAGTTCGTCGATCGCGGTTTCGAGAGGAGCCATTCTCGAACCACCTCCACGAGTGAAGTCCGTGCACAGTGGGATTCTGAGTGTGACTCAGCACACGGCATCCGACAAGAGTGGATTTGGTGGGCGGCCCACTGCCCGGGTGTAATCGGCCCGTGACCGATCCGGTGACCAGACCCCAGCCCGCGGACCCCGTCGACTACGCGTTGGCGCCGACCGTGCGGGCGCGACTGCTCGGCACCGGTCTGGTGGCCATCGGGGTCGTCGTCAGCCTCGGCATGGTGGTCGCGTGGCTGGCCGACCTGCCCTCGGCGATCGTGTCCGGGCTGGTCGTGCTGGCCCTCGCGGGCGTGGTCACGCTCGGCCTGCTGGTCGGCGTACGCCACTGGGTGCTGCGCCTCGACGAGACCGGCTACCGGGTGCGGGCGCTGCGCACCGCCGAGGCCAGGTCGGCTCGGTGGACCGACGTCCTCGACCTCCAGACCCGGACCATGTCCGGTGCCAGGTGCGTCGTGCTCAGGCTCCGCGACGGGCGTACGACGGCGCTGCCGGTCGACGTCATCGAGGGAGACCCGGCCGCCCTCACCGAGACGCTGACGGCCCACCTCGACCGGGGCCACGGGTACCGCCGTCTTCGCTGACCCACGGGAGCGCTGCGCGGTCGCGGCCGGATTTTCTGCCGAAGCCGCCCATGGGTAACCTGTCCCCTGCTGTACTGGAGGTGTCGCCTAGTCCGGTTTATGGCGCCCGCCTGCTAAGCGGGTTGAGGGCAACCCCCTCTCGCGGGTTCAAATCCCGCCACCTCCGCCGGCTGACCGCCCCGGACCCTCATGGGTCCGGGGTGGTGTTCGTCCTGCCCGAAAACCTGCGTGAACATGCAATGCACAGTCATGAGGACCTGAGACCTGTTATCGGTGCGACGGCCACGGGCACCATTGACTTTGCCCCTGATGAGAAGGAATTGCTCCATGACTTCACGCATTCTCAAGCCCGTCGCCGCCATCCTGCTGGCCGTCGGCCTGACCACGGTCAGCATTTCCGCCCCTGCCTCGGCCGCCACGGTGACCAAGGCACCGACCAACACCACCAGCGACACCGGGTGGGGCCGCAGGTAGACCCAGCGCTTGGCACGCGGTAGGGCCGGTCAGTTCTCGGGGGCCGGCTCCGTCGCGCTGCTCCCCATCGCGAAACCGAGCTGGAACCTGGTCTCCACGCCGTACTCCTCCTTGAGGGCGGCGACGTAGGAGGCGTAGGTGCGGGTGCTGACGCCCACACGTTTGGCGCTGGCCGGGTCGCTGTGGCCCTCGGTGAGCATCCGCACGGTCATCTGGCGCACCTCGGCGGCGATCTCGCTGTCGGACGCGCTTCCTCGCTCGTTGTACTCGTACGCCCGCTCCCAGGAGCGGTCGAAGACGTCCGCGAGGTAGGAGACCAGGTTGTTGTCGCGCACCGCGACCGCGACGTCGGGTGCCTCACCGGGCACGATCGCCAGTCGGCGGTCGATCGACGATCAGCCGGTTGAAGAACTCGTCCAGCGTGCGCACTTCCGCACCGTGGGCGAGCATCAGGTTCACGTGGTCACGCGTGGCCTTCGAGCGGCGTGCGGTGTGCTGGTAGAGCGTGCGCATGTGCACGCCCCGCTCGATCGTGCGCAGGTCGCGTTCCACCGCCTGCTCGAGCACGACCGCCCGGCGCGGCCCGGCCGGCTGGGCCGTGAGGAGCTCGGACTCCGCGTCGTCGACCGCGGACTCCAGGAACCGGTTGATGTTCGGCAGACCGCGGATCTCCTCGACCGGGCTCGCGCCTGCCGGCGTACGCCGGAACGCCTGGGCCAGCGAGCCGAAAGTGTCCGCCCACGCGGCCGACTCCGAGAGCAGCTCGAGCACCTGGCGGCCCATCGGCGCCACCACGCCCGACTGCACTGCCGCGGGGTCGACGGCGACCCAGCCGCCGGAGTCGTTCCTGCGCAGCAGCCCGAGGTCGATGAGCAGCTCGACCGCGTCATGGTCCTCGTGGCCGTCCTTCAGGCGCGGATCCTCGGCCGGAAGCACGCCCACCGAGACGACCTCACGGAAGATCTCCCCGGCCGAACCCTCCAGCAGTTCGCGTCGCACGGACCCCTGCTGCATGTTCATGCAAAGCATCATGACGTGAAAGCCCAGGACCCGCACCCTGTGGGCGCGGGTCCTGGTGTGAACAGGTGGCGAGCGATGGGCGACCGAACGGTCGAGCAGCGAGCGCCAGCGCTGGTACTGAGCTGAGCGGTCGGTCGAGCCTCAGGCGCCGAGGCGGGCCTTGAGGCCGTCGAGCTCGGTCCACAGCACGGCGGGGAGCTCATCGCCGAACTTCTCGAACCACTCGGTGATCTGGGGGATCTCCTGCTTCCACTCCTCGACGTCGACCGTCGAGCGCCTGGCGTGAGCTCGTCGTCGGTCATGTCGAGGCCCTCGACGTCGAGCGAGCCCGGGGCCGGCACGTGGCCGATCGGGGTCTCGACCGCGGCCGCCTGACCCTCGATGCGCTCGATGACCCACTTGAGCACGCGGCTGTTCTCGCCGAAGCCGGGCCACAGGAAGTCGCCGTTCTCGTCGCGACGGAACCAGTTGACGTAGAAGATGCGCGGCATCTTCGTGGCGTCGTTCTCCTTGCCCATGTTGATCCAGTGGCCGAAGTAGTCACCGGCGTTGTAGCCGATGAACGGCAGCATCGCCATCGGGTCGCGGCGCACCACGCCGACCTGGCCGGTCGCGGCCGCGGTGGTCTCGCTCGACAGCGTCGCGCCCATGAAGGTGCCGTGGACCCAGTCGCGGGCCTCGGTGACCAGCGGGATCGTGGTCTTGCGACGGCCGCCGAAGAGGATCGCGTCGATCGGGACGCCGCGCGGGTCGTCGTACTCCGGCGCCAGGATCGGGCACTGCTTGATCGGCGTGCAGTAGCGGCTGTTGGGGTGGCTGGAGAGCTCCTCGGAGTCCGGCGTCCAGGGCTCGCCCTTCCAGGACGTGGCGTTGCGCCGGCGGGTTCTCCAGGCCCTCCCACCACACGTCGCCGTCCTCGGTGAGCGCCACGTTGGTGAAGACCGAGTTGCCGATGTTGATGGTCTTCATCGCGTTGGGGTTGGTGTGCTCGTTGGTGCCCGGGCGCGACGCCGAAGAAGCCGTACTCGGGGTTGACCGCCCACAGCCGGCCGTCCTCGCCGATCCGCATCCAGGCGATGTCGTCGCCGATCGACTCGACCTTCCAGCCCGGGATGGTCGGCTCGAGCATCGCGAGGTTGGTCTTGCCGCAGGCGCTCGGGAAGGCCGCAGCGACGTACTTGGTGACGCCCTCGGGGCTGGTCAGCTTCAGGATCAGCATGTGCTCGGCCATCCAGCCCTCGTCGCGCGCCATCGCGCTGGCGATCCGCAGGGCGTAGCACTTCTTGCCGAGCAGCGCGTTGCCGCCGTAGCCGGAGCCGAAGGACCAGATCGCGCGCTCCTCGGGGAACTGCACGATGTACTTGGTGTCGTTGCACGGCCAGGCGACGTCCTCCTGGCCCTCCTCCAGCGGCATGCCGACGGAGTGCAGCGCGGGGACCCAGTGGAACTCCTCACCGGCCGCGTCGAGCTCCTCCATCTTGCGCAGCACGTGCGTGCCCATGCGCGCCATCACGCGCATGCTCGGCCGTGACGTACGCCGAGTCGGTGATCTCCACGCCGAACATCGGGTGCTCGGCCTCGAGGTGGCCCATCACGAACGGGATGACGTACATCGTCCGGCCCTTCATGCAGCCCGCGTAGAGCTTGCGCATGATGGCCTTCATCTCGCCCGGGTCCATCCAGTTGTTGGTGGGCCCGCAGTCCTTCTCGTCGACCGAGCAGATGTACGTGCGGTCCTCGACGCGCGCCACGTCGGTGGGGTCGGAGGCCGCGTGGAAGGAGTTCGGCTTCTTCTCGGGGTCCAGGCGGGTGAAGGTGCCGGTGGACACCAGCGCGTCGGTCAGCTCGACCCACTCCTCGTCGGAACCGGTGCACCAGTACACGCGGTCGGGGGTGGTGAGCTCGGCGACCTCGTTGACGAAGGCGAGGATGCCTTCGTGGGATGTCGGCGCGCTGTCTCTGGCGGCAGCCGGCTTGGGAGTGGTCTCGTTCGACGTGTCGGCGGTCATGCCTGTTCCCTCTCGAGCATTCGCGGTAGGGCCCCCGCAAGGGTCCACCCGGCCGCCGAGCGCATCGGCGGTGTGTGTCCTTGAGTTCCGATCACGGGTGTCGCGCCGTTGCATCACCCGTCTGTAGTGCCTCAAGTTACGCCCACGGAAGTCGCGGTAGTAACCGAGGTTGAAGGGGAATCTACGTCCGCGCCGGGATTAGGCCTATTGGATCGATCCAGCAG
>CAVRQA010000016.1:0-118906 GCA_963723255.1 uncultured Actinomycetota bacterium
GCTCGGCGCGCAGCGCCTTGGTGAGCAGGTCGGCGATGAGGCCCTCGATCTTGCCGCCGACCAGGGGGATGTTGACCTTCACCGTCAGGTTGACCGTCTCGGTGGTGCCGTCGGGGTCCTCGGTCAGCAGGGCCGTGCCGCTCATCTCGCCGGGCTTGCCGGGGATGGCGACGTGGATGTTGCCCTTCTCCGGTGAGGTCCAGTCCTCGCTCTGCACGATGTTGATCTCGTCGCCGACGAACTTCTTCGCGAAGCCGGGGATGCCCTGGGCCGCCTGGATCTGGTCGATCTCGACGGTCATGCCCTTGTCGTCGCGCTTGATCTGGACCGTGTGGCGCAGCACGCCCTGGCGGTCGCAGACCTGCTCGCGGAACGCCGGGGTGGCGAGCATCTCGTGGACCTGCTCGAGGCTCGCGCCGTCGTACCGGAGCTCCTCGCTGACCTTCTTCACGCCTGACCCTCCTGTGTGTGCGACCGCAGCCACGCCTCTCCGGCGGCCTGCTCCTTGTCCATGCCCTGGGCGACGAGGTCGGCCATCAGCGACTCGAGCTTGCCGCCGATCAGCGGCACCTTCACCTTCACCTCGGCATCGAGCGTCTGCGGTGGTCCTCCCGCCGGACTCGCTCAGGGTCAGGGTGCCCTTGATCGAGGTGGGCTTGCCGGGCGTCTCGATGGAGATCGAGCCACCGCTGGGCGAGCCCCACTCCTCGGTCTGTACCGCGCGCGTGGTCTCGCCGGCGAACTTCTTCGCGAAGCCCGGCACGCCCTCCGTGGGCTGCACCTGGTCGATGCGCACGGTCATCCCCTCGCCCTTCGGGGTGATGGACACGTCGGCCGAGATCACCCCCGTCGCGGCGGCGGCGGCCTGGCGGAACTCGGGGTCGGCCAGCATCGCGTAGACGTCGGCCAGGGGGGCGTCGTAGCTGATGTCGTGTTGCAGCTTCATGGGTCGCATCATGCTGCATGCCGATCGGCCGCGATCGGCCGCGCAGGCAGGCGCATAGGTTGACCCCATGGAAGACGAGAACTTCGTGCTGTTCGGCGAGGAGGGCGCGCGCGAGAGGGCGCAGCTGACCTACGGGAGCTACCTGCGCCTGCCGCAGCTGCTCGACGCCCAGCACCTCGAGTCGGACCCGCCGGCCCACGACGAGCTGCTGTTCATCACCATCCACCAGGTCTACGAGCTGTGGTTCCAGCAGCTGCTGCACGAGGCGCGAGACGGTGCGGGACGCGTTGATGGCGACGCAGGCCACGAGCGGCGGGCGGGACCTGTGGTTCGCGCGCCACCTGCTCAGCCGGATGCACGTGATCGAGCGGGTGCTCGTCCAGCAGATCGACGTGCTGGAGACGATGACGCCGCAGGACTTCCTGGAGTTCCGGCAGCGGCTGGCGCCGGCCAGCGGCTTCCAGTCGGTGCAGTTCCGCGAGCTGGAGTTCCTCTCCGGAGCCAAGGACGCCGGGTACGTCGACCGGTTCCGGGGTCTCACCGACGAGGAGCGCGCCCGGCTCGCGCGGCGGCTGGACGAGCCGAGCCTGTGGGACGGGTTCGTGCACGTGCTCGGGGAGGCCGGGCTCGACACGTCCTCCGAGGAGGCGGTCACGTCCTCGCTGCGGCAGGTCGCCCACGACCGTTCGTCGTACGCCGACATCTGGGGGCTGGCCGAGGCGCTGCTCCAGCACGACGAGCTGGCCGCGGCCTGGCGCGGGCGCCACGTCGTGATGGTCGAGCGGATGATCGGGTCCAAGACCGGGACCGGTGGATCCACCGGGTCGACGTACCTCCGCAGCCGGCTGGACCTGAAGTACTACCCGCTCCTCTGGGCCCTCCGATCGGCCCTCTGAGCGATTTCTCTCGATCCGAGACCATCACGTCGCCGCGGCACGTTGCCGCGGGCGTGGCGCCGTCCTACTGTCAAAAGTGTGACGGCGCTGGAACAGAGCAAGTCCGAACTTCTCAGCAGGTTGTGCAGCTACGCCGAGTCCAAGGGGGCCAAGGCGCCCGAGGGCGTCGACCTGCCGGCGGTGCTGAAGGCGTTCTACCGCCACGTCGCCCCCGAGGACCTGCTCGAGCGGGACGCCGGCGACCTGTTCGGCGCGATGATGGCCGAGCTCCGGCTGGCCGACCGAGCGTCCGCAGGGCAAGGCAGCCGTCCGGGTGTTCACCCCGAGCGTCTCGATCAACGGCTGGTCCGCCGGCGGGCACACGGTCGTGGAGGTGGTCACCGACGACATGCCGTTCCTGGTCGACTCGGTGTCGATGGCGCTCGCCGAGGACCAGCACGAGATCCACCTGGTGATCCACCCCCAGTTCGTCGTACGACGTGACCTCGGCGGCCAGCTCCAGGAGGTGCTCGACGAGCACGCCGAGACCGACCCGCACGACGTCGCCCGCGAGTCCTGGATGCACCTCGAGATCGACCGGGTCTCCGACGACCAGGTCGAGGAGATCCAGGAACAGCTCACCAAGGTGCTCATCGACGTCCGCGACGCGGTCGAGGACTGGCAGCGGATGCACACCCAGATCGACCTGATCGTCCAGGACCTCGAGGAGAACCCGCCCCCGCTGCCCGAGGAGGAGCTCGAGCAGGGCAAGTCGCTGCTGCGCTGGCTGGCCGACAACCACTTCACCTTCCTCGGCTACCGCGAGTACTCCCTGGAGCGCAGGGACGACCACGAGACGCTGATCGCCGTCCCCGGCACCGGCTTCGGCATCCTGCGCGCCGACCCGCCGGCGCCGCGGGTGCTGCCCGAGGCGGTCGCCTCCCGGGCGCGCGACAAGCACCTGCTGGTGCTCGCCAAGGCCAACTCCAGGGCGACCGTGCACCGCCCGGTCTTCCTCGACTACATCGGCGTGAAGAAGTTCGACGAGAACGGCGAGGTGGTCGGGGAGCGCCGCTTCCTCGGGCTGTTCTCCTCGGCCGCCTACACCGAGTCCGTACGCCGCATCCCGGTGCTGCGCGAGAAGGCCACCGAGGTGATCGACACGGTCGGCCTCGACCCGAACAGCCACGCCGGCAAGGCGCTGATGGACGTCCTGGAGACCTATCCGCGCGACGAGCTGTTCCAGACCCCGGTCGAGGACCTGGTGCCGATCGCCTCGCAGGTGATGTACACCCGCGAGCGGCGGCAGCTGAAGCTGTTCGTCCGCCGCGACCTCTACGGCCGGTTCCTCTCCTGCCTCGTCTACCTGCCCCGCGACCGCTACAACACCACCGTCCGCGAGCGGATCGCCTCGATCCTCAAGGAACAGCTCCAGCGGCGACAACATCGAGTACACCGCGCACGTGGGGGAGTCCTTCGCGGCGCGGCTGCACTTCGTCGTACGCCCCGCCCACGGGCGAGCAGATCGGCGAGCCGGACATCCCCGACCTCGAGCGTCGCCTGGCCGAGGCGGCGCGCTCCTGGCGCGACGACTTCACCGCCGCGGTGATCTCCACCTACGGGGAGGAGCAGGGCAGCCGCTACGTGCGGAGGTACGCCGCCTCGTTCCCCGAGGCCTACAAGGAGGACTACCCGCCGCAGACCGGTGCGGTGGACCTCGGCCGGCTCGAGCAGATCGAGGGCGACGAGGGGATGGCGCTCTCGCTCTACGAGGACGTCGCCGCGCCGCCCGGCGAGGCGCGGCTGAAGGTCTACCGGATCGGGCCGCCGCTCTCGCTCTCCGAGGTGCTGCCGATCCTGTCGACCACCGGCGTCGAGGTCGTCGACGAGCGGCCCTACCAGCTCGAGGGGCTGCCCCGGGAGTCCTACATCTACGACTTCGGGCTGCGCTACACGCCGCTCGATGCCCGACCACGTGCGCGAGCTGTTCCAGGACACGGTCGCCGCCGTGTGGAACGGCTACAACGAGAGCGACGGCTTCAACGCGCTGGTGCTCGCCGCCGGGCTCACCTGGCGCCAGGCGACGCTGCTGCGCGCCTACGCGAAGTACATGCGCCAGGGCGGCACCCCGTTCGCGCAGGACTACATCGAGGACGCGCTGCGCAACAACGTCGACATCACCCGCTACCTGGTGCAGCTGTTCGAGGCCCGGTTCGACCCGGGTCGACCGGGACGCAACGGCGGCGGCATCCCGGCGGACAGCGAGGCTCGGCAGGCCAAGTGCGCGGACCTGGAGGAGCGCATCCAGCGCGCGCTCGACGAGGTCTCGAGCCTCGACCACGACCGCATCCTGCGCTCCTACCTGACCAACATCCGGGCCACGCTGCGCACCAACTTCTTCCAGACGGGCAAGGACGGCCAGCCGCTCCAGCGGCTGTCGCTGAAGTTGGACCCGTCCGCGATCCCCGACCTGCCGGAGCCGCGGCCGAAGTTCGAGATCTTCGTCTACTCGCCCCGGGTCGAGGGCGTGCACCTGCGCTTCGGCTCCGTGGCGCGCGGCGGGCTGCGCTGGTCGGACCGACGCGACGACTTCCGCACCGAGGTCCTCGGGCTGGTCAAGGCGCAGATGGTGAAGAACACCGTGATCGTGCCCGTGGGCGCCAAGGGCGGGTTCTTCGCCAAGCAGCTGCCCGACCCCAGCGACCGCGACGCGTGGATGGCCGAGGGGGTGGCCTGCTACACCACGTTCATCTCCGGGCTGCTCGACGTCACCGACAACCTGGTCGACGGCGAGGTGGTCCCGCCGCGGTCCGTCGTACGCCACGACGCCGACGACCCCTACCTGGTGGTGGCGGCCGACAAGGGCACCGCGACGTTCAGCGACATCGCCAACGAGATCTCCAACGACTACGGGTTCTGGCTCGGCGACGCGTTCGCGTCCGGTGGCTCGGTCGGCTACGACCACAAGGCCATGGGCATCACCGCGCGGGGCGCCTGGGTCTCCGTGCGCCGCCACTTCCGCGAGATGGGGGTCGACTCCCAGAGCGAGGACTTCACCGTGGTCGGGATCGGCGACATGTCCGGCGACGTGTTCGGCAACGGGATGCTCTGCTCCGAGCACATCCGTCTGGTGGCGGCCTTCGACCACCGCGACATCTTCATCGACCCGAACCCCGACGCGGCCACGTCGTACGCCGAACGCAAGCGGCTCTTCGACCTGCCCCGCTCGTCGTGGCAGGACTACGACACCTCGCTGATCTCGGAGGGCGGCGGCGTCTTCCCGCGCAGTGCCAAGTCGATCTCGATCACGCCCCAGATGCGCGAGGCGCTCGGCATCGAGGACGAGGAGTCCGGTCGGATGACCCCCGCCGAGCTGATGCGCGCGATCCTGCTCGCGCCCGTCGACCTGCTCTGGAACGGCGGCATCGGCACCTACGTGAAGGCCCGCACGGAGACCCACGCCGACGCCGGCGACAAGGCCAACGACGCGATCCGCGTGGACGGCCACGAGCTGCGGGTCAAGTGCGTGGGGGAGGGCGGCAACCTCGGCCTGACCCAGCGCGGCCGGATCGAGTACGCCGGCACGGGCGGCCGGATCAACACCGACTTCATCGACAACTCCGCCGGTGTGGACACCTCCGACCACGAGGTGAACATCAAGATCCTGCTCGACCGGGTCGTCGCCGACGGCGACCTCACCAACAAGCAGCGCAACCAGCTGCTCGCCTCGATGACCAACGAGGTCGCCGACCTGGTGCTGGCCGACAACTACGACCAGAACATCGCCCTGGCCAACGCCGTGGCGATCAGCCCCGCCCTGCTCCACGTGCACGAGGACTGGATGCGCACCCTCGAGCGCGGCGGCCTGCTCAACCGCGAGCTCGAGGCGCTGCCGTCCAGGCGCGAGGTCAGCCGACTCCTCGAGCGCAAGGGGGGACTCACGGCACCCGAGCTCGCGGTGCTGATGGCCTACACCAAGATCGTGATGGCGGAGGACCTGCTCCGCAGCGACCTGCCCGACGACCCGTTCCTGCGCTCCGAGCTGTTCTCCTACTTCCCGGCGAAGATGCGGCAGGGCTACCGCAGCCAGATGGAGCAGCACCAGCTGCGTCGCGAGATCGTGGTCACCCAGGTGGTCAACCAGCTGGTCAACAACGCCGGCATCACCTACTTCCACCGACTCGCGGGCGAGACCAACGCGACCACGGCCGAGCTGACCAAGGCCAACTTCGTGGCCCGCGAGATCTTCGGCGCCGGCAGCCTCCAGCGCCAGATCTCCTCCTTCGACAACAAGCTCGACGCCGACGTGCAGACGCACATGCGCCTGGAGAGCCGGACCCTCGTCGAGCGCGCCTCTCGCTGGCTGCTCAACTCGCCGCCGCATCTCCGAGGACACCGAGTCGGTGGTCAACACCTTCGAGGTGGTCGTCGAGAAGGTGATGGCCGAGCTGCCTTCGTTGCTGGTCGGGCACGAGCTCCGGGCCTTCGAGCGCCGACGGGACGCCCTCACGGAGAAGGGGGTCCCGGAGGAGCTCGCGGTCCGGGTGGCGGTGTGCCCGCCGGCGTACATGATCCTCGGCATGGTCGAGACGGCAGCTCGCGACGAGCGCGACGCGATGGAGGTCGCCCGCACGCACTTCGAGGTCGGCGAACGCCTCGGCCTACCGATGCTGGTCTCGCGGATCCTGGCGCTGCCCCGGCACGACCGCTGGCAGACGATGGCCCGCGCCGCGCTGCGCGACGACCTGCACGCCGTGCACGCCCAGCTCACCGCGGCTCAGCTCGCCGGCAACCCGCCACCGGAGAAGGACGCGGAGCAGGCGGTCAAGACGCTCCAGGAGATCTGCTCCGACGACGACAGCGACCTGGCCCGGCTCTCGGTCGCGCTGCGCGTCGTGCGCACGCTGCTCTGACCGTCGACCGCACGCGCCGAAGCTGGCGTTAGCCTTCGCTGCATGAGTCCCGCCGACCCCACCGCTGACCCCCACCTCGCCGACCTCGGTGTCGCAGAGCTGGCCCGACGGATCAGTGGGAAGGAGGTCTCGTCGGTCGAGGTCGTCGAGGCGTGCCTGGCCCGGATCGCGGAGCGCGACCCGGGCCTGAACGCCTTCTCGGTCGTGCTGGGCGACCAGGCCCGCGCCGAGGCAGCGGAGCGCGATCGGTCCCTCCAGGAGGGTGACGCGCCGGGTCCGCTGCACGGCGTACCGGTCGCCATCAAGGAGGAGATCGACGTCGCCGGCTGCGTGACGACGTTCGGCGGCCTGGCCAACTCCACGCCGGCCGCCGAGGACGCCGAGCTGGTACGGCGGCTGCGCGCCGCCGGCGCGGTGATCATCGGCAAGACCCGGATGCCGGAGTTCGGCCAGTGGCCCTACACGGAGTCGGTGGCCGGCGGCCACACGCACAACCCCTGGAACCCCCGCCACACCCCGGGCGGATCGAGCGGCGGCACTGCCGTGGCGGTGGCCGCCGGCATGGTGCCGGTGGGCATCGGCGGCGACGGTGGCGGATCGATCCGGATCCCCTCGGCCTGCTGTGGGCTGTTCGGCCTGAAGCCCCAACGCGGGCGGGTGACGAGTGCTCCGATGGAGCACCTGTGGTGGGGGCTCGGCACGGCCGGACCCCTGGCCCGGTCGGTGCTGGACTCGGCGATCGTCTACGACGTCATCCGGGGCAGCACCGACGGGGACATGTTCAGCGCACCCGACCCGGAGACGTCGTTCACCGAGGCGGCCCGCGCGGAGCCGGGGCGGCTGCGGATCGGCTGGTCGACGAAGTCCCCGATCAAGGGCGTCCGGCCCGACCCGGCCCACGTGGAGGCGGTCCGCGAGACCGCTCAGGTCCTGACCGACCTCGGCCACGAGGTGATCGAGGTCGACCCGCGCTATCCCGACGCGACACTGGCCTTCGTGCCGCAGTTCCTCGGCGGCGTGCGCGAGGAGAGTGATGCGGTGGAGCACTACGACCGGCTCGAGAGGCGCACCCGGGAGACCTACCGGCTGGGCAGCTGGGTGCGACCAGGAGTGGTCCGGCGGGCCCTGCGCGCGGGGGAGAAGGTCTCGGCGAAGGCCAACCGGGTCTTCGACGACGTCGATGTGCTGTTGACGCCGACCATCGCCCACCGCCCACGCCCGGTGGGTGTCCTGGACAAGGGCGGGACCGTGCGGGCGGCCCTGACCGCGCAGCCGATGATCGCCTACACCGCGCTGTGGAACGTGACCGGCAACCCTGCGGCCTCGGTGCCGGCGGGCGTCGCCGCCGACGGGCTGCCGCTCGCGGTGCAGCTGGTCGGGCGGCACAACGACGAGACCACGCTGCTCAGCCTGTCGGCGCAGGTGGAGAGCGCGAGGCCGTGGACGATGCCTGTCCTGGGGCCTGTCCTGGAGCGGCCGACGTGAACCTGCTGCTCACCCCGAAGGCGTTCGTACGTCGCCACGTGGTCGCGCCGATGGCCCGGCTCGCCGGGTCGCCGCTGCCGAGCCCGCTGGCCGGCCGGGTGGTGATGGTGACAGGTGCGTCCGCCGGGGTGGGCGAGGCCAGCGCCAAGGCGATCGCGGAGCGCGGGGCGACCGTCCTCTGCGTGGCCCGCCGTCAGAGCGAGCTGGACCGGGTCGTCGCGGAGATCACGACGGCGGGCGGCTCGGCGTACGGCTATGTGTGCGACCTGACCGATGCCGCGGCGACCGAGGCCCTCGTCGAACGGGTGCTGCGGGACCACGGCGCCGTGGACATGCTGGTGAACAACGCCGGCCGGTCGATCCGTCGCTCGCTGGAGTTCTCCTACGACCGGATGCACGACTTCGAGCGCACCATGGCGATCAACTACTTCGGACCGGTGCGGCTGATCCTCGGCCTGTTGCCCCGGATGCGGGAGCGGAGGTTCGGCCACGTGGTCAACATCGTCACGTGGGGCGTGCAGATGAAGGCTCCGAAGTTCACGGCCTACATCGCCTCGAAGACGGCCCTGGACAGCTTCGCGAGGATCGCGGGCCGGGAGACGTGGTACGACAACGTCACCTTCACCAACCTGCGCCTGGACCTGGTGCGCACGGACATGATCGTGGCGACCGACGCCTACCGGAGAGCGCCGGCGAAGTCACCCGAGCGGGCGGCTGCCCTGGTCGTCCGGGCGCTGGAGGACCGGCCCGTCACCATCTCGACGGTGGCCGGCCGCGTCGGCGAGGTGCTGAACCTGCTGGCGCCGCGGCTCTCGGACGCGGGGATGGGGCTGATGGCCGCGCGGATGCCGGACTCGCCGGCCGCCCGCGCGCACGTCGACGGGGACAGCAGGGCGGGCTAGGACCGCTTCGTGTCGCGGACCCCCAAGGGGTGAGCGAAGGCGACGACGTTGCTCTTGTAGCTGCTCCCGGTCCACTGGCTGCAGGTGATCAGGACGAGGCGCTCCTCGCTGCGCTGCTGGCCGAAGATGCGCCTCGCTCGGCTGGCCAGCTCGTCCTTGGACCACGTGACCACCCTGGTCGTGCGGTAGACCATCGTGCCCTTCGGGGTCACCACCTTGACGATCTGCCCGCGCTGCAACCGGCCCAGGTGGTCCATCACGCCGCCGCCGGTGTGCACGGTGTGCCCGGTCAGCACGGTCTGGCCCTTGGACGCGCCGGGCCGCGCGCTGCGCTGCCACCAGCCGATGTCACGAGCGTTGCGCGGCGGGTCGAGCACCAGCTGGTCGTTGACCTCGATCGGCTTGATGGGGGCGCGGATCTTCAGGGCGGGGACGACCAGTCGGACGGGCGCGGCCGGGCCGGCCATGGCGTGGTACCCCTTGGCCGATCCGGACGAGGGGAGCAGGTAGCCCACGCCGATGATCGCGGCGCCCAGCAGGAGCAACCCGGCGGCGAACCCGCCTGCCTTCGAGTCAGAACCACTCATCGCGCTCACCGGTGTCGCTCAGGCACGGAGCCGGCGGACGACCACCAGCGCCGTACCGCCCGCCAGCATGATCGCGAACGCCCCGAGTGCGATCTCGTCGGAGGTGTCGTCGCCCGAGGGCTGTGCGCCCGGAGCGGTCTCGAGGCCGGCGGAGACTCCAGTCGGCAGGGCCCTCGGCGCGGCGGCCGGTGCTGCCGCGGCGACCCTGCCGTTCGGGCCGCAGACGACGTTGCCGATCTGCGACCTCGCCGCGGGCGCACGAGCTGCTCCTCGGCCGCCGGCAGGACTGCAGGTCGATGGCGTTCACGCGGATCGCGCCGGCCTCGGGTCGGGCTCTGCTTGTTGAGGATGATGTCGAGGACGTTCTCCTCGAGCGGGCCGAGGTTGGCTCTCGACCTGGGTCACGACGTTGTCGACGACTCTTCCTGGATCGGGTTCGAGGGCGGCGTTGAGGGGTGCCCCTGCTCCGTCGAGCGACTCGTTCAGGTTGGTGCGCAGGGCGCCGATCACGGTGTTCAGCACCTTGCTCAGGTTGGTGACGACGTGGGTGTTCGGCGGCGGGTTCACCGGCAGCTTCAGCAGAGTGATGTCCTGACCACCGCCACTCAGCGCTGATGCTGCCGTCGACGAGGTGGGCGCGACCCTGTCAGCGCCTCCGGGGCCGGCGGTGCATTGTCCCGAGATCACCTTGACGGCCTGCACCAGCCCGATCTCGCCGAACTGGCCCTGGGTTTCGGCGAGTGCCTCGTCGATGTGCCTGGTTGAGCGGCGTCGAGGACCGGGGCCAGCGGGCCGTTGAGCTCGGGCGGAGGGGCGCGAGTGCCGGGTCGGCGATCAACGCGCCGGGTCGAAGGACGCCAGCGAGCCGCTGATCTGGTCGCCGGGGGCGAGGCACTTCGACTCCCCGATGTTGACGACCGATCCGCCGTCACCGGCCAGCCCGGCGCAAGCGGCCGAGCGGCCCGTGCCGCCGGCGGCCGTCGCGGTCGCTTCCTGCGCGCGCCACGCCGCCGCTGAAGAAGCCCTCGCCCGGAGATCGGGGATCTGGCGGGGCGGTCTCGCCGGTCTTCTGTCTCGCCGGTGCCGTCGTTGGTGGCGGTGACGTTGCCCGTGCCCTGCTCTTCGCCGGCGAGCGCCACGGTGATGGCGTTGGCCCCCGCCTGCGAGATCGGTGCGGCCGCCATGGCCGGCGTGACTGCGATCGCCGCGAGCGTGGCGGCGCCGATCCCGGATGCGATGCGCAGGGCAGAGCGCATGGAGTTCCTCCCCAGGAAAAGCGAGAAGGGGCCAGCCGTCACGGCATGCCCCCATGCTCACTCAACGGTCGGGGAGGCGGGAGGTTACGTCAGCGCAGCACCACGCTGAAGCTGACGGCACTGTTCGCCGGTGCGTTTGCCGTCGCCGTCAGGCCACCGGTCTCGCCGGACACGTCGCCGGCGCTGTCGACCAGCAAACCGGTCATGTGACCGCCGCTCGTGCCGGTCTGGCTGCTCCGGCGGGTCTGCCCGGCGGGCTCCGTCCAGCTCGAGGTGACCGAGGACTTGTCGGCCCAGTAGGTCACCAGCCACTTGCCGTCCGCGGGCGCGGTCACGGTGGGTGAGGTGTGCGTCGCCGAGAGGGCGGTGTCCAGGACCCCGGCGCTGGCACCGATCGGGTCGGTGCCGTCGGTGCCGCTGTAGACGGCCAGCGCCATGTCGGACTTGGCGTAGGCCGAGGACGTCACCCGTACGACGGAGCCGAGGTCGGCGGCGGTCGCCACCTTGCTGAAGGCGCGACTGACGATGCCGCTGGCGGCGAACGTGGGTCCGACCGGGGTCCAGCCCTCGGGCCAGGTGTACGTCGGAGCCGTCGTGTTGGCGGAGAAGAACAGCACCATGGCGTCCCCGACCTCGGTCCCGGCCGGCACTGTCACCGCGTGGTTGCTGCGGTTGCCGTTGGTGTGAGCCACGCCTTCGAACGCGACCGGACTGGCGACGTCGGTGACGTTGAAGTTGAGGGTCTCGACGTCCGTCTCGTTGTCGTCGTCGGTGACGGTGAGCGTGGCGGTCTGCGGTCCTGGCGCGCTGTAGGTGCGCGTCGGGTTCGCCTCGGTCGTGGTGTCGCCACCGCCGAAGTCCCACTGGAGGGTGAAGGTCCCGTCGGGGTCCTCGGTGCCCGCGGAGCTGAACTGGCACTCGAGCAGGGTGCACGAGACGCTCGCGCTGGCCGTGGGCGGCTCGTTCACCGGCGGAGGCGGCGGCGGGGGCTCCGCGCCGTCACCCTGGAACGCGAACATCACCCGGGACGCGAACTGGCTCGAGGAGGAGAGCTGCGTCGGCGGTCCCGGCAACGGCGCGTGGACACCCCAGGGCGCCCGGAACAGTCCGGACGACGTGGCGTAGTAGAAGAAGTTGTCCGCCACGAAGGCGCCGCGGATGCTGGCGAACGGGATCCCGCTGACCGAGCCACTGCTGAACCGCTGCTGGCCGACCACGTCGCTCTCGGGCTCGAACCCGCGTCGGAAGAGCGTGTTCTGGATGCCGCGAGTGAAGTACATCCTGCCGTTGTGCCAGAAGAGGCTCGTCATGTTCGCCACGTCGAGGTCGTGCCATTCGTCCTGGCGGACCAGGGCGTCCGAGGCGTCGACGACCGCGGGTGCGCCGTACGTGGTCCCGTCGAAGGTCCGCTTCGTGAACGTCCCGTTGGTGGATCCCGTGTAGAGGACTCCGTGGTGCATGAACGCCCCCGTGGTGCTGCCCCAGCCGACGGACCCGTTGGGTGCGCTCGTGGCCGCAGGAGGAAGGGCGCCGTTGAACGTCTGCCGCCGCAGCTGGCTGCCCCCGGAAGCCACCGAGTAGAGCTCTGCGGGCAGGGTCGCGTTGACCATGGGCTTCAGCTCGTCGCCACCCGCCAGCGGCATCAGCGCGATGCGTGCGTGGTACTCCCAGTTGCCGATCCGGTCGGTGTCCGAACCGATCCAGAGCCCCTGCGGGGTGGCCAGCATGTCCTGGATGCCGACGCCACGCGTGCGGGTCGGGTTCCACGAGTAGGGCATCCCGTTGAGGGTGTTCAGTGCAGCGACGCCGGTGCGCTCGACTGCGCCCGCGGCCGGGATGTTGCCGCCCAGGGGGTTGTTCTGCCAGCTCTGGTGGCCGCCGGCGTACACCACGTCGTCGGTGACCTCGACCGTCCAGGTCGTGTCGCCGCCGGTGTAGGCCGTCCACGACGCCGGCGTGGGTGCCGTGGTGGTACCGGCCTCGAAGCGGGCCACGACGTCACAGCCCACGGTCCCGTTCATGCTCCCGGTCGTGCCGCCGTAGGCGCCAGCTCGTCGAGACAACGAAGAACTGGCCGTTGGGGGAGTACTCGACGTCACTCATGTACGTCTCGAACTTCCAGGAGCATGCCGCGGTGAACAGGTTCGTGTTCCACGGCGACAGTGAGTAGGAGTTCGGGTCCGACGTGTTGATCTTGGCGATCTGGGACCGAGCCGCGCCGTCCACACTGGTGAAGTTGCCGACGATGACCAGCTCGGTGTTCTGCGGGTTGCTGGACATCTGGAGCACGTTGGTTATGTCCGCCGGGGAACTCGGTCGATGTCGCGATGTGTCCCCGCCATGATGCCGGTGAAGTAGGGGTCGTACGCGCCGGTGGTCGCATTGATGGTGCCGAGTGCCTTCTGTGCCCGACCGCCGATGTGGGTGAACTTCCCGGCCACCCACAGGCGGGAACCGATGACCTCGAGGTCGCGGATCTGGCCGTCGAAGCTCGGCAGGAGTGAACCCGGTGACGAAGTCGCCCGTTGCGACATTCATCTTGAACAGGTTTCGAGCGCTGCGTCCGCCGGCGCTGGTGAAGTTGCCGCCGACGTAGACCGAGGTGCCGTCGGTGGCCTGTTGCACCTTGTAGACGGTGCCGTTCGGGCCTGGGTTGAAGTCGGTGCTGATCGCGCCGGTCGTGGCGTTGAACGCGAAGACCCGGTTGCGGGTGAGGATCGTCTGGCTCGTGGCGGAGCGGACCTGGGTGAACGACCCTCCGACGACGACCATGTTGCCGACCTGGACGATCGAGTAGACGGTGCCGTTGAGGATGTGGGGGGTGAAGTTGGCCGGGTCATCGCTGACGATGCGGCCGGTCTGCGGGTCGGAGAGCCCGACCGTGGCCGCCTGGCCGGAAGGGGCGAGTGCTACGCCCGAGATGGCGCTCGAGACAACGGCCACCAGAGCAACGACGTACCTACGCAAGCCAACCACTTGAGTCCCCCCAGGATGCAGAAAAGAGCAGCCGCTCTTCTGGGCATGTTCCGGAGTATGTACACGCGGCAGTCCGCTTACCTAGACGGCCGTCGTAATTCCGTCCAATACCGCCTAAGCGGTCTAGTCAGCGACCCGCGTCAACTGGCTTTCTTGTCCGCAGCCTTTTTCGAGTCCCTCTTCTTCGCGGCCGTTTTCTTTGTCGTCTTCGACTTGGTGGCCGAAGACTTCTTTGCGCCCGCCTTGCCTGATTTAGACGTCTTTTCTGATTCGTCCGAATCGACCTTTTCGCCCCGTGCCGTCTTGGCGGCGTCGACGCTGCGTTGCAGCGCCGCGAGCAGGTCGACGACCTCGCCGGAGGACTTCTTCGCCTCGGGTGTGCGCTTGACCTCGCCGCCCTCGATCTTGGCCTTCACCAGCGCCTCGACCGCCTCGCGGTAGTCGTCCTCGAACTCGTCGGCATCGAAGTCACCGGCAAGCGTCTCGACCAGCATCGTGGCCATCTTCACCTCGGCGGGCTTGGCCTCGCTGGTGTCGACCGAACCGAAGTCGGGCGTGCGGATCTCGTCGGGCCACATCATCGTCTGCATCACGATCACGTCGTCGCGCACGCGCAGCACGGCCAGCGACATCCGGTTGCGCAGGGACACGGTCACCAGCGCCATCCGGTCGGCGGCCTCGAGGGCCTCGCGCAGCAGGGCGTAGGGCTTGGCGCCGGTCTTCTCGGGTTCGAGGTAGTAGGACTTCTCGAAGAGCATCGGGTCGATCTGCTCGCTCGGCACGAACTTCTCGACACTGATCTCACGACTGCTGCTCACCGGCAGCTCGGCCAGGTCCTCGTCGGTGAGGATGACCATCTCGCCGTCCTCGGTCTCGTAGCCCTTGGCGATGTCGGCGTACTCGACCTCATCGCCGTCGATGCTGCAGATCCGCTGGTACTTGATCCGTCCGCCGTCCTTCGCGTGGACCTGGCGGAAGGAGACGTCCTTGCTCTCCGTGGCGGAGTACAGCTTCACCGGGACGCTGACCAGGCCGAAGGAGACGGCACCCTTCCAGATTGCGCGCATGTGATCAGGATGCCCGGTCGGCCAAGGGATGCGCCACCCACCTGCGATCATGACCGCGTGCTGCCGATGCTCGCGACCAAGGGCGACCACGTCCCCTCCGGAGCGGACTGGAGCCACGAGGTGAAGTGGGACGGCATGCGGGTGCTGGTCGACCGGGCGCCTGACCGGTTGCGGATCTGGTCGCGCAACGAGAACGACGTGACGGTCTCCTTCCCCGAGCTGCACGCGCTCGCGAACGTCTCCGACGACTTCCTGCTCGACGGGGAGGTGGTCGCGCTGGGAGAAGGGATCCCGACGTTCGGTGCGCTGCAGGACCGGATGCACGTGCGCGACGCGGCGCGGGCGATCCGGCTCTCGGAACGCAACCCGGTGACCTTGATCGCCTTCGACCTGCTGCGACTCGACGGCCGAGGACCTCTGCGACCGGCCACTGTCCGAACGGCGTGAGCTGCTGCTCGGTCTCGGCCTCGACGACGTCGCGTGGCAGGTCCCGCCGACGTACGACGACGGACAGATGCTGCTCGCCGCCGCGGAGCAGCAGGGGCTCGAGGGCATCGTCAGCAAGCGGCTGTCCTCGCGCTACCGGCCGGGCATCCGCAGCAAGGACTGGCTGAAGTTCCCGATCCGGCCGACCGGGTCGTACGTCGTGGGCGGCTACCGCCACGAGGTGGGCACCAGCAACAGGCTCGGCGCCGTGCTCGTCGGGCAGCCGACCGCGGCCGGCCTGGCGTTCCGGGGCAGGGTCGGCAGCGGGATCGCCGGGAAGGCCGGGCGCACTCTCGCGGAGCTGCTCACGCCCCACGTGGTCGCGCAGTCGCCCTTCGACACCGAGCTGCCGCGGCTGGACCGCACCGGGACCGTCTGGGTCGAGCCGTTCCTCGTCGTGGACGTGCAGTACCTCCGCATCACGAACGACGGACGGCTGCGCCAGCCGGCGTACCGTGGCGTCCGCACCGATCTCACCCCCGAAGACCTGGAGTGACCTGACGTGACCTCGCGCCGACTCGTTGCGCTCGCCCTGGCCCTGCTCCTCGCGGTCACGCTCGCGCCCGCGCCGCCGGCATCGGCCGGGACGGTGCGCCTCGACGGCGTGACGGTGCGCCTCCGGTCCGGCACGACCCAGGTCGTCACCGTCAACCACACCCGGGGCTGGCACGCACGGGTCACCTTCTGGCAGCGCATCAGCTCGGGCTGGCGGAAGGTGAAGCAGGCCAGGGACGGCCGCACGGGGTACGGCGGACTCGTGGTCGGGTCGCGTCGCAGGCAGGGGACCGGCACCACGCCCTTGGGCAGCTACGGGCTGATCGGCTCCTTCGGCACCCATCCACGCGCGGCGACCTGGGACCTGCCCTACCGCAGGATCCGCCGGGGTGACTACTGGGTCCAGGACAACCGGTCGCGCTTCTACAACCGCTACCGCAACAAGTCCCAGGGCGGCTTCCGCTGGTGGCTCCGTTCCGGGCCGAACACCTCGGAGCGGCTCACCGACTACCCCCGGCAGTACGAGTACGCCGTGAACACCAGCTTCAACCGCGACCAGGTCCGCTACCGGGGGGCCGGCATCTTCCTGCACGTCAACGGACGCGGCGCGACGGGCGGCTGCGTCTCGGTGCCGCGCTGGTTCATGCGCTCGATGATGATCCGCCTCGACCCCGCCCGCGCGCCGGTCATCGCGATCGGCCGCTGATGCCCAAGGAGACCCGGACCGAGACACCGGTCGACGTCGACGGACGCCACCTCACGCTGGTCAACCTCGAGAAGGTGATGTATCCGCGCACCGGCACCACCAAGGGGGAGGTGCTGAACTACTACGCGCGGGTGGCGCCGGTGATGCTGCCGCACCTCGCCGACCGTGCCGTGACCCGGATCCGCTGGCCGAACGGCACCAGCGAGCAGTCGTTCTTCGAGAAGAACGTGCCCGCCGGCACGCCCTCGTGGGTGCGCACGGTGGCCGTGCCGACGACGGGCTCGCGGGCGAGACGCTCCTCGTCGGACGAGCCGGTCGACACCGAGCTCACCTTCCCGGTCATCGACTCGCTCGCGACCCTGACCTGGCTGGTCAACCTGGCCGCGCTCGAGCTGCACGTGCACCAGTGGACGGTGAACAGGCGCGGCAAGCCGCTGAACCCCAACCGGCTCGTCATCGACCTGGACCCCGGGGAGCCGGCAGGCCTGGGGGAGTGCGCCGAGGTCGCCCTGCTCGTGCGCGACCGGCTCGAGGAGGACGGGCTCGAGTGCGTGCCCGTCACCAGCGGTTCGAAGGGGCTGCACCTCTACGCGGGCCTGGACCAGGAGCGCACCTACGAAGAGGTGCGCGACTACGCGAAGGGGATCGCCGAGGAGCTCCAGGCCGAGCACCCGAAGCTGGTGCTCTCGCAGATGACCAAGGCACGGCGGAGCGGCAAGGTCTTCCTCGACTGGTCGCAGAACACCGGCGCGAAGACGACCATCTCGCCGTACTCGCTGCGCGGGCGGGAGCTGCCGATGGTGGCCGCGCCGCGGACCTGGGACGAGGTGGAGGCGGGGGCCGACGACCCCCTGGCCCTGGAACACCTGCGTTTCGAGGAGGTCCTCGAGCGCGTCGACGACCTGGGCGACATATTCGGTGACGGTCTGACCAGCGTTTAGACCGATTCGATGGTCTAGATCGCAATAGCGACGACAAATACGATTTCGCTAACGCTATCGGACTAAATCGCCCTGTTGTGTCTCAATACCAGAGATGTGGATGCCGGAAGCAACCATCTCCGCGCATAACGTCCCGCTCGGCCTTGGCATCGGGTCTTGGCCGTTATCTCTGGGGAGCACTTCCATGAACAAGAACAAGACCGCACGCTTCACCGCTTTCATCGGCGCGATGGGAGCCTCTGCGGCCCTGATCGGCGCCACGGTGTCCGGCACCGGCGCGTACTTCCAAGGCAGCACCGGCGAGAACCAGATCACCGGAACCATGGGTTCGATCAAGATCGAGGGAGTCGGCGAGCTGGACGTCGTGTTCCAGGACATGCTGCCGGGCGAGACCCACAGCAAGACCGTCCAGTACAAGAACAGCGGCGACAACGACCAGGACGTCTGGTTGGTCTTCACCAACCCGGCCCAGCTCGGCACCGGTGACGCCAAGACGGGCATCAACTCGCTCGGCACCTACGGGGAGATCCACATTGCGAGCAACGGCACCGAGAAGTTCGGTTCGGCGAACCTGAACGACAACGCCTCGAGCTGCCCGCCCGGCGCGGGTAGCCCGGCCTGCAACCCGCTGCCCACGAAGATCAAGCTTGCGGACAACCTGGCCCCCGACCAGAGCGGTGACTTCACCTTCGGCTTCAAGCCCTCCGAGAAGTTCAAGAACGTCATGAACGCCCCGCTCCTCGGTCTGGACTACAAGCTGGTCGCCACGCAGCACGGCATCGACCCGTCCTGATGAGCAGTGCGGTGCGGGGGGCTCGGGCCCCCCGCTCCGCCTGGACCCGGAAGATGCGATGGGTTCTCGGCGGAGCTGTCGTCGTCATCCTCGGCACGTTCATCGCCACCGGCGCGGTGGCCTGGCACGAGGGATACCGCGTCTACGCGGTGAAGACGGGGTCGATGACCCCGGACATCCCGGTGGGCAGCCTGCTCATCGACGCGCCGGCCACCGGGCCCTACCACCGCGGTGACGTGGTGACCATCGAACGCCCGTCCGACGCGGTGAACCCGGTCGTCACGCATCGCGTGATCGCCGTCGGCAAGGCCGGCGGCCTCCGGACCAAGGGCGACGCCAACCCTCAGCCGGACGTCTTCGTGGCGCAGCCCGGCAACGTGGTCGGCGAGGTGGTCGCACACATCCCCAACGGGGGCTACGTGCTGGTGTACCTCTCGCAGTGGACCGGCGTGGCCAGCCTGATGACGGTCGCCCTCACGCTCTGGCTCGGCTGGGGCCTGTTCTTCGGCTCAGCAACCGAGCGGCAGTCCGCCAGGGAGCGCCAGGCGCGCACTCCGCGGCTGAGTGTGCCTCGGCAGCGTCAGGCGGTTGTTCCAGTGCCCGGCGCACCGGCGCTCCTGCCACCGGTCCCGCCGCCTGACCGGGGCGTGCCCGTGCCGGCTGCGCTGCACACGGGATCTGAGAACGGGACGATCGACATCCCGGCGCCGCGGGGCCCATCGGTCTAGAAACCGAGACGTCCGCCGTTCCCGAGACACGGCGGACGGCGGTGCAACTGGCGGAGATGCACTGTCCCAAGGTTGCCCGTTGGACCACGCGACAAACGTCGTCATCCGTCATCGTCCGCCCTGTGGGACGAGGGATGCGGCGCGACCGTTGCCGATTTCGGGCTCGCTCGTTGACTGGCCAGAGCCTTGACGACCCCGGCTCGGCGAGGAGCTTGACGATGACCGCGATCACCCGCCGCACGCTCATGGGCGGCGCCGCCGCCGGAGTGGGCGCGCTGACCGCAGGTGTCCTGGACGGTGCTGCCGAGGCGGCGACCAGCAGCGGCCCGCTCCCGGCGAACGTCGACGTCGTCGTGGTCGGGGCCGGCATCTCGGGCCTGGTCGCAGCGCGCCAGGTCGCCCGCCGCGGGCGCTCGGTTCTCGTGGTGGAGGCCCGCAACCGCGTCGGTGGCCGGGTGCTCAACCACCGCCTCGGCTCCGGAGACGTGATCGAGTCGGGAGGCGCGTTCGTCGGGCCGACCCAGGACCACATCATCGCGCTGGCCGACGAGCTCAGGGTGCCGATGTTCAACGAGTACGTCGACGGCAAGTCGGTCTACAACTCCTCGGGCCCGCTCGGCCGCCAGGAGTACGACGGCACCATCCCGCCCGACCCGCTGATCCTCCCCGACGCCGCGGTCCTCCAGTTCCAGCTCGACCAGTGGGCCTCGGAGGTCGACGTCGAGCAGCCGTGGACCCACCCGCGCGCCAGGGAGTGGGACTCGATGACGCTGGGTGAGTACATCCGGCGCAACGCGGTCAACGCCGAGGGCATCGAGACGCTGATCCGTTGTTGGACCCAGCCCGGCTTCGGTGCCGACCCCGACCAGCTGTCCCTGCTCTTCGTCATCCACTACATCGCCTGCTCGGGCAACGAGCAGAACAAGGGCACGTTCGCGCGCAACTCCGACACCAAGAACGGTGCCCAGGAGCGGCGCTTCGTCGGTGGCTCGCAGCTGATCCCGCTGCGGTTGGCGAACCAGCTCGGCACCCGGGTCGCCCTCAACGCTCCTGTCACCCGGATCGACCAGACGACCACCCGGGCCGTCGTACGCACCAGTCGCGGAGCGGTCACCTGCAAGCGCGTGATCGTGGCGGCGCCGCCGGAGCTCGCGCGCGCGATCCAGTGGGGACCGGCCATGCCGGCTCGACGTCGCGCGCTGCTCGAGCACATGGACATGGGTGCCCTGATGAAGTGCGACGCGGTCTACGACGAGCCGTTCTGGCGCGCCGACGGACTCAACGGCTTCGGCCTGAGCGACCACGGTGCGGTCCGGGTGGCGTTCGACAACTGCCCGGCCGACGGCAGCCCCGGCGTACTGCTGGCGTTCGTCGGTGGCTCGACCTGGCGGCAGTACGGCCTGACCACGCTGGCCTCACGCCGGCGCGCGGTGCTGGAGGGCTTCGCGGAGATGTTCGGCGAGCAGGCGCTGAACCCGATCGAGTACGTCGAGCACGACTGGACCAAGGAACGGTGGACCGGCGGCGGCCCCGTCGCGATCATGGGCACCGACACCCTGACCACGTGGGGCCAGGAGCTGCGTCGGCCGCACATGCGGACCCACTGGGCCGGCACCGAGACCTCGAGCTACTGGACGGGCTACATGGACGGTGCCGTGCGCGCCGGCAAGCGGGCCGCCGCCGAGGTGCTCGCCCTGATCTAGCTTCACCGGGAGTCCAGGTGATTGCACCGGCTCCGTCCCCGATGGAACCCTTGCGGGGACACCCGTCGGCCGGAGGGGTAGCCATGGCCCTGGATCGAGAGTCCCGGTGGGGGTTCGTCGTCTCGGTAGGGGCCTACACCCTGGCAGCCGGGGCGGTGCTCCTCACCGGCGCACAGCGTCATCCCCGGGTCGTCGTGCTCGCGGCCCTCCTGCTCCTGCTGGCTGCGGGTGTGGCCGACCTGACCGTGCGCCGGGTCCGCGACCGGCGCCAGCTGCCGTGGTGGGTGCGCGCGTTGGTCCCCCTGGTGCTCACCCTGGTGGCGCTCGGGCTGGCGTTCTTCTTCTTCAGCAGGGGCGTGACCGACGGCTTCGGCCTGTTCTGCATCGTCGGCGCGTTCATCACCCTGGGGCACCTCGTCGGCGAGATGCGCAGCTGGGAGCGTGTCCGCCTGCCGCTCGGCCTCGTGCTGCTGGCGCTCGTGATCGTCGCTGTCGTGGGCGGCATCTGGGTGGGCGCGACCAACCCGACCGGGCTGTACGTCGCCTTCGCGGCCCTGCTGGTCGGGCCGGTCGCCCTCACGCTGGTCTCCGCGGAGGTGCTCCGCAACGGTGAGGTCAGGCCGATCAGCAACTTCATGGTGGGTGCGGGAGCGCTCGCTGCCGGTGCGGTGTGGCTGGCGCAGTCGGGCGTCGGACGCTACTTCACGGTCATCGCCGTGATCGTGCTGCTCGTGCTGCTGCTCGCGATCTCCTCCGACACCCAGACCGACGTGGTGCTCGTGGCGACGCTCGTCGCCCTGGTGTGGAGTGCCTACCCGCGCGTGCTGCCGCTGGACGACGACGTCGTCGGAGCCGGCAGTTCGCCGGCGGACCAGAGCGTCCTGGTCGCGCTCGGGGACTCGTACATGTCGGGAGAGGGAGCCCAGAAGTTCTACGAGGGCACCAACAACCCCGGGGGAGAGCGGCCGAACGAGTGCCGACGCGCTCCCACGGCGTACGCCCACCTGATCCTCGACGCCCCCGAGTCCGTCGACTTCGCGACCCGGCTCGGCTTCTTCGCCTGCTCCGGCGCCGTGGGCCCAGACCTGTGGGACCGGCCGCAGTGGGCCGGAGAGCCACCCGGTGGCGAGGCCGCCACGCAGCTGCAGCAGCTCGCCGCACTGAGGGACTCCGGCGCCAGGGTCTCGCTCGTGGTGGTGAGCGTCGGAGGCAACGACGCCAGCTTTGCCGACATCGGCATCGCCTGCATCGCTCCGGGCAACTGCCTGGCGCGCGGGGCCCGCTGGCTCGACCAGCTGCAGGACGTCGCGGACCAGCTGGACACGACGTACGCCCAGATCCGCAACGTGGTCAGCGACGACGTGCCGGTCCTGGTGGTGCCGTATCCCCAACCGATCAACCCGGATCGCACGGGCTGCGGCTACTCCCTGCTGGAGCCGCAGGAGCACGTGTTCCTCGAGGGCTTCGTCCGGCAGCTCAACGGCGTCGTCAGGAAGGCGGCCATCGAGCACGGCTTCTACTACCTGAAGGACATGGAGCAGGCACTCGCGTCTGCACGCATGCGGATCTGCGACAACGGCTCCAACGAGGACACCCTCGGGGTGAACTTCATCGCCATCAGCGACACCGAGGGCCTGATCGACCAGCTCGCCAACCCGTTCGGCTGGCTGCACAACAGCCTGCATCCCAACGAACGCGGCCATCGGCAGATGACGCCAGTGCTCGCGGGCTGGATGGAGTCGCATCCCGCGCCACAGGGCCTGTCCGACGAGGCGGGCAGCGAGGTCTACGACGTGGCCACGCTGCAGAACATCATGGGGACCTCGTTCTCCGGCCAGACCTGCGGTCAACCCGGGTTCGAGACCGAGCGCTGCGCGCTGTCCGACCTCGACTGGACGGTCACCGAGGTGTCCCGGTTCCTCCGGGGGATCCTGGCGCCGGCGTTCGTGATGGTGCTGGGTGCCTGGCTCGTGGCCCTGGCCCTGCTGACCGCGTTCAGCCCCCTCACACGGCGCGCCTCCGGGTGGCTGAGCTGGCGCCTGTTCGCCCTGCTGCGACGGATCCCGTCCCGCAAGGCGTAGGACTAGTCCTCGTAGCGACGACCCCTTCTCGAAGTCTCACGATGCGAGCAGGATGGCGCCAACGGGGGTGCGCTCGGGAACGCCGGGCGTGGGGCTGGTCGGCCACGGGAGGCGGAGATGGCACGGACCCGGGTGGATGTCTGGAACGCGACCGACGCGGAGGGCGACTGGCCCGACGTACTCGAGGCCTACGAGCGGGCGATCGCGACGATGCGCGGCCTCGACGATCCCAACGGTCCGCCGGCCGATCCGCTGGGGTGGCGCTTCCAGGCGGCCATCCACGGTCTGGCCGACGCGAACGGTGACCCCGACATCAGCAACCAGTTCTGGAGCAACTGCCAGCACGGCAGCTGGTTCTTCCTGCCGTGGCACCGGATGTACCTCGCCGCGTTCGAGAAGATCATCCAGTTCCACCTCGAGGACGACTCGTGGGCGCTGCCGTACTGGTACTCCATCGACCCGGACGACCCGCGCAAGGCCGCACTCCCGCCGGCGTTCCTGGACCTGACGCTCGGCGACAACAACCTCCAGAGCGACGAGCGCTCGCAGACCGCGAAGGCCGGTCTGCCGTTCTACGGCGACATCGATCCGGTGCAGGTGGGGGAGGCCCTGCTGCAGACGCTGCAGGCGTTCCCCTACTCCACGCCGTCGGGCGCCGCCACGTTCGGGGGTGGCGAGCGGTCGAGCCTCAGCTTCGACGGCGGCGAGCGCGGGATGCTGGAGAACGTGCCGCACGGCGCCGTCCACTCGCTGGTCGGCAACGACTACGACGAGTTCGGCCAGCTCCTCGACCCCGGCTGGATGGGCTCGTTCTACACAGCGGGGCTCGACCCGATCTTCTGGCTGCACCACTGCAACATCGACCGGTTGTGGGAGGTCTGGCTGCGGGCCGATCCCGCGAACGTGAACCCGACCGGTGACGCGGCCTTCTTCGACACGACCTTCACCTTCCCGGCGCCGGGCGGGGGCGAGTTCACGTGGTCGGTCGGAGAGGTGCTCGACACCGAGTTCCTCGACTACGTCTACGAGAGCCTCGACCTGCCGTCTGCCCTGGTCCCCGGAGCCCGAGGACGAGCGGGTCAGGACGATCAACCCGGAGGAAGCCATGCCACCGCAGATGCTGGGAGCCACCAGCGACGTGTCCCTCGCCAGCGCCGAGCCCGTCGCCGTCGACATGGAACGGCCCGACCGCGACCGTGCGCTCGACTCCGCACCGGCGCGTGCCTACCTGCGCGTCGAGGGGGTCACCGGCACCAGCGCGGCGCCGCTGTACGGCGTCTACGTGAACGTGCCCGAGGGGGCCGACCCGCACGACTACCCGGAGCTTCGCGCCGGCTCGTTCTCGACGTTCGGTCTCCAGGAGACCTCGCGGACCAACGACCAGCACGACGCGGAAGGCCTCACGGCCGTCTTCGACATCACCGACGTCCGTGACCGGCTCGAGGAGGACGGCCGCTGGGACGACGCGCGGGTCAACGTCAGCTTCAGCACCGAGGTCCCGGGCGCCCCTCCGTCGGACATGCCCCGACGTCACGAGGGCGAGATCCGTGAGCCCGACGTGCGCGCCCGCAGGGTCGCGATCATGGTCGACTGACCGTGGCTGTCCTGACCGCATCCACCGTGGCGCCCACGCGCCACGTGACCGTGCGCCGCCTCGTCGCCTGGCACCCGGAGTGGTGGGTGTACGCCGTCGCGCTCGTCTCGTGGCTCGCCCTCGCCTGGATGAGCGCGGAGGTGGCGATGTCCCATGGCGGCTTCGTCGCGGAGTGGTCGCAGCTGTGGACCTACTGGGTGCTGATGGTGCTGGCGATGATGCTCCCGCTCATCGCACCCCATGTCCGCACCGTCGCCCTGCGGAGCCTCTGGTCCCGCCGGCACCGGTCGATGTTCGTCTACCTTCTCGGCTACGTCGCGCTGTGGGCCGGCGTGGGGGCAGTGCTCGAGGCCGGCCTGGTCCTCGTCGGTCTCGGGCACCACGGAGGCCACCTGCTCCCCGTTGCATTGATCGTCGCGGCCGTCTGGCAGGTCTCGGTCCCGCGTCGACGAGTGCTGCGCCGCTGTGCGTCGCTACGGCTCCGCGCCTCGTCGGGCCTGGCCGCCGACGTCGACTGCGCCCGTGCGGGAGTCCGGTCGGGCCTGCGCTGCCTCGTCGAGTGCTGGCCGGTGATGCTGGCGATGGCCCTGAGCCATTCGCTGGTGCTGATGGCCGGCCTGGCCGTCGTACTCCTGTCCGAGCGGGCTCGAGGAGCGAACCCCGTCCGTCGGGCCGGTCGGCCGCTCGAGGCATGGGTGCTGGCGGGGTTCGCATTCGCCGCTGCTGTCCCGCTTGTGATGTAGCGAAAGTGGATCCTGGGACCCGTGTGACGAGGTTGTCCACAGGCTTGAGATCGAGGGTTCCCGTCGCGCAGGTTGGACTGTAGAACCGCCCGCATGTCGGTGGATGTCTCGGGTTCGCCCGCGGTCGATCTGGTCGGTGACCTCGACCAGCAGGTGCGTTCCGTCGTACGCCGCGAAGGGGTCGATCCGCAGCTCGACGTCGTCCGCGTGCGCCGGATCGCCGAAGAGGTCGTCCGCGCCCATGACGAGCGCAGCCTGACCGGTGTCGTCACGCCGGTCCCCGATGCGCTCGGGGTGATCGGCGAGCTGGTCGCCCGGGTCTCCGGCTTCGGCCCGCTCCAGAAGTTCCTCGACGATCCCGAGGTCGAGGAGATCTGGATCAACGACCCGAGCCGGGTCTTCGTCGCCCGGCACGGTCGGCACGAGCTCACCAACGTGATCCTCAGCAAGGCCGAGGTGCAGGAGCTGGTCGAGAGGATGCTCAAGTCCAGCGGCCGGCGCATCGACCTGAGCCAGCCCTTCGTCGACGCCATGCTCCCGCAGGGTCACCGGCTGCACGTCGTGCTCGAGGGCATCAGCCGCGAGTTCGCGGCCGTCAACATCCGCAAGTTCGTGCTCAAGGCCGCGAGGCTCCACGACCTGGTGCGGCTCGGATCGCTGCCGACCGGGGCCGCCCGGTTCCTCGAGGCGGCGGTCCTGGCCGGCCAGAACATCGTCGTCGCCGGCGGCACCCAGGCGGGGAAGACGACCATGCTGAACTGCCTGGCCGCGGCCATCCCCGGTGGTGACCGGATCATCTCCGCCGAGGAAGTCTTCGAGCTCCGCTTCTCGCATCCCGACTGGGTCGCCATGCAGACCCGGCAGGCCGGGCTCGAGGGGACGGGCGAGGTGTCGCTACGTGACCTGGTGCGCGAGACCCTGCGGATGCGTCCGACCCGGATCATCGTCGGCGAGGTTCGCGCCGCGGAGTGCCTCGACCTGCTGCTGGCGCTCAACGCGGGGCTTCCCGGCCTCGCCACGCTGCACGCGAACAGTGCACGCGAGGCCCTGGTGAAGCTGTGCACGCTGCCGTTGCTCGCGGGCGAGAACATCTCGGCCCGGTTCGTGGTCCCGACGGTCGCGAGCTCGGTGGATCTCGTCGTACACCTCGGCATCGACAACGGGGGCGTCCGCCGCGTCAACGAGATCGTTGCGGTGCCGGGCCGCGTCGAGAACGACATCGTCGAGACCGAGCCGGTCTTCCTGCGCAAGGCGGGAGACCTCGTGCACACCGGCGGCATGCCCACGCGGCTCGAGTCGTTCGAGCGGGCGGGGATCGACGTCCACCGGGTCCTCCGCGAGGCCGACTGATGGGAGCAGTCCTGGGACTGCTCTTCGGGGTCGGTCTCATCCTGATCTGGTCCGCGTTCCGCGCTCCGCCGCGCGCGACGAGGAGCAAGCCCGATGCGCGGATCAAGCCGTTGCTCGCCGCGGCAGGCCTCGGTGAGGTCAGCGTCGCCGGGTTCCTGGTCGTGTGCGCCGTCTGCGCATTCACCGCGACTGCGCTGGTCCTCGTCGCGTCGCGGACGGTGCCGGTCGCACTGGTCTTCGGCGTCATGGGCGGCTACCTCCCGGTGGCGGTCGTCAAGGGGCGGGCTCGACGACGTCAGCGGGAGTTCGCCGAGGTCTGGCCCGAGGCGGTGGACAACCTGGCCAGTGCCGTGCGCGCCGGCATGTCGCTGCCCGAGGCGCTGGCGGCCCTCTCCGAGCGCGGACCCGAGCCGCTGCGCGAGTCGTTCGCCGGTTTCGCGCTGGACTACCAGGTCAGCGGAAAGTTCGGCGACTCGCTCGACCGGCTGAAGGACCGGCTCTCCGACCCGGTGGGTGACCGGGTCGTCGAGAGCCTCCGCGTCGCCCGCGAGGTCGGCGGTGGTGACCTCGGCCGACTGCTGCGCAGCCTGTCGGGCTTCCTCCGCGACGACGCCCGGACCCGTGCCGAGCTCCAGTCGCGCCAGGCGTGGACCGTCAACGGTGCCCGGCTCGCCGTGGCCGCACCCTGGCTGGTGCTGCTGCTGATGTGCTTCCAGCCAGAGGTGATCCAGCGCTACTCCACAGGAGCAGGAGTCGTCGTGCTGGTCGGGGGAGCCGCCCTCTGTGCCCTCGCCTACAGGGTCATGGTTCGCATCGGCCGGCTGCCGACCGAGAGGCGGATCCTGTCGTGACCCCACTCGTCGGTGCCCTGCTCGGTGCGGCGCTCGGTCTGGGTGCCTGGCTCCTCGCAACCGCGATTCTCGATGCGCGTCGTACGCCGATCGCGGTGCGGGTGCTGCCCTACGTCCGCGACCTGCCTCGTCCGGACACCCTGCCTGCGCCCGTGTCGTCCACGAACGCCTTCGCGAGCGTCTTCGGTCCCGGTCTCTCGGCGGCGGCCCGCGCCGTCGAGCGTCTGCTGGGCGGGGCCGCGTCGGTGCGACGCCGGCTCCAGCGCGCCGGCCTCGAGATGGACGTCCAGCAGTTCCGGGTCGAGCAGGTCGTCTGGGGACTGGTCGCGTTCGCTGTCGTTGCCGTCCCGTCCGGTCTGGTCGCGGCTGCGTCGCCGGAGCGCTCGGTCCCGTTGCTGATCTTCTGCCTGATCGCGTTCGTGCTCGGCGTACTCCTCCGCGAGAACCGGCTCACCGCCCAGGTCGCCCAGCGCGAGCGGTTGATCCTCCAGGAGTTCCCGACCGTCGCTGAGCTCCTGGCCCTGTCCGTGGCCGCCGGCGAGAGCCCCGTCGCTGCGCTCGACCGAGTCGTACGCCGCACGCACGGTGAGCTCTCCGCCGAGCTCGGTCGCGTGCTCGCCCAGGTACGCACCGGCACGCCGATCGCCCGGGCCTTCGACGAGCTGGCCTCGCGGTCGGGTCTGGCCGTGGTCTCGCGCTTCGCCGAGGGAATCGCCATCGCCGTCGAGCGCGGCACCCCGCTGGCCGACGTGCTCCATGCCCAGGCGGGTGACGTCCGGGAGGCGGGCCGTCGCGCGCTGATCGAGTCGGGTGCCAGACGTGAGGTCCTGATGATGGTTCCGGTGGTCTTCCTCGTGCTTCCCGTCGTCGTCGTGTTCGCCTTCTGGCCGGGCCTCGTCGGCCTACAAGTTGTCGTGCCCTGACCCCCGTCCCCGCAATTTCCGTCCAAGGAGGAATCGAGATGAGACACCTGATGCGCCGCAGGATCCGCGACGAGCGGGGTGACGTGCCCGGCTGGGTGCTGATCACCGTCATGACCGCCGGGTTGGTGGCCGGACTCTGGGCCATCGCCGGCTCGCAGCTGGGCACGATGCTGCGTGCAGCGCTGGCGTCGGTCTCGGGCTAGGCGACGCCGTCGCGACGAGCGCGGAGCGGCCGTCGTCGACTTCGTGCTCGTCAGCATGGTGCTCGTGCCGCTCGTGCTCGGCCTGATCCAGGTCGGCCTGGTGCTGCACGTTCGCAACACGCTTGCCGCTGCCGCGACCGAGGGGGCGCGCTACGGCGCCACCATCGATCGCTCGCCGGCCGACGGAGCCGCCCGAACCCGTGAGCAGATCGGTGACGCCATCGCCGCGCGCTTCGCCGAGGACGTGTCCGCCCGGCAGGAGACGGTCGACGGCGTGCCGACGGTCGCGGTGACGGTCCGGGCCGTCGTACCTCCGCTGGGGCTGTGGGGTCCCGGTGTCGACCTGTCCGTCACGGGCCACGGTGTTCAGGAGGCCGCACCGTGAGGCGGGCGCGCGACGAGTCCGGCACCGCCCTGGTCGAGTTCGTCTGGCTGGCGATCCTGCTCATCGTGCCGCTGCTCTACATCGTGCTCGCCGCCTTCGACACGCAACGGGCCGCGTACGCCGCGTCGGCCGCGGCACGCTCCGCCGGGCGCGCCTTCGTGACGGCACCCGACCAGGCCAGCGGCTACGCCCGCGCACGGGAGGCCGTGCGGCTGGCGTACCAGGACCAGCGGCTCGACACCAGTCCCGCAGTCCACATCACCTGCCGGCCGGATCCGCGCCAGTGCCTCACGCCGGGGTCCGTCGTTCGCGCCGAGGTCCACTCGGCGGTCGCGTTGCCGTTGATGCCGGCCGCGCTCGGCTCCAACACCCCGAGCATCCGGGTCGACTCCGAGCACGAAGCGCCGTACGGCACCTTCCGCGAGGCGCGCCCATGAGACGCCGCGACGAGCAAGGCTCCGTCACCCCGCTGATCATCGGCTTCGCCGTGGTGGTGGCGATGGTGGTCGCCGTCGTCGTTGACGCGTCGGCCGCCTACCTGCGTCGCCAGGGGCTCAACTCCGCCGCCGACGCTGCCGCCCTGGCGGCGACCGACGGCATCCAGGGCGAGCAGGTCTACACCCACGGCCTGGGCAAGCGTGCGGACATCGACCCGGCGGCCGCTCGTCGCTACGTGGCCGACTACTTCGCGAGCAGCGGCATCCACCGCCGCTTCCCGGGCCTCGACTACACGGTCGAGACGAGTGCGGACACCGTGGTCGTGCGCATCGTGACGCCGATGGATCTTCCGCTGCACGTCCCTGGCGTCGGCACCGATGTGCCGGTCAGCGGCACCGCTGCCTCGGTCGTGGTCGTCTCCGACTGACACAGCGGCTCGCATGGATGGGTGGCGGAGCGTCTCGGCCTTCCGTCCAGGACGGGAATGGCAGATCATGCTGGCTATGGGCCTGTTCGATGTCGTGGGTTCATTCGCCTCGCAGCGGATCGCTCGCGAGCACGCGCTGCACGACAAGAAGCTGCGCAGCCGAGGAGGCACGCGCGAGCGAGCGCTCGGGAGGACGCCCTGCGCCTCCGGGCGGAGCGCAAGGAGGCGTACGGGGTGGTGCTCGTCCACATGAACAGGTTGATGGACGTCACGGAGAAGCGGATCGGGCAGTTCCACGACGACGAGGTCGCTGACCAGAGCTGGGACGAGATCGACGCAGCGTGGGACCGGGTCTGGGACGGGTTCAACAACCAGGTGCAGGTCACGTACCTGGTGTCCAGCGCGGAAGTGGCGACGCAGGCCAAAGGTCTGCACCGCCTTCTGGAAGTGGATGGACTCCAACAAGGTCGACGGCAAGAAGCACCAGGCGTGGGCTGCCTTCGAGGACGCCAAGAACGCCATGTACGACGACGTGAAGCTCTCGACCCGGCCGCGACTGATCGCTCGCTGGCGCTGCTGCTAGCCACTATCGTGCGGATGCCGCGCCGACAGTTCTCGAGCATCCGTTCGAGAGCCGTGGGAGCATGGCTGCATGCGCGGCGGCTACGGAACGGGGAGCACGGCACCCTGGCCGAGCGCGTCGCCGGCACCGGTCCAGCCCGAGCAGCGGCCACCGACACCGCCGAGCCCGGCGCGGCACTGCTTCGTCGAGGGCGAGCCGAGCCTGCTGGTCGAGTGGCGGCATGCCGAGCGCGGCTGGGAGGGCCGGGTCCTCACGCTCGTCTGGGTCGACGCGGTCGGGTGGGTGACCATCGAGCGGTGGCTGCCGGCCAGCCGACATCACCCCGACGCGGTTCCCGGTGTAGGGGCTGGTCGAGCGGCGACGAAGTACTCCGTGGCCCACCACTCCCGGAAGACCTCGGTGCCGAGCATCTCCTCCGGACCGCCGTCTGCGAGGCGTGCGCCTGGAGCACCCGGTGCTTGAGGTCGCAGCAGCCCGTCGTCGCACCGGACATCGCCGCGAGCTCGGTGGCCGGGGTCACCGGGGGCTCGAAGCCCTCGAACCAGATGTCGAGCGTCTCGTGGAGCTCGGCCCACTGCTCCTGGAACTCCGGCGTCGTCGTGGCGTACCAGAGGGCTTCGCGGCACCCGCGGCTGCGCCAGGCCTCGGTGACCCAGGCCGACACGGTCCGGTGGTCGGGGTGGCCGGTCATGCCGTCGGGGCCGAAGGTCACCACGGTGTCGGGCCGGAACCGGTCCAGCAGCGAGGCGACCTGGGCGACCCCCGACGCGTACGGCACCTGCGGGAGAGAGCCGTCACTGTGACCGAGCCACTCGTGCTCGCGCACGTCGATCAGGGCGAGGCTCGCGAGCAGCTCGCGCTCCCGCACCTCCGCCAGCCGGGCCGCCGGCCAGGTCTCGGGGTCCGGCGTCCGAGCTCGCCGCGGGTGGCGGTGGCGACCACCACCCGGCCGCCGTCACGTCGGACGGAAGCCATCAGCGCAGAGGACAGGTACGCCTCGTCATCGGGGTGGGCCCAGACGCCGAGCAGCGTGCGGATGTCGGTCAGGGATGTGGTCATCGAAGGCTCCGTCATGAGTCCATGATTCTCACCCGAGTCCGGCCAGCGTCGCACCGATCACGACGTACGACGCACACCCCGCGCCGACCGCGACCAGCACGGAGTGGCCACGGAAGGCCAGGACGAGGCCGGTCGCCACGGACAGCAGCGCCACCACCGGAGCGAGCGGGATGGAGGCGTCGTCGTGCAACAGGGTCGAGCGCACCGTGATCCCGGCGATCACGGACAGTCCGGCCCAGCTCGCGGCGCGCGCGAGCGACGACGGGATCTCTCGACCGGTGAGCAGTGGGACCAACCGGAAGGCCATGCTTCCGGCGCCGACCACGAGCACCGCCAGCAGCACGTTCACGACGCACGCTCCGAGGCGATGCCGGCCAGCCCACCGGCGACGCCGATCAGGGCCAGAGCCGGGCCGGGGGACAGGTGCAGCGTCAGGACGGCGCAGACGACTGCGGTCGCCATCGCGACGGCTGCCGGACGCTCGCGCAGCTGCGGCACCACCACGGCACCGAGCGTCAGCGGCAGCAGCAGCGCCGTGATCGCGAAGCGGTCGACCTGACTACCCACGAACACGCCGGTGGTGACCAGCAGCGGCCACAGCACGAGCAGGGTGACGGCAGCGCCGAAGTAGTAGCCCTGCGCGCCGCGGGTCCGCGACCGAGCCATGGCCCAGGGCGCGTCGGTGAGGATGAGTGCCGCGGCGACCCGGCGACGCAGCGACGCGGCTCGCCACGCCGGGACCATCGCAGTGGCGTAGGCCGCGAGCCGCAGGTTCACCAGGACCCCGACCGCGGCAGCCGCGACCCAGCCCGAGTCGTGCGCCAGCACGTCGAGCGCGGCCAGCTGGGACGCGCCGCCGTAGATAAGCCAGGTGCCGAGCCATGCCGCGAACGGGTTGTCGCTGGCCGCGACCTGAGCGCCGACCACGAGGCCGAGCGGCGCGTAGGCGGCCACGACCGGCAGCATCGCGCGCACTCCGTCGAGGGCGTCGCTGCGGGTGCCGACATCGTGGGTGGGAGCGACGACGCTCATGGTGACCTCCTGGAACCTTGGTGCCGGGAAGCGTGGCGCAACGGGCTTCCCCAGTCCTTCCCGCCGGCTCACCCACGTCGAGGGAAGACGACGGGAAGCAGCGCTGGGCAGACTCGGGTCATGACGACACACGTGGGCGCGGTCGCGCGCCGTACCCGGACCATCTCCCGCCGCGACATCGAGCTGTTCACCGAGATCAGCGGTGACCGCAACCCGATCCACTACGACGACGATCTGGCGGCGCAGTCGCGGTTCGGGCGGGTCGTCGTCCAAGGTGGCGTCACCTCGGGGCTGCTCAACGCGCGTCGTCGCCGAGGAGCTCCCGGACCCGGCAGCGTCTTCCTCGAGGTGAACTGGAAGTTCCTCGCGCCGGTGAGCCCGGGCGACGAGATCACCGCCGAGGTCACGGTCACCAGCGCGCGCGAGGACAAACCGATCACCACGCTGGACTGCGCCATCACCAACCAGGACGGCGTCGTCGTGCTCGACGGCACGGCCGTCGTCTGGCGTGACCCGGTCGTCGCTGAATCCGTCGACTGAGGCCCATTCGCACCGCGGAATCGCGGGAAGGCCGCGGGAAGGATCGGTTTCTAGCGTCCTCCTCACACATCAACCGGTGCCGGCACCAACAACCAGCCGGCCCAATCACAGGAGGAACACATGAGCGTCACCACCGAGAACCCGAGCCTGAACGGCGTGGACATCGCGACCCTGTTCGCGACGCTCGACGCGGTCAAGGGCCAGAACCAGATCGCCGACTTCCAGTTCCGCGCCACGAACACGTGGCAGAGCGGCACCCACAGCCGGTCGAAGTTCTCCGGCTTCTACGGCGCGATGCAGGAGATGCAGCACGCGCACGAGACCGAGGTCGTCTCCGACCACCCCGCCGTCTCGTGGCCAGGACAACGGGCCGACGCCCGTCGAGTACCTGCTGCACGCCATCGCCGCCTGCCTCACCTCCGGTGTCGCCAACATCGCCGCCGCCCGCGGGGTGAAGCTGAACAAGGTCTCCTCGACCGTCGAGGGCGACATCAACCTGCTCGGCATCCTCGGCCTGTCCGACGGCTCGGTGCGCAACGGCTACGAGCAGATCAAGGTCACCTTCCACATCGACGGCGACGCCGACGAGGAGACCCTGCGCGGCCTGGTCGAGCAGTCCCGCAAGCGGTCGGCCGTGTACGACGCACTCACCAACCCCACGCCCGTCGTCATCGACGTGGTCTGCGGCTGACGTCACCCCTGAGTCAGCAGGAAACGGAGGACCAGGAGTCCCATGACCACCGTCGACACCGTCGTCATCGGCGCGGGCCACGCCGGCCTGGCCGTCAGCCGGCTGCTCACCGACGCCGGCCACGACCACGTCGTCCTCGAGCGAGGACGCGTGGGCGAGCGCTGGCGCCGCCAGAGCTGGGACTCGCTCCACCTGCTGACGCCGAGCTGGATGACGCGGCTGCCCGGTTGGAGCTACGAGGGGCCCGACCCCGACGGGTACCTCGCGGCCCGGCGAGTTCGTCGACCACCTGCAGGGCTACGCCGCCTCGTTCGGCGCGCCCGTGGTCGGCGGCACGACGGTGGAGCAGGTCCGGTTCTCGGGTCGCGGCGGCGCTCGCTATGCCGTCGCGACGGACCGCGGCGACCTGGTACGCCGACAACATCGTCATCGCGACCGGACCGCACGGCACGCCGTACGTGCCGGCCGGCCTGCGCCGGGCCAGGTGCTCACCTCCAGCGAGTACCGCAACCCCTCCCAGCTGCCCGACGGCGGCGTCCTGGTCGTGGGCGCCTCGTCCTCGGGCGTGCAGCTCGCCGACGAGCTCAACCGGGCCGGCCGCGAGGTGGTCCTGTCGGTCGGACGGCACACCCGGATGCCGCGCCGCTACCGCGGTCTCGACATGCTACTGGTGGCTGGAGTCCACCGGGCGTCTCGCCCGCACCATCGACGAGATGCCCGACCCGGTGGCTGCACGACGCGAACCGTCGATGCAGCTCGTCGGTCGCAACGACCCGACCGGGCGGCGCCCGACCTCGACCTCGCCGCTCCTGCAGTCGCGCGGAGTGCGGCTGGCCGGCCGGCTGCAGGCCGTGCACGGGCGCACGGTCGGAGTTCGGCGACGAGCTGCCGATGAACCTGGCCGGCGCGGACGCGACCATGCACCGCTTCCTCGACCGCGTCGACGCGCTTCGTGGAACGCGCGGGTCTCTCCGACGAGGTGTGGCCGGGATCCGGCCCGCGCCGGTGAACCTGACACCTGCGCCGCCGCGCCTCGACCTGCGTGCCGAGGGCATCGGCACGATCCTGCTCGCGACCGGTTTCCGTCCGCACCACCCTGGCTGCGGCTGCCGATCAAGGCCCGCGACGGTGGCATCCGTCAGTACCGGGGCAGGACGGAGGCGCCCGGGCGTCTACACAGTCGGCCAGCGGTTCCAGCACCGGCGTGACTCGGGCATGATCGACGGGGCGCGGCACGACGCCGCGCATGGTCGTTGCCCAGCTGCTCGGCCGTTCGGTCCGTTCGCTCTCGAGCCATGGAGGCTCGATGACGAGCCACGACGTCGTCGTCGTCGGCGGCCGGGTCGCCGGCGCCTCGACGGCGCTGCTGCTCGCGCGCGCAGGCGTCCGCGTCGCGGTCGTCGAGCGCGGCCGTCGCGGCGCCGACACCGTGTCCACCCACGGACTGATGCGGGCCGGGGTGCTCCAGCTGTCCCGGTGGGGCCTGCTCGACCGCGTGGTCGCGGCCGGCACACCCCCGATCTCGCGCACCGTCTTCCACTACTCCGACGGCGAGCAGGTGCAGGTCTCGATCCGGCCGAGCCCCGGCGTCGACGCGCTGTACGCACCGCGGCGCACCGTCCTCGACCGGATCCTCGTCGACGCAGCCGAGGAGGCGGGCGCCGACGTCCTGCCACGAGACGCCGGTGACCTCGCTGCTGCGGGACCTCGACGGACGGGTGCGCGGCGTGGCCGCCCAGGACGCGACGGGCGCGCCTCGAGCTCGAGGGGGCGATCATCGTCGGCGCGGACGGCATCCGCTCGGTCGTGGCGCAGGAGACGCGGGCCCCGTTCGTGCGCCACGGCGCCAGCGCGAGCGCGATGCTCTACCGCTACGTCGAGGGCCTCCCGGGCGACGGCTACGAGTGGGCGTACGGCGACGGCTCGGCGGCCGGGCTGCTGCCGACCAACGACGGGCGCCACCTGCGTCTTCGTCGCGACCACCCCGGAGCGCGATGCGTGCGGCTGCGCAGGTCCGGACGCGAACGCGCCTTCGGCGCACCTGCTCGACCGCCGCCGCGCCGGCGCTGGTCGAACGGGTCATCGACGCCCCGGCCTGGACGGCGCTCAAGGGCTGGGTCGGGCTCCCCGGCTACGTGCGCCAGTCGTGGGGGCCCGGGTGGGCGCTGGTCGGTGACGCCGGCTACTTCAAGGACCCGATCACCACCCACGGCATGACCGACGGGCTGCGCGACGCCGAGCTGCTCGGCGACCGGATCCTCGACGTGCTGGGTGGCGGCGCCGAGGCGGTCGCGCTGCGCGGCGTACCAGCGCACCCGGGACCGGCTGTCGACGAGCCTGTTCGACGCCACCGAGGAGGTGGCGCGCTACGACTGGGACTGCGTCGCAGGCGCGCGCGCTGCTGCGCACGGTGAGCTCCGCGATGAGCGACGAGGTCGACCACCTGCAGGCGCTGCCGGATCGTCGCGTGGGCCCCGGTATCTCCGCTTTCCTCCCGACTGACAACGTCGATCGTGCTGGTTAGCGTGAGTGCGAGTCGGAAAGGACGGCCCGCCGTGACCATCGAACTGCGGCTGCTCGGGGGCTTCGACGTCACCGTGGACGGTGTCGCGGTCGCGCCGCGAACAGTGGACCCGTCGGCAGGCCGCCTCGCTGGTCAAGGTGCTGGCGCTGGCCCCGGGGCACCGGCTCCACCGCGAGCAGGTGATCGAGGCGCTGTGGCCCGGGGCCAGCGTCGAGGCCGCCGGCCCCGGCTGCACAAGGCCGCCCACTACGCGCGGCGTGCGCTCGGGGGCGACGGCTCGCCTCGTCCAGCTCCGCCACGACATGGTCGCGCTGCCGCCCGACGGTGACGTCCGCATCGACGTCGACGCGTTCCGCGACGACGCGAAGCGGGCGCTCGAGGAGGGGACGGTCGAGGCAGCGAGACCGCGTGCTCGCCGGGTACGGCGGACGGCTGCTCCCCGAGGACGTCTACGAGGTGTGGGCCGAGGAGGCGCGCGACGCGGTGCGGATCCTGCGAGTCGACCTGCTCCGCCAGGCCGAGCGGTGGGACGACGTCCTGGAGGAGGACCCGACCGACGAGGCGGCCCACCTGGCCCTGATCCGTGGCTACGCCGACCGGGGCGACCTGCGCGCGGCACTGCGGCAGTTCGAACGTCTCGACCATGCGCTGCTGCGTGAGCTCGGCACGACCCCGAGCCCGGAGGCCGAGCGGTTGCGAGCCCGGCTGCACGGTCATGCCGGCCGCGCGGACCAGTCGAGCCAGGGGGTCACGCTGGTCGGTCGCCGCAGCGTCGGTGACCAGGTGCGCGCCGCGATGGCGAGCGCCGACGCGGGCAAGGGCACCACCCTGCTGTTCTCCGGCCCGCCCGGTGTCGGCAAGACCGCCGTCCTCGGGTTGGCCGAGGCACTCGCCCGCCAGCGCGGGCTGGCGCACCGGCCGCGGCACCGCCTCGGCCGTCGAGGGGCCATGGCCCTACGCGCCGGTGCTGGAGGCGTTCGGCGAGCTGTGCCGCAAGCACCCGGCCCTGCTCGACGGGCTCGACGACCGCTTCCGCCTCGAGATCGAGCGGGCGCTCTCCGGGCGTGACGTCAGCTGGACGGGCGAGTCCAGCCACCAGCGACTCTTCGTCGCGGTCGCCGAGCTGATGCGCCTGGCCGCGGCAGGTCACGGCCTGCTGCTCGTCGTCGACGACCTGCAGGACGCCGACGAGGCGTCGCTGCGGCTGCTCCACTACCTCTCGCGGTGCGCGGTGACCGAGCCGGTCGTGATCGCGGTGGCCCACCGGCCTCGGGTCCACGAGACCGCGCAGCGGGTGGCGGAGAGTCTCGTACGCCGCGGCGCGGGATCCCGCGTCGAGCTGGGGCCGCTCGACCAGGCGGCCACACGCCGGCTGCTCGTCGACCGGTTCCCGGACCTCGCCGCGGAACAGGTGGAGGAGATCTGCGAGGTCAGCGGGGGGCTGCCGTTCTCGGCGCTGGAGCTGGCCGGCACGCCGGCGGTGGGCGGAGCGGCCCTCGCCGGGCCACCTCGCGGAGGCCGCGCGAGACCTTCCAGCGGGTGGCGCTGCTCGGCTCGGCGTTCACCACCGACGAGCTGATCGCCCTCTCCGACGCCGACGAGGACGCTGGCCTACGGGCAGCTCGAGGAGGCGCTCGCGGCGGGGGTGGTCGAGCCCGCGGAGGCCGGCTATCGGTTCCGGCACGCGCTGGTGCGGGAGCGGCTCGTGGAGAGCATCCCGGCACAGCAGGCGTCCGAGTTCTCGCGCGAGGTCGCCGAACGGATCGCCGGGCTGGGCGGACCGCCCGCGCGGATGGCACACCTGTTCGTCGCGGCCGGGCTCCGCTCGCGTGCCGTGCCCTATGTGCTTCGGGCCGTGGAGACCGCGGGTGCGCTGGGCGCCTACCGCGACGGGCTCGCCATGATCGACGCGGTGTCGGGACCACGCCGACGCCGGCGACCGGCCGCGGCTGCTCGCCCGGCGAGGTGACCTGCTCTCCGCGCTCGGCGACCCGGGTGCGGTGGCGGCGTACCAGGAGGCCGTCGCGGTGACGACCGGCACCGAGCACCGACTGGTGCGCGCCCGGCTGGCCCGGGCAGCGGCGTTCGCCGGCGAGCCCGACATTGCGCGCGAGGCGCTGGCGGGGCTCGAGGTCGAGGGCGACGCGGCCGACGCGCCGATCCTGCTGGCGCGGGGCCACATGGCCTACTTCGGCGGCGACCTCGACACCGCGTGGGAGATCGCCAACCAGGGGCCGCGCTCCTCAACTCGCCCGACGACCCGTGGCAGTTCATGGACCTGATCTCCCTGCAGGGCCTCGTCCTGCACAGCCGCGGCGAGTGGTTCGAGCGGTTCCGGCATGGAGCTGCGTCGTACGCGCGGCAAGCAACGGCTGGCCACCGCGCTGTTCGACGCGCACCTGTGCGTCGCGGAGTACCTCCTCTACGGGCCGGTGCCCTACCAGGAGGTCATCGAGGAGTCGGAGGAGCTGCTCCGACACGCCGACCGGGCCGGTGCGCTGCGCGGTGTCGCGTTCGCCCGTGCCCTGATCGGTGAGGCGGCGCTGCTGATGGGCGACCTCGAGCGGGCGGAGCGCGAGCTCATCGAGGCGGTGGACCTGCACCGCGACGTCGACGCCCCGGCAGGGGAGGCGCACAGCCTCCAGCGGCTCGCCGAGGTGCGCCTCGAGCAGGGCGACAGCGAGGAGGCGCGGCGGTTGCTGGACCGGGCGCTGCCGCTGGCCCGCTGGTCGGTGATCGCGAAGCACCTGCTGCAGCGCATCTACGGGACGATGATCCTGGCCGCGCCGGACGCGCAGGCGGCGCGAGCACTGGTCGACCAGGCCGAGGCGACGCTGGGGGAGACCGACGGGTGCAGCTTCTGCGTGGTCATGCTGGCGGTGCCGGCGGCCATCGCGTGCGCCGAGGTCGGTGACCTCGAAACCGCGCGCCACTACGCCGAGCTCGCCGAGTGCTCCGCCGGCCGGTGGCCCGGCACCGCCTGGGCGGCGGCGGCGCAGGAGGCCCGGGCGCACATCGCCCGAGCCGACGGTGACCCCGCCGAGTCCGTGCGGCTGCTGTCCGCGGCCGCGGGGGGTTCCAGCCGCCGGTCAGCCCGGTGACGCGGCGCGGTGCATCCGCGCCTCGGGGACCTCAGCGTCCTGCGGCGCTGAGCCGGCGCGGGGTTGTCGGGTCGCAGGCGCCTGCGGGCGCGCTCGGTGCAGGTCGCGGCGCAGGTCGTCGTGCCGGGTCTGGGCGACGGCGAAGGTGATCTCTGGGTGGTACATGGTGTCCTCCTGGGCGGGTTTTTCGTGATGCCTCCACGCTGCTACTCGCACCTTCCACGCGACTTCCCCGCGACTTACCGCTGCTCGTCGCCTCGGCGGCGAGGAAGGTCCCGGGAAGGACGCGACGGCTCCGGCTTCGCCCCGCAGGCGGTCGCCACGTAGCCTCTGTCGTTGTGGCAGCCACCGACTTCGACTCCGAGATCAAGCAGCTCCAGGCGACGATGAAGACCATCGGGTCCGTCCTGGACCTCGACGACATGCGCAGGGAGATCGCCGACCTCGGCGAGCAGGTCGCGGCACCCGACCTGTGGGACGACCAGGCCAACGCGCAGCGGGTCACCGGCGGCTCTCGGCGCTGCAGCACGACCTCGACCGCTTCAACGAGCTGGAGCGCCGGCTCGAGGACCTCGGCGTGATGGTCGAGCTGGCCGCGGAGGAGGGCGACGCCGACGCCGCGGCCGAGACCGAGGCCGAGCTCAAGAAGCTGCACAAGCCCGTCGAGCAGCTCGAGGTCCGCACCCTCCTGTCCGGGGAGTACGACGCCCGCGAGGCGATCATCTCCATCCGCTCCGGAGCCGGCGGCGTCGACGCCGCCGACTTCGCCGAGATGCTGATGCGGATGTACACCCGCTGGGCCGAGCGCCACAAGTACCCCGTCGAGGTCTTCGACACCTCCTACGCCGAGGAGGCGGGCCTGAAGTCCGCCACCTTCGCGATGCACGCGCCCTACGCCTACGGCACCCTGAGCGTCGAGGCCGGCACCCACCGGCTGGTGCGGATCAGCCCGTTCGACAACCAGGGCCGCCGCCAGACCAGCTTCGCCGCCGTCGAGGTGGTGCCGGTGCTCGAGCAGACCGACGAGATCGACATCCCCGACGAGGACATCCGCGTCGACGTCTACCGCTCGAGCGGTCCCGGTGGTCAGTCGGTGAACACGACCGACTCCGCCGTACGGCTGACCCACATCCCGACCGGCACGGTCGTGTCCTGCCAGAACGAGAAGTCGCAGCTGCAGAACAAGGCCAGCGCGATGGTCATCCTCAAGGCCAAGCTGCTCGCGCTGAAGAAGGCCGAGGAGAAGGCCCAGCTCGACGAGCTGCGCGGCGACGTGCAGGCGAGCTGGGGCGACCAGATGCGCAACTACGTGCTGAACCCCTACCAGATGGTCAAGGACCTGCGCACCGAGTACGAGGTCGGCAACCCGCAGGCCGTCTTCGACGGCGACATCGACGGCTTCCTCGAGGCCGGCATCCGCTGGCGCGTCGGGCGCCGAGGCCGCCCGCCTAGCCGGACGCGCTCAGTCAGCCGCCGGCCGGCGTGAACTGGCTGGCCGTGAACAGCGCGCCCTGCGGGTCCACGATCACCGCCGACTTGGTCCACTCGGTGTCGTCCTCGCGGAGCACCTCGCCGCCGAGCGACTCGGCACGGGCCGCGGTCTGGTCGCGGTCGGCGACGGTGAAGGTGACGTGCCAGCTGGGGCCGCTCGCCCCGGGCGGCGGGCCCAGCCAGCCGATGGCGTCGGCGAACCCGGTGGCACGCCGACGCCGGCCTGCCGCTCGTGGATGCCCGGGTCGACCGTCGCGGCCAGGTGGTCGCCGTAGCCGGGGCGCCGGATCATCGTGGCGAACCCGAGGTCGCCGAACTCCCAGCCGAAGACCTGATCCGTAGAATCCTTCGCCGCGGCGGGGTCGGCCGTCCAGCAGGTCGCTGAAGTTCCAGGCGCCGGGAGCGTTGGTGATCTGCGCGCCCAGCCGCTGCCTCGCCTGCCACAGCCGGAAGGCACGCCGGCCGGGTCGGCGACGCCGGCCGGACGCCACCCTCGCCCGCGGGTGCGGGGGAGATCACCTGCCCGCCTGCGCCTCGACCGCGGCGACGGCCGCGTCGATGTCGTCGACCGCGACGTAGGTGTTCCAGGCCCCGGATCGTGCCCGGTCGCGGCCGCTGCGCCGAGCCCGGCGACGTCCTGGCCGTCGAGCTGCGCGATGACGTAGGCCGGGACGCCGGGGGGTGTCCGGTGTGGAAGGTCCAGCCGAGCAGGCCGCCGTAGAACGACTGGGCGGCCTCGACGTCTCGACCTCGAGTCGATCCAGGAGGTGACGCCGGCGGGGTAGGTGCGTTGCTGCGTCATGCGTCCACGCTAGGTGCCACCGCCGACAGAGAGAGCAGGGAGTGTGTCACTCCCTGCACTTTCAACGTATAGCCCACCCGGGGGCTTGCGGCAAGACCCCGGTCGTGGCGCAGAATCACCGGCCGAGGGCAGCAGCCCGCGGAGCTGATGAGGTGAAACCCCTGACCACACGAGCGCGTTCGACCTGCCCGACCACCTCGCCGCCAAGGCCGACCCGGCGCTGATCGCGCGCGACGAGCAGCACTTCGCCGCCATCGCGGAGAGCCTCGAGCAGTCGATCGCCGACCTGTCCGACCGGCTCGACGCCGCGCGCAAGGCGCCCGGCGGCACCGGCCAGGAGGCGATGGACCGCGACCAGGAGGTGCACCGGCTGACCGCGCGGCTGCGCACGCTGCGGCGCTTCGGCCTCGACCTGTGCCTCGGCCGCATGGTCGGCGCCGACGACGGCGAGGCCGTGTACGTCGGACGGCTCGGCCTCACCGACAGCGCGGGCCGCCGGCTGCTGGTCGACTGGCGCTCGCCCGCGGCCGAGCCGTTCTTCGGGGCGACCCACGCCAACCCGATGGGGCTGGCGAGCCGCCGCCGGTACCGCTGGACCCGCGGCCGGATCAGCGACTACTGGGACGAGGTGTTCACCGCCGAGGGGCTCGAGGGCACGCGCCGCGCTCGACGACCAGTCCGCGTTCATCGCCAGCCTGGGCAGCAGCCGGTCGCCGCGGATGCGCGACGTGCTCGGCACCATCCAGGCCGACCAGGACGCGATCATCCGCGCCGGGTCCCGCGGCGCGCTCGTCGTCGACGGCGGTCCGGGCACCGGCAAGACCGTCGTCGCGCTGCACCGCACGGCCTACCTGCTCTACTCCGACCCGCGCCTCGGTCACCGCCGCGGCGGCGTGCTGTTCGTCGGCCCGCACCAGCCCTACCTCGCCTACGTCGCCGACGTGCTGCCCAGCCTCGGCGAGGAGGGCGTGCAGACCTGCACGCTGCGCGACCTCGTCCCCGAGGGCGCCGCGGCGGCGGTCGAGACCGACCCGGAGGTGGCCCGGCTGAAGGCGTCCGCGGAGATGGTGCAGGCGATCGAGCCGGCCGTCCGGTTCTACGAGGAGCCGCCCGACCGAGGGCATGGAGGTCGAGACGCCGTGGGCCGACGTCTGGCTCAGCGCCGACGACTGGGCCGAGGCGTTCGAGGCGCCGCGACCCGGGCACGCCGCACAACGAGGCGCGCGACCAGGTCTGGGACGAGCTGCTCACGATCCTGGTGGACAAGGTCGAGCAGGACGACGAGGACGACGACGCCGGCCGACCTGCTCCGCAGGGCGCTCGCGCCAGAACCAGGAGCTGGCCGACGCCTTCAACCGGGCGTGGCCGCTGCTCGAGGCGACCGACCTCGTCGGCGACCTGTGGGCGGTGCCGGCCTACCTGCGGCTGTGCGCCCCGTGGCTCGACGCCCGACGAGGTCCGCGACGCTGCAGCGCGCCGACGCCCAGGCCTGGACCGTCGTCCGACCTGCCGCTGCTCGACGCCGCCCGGCAGCGGCTCGGCGACCCCGAGGCGTCGCGGCGCAGGCGTCGGCACGAGGCGGCCGTCGCCGCCGAGCGCGCAGCAGATGGACCGGGTCGTCGACGACCTGATCGCAGCCGACGACTGACGAGGGCACTGATGTCGATGCTGCGCCAGGACGGCATCCGCGACGCCCTCGTCGACGAGGCCGCACTGCCCGACGCCGACCCGGACCTGCTCGCCGGCCCGTTCGCGCACATCGTCGTGGACGAGGCGCAGGAGCTGACCGACGCGGAGTGGCAGATGCTGCTGCTCCGCTGCCCGTCGCGGAGCCTCACCATCGTCGGCGACCGCGCGCAGGCCCGGCACGGGTTCACCGAGTCGTGGCAGGAGCGGCTCGAGCGGGTCGGGCTCGACCGGGTCGACCTGGCCTCGCTGAGCATCAACTACCGGACGCCGGAGGAGGTGATGGCCGAGGCCGAGCCGGTCATCCGGGCGGTGCTCCCGGACGCCAACGTGCCGACCTCCGTCCGCAGCAGCGGCGTCCCCGTCGTGCACGGCGTCCGCGTCGGACCTGGGCTCGATCCTCGACGCCTGGCTCGCCGAGCACGCCGAGGGCATCGCCTGCGTCATCGGGCCGGCGGCATCGACGCGGCACGTTCCCGGACGACGTCCCGCGTCCGGTCGCTGACCCCGGAGCTGGCGAAGGGCCTGGAGTTCGACCTGGTCGTCCTCGTCGACCCGGAGTCGTTCGGCACCGGCATCGAGGGAGCCGTCGACCGCTACGTCGCGATGACCCGAGCGACCCAGCAGCTCGTCATCCTCACGAGCGCCTGACCCTGAACCCGCTTGACGTGCAGGCCGCCGCGCACCCAATGGTGACGTGATCACGCCGCGTGCCGTCGTACTGGTCGAGGGGAACAGCGACCGGGTGGCGCTGCACACCCTGGCGGAGCGCCGCGGTCGGGACCTGGCCGCCGAGGGTGTCGAGGTCGTCGCGATGGGCGGGATCACCAACACGCGGGCCTTCGTGTCCCGATACGGGCCACGCGGGCTCGGCGTCCCGCTCGCGGGGCTGTACGACGCCCCCGAGGAGGCCAAGCTCCGGCACGGCCTGGCGGCGGGGGTCTGGGTGCCGCCGTCGAGGCAGACGAGCTGTCGGGGCTGGGCTTCTTCAGGTGCTCGGCGGACCTGGAGGACGAGCTCATCCGGGCGCTCGGCGTCGAGGCGGTCGAAGCCGTCATCGAAGCGGCCGGGCGAGGCCCGCTCGCTGCGACTCCTGGCGGGCATGCCCGCCCAGCGCGACTGGACGCGCGAGGCGGTGCTCCGCCGCTTCCTCGGGTCCGGTCAGGGCGCAAGGCGCGCTACGCGGCGCTGCTGGTCGACGCGCTGGAACCCGGCCGCGTGCCCGAGCCGTTGGCGGCCGTGCTCGCCCGGGCTGCGAGCTCGGGTGCGTGCCACCGGAGGCGTCGCGTGCTTGCGGGATGCGCCTGACGCTTCCCAGTGACTGCTCAGCACGGGCCGGAAGCGGGTCGCATGGGCGTGCGCGAGTACTCGATCTGGATCGAGGCCTGCACCGGACCAGGTGTGGCGCATCATACGTGGATCCCGACTCGCATCCCGGATTGGCAGACGGGGAAGCCCGTGATCGAGGACGTCGAGGGTGCGCCCGGCGAGCCCAGCTCCACGTATGTCTCGAGGCGCGGCCCACTCGCTGCGCGTACGACGGTGCTGCTGCCGACGTCCCGCGCCGGCTGGTGACGAGGACGGACGCGAACTTCGGCTTGCAGTTCGAGGTCACCTCGGGGCTTACGGGCGTTCGAGCGGCACCGACCTGCAGCTTCGCGTGCCACGCACTGGCGGTGCGGGCTCGGACCTGTCGGCACGCTCGTGGAGCTGGCCGTCCTCGAGCCCTCGGAGGCGCGGAAGGAGCTGGCGCTCTTAAAGACCTGGTCGAGCGGGAAGGCTCGGCCTGATCGCTGTCGCCGGCCCGAGTCGCCCACGAGCAGTGTCACCGGTCCGGTGGTGCGCGGCCGGTCTGCGGCGGCGGTCAGGTCGGTGGCAGGAACGCGAACAGTCCGGGCGCGGTGGTCTTGATCGCCCAGGGCCCTGCATGGATGAGGCGGTGGTGGTGGCCGCAGAGCAGGAGCAGGTTGTCCAGCGAGGTGACGCCGCCGTCGATCCAGTGGGTGATGTGGTGGGCGTGGCACATGATCGGTGGGCGGGTGCAGTGCGGGAAGCGGCAGTGCTGGTCGCGCGCGACGAGGGCCTTCCAGATGGGGGCGGTGACCAGCCGGCTCTGGCGGCCGACGTCGAGGACGTGTGACTCGGCGCCGAGCACGGCGGGGATGACCTCGGCGTCGCAGCACAGCTGGCGGATCGCGGAGGCGGACAGGCGTTCTCCGGTCTCGCTGGTGCCGATCCCGGACCAGCTGAGCAGCTGCTGGTAGTCCATGGTCAGCGTGAGCCGTGGGGTGGCACCGTGGGACTCGGGTAGGAGATCGGTGGTCTGCAGCAAGCGGCAGGCCTCGACCAGCGCGTCGAGCATCCGCGCGCCGTGGTCACGCGGGTCCCGGCCGTCGTGACTGCAGCCGGGAGTGGTGCAGGTCGCGGGGTCACAGGTCGGGCCATCGGCCGGTTGGGGGGCGGCCAGCGGGATCAGGGTGGCCTTGATCAGGGCGGCGTCCTCGCTGCAGCAGCGGCCCTTGATCCAGGCGCCGCCGGCCTGGTCGTCGGTGACCGAGAGGTGCCGGGAGAGGTGGGCGGCCCGTTCGAGCCGGTGCAGTGCCTTCTCGTCGCGGCGTTCGTCACCATCGGGGTCGACGACGGTCACCAGATGCAGGGCGACCTTGCGCAGCTCGCTGGCGTCGAGGCGCTTGGCGTCGGCCAGCAGGACCTGTACGCCGCGAGCGCGGAGGTCGGGGTCGCCGGGAAGCCGGTCCACGGCTCGTTCGATGACGTGGGCCTTCGTGGTCGAGAGCCAGCCGTCGCCCATCGCCTCGGCGACCGGGGTCAGGGCCGGCTCGGCCACCGCACGTCGAGAGCCGCACCAGAGCAGGACCCGAGCCCTTGTGCCCACCTGCGGTGTGGGTGAGGAAGTCCTGGGTCGAAGCCCATCCCGCACCCTTCACCGCGCCGTTGGCCTCGAGCTCTCGCACGACCCCCAGCTCGAGGGCGTCCAGCGTCGACTTCAGCGCCTCGACCTCGGCGACGACCTCCATCAGCTCGCCACCCTCGCGGGCAGCCCACAACGTCTCCGCCAGCTCGCGCGTCCGTCCGCGCATGTCGGCCAGCTCGGCGACGACGCTGCTGGACGGGTGCGACATACCTGAATTCAACCAGCGACCACCGACAGTTTCCGGTCGAGAATTCCCTGCTGTGGAAAGGAATTCTCGTCAGTTTCCAGGGCTGGTCGCAGATGTCAGCGGCCGACGGCCTTCTCGAGCTCGGCCTTGGTCATCGACGAGCGGCCCTTGATGTTCTTCTTCTTGGCCTCCTCGTAGAGCTGGTCCCGCGTGCGCCCACCTGATCCGGAGTGGGAGCGCAGACCGCCGCGGCGGCCCGAGGAGATGTCCTCGGTGGAGGTCTTGCTCTTCTCCTTGGCCTCACCCGACCGGGCCCGCTCCTTGTTCACCGTGCGGGCGGCGATCTCCTCGGCGGTGTCCTCGTCGCGGCCGCGCTCCTCGAGGCCTTCCTTGATGTGCTCGTACTGGCGCTCGCGCTTCTTGTTCCAGACCTTCTGCGGCATCGATGCCTCCTTCGATCGACGATGCTCTCGTCGTACCCGAATTCGGCCGCGGTTTGCGATGGAGATGGTGAGACAGGCTCAGCCACCGGATGGCTTGAGCCAGGGCTCGAAACGCCGGGTCATCCACGGCAACAGGCCGTAGATCATGATCGGCGTCGCGACGACGGTGGTGATCAGCGTGCGCAGGACGATGCCGAGGTCGAGCCCGGTGGCCTTCAGCAGCAGACCGAGCACAAGGCTGAGCGGGAAGAACGTGAGCCAGATGACGAACCCCTGCTTCCACCGCGGCGGAGTGGCGGTGGCAGGCCGGAGGTCCTCGATGTCGGTGGAGGTGGGCTCGTCGAACCACCCCTCGATGCCCGTACGACGCTCGACCCGCGACTCGCCCACCAGACCCTGGGCCGAGCCCAGCCACCACGCCCGTTGCGGCGAGGACTCCCACGCTTCGAGCGATGCCTGGTCGGCGAACCGGTAGAGCATGTGCCACTGCTCGGAACCCGCGGACGGACGCACCCAGCCGGTGCCGAGGAACCCGTCGAACCGCTCCGCGAGCGAGGACCCCGACCGCACCCACGCGACCATCTGGGCGGCGTGCTCGGGCGCAACGTGCCGCACGATGGAGACCGTGACCGGGCCACCGTTGGCCGCCTGGGCGGCGCTCACAGTGTCGGATCCGGCGACACCCGGACCAGCAGCTTCCCGAAGTTCGCCCCGGACAGCAGTCCCCGGAACGCCTCGGGGGCGTTGTCCAGACCCTCGACCACGTCCTCTCGATAACGCACCGAGCCGTCCGCGACCCAGCCGGACATGTCGCGGACGAAGTCGCGCGTGTGGCTCTTCACGAACTCGCCCTGGATGAACCCGCGCACGGTCAGGCTCTTGGTGAGCACGAGTCTCATGAACCCGGGCAACCGGTCCCGCTCCTGCGGAGCGCGTGTGGCGTTGTAGTCCGCGACGAGCCCGCACACCGGCACCCGCGCGTAGAGGTTCACGTGCCGGAACACCTCGCGGGCGACCGGACCGCCGACGTTCTCGAAGTAGACGTCGACACCGTCGGGCACGGCCTGCGCGAGGTCCTCGGCGAACGTGGGGGAGCGGTGGTCGAGGGCCACGTCGAAGCCGAACTCGTCGAGGAGCGCCTGCCGCTTCTTCTCGCCGCCGGCGATGCCGACCGCCCGGGCGCCCTTGACCTTCGCGATCTGACCCACGGCCGACCCGACGGGACCGGTGGCGGCGGCCACCACGACGGTCTCGCCCGGTTGCGGTCGCCCGATCTCGAGGAGCCCGGCGTACGCCGTGAAGCCGGGCATCCCCAGCACCCCGAGTGCCGTGGAGATCGGCGCTGCGGACGGGTCGAGCTTGCGCAGGTGACGGGCCTCGGCGATCGCATGGGTCTGCCAGCCGGAGTAGGAGAGCACCACGTCACCCACCTCGTACGACGGGTCGCGGGTCTCCTCGACCACGCACACCGTCCCGCCGACGATGACGTCGCCCACCTCCACCGGCGCCGCGTAGGAGGGCGCGTCGCTCAACCGACCCCGCATGTAGGGGTCGAGGGAGAGGTAGACGACCCGCAGCAGGACCTGGCCGTCCCGCAGTGCCGGGAGCTCGTGGTCCTCGAAGGTGAAGGTGTCGTCGTCGGGCTCGCCCTCGGGACGACGCGCGAGCCGGACCTGGCGTGAGGTGGTCATGAAACTCCTCGGGGAGGGCGTGCTGGGGAGGATCACCCAGCATGCCCTCCCCGAGGAGGTGTCAGATCAGCGGGCGCCGAAGACCGCCTCCTGCGCGTTGATGACGCCGTACCCGTCCACGGGGCTGAACCCGCTGCCGAGGTTGTTGGAGATGGAGCCGGTGATCCTCTGGCCGTTGATCAGCTCACCGACGAAGACCATCCCGTCGGAGTCGCCGGTGCCCTGCGGCAGGAAGATCGCGCCGCCGAGCTCGTCGGCGCCGTTGCCCTCGTTGGAGCCGCCGAAGCCGGAGACCGCCAGGTCCCGGTCGACCCCGAACTTCAGGCCCTGGCCGTTCCGCAGACCGTCCTCGAAGGTCAACTTCAGGCGGCGGAACTGGCCGGGCTTCGACTCGCCCCCGCCCGGCACCGAGAACGTCGGCGTGACCTCACTCCTCGTCAGGCCGCCAAAAGTGTTGCCGATCGTGAACGGGAAGCCCTGGTCGGCGAACGGCGAGATCCCGGTGAAGGGCCGCCTGTCGAAGACGATCCCGTCGGACGCCGGTGGGTTGCGCTTACCGAGGGCGGTCGGGCTCGCCGTCTCTCCGTAGAACGTGAGCGACTTCAGCGGGGCCGAGCCCGAGTAGCTGACCCTGAAGAACTTCGGGTCGTTCATCGAGCCGGGGCTGGTGCCGGGGACCTCGCGGCCCTGGTTGCCTCGGGCGGTGACCGTCAGCCCCTGCGCCGAACCACCGGAGACCATCGGGTCGAGATCGTGGTCGAAGGTGGCCGCCTGGAGGCGCGTCCGCAGCGCCGCCGGGCTCAGCGCCTGCCCGCCGCCGGCCTGCTCAAGGACGAGCGCTGCGATCGCCGCTGCGTGCGGCGCCGCGGCGCTGGTCCCGCCGAAGTTGGGCAAGGTGTCCGGGTCACGCACGTCGTCCGCGACGAAGAACGTGGTGTTGCCCCGGTCGATGCTGGCCACCTTCGGCACCTGGCGGATCCGCGGCGTGGCGTAGCGGTTGCCGTCGGAGTCGAAGAAGACCGGCAGGTTGCCGCCGGGCGAGGTGTACGCCTCCGGCAGGAAGGACCGGAACGGGTCGTACGCCGCCACCGCAGTCGCGCCGGCCGCCATCGGGTGTCCCCAGATCGCGGGCGACAACGGGTCGGAGTACTCGGTGAAGCGGGCGTCGCCGTTGACGAGGTGACGCATCCGGGTGGCGCCGAGCGGACCGGTGCCGGCCCGGGAGATCACGACCTGGATGTCACCGGGGCCTACGAGCCCGGTGAGCTCGATCGGTCGACCGCTCAGCGTGTTCTGGTCGGCGATGGCGCCGATGAACGCGCCCTCGTCGTCGAACAGCAGCAGGTTGAAGTCGGTCGTGACCCTGGACGGCGATTCGACCGGCCGGACGTCGACCGTGAAGTCGCCGGTGGCGCCCTCGAACCCACTCACCGTGATCTTGTAGGGACCTGCCTGCTTCACGGTGGTGACGAACACCTCGGGCGAGGCGCCGGTGTCGACCTCGCCCAGAACGGTGCCGTCGGGTGCGGTGACCGTGAGGACCAGGTCCGTCGTACCGGAGGGGATGGCGTCCGTGCGGAACTGCACCTGCTTGCCGACCTGGCTGGCTGTGGCGTTCCAGGTGAAGGTCGGCGCCGGCTTGGACCTGGTGATCTCACCGGTCGCGGTGAAGTACGGGTCGCCGAACGTGGCACCGTCGAGGTCGAACGGGTCGTCCCACTGCAGGTCGAACACGGCGCCGCCCGGGTCCTCACCGAGGTGCACGTCCTGGGCCACGTCGGTGCCCGAACCGAAGTTCATGTCCTGCAGCCCGCCGTCGTAGAGCGCCGGGTCGACATCGCTGAAGTCGAGGTTGGTCCCACTGATGCCCTGGGCCGCCGGGACGAGGTTGACGCCCGAGTCCCAGGACTGGTCCTCGCCCGAGTTGCCGGCCGCGCTGAAGTAGTGGACTCCCTGGGCGGTGACGTCGTCCACCGCGTCGGAGATGATGCCGTCGGAGAAGAACGGCTCGTCGTAGTAGCCCACGTCGTCGACGATCACGTCGGCCCGGCACGCACCCTGTTGGTCCGCGAGCCGACGGATGTTGTTGGCGAAGCCCACCTCGCTGATGAACGCGGTGGCGTAGCAGAGCTTGCTGGCGGGAGCGATGTCGTGAGCGATCTGCAGCATGGCGCGACCCTCGTCGGCACCGCCGTCAGGACCGGTGTCCTCGATCACGACAACCGGCTGGGGGTACTGGGCGTTGCCCTTGCCGGGAAGGTCGCCGGACCTGATGTCGTCCTTGGCGTGGACCTTCAGCGGCCCACCGAGGAGGCTGGTGCTGGCCTGGTCGTAGGAGTCGGAGAGGGCCCCGATCGTGATGCCCGCGCCGTCGATGCCTCTCGAGTGCACCTCGTTGACGCGCTGCTGTACGACGCCCTGCGTCGTGGCCTTGCCGATGCGGGTCATGGGCTTGACCGACTGGGCGATCGTGCCGGTGCCCTTCAGGATGGCCAGTGCGTGGATCGACGACACCTCGACGAAGCCCTCGAGGGTGCCGCTGGCTCGGTCCACAGCCTTCACGCGCAGTCCCCGCGCCTCTGCCTGCTTGCGGAAGCTGGCCAGGTCGACACCCGCCTGGGGGGTCAGCTGCACCATCACCCGGCCCTGGCTGTCGCGGACGGTCAGCGCGTCGGGGTCGATGCGGACTCCCGAGGTGCTGCGGAAGGTGGCACCTGTCGACTCTTCCTCCGCGACGAGGCGGCCGAGGCCGTTGCCGAGCGAGCGGTTGCCCCCGTCCTTGTAGTCAGGCGGAGGTGCCGCCGTGGTCGCCGTGAGGGGTGTCAGGGCGGCGGATCCAGCCACCACCGCGGCGCCGACGATTCCTGCTGTCCAAGCTCGACTGCCCATTCCCGAGCCACTCCTTCAGGTGCGCGGTGCCCTGGTGACGCCGCCTCGGGGAGGCTAACCGCCATACCCCCTATCGACGCCGACATCGGTGCGTGACGCGCCGTCGATGACGAAATTGTGACAAAAGCCGCCCGGTCTGTCACGGTATCGCGGCGCCTGGCTCAGCTGAGCCCGGTCACGCAGGTCGACACCCGGTTTCGGCAGGAGCTCACCGACTGGTGTTGAGCGTGTTCGCCACCTCGACGCACCAGCGCTCCGACCGAGCGGACACGTCGGCGACGTCCGCGGGTGCCGGGGCCGCGACCTCGCAGGTGAGCCAGGTCTGGCCGAACAGTCCGGCGTGCCGGACCCGCTGGGTGCCGTCGGGCAGTCGGCAGGTCTGGGTCAGGCCCGGATCGCCGTACGACGGTGCGCGGCCGGTCTGGCACCCCTTCGTCTGACGGCTCTCGGCGAGGACGGTCCTGGCGTAGGCAGCGTCCACCGGACGGGCGAACACCCACGCCCGGGCAGCGGCTCCCGAGTCGGTGCTCCACGAACAGCCGATCTCGTGGACGACCTCCTGTCCCACGCCGGGCAGGTCGGCCTCGTCACCGCTGCCGTAGGCGGTCTCGGAGTCCGGCTCGGCTGCCAGGGCGTCGCTGACGGCCGAGGCGGGGACCAGCTCACAGAAGTCGATCCGCGGAACCTGCAGGTCCGTGGTGTCCAGGTTGGCCATCGGCGTGGGCTTCGCGGCAGGCGTGGCGTCCTTCTCCTCCTGCGCGCAGCCGGTCGCCATGAGGAGGAACAGGCAGCCGGCCAAGCCGGCTGCCACGCGCGACAACCCGTCGGGCGCGCGCCGATGTCGGGGACGACGAGCCGACGATTGCAGCATGCGCTCCACCGTAGGGCCGCTCACCTATGCTCGCCAGAGCGGCCGGACGTGAACGAGTTTCGCGTGCTCTCCCATCCCCGACACCGGCCACGACACCGAGTGATCAGATTCGAGAACGTGACCTCGACGTACACCGGGCACACGAGGCCCGCACTCGTCGACGTGACCGCTGACATCGAGAAGGGCGAGTTCGTCTTTCTGGTCGGCGAGTCCGGCTCCGGCAAGTCGACCTTCCTGCGCCTGGTGCTGCGAGAGATCCGGGCGACCAAGGGACACGTCTACGTGGCCGGCAAGGACCTCAACCGGCTGCGCGGCTGGAAGGTGCCGGGGCTGCGGCGGCAGATCGGCACCGTGTTCCAGGACTTCCGGTTGCTGCCCAACAAGACGGTGGCGCAGAACGTCGCGTTCGCGCTGCAGGTCATCGGCAAGCCGCGGTCGCACATCAACAAGGTGGTGCCCGAGACCCTGGCGCTGGTGGGGCTCGACGGGAAGGGCCGCCGCATGCCCGACGAGCTGTCGGGCGGGGAACAGCAGCGCGTCGCGATCGCGCGCGCGTTCGTCAACCGGCCCCAGATCCTGATCGCGGACGAGCCGACCGGCAACCTCGATCCCAACACCAGCGTCGGGATCATGAAGCTGCTGGACCGGATCAACCGCACCGGCACGACCGTCGTCATGGCCACCCACGACTCAGGCATCGTCGACCAGATGCGCAAGCGCGTGATCGAGCTCGACGACGGTCGCGTCGTACGAGACCAGGCGCGCGGCGTCTACGGCTACCAGCACTAGAAAGGCGCTGAACTTCCCCCATGCAGCTCAGGTACGTCTTCTCGGAGACCGGTACGGGACTGCGCCGCAACGTGTCGATGTCCGTGGCGCTGATCGTGACGATCTTCGTCTCGCTCACGCTCGTCGGCATGGGCCTGCTGCTGAACTCGCAGGCCGAGAAGGCGGAGCGGTTCTGGGGCGACAAGCTCCAGATCACGGTGTTCATGTGCAACCAGAACAGCAAGGCCCCGACGTGCACGGGCGAGGTCACGCCCGCGCAGAAGGCCGAGATCAAGACGGTGCTCGACGACCACGCCGAGGTGGCGTCGTTCTACCACCAGAGCAAGGACCAGGCGTTCAAGACCTGGAAGCGGGTCTACATCGACCAGGACAAGTCGGAGCAGGAGATCTACTCGACGGTGACGGCCGCCGACATGCAGGAGTCCTACTGGGTCAAGCTCAAGGACCCCAACAAGTTCAAGGGGATCGAGACCGCCCTGGCCACGACGTCCGGGGTGGCGGTCGTCCGTGACCTGCGCCAGGTGCTCAAGCCGATCTACTTCTGGATCACGGTGATGAAGTGGGGAGCGATCGCGGTCGCGGCGTTCCTGCTCGTGGCGGCGATCCTCCAGGTCGGCAACACCATCCGGCTCGCGGCCTTCGCGCGCCGCAAGGAGATCGGCATCATGCGGCTGGTGGGTGCCTCCAACCTCTACATCTCCCTGCCGTTCCTGATGGAGACCCTGGTGGCGGCGGTGGTCGGGATCGGCCTGTCCGCGTTGGCGGTGCTGTCGTTCATGCAGTTCGTCATCTACGACAAGCTCCGGCCGAGCTCCAACATCGTGGAGTGGGTCGACTGGCGCGACTCGTTGATCGCCGTCGGGGGCCTCGCCGCACTGGGTGTGCTGCTGACGCTCGTCCCGACACTCGTGATGACGCGCAAATACCTCAAAGTGTGACGACCGTCAGTTACGGTCGAGCGGTTCACTTCCCCACACTGAACAGGCCCCACGGTGCGTTCCTTCCCCAGAACACCGTCGCATCCCCATCCGGGCAGCACGGCCCGGTTCCGGATGGTCGCGGCGTGCGCGATCCTGGCCCTCGTCGGTGTCATGGTCTCGGTGCCCCTCGCCTCCGCTGAGGACAAGTTGCGCAAGCGTCAGCGCGCGGCCCACGGGCAGGTGCGCCACGCACTGGGAGACCTGCACGAGTCGAGCAAGGCCCTGCGCGCCGCGGCCCATCGCCTCCACCGCGCCCGCACGGTCCTGAAGGCAGCCCAGCGCCGGCTGGCCGTCGCCCAGCGGAACGTGGACGCGGCCGCGCGCCTCGACGCCCGGATGCAGGCGAGGCTGCAGGCCGCCGAGCATCGCCTGGCGGTCGCACGGGTGGCCCTCGACGCCGCACGCAAGCGCGTGACCGAGCAGCGGATCGCGATCGGTCGGCTGGCCGCGAGCAACTACGCCAACGGCGACCCTGCCCTGATGGGGCTCTCGGTGATGCTGAACTCGCAGGACCCGGCCGAGGTCACCACGCAGATGAACACGGTGACCGCGCTGATGTCGCGGCAGGCGACGCTGCTCGAGGCGCTCAAGCTGGCCCGCGCGCAGATGGTCGCGCAGGAGGCCGCGGTCGAGAAGGCCCGTGCCGCGGTCGCCGTACAACGTCAGGCGGCGCGCGCCAATCTCGTCCGCAAGCAGTCGCTGGAACGCGCTGCTGCTGCGGCTCGCGTCGAGGTCGCCAGGCTCTACGCCGGTGCTCGCTCCGCGGAGGTCGCGGCCTCGCGGGCGCGGCGCGCCGACCAGCGCCAGCTGCGCGCGGCGAAGCGCCAGGAGGCGAAGATCCGTCGCCTGATCATCGAGCGCGCGCGCCGGCAGCACGGCGGTTACTCCGGCAACACGGGCGGCTTCCTGTTCCGGCCGGTGCCCGGTCCGGTGACCTCGCCGTACGGCTGGCGCCGGCACCCGATCTACGGCTACTGGGGCCTGCACGACGGCACCGACTTCAGCGCCCCGTGCGGTACGTCGAACCGCGCCGCCGGCTCCGGCACGGTGATCTCCAAGGTCTGGTCGAGCGTCTACGGCAACCGGCTGTACCTCGACCTCGGCCGGGTCAACGGCAAGAACATGACCGTCGTCTACAACCACCTCAGCGGCTACTCGGCCAGCACCGGCGAGCGCGTCCGGCGAGGCGAGACCATCGGGTACGCCGGCAGCACCGGCTGGTCCACCGGGTGCCACCTGCACTTCACCGTGCTCCGCAACGGCAGCCCGGTGAACCCGATGAACTACATGTAGTTGCCTCGCTGGTTGAGGAGGTTGCGCAGCAACCGTCTCGAAACCATTGGACGAGTGGTTTCGAGACGCTCGCTGGCGCTCGCTCCTCAACCACCGAGGGGAACCGCAACTCGGTTGTGGCCCCTGAGAGGATGGCCGGCATGCCGAAGGAGAAGGGGCGCAAGCTGGTCGCGCAGAACCGCAAGGCGCGGTACGACTTCCACGTCGACGACACCGTCGAGGCCGGTCTGGTGCTGGTCGGCACCGAGGTCAAGTCGTTGCGCGCCGGGCGTGCCAGCCTGGTCGACGGGTTCGCGGAGATCCACGACGGCGAGGCGTTCCTGCACGGCGTGCACATCCCCGAGTACACCCAGGGCACCTGGACCAACCACGAGCCGCGCCGCGTGCGCAAGCTGCTGCTCAACCGTCACGAGATCGACAAGCTCGAGAGCAAGGTCAACCAGCGCGGGGTCACCCTGATCCCGCTGTCGCTGTACTTCAAGGACGGTCGCGCGAAGGTCGAGATCGCCCTGGCGCGAGGCAAGAAGACCTACGACAAGCGACATGCCCTCGCAGAGAAGCAGGCCAACCGCGAGAAGCAGCAGGCGATGGGCCGCCAGCTCAAGGGCATGGACTAGGTGGTCGGCTCCTCCACGAGATCGAGCCTGTCGAGACCAGCCGCGCCGTTCTGGCGCGACCTCGGGCTCCCTGGTCTGTTCGACGTCCACACCCACTTCCTGCCGCCCAACATCCAGAAGCGGGTCTGGGAGCAGTTCGACCTCGCCGGCCCCAAGATCGGGCGCGAGTGGCCGATCCGCTACCGGGGGAGCCATGAGGAACGCGTCGAGCAGCTCCGCTCGTTCGGCGTACGCCGCTTCTCGGCGCTGCCCTACGCCCACCGACCGGGCGTCGCCGCCTACCTCAACGAATGGGCGCGAGACTTCGCGGCCGGTGTCCCGGAGTGCCTGTGGTCCGCCACCTTCTACCCGGAACCCGGCGCGGCTGCCGACGTCCGTGGCCTCATCGAGGCAGGCGTCGAGGTGTTCAAGCTGCACACCCAGGTGGGCGAGTTCCGGCTCGACGACCCGCTCCTCGACGAGGCGTTCGGCGCGATCGAGGACGCCGGCACCCCGGTGGTCATCCATGTCGGCTCCGGGCCGGTCGGCAACGAGTTCACCGGGCCGGAGCACCTCGAGCGGCTGCTCGCCCGCCACCCCGGGTTGACCGCGGTGGTCGCGCACATGGGCGCCCCCGAGTACGCCGAGTTCCTCGAGCTGGTCGAGAACCACGAGAACACTCGGCTGGACACCACGATGGTGTTCACGACCTTCTTCGACGCCGAGGCGCCGTACCCCGACGAGCTCCTGCCGCGGCTGGCCGACCTCGGCAACCGGGTCCTGTTCGGCAGCGACTTCCCGACGATCCCGTACCCCTACCTCGAGCAGCTGGACGGCCTCGTGCGGGTCAGCGAGCGGCACCCGAAGCTGGGGGAGGACTGGCTGCGCCGGATCTGCTGGCACAACGGCGTCGAGCTGTTCGGACTGCCACCCCCGGCGACTGAGCGGTTCAGCACCAGGCGCGCACGCCGCGCGGACTCAGCGCGCGGTCGCGGAGGACCACCGGCAGCCTCGAGCCGAACCGGGCACAGGTCCAGCGGAAGTCCATCCGGCGGTACTCGATCGACAGCACTCGCCGGCCGTAGTGAGCGACGTACGACGCACACTCGCGGTAGCGGCCACACTCCTCCGCCACCGCGAAGTCGTAGCCGACCGAGCGGCCGTCGAACTGCGCGAGGTTCTTCTGCCCGGCCGACAGACCGGCAGCATGGGCGACGCGCACGAGCATTCGCGCGTACGCCAGCGCCTGCGACCGCCTGATCAGTCCGTGACTGCGCGTGAACGAGTCGAGGTTGTCGTACTCCACGGCGTCGAACCCCTGGCCGCACAGGTGCGAGTCCACGAACGCATGATGCCCGTCAGGCGCTTCCGCTTGGCCGGCGTGCGGATGTCGAGCAGCCACTCGCCCCAGGCGCTGTCCACCACCGGGCGACCCCCGCGGTGGAGCACCAGCCCCATGCGCGGTCTCCAGAACCCGCGCTCGTCGGACTGGGTCTGGAAGCCGTTGACGTAGCAGACGTTGTAGCGGCGGGGGATCGGTGGCGCCCGGCGGTCGCGGGCGACGATCCCGACGTGCGTGGGAACCGGTCGGACACCGCCCAGCTGGTAGTCGACGTTCGTGCCGACCGGCAGTGGCTCCCGCGCCGACGCAGGCGCCGCCGTACCCAGCAGGAGCAGCGGCACCAGCATCGCGGCCAGCCATCGGATCACCGGCCCAGCGTAGTGAGCACCGCTGGTTGAGCTTGTCGAAACCACTCACACCGGGCGAACGGAGAGGGGAATGAGCAGACCGGCCCCGACCGTTAGACTGGGGAGAACAACTCAAGAGGGGCTGATTGGTTTCGACTGGGGACGTTAGTCCCAGGAGAAGCGGGTCGAGAAGCCAGCGTCATCTCGTAAACGTTCGCTGGAAACCACAAGTGCCGACTCAAAGCGCACTGACTTCGAACTCGCTGCCTGAGCAGTGATCGAAGCGTCAGACCGGGCATCCGTCCTCGTCCCGGACCCTGACGTCATCTAGAGGACTTGCTGATCGACTCCTGTCAGGAGGGTCGATCGGGACTTCATCCTGACTGGGCCCGTCGGCAACCTGTTCGTGGGAGTGCCGGGGCCGAGAAAAGCGACATCACGAACTGCACCCGGAGAAGACCTGGTACGGCGCCACAGGACGCGGGTTCGATTCCCGCCAGCTCCACCAAGAGGCCTTCGCAGAATCACCAGAGCCGTTCCGGTACGCCGGGACGGCTCTCGGTGGTTTCTTGGGGAGCGAGCGCCAGCCCATCGGTGGAGTGTTTCCGGCACCAGGCGCCGACAACCCTCCACTGATCGGTGATCCGAACCGGGGGAGGGCTCACGGCGACTGCGGCGCGAATGTGGCCGGGGCGGCCCGGAGTCGGGTGCCCTGACGTGGAAGGGCAGTGAGCCATGGCTGTGGTCTCGAGACAGACGCCGGAAGGCGACACCAACGCGATGCCGCGGTTCACGAGGGCCGGCATGCTCGATGTGCCCAAGGAACGTTTGCCGGACGGGGACATGTTGCCCAGACGGCGTACCAGATCGTGATGGACGAGGTCATGCTGGACGGCAACGCCCGCTTCAACCTCGCGACCTTCGTGACCACCTGGATGGACGAGGAGGCTGACCGCCTCTACGCGGCGACCTTCGACAAGAACATGGTGGACAAGGACGAGTACCGACAGACCGCCGAGATCGAGTCCCGATGCGTGCACATGCTCGCGGATCTGTGGAACGCACCGCACTCGGCCGAGAGTGTCGGAACGTCCACCACCGGGAGCTCGGAGGGGTGCATGCTCGCGGGCCTCGCCCTGAAGCGACGCTGGCAGCAGGCGCGGAAGGCGGCAGGAAAGCCGGAGGCGAAGCCCAACATCGTCATGGGTGGGAACGTGCAGGTGGTCTGGGAGAAGTTCGCGAACTACTGGGACGTCGAGCCCCGCTACGTGCCGCTCGAGGGGAACGTGTTCCACCTGACGTCCGACCGGCTGCTCGACCACGTCGACGAGAACACCATCGGCGTCGTGGCCGTCCTCGGATCCACCATGGACGGGACCTACGAGCCGATCGAGGAGATCTGCGCGACCCTCGACACCTACCAGCGGGAGACGGGCGTGGACGTCCCGGTCCACGTCGACGCAGCATCCGGCGGCTTCATCGCCCCGTTCATCCAGCCCGACCTGGTCTGGGACTTCCGGCTCTCGCGCGTGGTCTCGATCCAGTCCTCCGGCCACAAGTTCGGGCTGGTGTACCCCGGCGTCGGTTGGGTGGTGTGGCGGCTGCCGGAGTACCTGCCGGAGGAGCTCATCTTCCACGTGAACTACCTGGGTGGCGACATGCCCACGTTCGCCCTGAACTTCTCGCGTCCCGGCGCCCAGGTGGTCCTGCAGTACTACCAGTTCCTGCGCTTGGGGAGGGAGGGGTACCGACTCGTCCAGCAGACCTGCAGGACGTCGCCGTGCACATCTCGCAGTCACTGGCGTCGATGCCGGAGTTCGATGTGATCTCCGATGGCCGGGAGCTGCCCGTGGTCACGTTCGCGGTCAGCGCGGACGTCGAGAAGTACGACGGCTACGACGTCTCGCGCAAGCTCCGTGAGGCGGGCTGGCTGGTGCCGGCGTACACGATGCCCCCGAACCGGGAGGACCTGACGGTGCTGCGGGTCGTCGTCCGCAACGGGTTCAGCCACGACATGGGGGAGCTCTTCCTCCGCGACCTGCGAACCGCCATGCAGTGGCTGGACGGCCTCGAGTCACCGATGCCGCGCGAGGCAAAGCCGAGCAACTTCCATCACTGACGGGGGACCGTTGCCGGTGCCGCGTCGTAGTGCTGGCGCAGGAGCAGCAGGGCTCCGACGAGGAAGGCCAGCCCACCGAGGGACGTCGTGAGGTTGGCGATGGCCATGTCCAGCTCGTGCTGGCTGGACGGCAGCACGTAGGCGCCGACGGCCGCGACCCCGAACGCGACACACCCGAACAGGTTGACGGAGGCGATGGCACCGTCGGTCCCGCGCGGTGGCCGGCGCGTGAGGCTGCCCGCGACCTGCGCGTAGGCCAGGCAGCCGGAGACCAGGAAGCACACGGAGCCGAAGGCGTCCGGCCGCCACACCAGCCGGTCGTACGACGGTGAGTCGATCGCGTACGTCATCCCACGCAGCGTCGTGATGTTGAAGAAGAGGGTGCCCGCCAGCTGGACCACGCTGCTCCACCAGCCAGGATCCTTCGGCTGCCACCAGGACCCGCCGCCCGCGCGCACCGCTCTCGCGCAGCTGTAGCGATGCTGCTGCGGTGAAGAGAAGCGAGCTCACGAAGAAGACGACGCCGACCGCCTCGGGGCCCACGAGATCGAGGAAGGCGGGAACCGGGGCGACGAGGAAGCACGCCGATCCGACGACGAAGAGCACGCCCATCCACCACCACGCGTGGCGTGGCGCCAAGGGGACGACCGAAATGTGCACCTCAGGTGTCCCGCACCGCGGCCGACCCGACGTCGGCCGCATTCCTCGCTCCGCGCCGGTTCAGCGACATCGCGGCGCCGGGGAACACCAGGACGGAGAGCACGCCGGCCCCCACCAGGGCCGCCGCGTTCTCGGGAAGCATGTGTCCGGTGCTCAGCCCGATCGCGGCCAGTGCGACAAGCAGGGGGAGCGCGGTCGCGGTGAGCAGGGTCATCTGCAGCCGCTCGCGCAGGACGAGGTCGCGGCGGTAGACGAACAGGGCGGGCAGCCCGCGGACCGTCAGCAGCAGCACGAAGAACACCAGCAGGCGGAGCGGGTTCTCGGCGATCGACTCGAGGTCAAGGCTCATCCCCGAGCTCACGAAGAACACCGGGATGAAGAAGCCGTAGCCGACGGCGTCGAGCTTGCTCTCCAGGGCGCTCACGTTGCCCGGTGCCCACCTGCGGAGCACGACCCCGGCGAGGAAGGCGCCCAGGACCACGTCCAGACCGAAGTCGTTCGCCACCACCAGCAGGGCGAACAGAAGGGCCAGCGTCAGCCGCAGCGTCGTCTGTGAGGTCTCGTGCTCGCCGGCGGTGGAAATCGCCGAGAAGCGGGAGAGGAAATGTACTCGCGGGAGCAGGCTGAAGAGGACCGCCACGGCGAACATCGAGAGAAGTGAGACCAGTCCGAGGAAGCGGCCGTTGGCGCTCAGGAAGACGGCGATGCCGATGATCGGCAGGAACTCGCCGACGGCGCCCGCGGGGAGGATGAATCGCCCGAACCGGCCGCCCAGCATGTCGTGGTCGCGCAGGATCGGGAGCAGGGCGCCGAAGGCCGTGGTGGTGAGCCCGATCGCCACGGGGACGAAGGCGCGGATGAACCCGACGTACGCCAGCAGCCCGGTGACGAGGATGGCTAGCCCTGCGGTGATGAACCACGCGACGACAGCGAGTCGGCCGACGCGCTCCCGGAACAGGTGGAGGTCCAGCTCGTAGCCGGCCAGCAGGAACAGGAACCCCAGTCCCACGTTGGCGATCAGCTCCAGGCTCGCGGGCTCGGCCAGGTCGAGGAGCTCCGGGCCGACCAGGACGCCGCCGACGATGAGCACAACGACCTGGGGGAGCCGGAGGCGATGGAGGAGGGCGCAGACGAACGGAGCGAGCGCCGCGACGATCGACACCACGAGCAGACTGACGAGGCCCGTCTCGACGTCCAATGGGTTCACCCCTTATGGCTCCGCCCATCTTGGTCGGCGCGAACGACTCCGCTCGAGCCTCACCTCGCGAACCGTAGGACCCGCTAGACGGCTGCGACATCACCCCTTCCGTAGGGGTCGCGCTCCCTTCTCGGTCGTGGGCGCTTGCCGAGTCGGACGCGTCTGCGCCCGACCGGCGGTTGAGACAGCGAGCCGGCCCCTCGAGTCACCTCGAGGGGCCGGCTCGGTCAGCGCAGGTGTTGCTACTTCCCGGCGTTCGGGTTGGCCTCGACCCAGGAGACGCACTGCCCCTGGTTGCTGAACCCGTAGTCCGCGTAGCCGCCCTTCTTGCAGTCGTCCTTGGTCACGGGGTCGGCCAGGTAGAGCTCCTGGTTGTCGATCTCGACGCCGCCGGGCGCGTTGTTCGTGGCGAACCAGGCGTAGCGGTTCCCGCCGACAATGGCCATGACGTCAAGCCGGGTTGGACCGCGTGGTCGAGAAGACCACAGTGCCGTTGCTGTCCAGCAGCTTCAGGTCGACCGCCAGCACTCCGCCGTTGTCGTAGAAGGTGTGCTGCATCGTGTACCAGCCCGCCGCGGTGATCGGGGCGCTCGACAGGCCGAGGCCACGAAGGTGTTCCCGCCGGGGCCGTAGACGTTGTTGTCGCCGTTCACGCGCAGGCCGGTGGCGGTCTGGGCGATGTGGAAGACGAAGTCGCGGAGGTATCCGCCGCTGCTGTTGCTGGAGGCGACGGTGTACTCGAAGCCCTGGCCGACAGTCCACGCTGTCGGGTCGAGGTAGACGTCAAGCTCGGCGACGTAGGTGCCCGGGAAGGTCGATCGGTACATGCCGAACCGGGAGAACGCGCCCTGGCCGACCGTGGCGGTGCCCTCGGTCGAGTTGTGCGTGATCGGTGCCGACCAGTCCGTCGTGTCGGTCGTGAAGTCCTGCTGCCAGAAGTAGAACGTCGCTGCCGACGCTGGTGCGACCAACGTCAGTGACATCGCCAGCGCCGCGATCACGGCAAGAAGTGCTCGTCTCATGTTTCCCCCGTTAGGTCTCGAGCCCGGTGAGCGGGCTCTCGTGAGGCCGGAACCTACATAGGACGGGCGTGCATGTATTGGACTTCGCCAGGACGTCCCGCCTGGCGGTCCTGTCGGTGTAGACCACGCCCGCCCCGGGGCCGGACGCGGCTGGGCGTGATTTCGGGTCTGTTCAGTGTCGCTTTCGCCTGTCGTGGCGCGACTGCGCGCGACGCCGTTTCCGTTCTTGACGCGCGGCGCTGCCCGAGGGGGTGCGAGATGCGCCGGCGGTGCCCGGCGGCGCGGGGGAGTCGGCTCCGCCCCGCGCGCGCATCTGGCGGACGATGACGGCGACCACGAGCAGGATCGCGAGCCCGGCGAAGATCAAGGTGGTGAACATGGGGATCCGTTCTTGCTAGACAGTGACATTTCGGAGCCGCTCGACGTCGGCAGGCGCCAACCAGGTCTCGTCGAGCGGGCGTCCGCCCGCTCGACGGATCGACTCGACCAGGGCCTGCGCCCAGGTGTGCTCGATCAGGGCAACGGCGGCGGTGTTTCCCGGAGGCACCGCGTCTTCGAGGGACCACGTGCCGCCCTCGAAGCCCTCAGGCACAGCGTCCCCTCCCTCCGGCAGACCGAGTATCTCCGCAGCGACGCGACCGAGCCCGGGGTCGGCTCCTGGCGGAGGCGGCAGGACCTCGAAGGCTCCTCCCTCCCCGCGTGAGACCAGCAGTACGTCGACGAGCCGGACGACCCCGGCCTCGCGGAGTCGGGTGAGCTCCGCGAGCACCTCACCCGAGAACGTCGGTGCGTCGAACCCGACGACGAGGACCTGTACCGGCGCCGTCACCGGGACACCCTCGCGCGCAGGTCGTCGTACTCCTGCTGGGTGATCACACCGGTGTCGAGCAGGTGAGCCAGGGCCGCCATCGGGTCCGGTCGGGAGACTGGCGCCGCGGAGGGCGCCGGAACGGGAGTAGGCACACCCGACCGCGGGTGTGCGGCCGCGTAGGCCTGTGCCGGCGTGAACCGACCCCCGTAGTAGGGGACATCGCCCGTCATGCCGACGCGCTGCAGTTGCCTGGGAACCAGGATCATGGGTTCTCCCCTCCGCGAGGCGGTGGCCTCCCAGCGAATCTAGGTCATGCGGGTCCCCGGGGACCATGGGCAGGACAAGGCAGCCGCCGCTCCCGAGCCAGCACGCACGAGCCGCACTCAGCGATGCGTGGGGGTAGCGGGCGTCCACCATCTGGACTTAGTGTCCCGCTATCCACGCTGGCGACTCGGGCCCACGTGCTCGGGCTGTCGGCTCCTCAAAAGCAGGGAGACCCTCATGCTCGGGAAGAAGAAACTGCTGGCCACCGCCACAGCCCTGGTCAGCTCACTCGCGGTCGCGGGAGTGGCGACCGCAGCACCGCCGACGGACACCGAACGCCTGCGCACGGCGGTGACGGTGGCCGGGATCATGCAGCACCAGGCCGCGCTGGAAGTCATCGCGAACGAGAACCCGTTCGAAGGCGTCCCGACGCGCGCGACCGGAACGCCCGGTCACGAGGAGTCGGTCGAGTACGTCGTCGACAAGATGACTGCCGCGGGTTTCGACGTACGGCGCCAGCAGTTCGAGGCCGACATCTTCTTCGAGCAGTCGCCGGCGGAGTTCGCCCGCGTCTCGCCCGAGCCGACGACCTACCCGCGCTACGACGGCGAGAACGGAGTCTGGTACACCGCCGAGTACTCCGGTGATGGTGACCTCGCCTCGACGGCGGTGGCGGTCGTGGACTTCACCGAGCCGACCACCCAGGCCAGCGCGTCCGACTCCGGCTGTGAGGCAGAGGACTTCGCCGGCGGACTGGTCTCGGGCAAGATCGCGCTGCTGCAGCGCGGCACCTGCGACTTCGGCCTCAAGGTGGAGAACGCCCAGGAGGCCGGAGCGGTCGGCGCGGTCATCTTCAACGAGGGCACGATCGGCGCGGCGGACCGCAACGACGTCCTGATCCCGACTCTTGCCGGCTACAACGCGACGATCCCGGTCGTCGGCACCGACTACGCGACCGGTCGCGACCTGGTGAACCGCGCTGCGGCCGGGACTGTCCTGCTTCGCCTCAAGGTCGACGGGTTCGTCGACCAGGACGTCGTGACCAACAACGTGATCGCCGACTCTCCAGGCGGACGCAGCGACCGGACCGTGGTCGTCGGCGGACACCTCGACTCGGTGCACGAAGGGCCTGGCATCAACGACGACGGGTCCGGGGTCGGCATGATGCTGGAGACGGCCGAGCAGATGCGCGCGCTCGGCTTCAACCCGACCAACAAGGTGCGCTTCATCTTCTTCAGCGGCGAGGAGCAGGGCCTGCTCGGCTCGGAGTACTACGTCTCGCAGCTGTCGAAGAAGCAGCGCCAGTCCATCTCCGCGATGCTCGACTACGACATGCTCGCGTCGGGCAACTACGCCCGGTTCATCTATGACGGCGACGGTGACGAGCACGGCTTCGCCGGCCCCAACGGCTCGGGTCAGATCGAGCAGGTCTTCAAGGACTTCTGGGACAGCCAGGGCCTGGCCTACGAGACCATCCCGTTCGACGGCCGGTCGGACTACGACGCGTTCACCGGGGCGGGCATCCCCGCGGGCGGCATCTTCGCCGGTGCCGAGGTGGAGAAGACGCCGGCACAGGTGGCGTTGTACGGCGGCACGGCCGGCGAAGCGTTCGACCCCTGCTACCACCAGCTGTGCGACACGCTCGAGAACATCAGCGAGCAGGGGCTGCTGGAGCACAAGGACGCCGCGGTGCACGCGATCGGGACGTTCGCGACCACGACGTCGGCCGTGAACGGCACCGGCAAGGCGGCCTCCACGGCGCTGAAGTCGTGGGACTGGAAGGGCAACCACCAGGTTCGCTGACGTAGACACCGCATCGTCGGGCCGTCCGGCAGTCTGCCGGGCGGCCCGACGTACGTGGGCACGACGCTCGGGCGCGAGCGGCTACTGGTCCGAGTGGGGTGTCGTTGACGCTGCTGAGGAGATCCGGGAGCCGGTCATCGTCATCAGCACATCGGCGCCGGGCGCGCGGGAGACGATCTGCTGTGCGTGGAGTCGAAGTACGGGTGGGCCAGGGCCTCGAACTGCTCCGGGTAGCGCACGATTCGCCGCGGTCGTTCTCCGACATCCAGCGCGACAGGCGGCCTGGTTGGGACGAAGGCGGTGTCGACCGAGACGACCCGGCCGCCCGGAGACAGGATGCTGGCGCAGAGCTCGAGGAGGTCGCTGCTCTCCTCGTCGCTGAGGTGGTGCAGCAGCCCGAGCAACAGCACCACGTCGGGCGCGGGCAGGTCTGCGGCGCGGCGGGGTCGAAGATCCCGACGTGGAACGTCCCCCTGCCACCCCACTTCTTGCGGGCCCATTCGATGTACGTCGAGTCGGTGTCGAACCCGTGGTAGGTCAACGGCTGCGGGAGCCGCTCGAAGTAGTACGCCGGCCCGCAGCCCACGTCGATGACCACGTCACCTGGCTGGATCCGCGCGGCGTCGAGGCAGCGGTAGCGCAGGGTGTCGGCCCCCACGGCTTTCTGCAGACCCACATAGAGGGGTACCTGAGAGAGCAGGTCGGTCATGGAGCGCACTGAATCCTCCCGTTTCCGTGACGCAGGACGTCGTGAACTGCCGGCCAGCGTAACCCGGGCCTCGGGTCACTCGGCAGCTGCGAGGCGTGACGTGTTGATGGCCTCGGTGAAGGCGGCGTAGTCGCGCTCGTTCTGCTCGGCGTACCTCCGCGCGAAGTCGGCGATCGCGACGTCGAAGTGGTCGTCCTCCCCGAGGTAGGCGGCGATTGCGGCCGCGTCCCCGGAGCGGGCGTGCGCCCTCGCGAGGGTCCAGCCGCAGAGCCGGGCGTAGTAGGTCATGCCGGCGGGGTTCATCTGCTCGACGACCGCCGACCCCTTCATGTCGCGCAGCTGGCGCCAGTAGAGGTAGCGGTCGGCCTGGTAGCCCTTGGTCGAGCCGAGGAAGATGTCGCTGGTGGCCTGCATCAGCCGCTGCCCGGTCACGATCCGTTCGCCCGGCTGACGGAACCGGCTCCGGGGCAGGTGCCCCTCCAGGACCGACCGGGTGGCCTCCTTCGCCTGCAGGAACAGCGGGTCGGACTCGTCGCGCCCCTGGAACAGCGCGATGAACGAACGCGTGCCGACGCTGCCGACACCGACCACCTTCCGCGCCCAGTCCACGACCTCGAAGCGGTCCAGCAGCTCGCGGTGGTGAGGTTGCAGGTTCGTCCGGTAGCGCTGCAGCTGCGTCCGCAGCATCTCGTCGACCTGCTCGAGCGAGGCGCCGTACGCCGCGTGGAGGTCGCGGGCCGGCACGACCGACGGAGGGGCGCTGACGATCCGGTACCGGCCGTCGACCTTCTCGGCCAGCTTGGACAGGGCCTGCAGGCTGTCGCGGCGACGGGCCTTCTCGAGGCTCTTCTGCACGTTCTTCGCGAGCTGCTTCGCGGCCTTGGCCTGCGCCTTCGCCTTGCCCTTGCCCTTGCCCTTGCCCTTGGTCTTTCCCTTCCCTGCGGGCAGGCCCACGGTGAGCAGGGGGAGCGCCTCGTCCAGCGTCGCCCTCGGCGGCGTGCGCGTACCAGACGTCGAGGGTGCGCATCGAGGCGAACTGCGCCATCGCCTCGCGGTAGACGCGCACGCAGTCGCGGGTGACGTCACGCGCCTCCGACTTGCCGAACCCGTTGTTCCGCGCGGCCACGACCAGGCTGGCCGCGAGCCGCTTCACGTCGTACTCGAACGGGCCGGGGAGCGTCTCGTCGAAGTCGTTGATGTCGAAGACCAGCCGCCTCTCCGGAGAGCCGTAGACGCCGAAGTTGGACAGGTGCGCGTCGCCGCACAGCTGGACGTTCAGCCCGGCCCGCGGGGTCGCGGCGAGGTCCTCCGCCATGATCTTCGCCGCGCCCCGGTAGAAGGTGAACGGCGACGCCGCCATCCGCGCATGACGCAGCGGCACGAGGTCGGGGTCGCGACGGCTGTTCTGCTCGTCGATGAGCGCCACCGGGTCGAACCGGTCGTCCGCGGGGGCCCACCCGGCGTGGCTCGCCGGCGGCACCTGGTCGCGTGCCTGTTCGCCGCGGGCCCTGCGCTCCGCGAGGGTCAGATGGGTGTTGGTCGTCATGCGTGCTGCACCGCCGTTCCGGGCTCAGCGTAGTCCCGACGGCCGGTGCGGCGGCTGGGTCGCCGACCAGCCATCCCCGTGGGCCGCTCCCGCTCGATTGCGCAAGTCGTCGAAGTCACTGGTGTAGATCAGCTAACAGACCTTGCTGACATATCGGACAGAGCGGTTTCCATGGGGGCGTCCCCGGACTAAAAACACACAACCGGGCGTACGGGATAAGGGGTCCCATGCGCACCGTTCCAGGGGGCCGACATGGCGACGACGCGACGCCGGACACTGCTGGTCTTGATGGCCGGCTGGTGCGGTGCTGCCGTGCTCGCTGCACCCCCCGTCGCGGCCGACGTCGACTGCCAGGACCTGAAGACGCGAGCGGCCGCGCAGTCCTACTTCGAGGGCCGTCCCGGCGACCCGGACCGATTGGACAGCGACCTGGACGGGCGGGCCTGCGAGGGCAACGATCCCGCCACCCACGGAAACTGGGCGCTGCTCGCGCTCGGGGTGCTGATGGCCGGTGGGCTGCTGCGGTTCGCGGTGGACGAGGACCGGCAGCGTCGGCGGCGTACGGCGACCGCCCCGGTGGAGGAACCCGTGGAGGAGCCGGTGGAGGCACAGGTTCCGGTCGAAGTCGCATCGTCTCGAGCTGGTCGCGGACGAGGTGGCCACGTTCCGGGTGCAGAAGAGCGTGCTGGTCTCCGATGCCTCCAACGGCTCGCTCGGCGAGCTTGCCCGGGCCCTGCGCCTCGTGCCGTACGCCGAACGGATGTCGCTGCTCGAGGACCACGCTCGCTCGCAGGGCACGCCACCTCAACAGGTGCTGGACGCCCTCGCTGCGCAGATCGACGACCTGGAGCTCCAGGGCTGGGCGCTCGCGGGCTACGACCCGCCCTGGACCGTGCGTCCGAGGTACTGCTCCTGCGTGGGAGGGCTCCGCAACCATCGGCTCCGCACGGCGCCCGACGGAACGCACTACTGGTCGTGCGCGACGTGCAACCGCCCCGACCGGCAGGTCTCGAAGCGCGACGGAGGGTCGACAGACCGCGTGACGTGACGCAGCCCGGCGTCTTGATTGCGGGGGGTAAGGGCGGGTACTCAAGGACCTATGACCCTGCGTCGCAAGTCCCCGCTGGCAGACATCGACGAGAACGACATCCACGTCGGTGATCGCAAGGAGGTCGCGGTCGGACTTCCCGTCCATCGCGGTGTCGATGAAGCGGTCCCTCGAGCAGATGGGTGCCACCCGTACGGCGCGCACCCTGCTCCGGCTCAACCAGGCCGACGGGTTCGACTGCCAGGGATGCGCGTGGCCCGACCCGGATCCGGAGCACCGCCACACCGCCGAGTTCTGCGAGAACGGCGCCAAGGCGGTGGCGGAGGAAGCCACGACCGACCGCTGCAAGCCGTCGTTCTTCGCCGAGCACAGCATCGAGGACCTCCAGAAGCACACCGACTACTGGCTCGGCCACCAGGGGCGCCTGGTCCACCCGATGGTGCGCCGTCGCGACGGCACCCACTACGAGCCGATCTCCTGGGACGACGCGTTCGCGCTGATCGGCGAGACGCTGCGCGGGCTCGAGCACCCCGACCAGGCGATCTTCTACACCTCCGGCAAGACCTCCAACGAGGCGGCGTACGCCTACCAGCTGTTCGCCCGGGCCTTCGGCACCAACAACCTCCCCGACTGCTCGAACATGTGTCACGAGTCGACCTCGATCGCGCTCGCCGAGGCCATCGGGATCGGCAAGGCGACGGTCCAGCTCCAGGACGTGTACGACGCCGACCTGATCGTGATCAGCGGCCAGAACCCCGGCACCAACCACCCGCGGATGCTGACTGCCCTGGAGAAGGCGAAGAAGAACGGCGCGAAGATCCTGGCGATCAACCCGCTCCCGGAGGCCGGACTGCTGCGGTTCCGCAACCCGCAGACCCCGCGCGGTCTCAGTGGCGTCGGCACCGCGCTCGCCGATCTCCACCTCCCCATCCGCATCAACGGTGACCTCGCCCTGTGGCAGGCCTTCGGCGCCCTGCTGCTCGAGGCGGAGGAGGCCGCCGGCCACGACGGCAGCGTGCTCGACCGTGACTTCATCGAACGCCACACGAGCGGCTTCGCGGACTGGGAACGCGAGATCAAGGACCTCGACTGGGACCGCGTTGTCGAGGCGACGGGCCTCACCCGTGAGCAGATCCGGGAAGCCGGCGACATGCTGCTCGCCTCGAAGGGCACCGTGCACTGCTGGGCGATGGGCATCACCCAGCACCGCAACGCGGTCGCGACGATCAAGGAGTTCGTCAACGTCGCGCTGCTTCGCGGCGAGATCGGTCGGCCCGGAGCCGGGCTCTTCCCGGTGCGTGGCCACTCCAACGTGCAGGGCGACCGCACGATGGGCATCTGGGAGAAGGTGCCCGACCACTTCCTCGACGCGCTCCGCGACGAGTACGGCTTCGAGCCACCGCGGGAGCACGGCCACGACACGGTCGACGCCATCCGGGCGCTCCGTGACGGCAAGGCGCGGTTCTTCATGGGCATGGGCGGCAACTTCGTCTCGGCCGCGCCCGACACCGTCGTCACCGAGGAGTCGATGGAGCAGGCCGAGATGACGGTGATGGTCTCCACCAAGCTCAACCGCTCGCACGTGCGCTGCGGACGCACCGCCCTGATCCTCCCGGCCCTCGGCCGCAGCGAGCGGGACCGCACCGGCGGGATCGACCAGCGCGTGACCGTGGAGGACTCGCTGTGCTCGGTGCACGCCTCGCGCGGCCCGCTGAGACCCGCCAGCAAGCACCTGCGTTCCGAGGTCGACATCGTCTGCCGGATGGCCGAGGCGACGCTGGGGTCCGACGGCCCGGTGCCGTGGGCCGAGTACCGCTCCGACTACACGAACATCCGGCATGCGATCGCCCACGTCGTGCCCGGCTGTGCGTCGTACGACGAGAAGGTGAGCCGGCCCGGGGGGTTCGTGCTGCCGCACCCGCCACGGGACAACCGGGTGTTCCCGACCGAGACCGGGAAGGCGATCTTCACGGCCAGCCCCATGGACGTGCTCCAGGTGCCCGAGGGGCGGCTGCTCCTGCAGGGGCTGCGCAGCCACGACCAGTTCAACACCACGATCTACGGGCTCGACGACCGTTACCGGGGGGTCTCGAACGGCCGTCGCGTGGTCTTCGTGCACCCCGACGACATCCGGGCGGCCGGGTTCGCCGAGGGCGACGTGGTCGACCTGGTCAGCGAGTGGGAGGACGGCACCGAGCGGTCGGTGCCCTCGTTCCGGATCATCTCCTACGACACCCCGCGCGGCTGCGCTGCGGCGTACTACCCCGAGGTGAACCCGTTGGTGCCGCTGGACTCCACCGCCAGGGGCAGCAACTGCCCCACCTCCAAGTCGGTCGTGATCCGGCTGGAGCCGGAGTCCGAGGAACACCGGGCGCAGTCCACGGGCAAGGGGGCTCCCGTCGGGTCGGACTCCGGCCACAAGTCGGACGTGCAGCCGGAGCAGCTGAGCTGATCCGACCCACGTCGACCGTGCGCGTCGCTATATTGCGCGCATGTTCGCCTACCTCGTCGCGGGCCTGATCGTCGGCGGTCTGATCTGGTTCCTGCGGCACGAGCCGGGCGACCCGCCGATCTTCATCCAGCTCGTCGTCGGGATGATCGCGGGCGGTGTCGGCGGCCTCGTGCTCAACGTCCTGCTCGGCGAGGACTTCATGGCGGTCGAGCGCTGGGGCTTCGCGGCAGCGGCGCTCGCGGCCGCGGGCGCCCTGGCGTTCGTGCATTGGCGCGGCCAGCGAGGGCAGGACAGGGAGAGGGCTGAGGCTCCCGGCCCTGCCGAGGACTGATGGCTCCGTGCCTGTTCTGCTCGATCGCGGCGGGGGAGACGGACGCGGCGGTCGTGTGGCGAGACGAGGACTTCGTCGCCTTCCTCGACGCACGGCCGGTGTTCAAGGGCCACACCCTCCTGGTGCCACGAGAGCACGTGGTCACGCTGCCGGACCTCCCGGCTGCTCTCCGTGACCCGTTCCTGGCCGCTGCGCAACGTCTCGCGACCGCGATGGTGGACGCCCTGGGTGCGCAGGGCTCCTTCGTGGCGGTGAACAACGTCGTCTCCCAGTCGGTGCCGCACCTGCACTGTCACGTGGTGCCGCGGACCAAGGGCGACGGGCTGCGCGGCTTCTTCTGGCCGCGCACGAAGTACGACGACGCCGCCGACCGGGACTCCTGGGCCGCGCGACTTCAAGCCGGACTAGAGTGACCGGCGGCCCAAGGGCCAGAGGACTTACGCACACGAGAGGACGACGACATGGGTCGTTTCGACGGACGGGTGGCCATCGTCACCGGTGCTGCACGGGGCATCGGCGCAGGCATCGCCAAGCGCTTCGCCGAGGAGGGTGCTGCGGTCGCCGTGGTCGACCTCAACGAGGAGCAGGCGCAGGCCACGGCCGCGGCCGTGGCCAAGGAATCGGGCAGCAACGCACCGGCGATCGGCATCGGCTGCGACGTGGCGGACGCCGCCTCGGTCGAGTCCGCGGTCGCCCGGGTGCTCGAGGAGCTCGGTGGCGTGCACATCCTGGTGAACAACGCCGGCATCACCCGCGACAACCTGCTGTTCAAGCTCACCGAGGACGACTGGGACTCGGTCATCAACGTCCACCTGAAGGGGGCGTTCCTGATGAGCAAGGCGGTGCAGAAGACCTTCGTCGACCAGAAGTACGGCAAGATCCTCGGCCTCTCCAGCGTCTCGGCCAACGGCAACCGCGGCCAGGCGAACTACTCCGCCGCGAAGGCCGGCGTGCAGGGTTTCACGCGCACACTGGCCCTCGAGCTCGGCAAGTTCGGCGTCAACGTGAACGCGATCGCGCCCGGGTTCATCGCCACCGAGATGACCGACGACACCGCTCGACGGCTCGGGGTCGACGTCGAGGAGTTCCGCGCGATGAACGCCGATGCCAACCCGGTCAAGCGGGTCGGACACCCCGAGGACATCGCCGCCGCCGCTGCGTTCCTGTGCAGCGACGAGGCCTCCTACATCACCGGCCAGACGCTGTACGTCGACGGCGGCGCGAAGATCTGACGAGTGTGAAATAAGCCTCAACACGGGCGGGCCCTGTGCAGATCGCAGGGCCCGCTTTGTCATGCTGGCCGCATGCCCTCACGTTCCAAAGTCGTCCGCGGATCGAGCCCACGGTCCACTCGATTTCTCGCCGTGCTCGCGGCGTTCTCCCTGAGCCTCACGCTCGCGGCCTGCGGTGGCGATGACGAGGACTCGAAGAAGCCCGACTCCCAGCCGATCGAGGGCGGCGCCAAGCTCGCCGCGTTGTGGCCGTTGACAGGCGAGCCGGTCACGGGGAGTACGCCGAAGCGCCCCGTGCTCGTCGCCAAGATCGACAACACGTCCAGCAGCCGTCCCCAGCTCGGCCTGAAGAAGGCCGACCTGGTCACCGAGGAGCTGGTCGAGGGCGGCATGACCCGCCTGGCGGTGTTCTACTACCAGCACGTGCCCGACGTGGTCGGCCCGGTGCGCTCCATGCGTGCCTCCGACATCGGGATCGTGAAGCCGGCCCACGCCGTGGTCGTGGCGAGCGGTGCGGCTGGGCCGACCATTCGTCGGCTCAAGCAGGCCAAGGTCAACTTCTACACCGAGGGCGGGCCGGGCTACTTCCGCGAGGGCAGCCGGAGTGCGCCGTACAACCTGATGGTGCACCTGAACCAGCTCGCCAAGAACAAGCAGGTGCGCAAGAAGGCTCGTGTGCCCGCGAGCTACCTGCCCTGGGGCAAGGAGTCGGACTTCACCGGCAGCCGTTCCGCACGTCGCTTCGACGCCGTCTTCGGCCGTGGCCACACCACGTCCTGGCGCTACCAGGGCGGCAAGTACCGCAACCTGAACAGCTACGCCGCCGAAGGCCAGCAGTTCGTCCCCGACAGCGTCCTCGCCGTCCGGGTCAAGGTGAAGGACGCCGGCTACCTCGACCCGGCGGGCAGCCGCGTCCCGGAGACGATCTACTCAGGCACGGGCACCTTCCAGCTCTTCCACGACGGCAAGGTCGTCAACGGCACCTGGAAGAAGAAGTCGAGGAAGACCCCGATCCAGCTGACCACGGCCGCCGGCCCGCTCAAGGTGCCCGCGGGCCACGTGTGGGTCGAGCTCGTGCCGCGCGACAAGGACGGCGGGAAGGTCGTCGTCCGCAGGTAGGGCGTCTGCCGGGGACTCAGCGCGGGCTCTAGAGCTCCTGGCTCTCCGCGTCGGGGTCGGCCACTGGGTCGGTGAGCACCACACCCTGCTCCGCGAGGGAGCGGATGCCCTCGAGGATGAACAAGATGGCGGCCTCGATGCGCACCACCGCCTGCTTGGGGTCCTCGGCGGTCGAGACGCTCTCGCCGGCCGCCGACATGGCGCCGAAGAAGATGCGGCTGAACGTCTGCTTCATCGGCTCGTCGAGCTCGTAGGTGGAGGCCTCGAGGACCGAGCCCACGATGTCCTGGACGATGCCGTAGCTGGAGCGCTCCTCCTGCTCGCGGAACCGCTCGTAGCCGAGGATCGCGGGACCGTCCTGGATGACCACGCGTTGGTAGACCGGGTCCTGCACGATCGCGAGGAACTCCCGCAGCCCGGCCCGGGCCTTCTCCCACGGGTCGGTCGCCCCGCGCAGGGCCGTCCTGATCTTGATCGAGGCGTCGTCCTCGACCGCGGCGAAGACCGCCTCGAAGACCGCCTGCTTGCCGCTGAAGTGGTGGTAGAGGGCGCCCTTGGTGACGCGGGCACCCGCCACGATGGAGTCCAGGCTGGTGCCCCCGTAGCCGCGCTCGCTGAACTGGGTGGTGGCCACCTCGACCAGCGCGCGCTTGGTCGAGGCCGAGAACTGCTGGCGCCGCGAGGCTCCCGGGACCTTGGGGAGGCTGGTGAGCAGCTTCTCGGCGTGGTGGGAACGCGGCATCCTCGCAGTCTAGAGGTGAGCGGGTCCCGGGTGTGGGTGAGGTCACGTCGCCCGGTGTTTGTGTCCGGCCCTCCGGTTACATACTCTGAGTACGTACTAGCGGTATGTGAACCAGTCAGGAGAGGTGCAGACCATGAGTTGGACCGCCTTCCACAGTCGCGGGGAGACCCTCCGCACTGTCGTCGACGCCGCGAACGCCCACCAGGACGGGATCCTGCCGATGCAGGTCCCCGGGGTGGCCGAGAACTTCACCGACGAGACCGACCTCGTCGGCGCACTGCTGCTCAAGTGGCACGCCCGGCTCTCGGGCAACATCGAGCGTGCCCTGACGCGGGAGCCCCTGAACCCGGAAACGGCCGTCGCCACGGCCTGGCGGACCACGGCCGAGCTGATGCCCGGCGTCCGCCTCGTCATCGACCGCTGCATGGAGTCGCCCACGACCCCGGACATGGCCGAGGCGATGGCGCGCGCACAGGAGGCCGAGTGGGTCCGGCTCGCCCAGGCCGCCGGCCTGGCCAACGGCCGCGACCGCCGGGCGGTCGAGGCAGGCCGCCGCGTGGAGGGGCTGGCCCGCGCCGGGATCGCCACCGACCCTGTCGCCGCCACCGATCCCACCGAGACCACCAGAGCCCACCACCGACACCATCGAGAACAAGGAGATCGCCATGAAGCACCGAGCCGGCGACACGCCGAAGACCCGGACCGTGACCGACGAGACCCGCGCTGACGAGACCCCGGCCGAGGGGACCTCGACCGAGTCGTTCGTCGAGCGGATCAAGGCGGCGCTCGCCGCCTGACCCCCCTGTCTGACGAACCCCAGGCCCCGGCCGTGTGGCCCTCCCTCCACACCGCCTCCCTCCCACCCGGCCTGGGGTTCGTCACGTTCCGGGTACGCCGCTCGACAGGGCCTCCCGCCACGCCGACGGTCAGGGGTGGTCGTCTGTCGGGCGTTACGATGCATCGGTGAACAGCCAACAGACAGCGGGGTTCGGGACCCGTGTCCTGGAGGACACGCGGCTCGACGAACGCACCCAGACCACCGACAACGGTGACCACGAGCGCCTCTCCCACTACGTCCCCAAGGACAAGCTGATGGAGGCCATGGTCAACGGCACGCCGGTCGTGGCGCTGTGCGGGAAGGTGTGGATCCCCAGCAGGGACCCGCAGAAGTTCCCGGTCTGCCCCGAGTGCAAGGAGATCTGGGACGGCATGCGTGAAGGGGATGACGAGTGAGGCTGGTCCAGCGCGCCGCACTGTTCCTGCTGGCCCTGGCCGTTCTCGGCCTGCCCGTCGCAGCCGGAGGTCCGGCACTCGCCTCCTCGGCGGGTGCTCCGGCGGCCGCGGTGGCACCCTGCCTGAGCGACCCGGTTGCCATGACCGCCCGGATGCGGGGTGAAGACCCGCACGTGCCCAAGTGGCGGCAGCACTCCGACACCACCGAGGTCACCGCGGAGGACCTCGAGGCCCTCCCGGTGAAGGAGACACGACGGCGCTACGTGAACCGTGAGGTGCGCCCACGACTCGCGGCCCGGGTGAACATCCCGGTCTACGCCCACGTGATCAAGGGCAAGCACCGGGGCGAGCGCAACCCCGCCGGGCCCCGCAGGGTCCGCGCCCTGGTGGCGACCCTCAACCAGGGCATGGCTGGTGGCCAGAGCGACCTGAGCACCCCGCTGCGCTACCGCTTCTTCGTCAAGAGGATCGACTACACGAAGCGGGACGGCTGGTACCACGCCTACCTGTTCGGTCCCCGCGACCAGAAGGCGAAGCGCCGTCTGCACCGCGGGAACGCCCGCTCCCTCAACCTCTACATCAACGGTGGTGGGCCCCGGGGCACGCCGGTGCTCGGATGGGCCCGGTTCCCCTGGCAGTACCAGAACACCCCGCTCCTGGACAGCGTGACCGTCAACGTCGAGGCGATGCGCGGCGGGGCGGCGCGTGGCTACAACCTCGGCGACACCGTGCTCCACGAGACCGGGCACTGGTTGGGGCTCTACCACACCTTCGAGGGGGGTTGCAGCGCCCGGGGCGACCTGGTCCCGGACACCCCGGCCGAGGCCGAGCCGAGCTTCAGGTGCCAGGGCAGGCGCGACACCTGCAAGTCCGACCCGGGGTTCGACCCGGTGCGGAACTTCATGGACTACTCGCTCGACACGTGCATGAACCGGTTCAGCGCCGGTCAGGTGCGGCGTATCGACTCCGCATTCGTGAAGTGGCGGCAGTAGCGGTTGGCTGACGGATCCCTTCCGCCCCGTCCACCGCAGACCGACCTCGCACCACCTGTCACGCTCGACCTCCCTCCGGCCTATCCCGATCGCGCCGCGTGGGGTACGGCGACGAGCCTGCGGGCCTGGCAGTCGGCTGCGCTGACGGCGTACTTCGACCGCAGCCCGCGTGACTTCCTCGCGGTCGCGACCCCGGGAGCCGGGAAGACCACATTCGCTCTCACGGTGGCCTCCGAGCTGCTGGCGCGGCGCCTCGTGGAGCGGGTGACCGTCGTCGCGCCCACGGAGCACCTGAAGACACAGTGGGCCGAGGCCGCCGCGAAGGTGGGCATCCCTCTCGACCCGACCTACTCGGGGCGCAAGGGTCGGACCAGCAGCGACTTCGCCGGCGTCGCGATGACGTACGCCGGCGTGGCCGCGAACCCGCTGGCGCACCGGATCCGGACCGAGCGCTTCAACACGCTCGTGATCCTCGACGAGGTGCACCACGCGGGGGACGCGCTCTCGTGGGGGGAGGCGGTGCGCGAGGCGTTCGAACCGGCGCGACGTCGCCTCGCGCTCACCGGGACGCCGTTCCGCTCCGACGTGAACCCGATCCCGTTCGTCACCTACGCCCCGGGGGACGACGGAGTTCCTCGGTCGGTGGCCGACTTCACCTACGGCTACGCGCATGCCCTTGCCGACCACGTCGTGCGCCCGGTCCTGTTCCTCGCCTACAGCGGCCAGATGCAGTGGCGCACGCGCGCCGGTGACGAGGTGGCCGCCCGGCTCGGCGAGCCGTTGACGAAGGACATGACGGCGCACGCCCTGCGCACGGCGCTCGACCCGAAGGGGGCCTGGATCCCGTCGGTGCTCGAGGCGGCCGACCGCAGGCTCTCCGAGGTCCGCCGGCACGTGCCCGATGCGGGGGGCCTGGTCATCGCCAGCGACCAGGAGTCGGCGCGGGCCTACGCCCAGGTGCTGGCCCGGGTGTCGGGCGAGAAGCCGACCGTGGTGCTCTCCGACGAGAAGGCCGCCTCGAGGAAGATCGCGACCTTCACCGACGACGGCTCCCGCTGGATGGTGGCGGTCCGGATGGTCTCCGAGGGCGTGGACGTCCCACGTCTGGCCGTGGGGGTCTACGCGACCACGACCTCGACACCACTCTTCTTCGCCCAGGCGATCGGCCGGTTCGTGCGCGCGCGCAAGCGCGGCGAGACGGCCTCGATCTTCGTGCCGTCGGTGCCACTGCTGCTCACGCACGCGTCGGAGATGGAGGTCGAACGCGACCACGTGCTCGGTCGGACCATCACCGACGAGGACGACATCTTCGCCGCCGAGGAGGAGCTGCTCGCCCGCGCCCAGGCCGCCGAGGGCGCCAGCGACGAGGAGCTCGGCCGGTTCGAGGCGATGGGCTCGGAGGCGCGCTTCGACCGGGTGCTGTACGACGGCGGCGAGTTCGGCCACGAGGGTGAGGTGCACGTCGGGTCGGAGGAGGAGATGGACTTCCTCGGGATCCCGGGGCTGCTCGAGCCCGACCAGGTGCGCGACCTGCTCCGTCACCGGCAGAGCGAGCGGGCCCGTCGTGCCCGTCCCGAGGCACCCGCTCCCGAGCGCGCGACCACCACGCACGAGCAGCTGGCGGTGATGCGCCGCGAGCTCAACGGTCTCGTCGCGGCGTGGTACCACCGCACCGGCCAGCCCCACGGGGTCACCCACGCCGCCCTGCGCAAGGAGTGCGGGGGTCCGGCCGCGGCTGCTGCCAACGCGGCCCAGCTGGAGAAGCGGATCGACCTGTTGCGCGAGTGGGCGACGCGGCCGCTCTCCTAGGACAAGGCAAAGGTTGGGACCGCGATGGGGTCATCTGCACCATGTGCGCTGGACCCGGGCGCGGCCACAGTGAGCGAGACAGTCCCGCTTACCGATGTGAGGTCGCCATGTCCCAGACGCTCGACTCCGCCCCGCAGGCACCGGTCGGCCAGGCGCCGCCGTACTCCCGCGCACTCCAGGTGGCCTCCGGCACCTGCCTGGTGCTCGCCGCATTGACGAACGGCCTGAGCCAGTACGTCGGAGATCTCCTCAGCGGCGGCGGGGACTTCAACGACCAGATCCGCTGGGGTGCCGAGCACGTCGGGATCCACCGCACCGAGCAGGTGCTGCTCGTCGTCAGCGCGCTGTTCATGCCACTCGGTCTGCTCGGCCTCGCCAACGTGACCCGGTGGACCGCTCGCCGGCTCACCCTGGTCGCGGTTCCGCTGATGCTGTGGGGGATGTGGGGGTTCCACAACGTCCTGGCGATGGGATTCGTGGCCGGGACGGTCACGCCGGAGGTGCTCTCGGTGGACGACGCCGTGCGGCTCAACGACGGACTGGTGTCGGATCCAGGGGTGGTCGTGACGGCGTTGCTGCCCCACCTCATCGGGTCGTTCTTCGGCGTGCTGCTGATCAGCATCGCGGCGTGGCGCTCCGGCGCGTTCCCCAAGGCGGCCTGCGCGCTGGTCGTCGTGTTCCTGGTGTGGGACTTCCTGCTGCCGACCGCGGGTGTGCTCGAGCCGCACCTGCTGCTGTTCATCGGCTGGACCTGGCTGGGTGTCTCCATCATCGCGATGCCCAACACGCGATGGCGGGGCGGCGCATACTGAGCGCCATGGCGCGCGGGGGACCGAGGGCGGAGACCACGATGGTTCTCCCGCTGCTGGCCTGGGCGACCGCGGGCGTCGCAGCTGTGGTCGGGCTGGCAGCGTTGCTCTTCGCCTTGCGCGCCGGAGGCGAGATCAGCTGGAAGGCCGCCCTGCTCCCGGCCATGTGGGGTGTGCCGGGCGCCATGCTCGCGGCCGCCCTTCCACGCAACCCGGTCGGCTGGCTCGTGCTGACGGTCGCCACCGTCTTCTCGGGGTCCGCCTTCGCGGAGGCCTGGGTGCGCTTCTCCGACTCCGGCGCCGCGTGGGCGCTCTGGTACGTCGACCGGTTCGCCGCGGTCCTCGTGCCGTGCACGCTCCTGGCGCTGCTGCTGCTCCCCGATGGCCGGCTGCCGTCGCGACGCTGGCGGCTGCCGGTCACCCTGGTGATCGCCGCCCAGGGACTTCTCGTATCGGGCTGGGCGCTCGTGCGGGGCCCGGCGGCTGCCCCCGACTCGTCCTGGCCCGCAGGCTTTGCGTCCGTCGCCAACCCCGTAGGAGTGCTGCCCGAGAGCTGGGCCACGACGCTGGCCGACCTCGAGTGGCTCCTGCAGCTGCCGCTCCTCCTGGTCCTTCCTGCCGTGGCCGTCCGCCTGCGACACGCGAGTTCCGAGGAACGCACCCGGATCATGGCGCTGCTGATGGCGATGGCGGTGTTCGTCGTGGCCGTCGTGGCCGGCCGTGCCGTGTGGCCACCGGTCGCCGACCTCATCGACATCGCCGCTGCCGCCGGACTCTCGGTGGTGCTGGTGTCCGCCGTACTGCGTCGACGGCTCGCCGGGGTGGCCCTGGTGGTTTCGCACTCCTTCGTCTACGCGCTCCTGGTGCTCCTCGTCGCAGGCGGCTACGCCCTGGTCGTCGGCCTGCTCTCCACGGCAGGGGCGCGGCTCTCGCCCGTTCGGCACCGGAGTGGTCGCCGCCGTGGCCGCGCTCGCGGTGCTGCCGCTGCGGTCCCGGTTGCAGCGACTCGTCGATCGCGTGATGTACGGCGACCGTGCCGACCCCTACGCCGCACTCACCCGGCTGGCCACGCGGTCCCATGCCGCCCCGACCTCGACGGAGGTCCTCTCAGCCGTCGCAGGGTCGGTGGCCGCATCGCTCCGGGTGCCCTGGGTGCGGGTCAGTGCCTTCGGGGCGAGCGCCGAGCACGGCCGCCCGGCAGGCACGTCGGTGACCGTGGTGCCGCTGCTCTCGCGCGACACCGAGGTCGGGACGATCGAGGCCGGTGCTCGTCCGGGACGACGGCTGGCACCGGCCGAGCACGCCTTGCTGGAGGAGCTGGGCCGGCATGCCGGGATCACGATCGACGCCGTACGACTGGCCGAGGAGGCCTCCCGTCACCAGCGCGGCCTCGTCGCGGCCCGGGAGGAAGAGCGCCGTCGCCTCGGCCGCGAGCTCCACGACGAGCTCGGTCCTGCCATCGCCGGACTGGCCATGCAGCTCGGTGCGCTGCGAGACCTCGTGCGGACCGATCCCGACGTCGTCGCCGACCGGCTCGAGGTGCTCCACGCGACCGCCGCCCAGGCGCTGGCCGACATCCGCCAGGTGGCGCACGACCTGCGCCCGCCGGTCCTCGACCAGCTCGGCCTGGAGGGTGCGGTGCGTCGGGTAGGGGAGTCCCTGGGGCTGCACACCACCGTGGTCGTCGAGATGCCGCCGCCCCCGGCGGTCGTGGAGCTGGCCGCCTACCGCATCTGCGCGGAGGCGCTCACCAATGTGGCCCGGCATTCAGGTTCGTCAGTCGCCAGGGTCGAGCTCGTGGCGAGCGACGACGAGCTCGTGCTGACCGTCGACGACGAAGGCCGTGGTCTCGTGGGCGCGAACGGTCTCGGCCTCGGCCTCGAGAGCATGCGTGAGCGGGCCGACGAGCTCGGAGGGCGGCTGGTCGTGGTGCCGGGGCCGGTCGCGGGGACGCGCGTGCACGCCGTGCTCCCGCTGCAGGCGTCCGAGCGGGCGGAGGTGGCTCGATGACCGTCCGGGTACTGCTCGCCGACGACCATCCGGTGTTCCGCGACGGCCTGCGCTTCATCCTCGGCCAGGCCGACGACATGGTGCTGGTCGACGAGGTGGATGACGGCCAGGACGCCGTACGGCGCGCACTCGAGCCCGGCGACCGGGACGCGGTGGATGTCGTGGTGATGGACGTGCGGATGCCCGGGATGGACGGGGTGGCGGCCACGCGCGCCATCCGCGACGCCGGAGGTCCCCGCGTGATGGTCCTGACGATGTTCGAGGACGACGCCACCGTGCTCGCGGCCGTGCGCGCGGGCGCCAGCGGCTACCTGGTGAAGGGCGCCGACGCCGCCCAGGTGCTGTCCGCCGTCCGTGCGGTCGCCGAGGGCCACGCGGTCTTCGGGCCCTCCCTGGCAGCCGGGATCCTCGACTACTTCGGGGGCCGATCCGAGCCGGCGGAGGCGGCGGAGGAGCTCCCGTCGCTCTCGCCGCGCGAGAACGAGGTGCTCGCGCTGGTGGCCGAGGGGATGAGCAACAACGAGATCGGCGCAGCCCTGTTCATCTCGCCGATCACGGTGCGCAACCACGTCAGCCGGATCCTCGAGAAGCTGCAGGTCCGTGACCGCCGCGAGGCGATGATCAGGGTTCAGCGCGCCGGAGGAGCCGGCCGGCTGAGGGGCTGAGCCGGCTCAGACCAGGGGCTCAGACCTCAGACCAGGGGCAGCACGCGGTAGGGGATCTGCTCCGCCAGGGCGATCACGGTCGAGGACCGCACGATGCCGGCGTCGGAGAGTGCCGCGTCGATCACGCGCTGCAGGTCGGCGTTGGAGCGGGCCACGACGCGGCACCACATGTCGCCCGCGCCGGTGATCGTGAACGCCTCCAGCACCTCGGGGATCGAGGCGAGGTGCTCGGCCACCGCGTCGTGACCGCGGCCCTGGCTGATCTCGAGGGTGAGGAACGCCATCACCGGGTAGCCGAGGGCCTCGGGATCGAGGTCCGGGCCCCACCCCGTGATCACTCCGGACCGCGTGAGCCGGTCGAGCCGGGCCTGCACGGTGCCCCGGGCCACGCCGAGGCGGCGGGAGGCCTCGAGAACGCCGACCCGCGGCTCGGCGGCGAACAGTTCGATCAGGGTGCGGTCGAGTTGGTCCACGTCATGCCTCCTGGCTGTGCAACTTGTCCAGTGTACTGGCTGCGCGTTGCGCAGATTGTCGCCTGTCGCGATCCTAGGCGCATGAGTTCGCTGACCCCCGAAGAGATTCGCGCCGACCTGACCCTCGACCAGCTCAAGCAGCTCGTCGGCCTCGTGGAGTACGACGCCAGCAGCGACCCGTTCCCCGTCACGGCCATGGACTCCGTCGGCTTCGTGGTCGGCAACGCCACGCAGGCCGCGACCTTCTACCAGCTCGCGCTGGGCATGGACCTCGAGGCCTACAGGGGTCCCGAGACGGGGTGCCGGGACTCCAAGACCTACGTCCTGCGCTCCGGCAGCGCCCGGTTCGTGTTCACCGGGGGAGTGACCCCGGACAGCCCGGTCCTCGACCACCACCGCCACCACGGCGATGGCGTCGTCGACCTGGCGCTCGAGGTCCCCGACGTGGACAAGTGCATCGAGCACGCGCGCGCCATGGGCGCCACCATCCTGGTGGAGCCGCACGACGAGTCCGACGAGCTCGGCACCGTCCGCACCGCCGCCATCGCGGCGTACGGCGAGACCCGGCACACGCTGATCGACCGGACGAGGTACGACGGCCCGTACCTGCCGGGCTACCGCGCCGCCGAGACGACCGTCGTCCGCCGCGAGGGACACCCCAAGCGGCTCTTCCAGGCGATCGACCACTGTGTCGGCAACGTCGAGCTCGGCCGGATGGACGAGTGGGTCGCCTTCTACAACAAGGTCATGGGCTTCACCAACATGGCGGAGTTCATCGGCGACGACATCGCCACCGACTACTCCGCCCTGATGAGCAAGGTCGTCGCGAGCGGCAACCACCGGGTCAAGTTCCCGCTCAACGAGCCGGCTGTCGCGCGGAAGAAGTCGCAGATCGACGAGTACCTCGAGTTCTACGACGGCGCCGGCTGCCAGCACATCGCCCTGGCGACCAACGACATCCTGCGCAGCGTCGACATCCTGCGCGCCAACGGGATCCAGTTCCTCGACACCCCGGACTCCTACTACGACGACCCGGAGCTCCGCGCGCGGATCGGCGAGGTCCGGGTGCCGATCGAGGAGCTGAAGAAGCGCAGGATCCTCGTCGACCGGGACGAGGACGGCTACCTGCTGCAGATCTTCACCAAGCCCATGGGCGACCGCCCGACGGTCTTCTACGAGTTCATCGAGCGCCACGGATCGCTGGGGTTCGGCAAGGGCAACTTCAAGGCCCTGTTCGAGGCCATCGAGCGTGAGCAGGAGGCCCGCGGCAACCTCTGACGCGTCTCGACATCTGGGCTTCCCCGCCGAGGTTGCGTCTCGATCCGGCGGGTCCCTGCCAGCGAAGGGCGTCTGGTTGGCACCGTTTGCCCGGGCCTTTCCGGACAATCGTGGAAATGGAGACGGACGCGTTTCGCTTTATATGAGAATCACCTCAGGAAATCTCGAGCCCGCACGAAATACATCTGATTCGCGTTGGTCTAGCCCGCAATTGGTAAATAGCGCCGAATACCTCGTGCCGGGCCCCCCATCCGCAGTATCAAGGTGCTTCACGGTGGGCGCGGGGCCCACCGCAAGATGGAGGGCGTCGTGAAGAGACTCGTACCCCTGCTGGCTGCTGTGGCCGGGCTGCTGTTCATCGGCATGCCGAGCGCCCAGGCGGTCGCGGACAAGAAACCCGAAGCAACAGCGCTGGAGAAGGTGCAGGCGTACGTCGGCCCGAGCATCGTCAACCTCCAGATCAGCTGGAGCGCGTATGTCTGGGACTCCACGAACCGGAAGATCCTCAAGAACATCAGCGCCGATGAGCTTCAGGAGTTCACGCTGACCTCCCAGTGCACCGGCTACGTAGTGAGCCCCGAGGGGTACATCGCCACCGCCGGGCACTGCGTGAACCCCAACGAGATCCGCGAGGCGATCTACGACCAGGCGGCCACCTGGGCGGCCCAGTGCGCCTGCTACTACCAGGACACCACGCTCACCGCCGAGACGATCCGGGGATTCTCCGAGAACTGGACCCTCAAGCACTACAACGAGGAGACTGACAGCGTCCGCAACGGTCCGTCGCGCGACAAGGTGCAGGCGGCCTGGTCGGTGAGCGCCGGTGGCGTGGACGTGGGCAAGGCCCTGCCGGCCCGTGTCGTCAAGTTCCAGACGTTCAAGAACGGCGACGGGGCGTTGCTGAAGGTGGACCAGTCCAACCTCCCAGCTCTTCCGATGATCGACGGGACCCCCGACATCGGCGCGCGCATCGTGGCTGTCGGCTTCCCGGGCAGCGTTGACCAGGTCACCGACCCGGACCTCGAGCCGTCGTACAAGGAAGGCTCGATCGGCTCGAAGTCCAGTGAGGACGAGGGACTGACCAGCGTCTACGAGATCTCCGCGGCCACGTCCGGTGGCATGAGCGGTGGTCCGGTCGTCAACAACAAGGGTGAGGTGCTCGGCTTCGTCGACTTCAAGAATGCGGAGGAGACGCAGGCGTTCAACTTCATGCGGCCGGTCTCGGTGATCAAGGAGCTCGCCGTTCCCGGTTCGGAGAACGAGCTGGACAGCAGCGCCAAGGCCTACCGCGCGGGTCTGACCGCGTACTTCGCCGGTGACAAGGCGACCGCGGTCAAGAACCTGCAGAAGGTGGTGGACGAGCAGCCGACGAACAAGTTCGCGACCAAGTACCTCGACCTGGCCAAGAAGCTGCCCAACCCGCCCAAGCCCGAGAGCAACTTCCCGGTCCTCCCGGTGGTCTTCGGTGTGGCTGCGCTGCTGCTGATCGTGGCGGTTGTCGTGGGGATCCTGGTGATGCGGGGCCGCAAGAACAAGTCGGGTCCGCCTCCGGGTGGCACGATGGCCGCGGGCGGTGCGCCGTACCCGCCGGCCGGTACGGCTCAGACGGCACCGGCTGCTCCTGTGGCGACGGGACCGCCAGTCCCGGAGCCGACGGCACCGATCCCGTCGGGAGCTCCTCAGGCGACCAGTCCGCACCCGGACCAGCCGGCACCGCCGCCCAGCATGCCGGTGGGCTTCGCGAGCACGCCGAACGAGCCCCACGCTCCGACGCCGGCCTCCCAGGCCGGGCCGGCGACCGTGGCCGAGGCGGAAGCCGGACCGACGGTGCCGACACAGCCGTCGCACGCGCCGCACTTCTGCGGCAACTGCGGCGCAGCGACTGAGGTTGGCAAGCACTTCTGCGCCAACTGTGGAGCAGCGCTCTAGAGGTGTCTCGTCGATGCCCCGCCACGGCAACCGCCGTGGCGGGGCATCGCGCATTCCTGGGTGCCCGGGGAGACCATCCTCCCGGGCCATGAAGCGAGCGACCGCCGGTCAGGACGTGAGGTCGGCGGTGTCGAGGCCCTGCCGCACGTACTCGGGCAGCGCCGTCATGAACTGGCCGGCCATCCGCCGCATCAGGGGCTGGAGCAGCCGCATGGGGCCGCGCGGCTGCAGGCGCATGCGGATCTCGACGTGCGTCCCGCCTTCCAGTGGTGTCAGCTGGAACTCGAAGTGGCCCGCGGCCACGCGTGACCGCTCGACGGTTTCGAACCGCCGGGGTCGCTCGTAGGACGACAGTTCCATCGTCACGCGCCCGACCCCGCGCATCCGACCGCGGTACGTCGAGCCCGCGCCGATCGGCCCTGGTGAGATCTTCTCGACCTCGAGGCACTCGGGGTTCCAGGCGGGCTCGTTGGTGAAGTCCACGAGGAAGTCGAAGACCTCCTCCGGGGGCCGGTCCAGTGTCAGCGAAATACCGTTCTCGATCATGGCGTGGTCCTCTCGACCAGTGCGGATGGTGGGTTCAACTCCTGCCACCGTGCGCCGAATCACGTCGCTGCGCCTGAGGAGGCCTCCCTATCCCGGTCCCTGTTCTTCCTCCAGGGGAGTGCGGGCACGCCTGTCGCATGGAGCCCTGATCAGAAGGGCGGTCTCCCCGTCCCGCTGATGCGGAAACGCCCCCACGGGTCGACGTCGGAGAGTCGGCCTGCCGCTGCGCCGTGCGGGGTCACCACGGTGACGGTGCTTCCCGAGCACTGCTCGGTGTCGATCCGTGCGTTCGCGGCGATCCGGCCCCACCAGTGGAACCGTCCGTCGATCGGCTCGAAGTGTCCACGCAGCAGCACCTCGACCTCGGTGCCGGCGATCGCCGCGGGTCCGTCGTACCGCTCCTCGGGCTCGTGCACCATCAGCTCTCCTCTCCGGCGACGAGGCTGAGCCGCCCCGACGCGTCGATGCGGACACCGTTCTCCCGCGCGATCCCCTCGAAGGCGTTCCAGATGAACGAGCTCAGGTGGCGGGACACCGCCGCCCTGCTCATCGTGCGGCGCCGCAACCACCACTCGCCCGTCGACAGGCCGAGTCCCAGGACGCCGTAGGCCCACGGCTCCGCGCCCGAGGCGTCCACGCCGAGCTCGCTCAGCCCGTCGTGGAGCGTGCGCGCGAACGCCGCGGCGACCATCTCCTTGCCGTCGGCAAAGGGATCCTGGTTGTTCGGGTGCTCCACCAGCAGGAAGAACACGTGCGGGTGCCGGGCGATCAGGGTGAGGTACTGGGTGCACGCTCGCTCGACCCGGTGGCGCAGGGGTCCGCCCCGCTGCAGGGTCGGCACGATGGCGTCGACGACCTGGTGGGCGCCCCAGTGCCCCACGGCGCGGTAGAGGTCGTCCTTGTCGGAGAAGTAGCGGTAGAGCACCGGCTTGCTGACTCCGGCGGCCTCTGCGATCTGCGCGATGCTCGCCGACGCCCCGTGCTCGTCGATCGCGGCGACCGCCGCCTCCACCAGCTCGGCTCGCCGGCTCTCACGATGTCCGTCCCAACGGCTGTGACGGCCGTCGTCACGCTGTCCATCAGAAGGCGAGGGGTCCTTGACGAGTCGAGGCATGTGTTCCACAGTAGCGGATAACCGTTACTCGAAGTAACAGTTACTGCCAGTCATTCCGCCAGCCAGGAGGCCAGCCATGACCGCCACCGCCCGCACCCGGCCCGAGCCCTCGACGGGGGCGAACACCGATCCAGGTGGCGTCGCGGGCCGACTGCTGAGGTCCTCGGCCCGCCACTCCTACGATCCCGAGGTCGACATCGACTGGAGCGCGCCGATCGACCCCACCCTGTGGGGCATGCAGCCCGAGCGGATGTCGCTGTACGGCACCCACCTGTGGGACCGGCTCACCGAGGAGGAGCGCATCGAGCTGTCGAAGCACGAGGTCGCCTCGATCGCGAGCGTGGGCCTCTGGTTCGAGCTGCTGCTGATGCAGATGATGCTTCGGGACCTCTACGACGACGACCCCACCGGCGCGCACATGCACTACGCCCTGACCGAGGTGGCCGACGAGTGCCGGCACTCCACCATGTTCGGCAAGTCGATCGCGCACTTCGGCGTCCCGGCGTACGGACCACCCGCGAAGATCCACCGTCTCGGCCGGCTGTTCAACCACGTCGTGCGCGGTCCGAGTGCCTACGCCTCGATCCTCGTCGCCGAGGAGATCCTCGACACCTGGCAGCGCGACCTGATGAAGGACGAGCGCGTGCAGCCGGTCACCCGGATGGTGGCACGCATCCATGTGCTCGAGGAGGCCCGGCACATGACGTTCGCCCGCGAGGAGGTGCGGCACCAGATGCAGGGACTGTCCAGACGCCAGCGGATCGTCCACCAGACGCTGACCGCCCAGACCTGCCTGATGGTGGCCCGCTCACTGGTGAATCCCGAGGTCTACCGATCCGTCGGGATCGACCCGCGTGAGGGTCGGCGTACGGCGCTGGGCAACCCGCACTACCGCGAGACCATGCAGTGGATGGGCCACAAGCCGCTGGCGTTCCTGCGCGAGAACGACCTGCTGCCGAGGAGCCAGGAGCGCGTCTGGCGAGCCTCGCTGCTGCTCGGGTGAGCGCCCTGGTGGTCTGATGAGGGTGTGAGTACCTGGGCGGTCGCTGACTACGTCGACGGATGGGTGGACGGCTGGGCCCGCTCCCGCGCGACCGCGCGTCCCGAGGCCGTCGACGGTGGGTGGTACGTCGCGACACGGAGCGAGGAGGAGCCGGGCCGATTCGTGCTCAGTGACCCGACCCCCGAGCGCCTCGCTGCGGTTCTCGAGGACGACCGGCCGCGCGGGACCTGCGTGAAGCTCCCGGGGGATCCGGGGGAGTGGCTGCCGCGCTTCGGCGAGGGCTGGCAGGCCATTCACGAGGGCTGTTTCATGACCCGCGGTCTCGGGCAGCCGCCGGGTCGTCAGGCGCCCCCCGGCTACGAGGTCGAGGTGGAAGCGGAGCCGACGGTCGTGGTGGCGAGCGTGCTCGCCCCGGAGGGCAACGTGGTGGCCAGTGGCCGGATGGGGTTCGGCACGTCGTACGCCGTGGCCGACCAGATCGTCACCGAGCACCGGCATCGACGCCTCGGGCTCGGCACCGTGGTGATGGCGGAGCTCGAACGGCACGCGCTCGAGGCTGGCCTGGAGCGGGCCGTGCTCGCGGCGACCGGGGACGGGCGTGCGCTCTACGTGCGTCTCGGGTGGGACGTCGGTGCTCCGCTGGCCGGCGCGGTCTACCGGTCCGGCTGATCCGCCGGGAGGATCGTCCCGGTCACCTCGCCCAGGGCGATCCGACCGCCGAGCGCGCCGGGAGCCGACGCCCGCAAGGTGACCACATCGCCGTCCTCGAGGAAGGTGCGGTCACCCGCGAACGGCTCCTGGCCGCCCCAGCTGAGCTCGAGGAACGAGCCGCGCTGGTCGCGCCGGTCCCCGCTGATGGTGCCGCTCGCGAACAGGTCACCGACGCGCAGGGACGCCCCGTTGACGGTCATGTGCGCGAGCATCTGGGCAGGGGACCAGTACATCGCGGCGTACGGCGGCCGGCTGACCACCTCGCCGTTGAGCTCGACCTCGAAGTCGATGTCGTAGCCGGCGGGCTCAGCGACGCGCAGGTACTCCAGCGGTTCCGGGTCCTGGCCCGGGAGCGGCACGCGCGCCGCGTCGAGCGCGGACAACGGGGTGATCCACGGGCTGATCGACGTGGCGAACGACTTGCCGAGGAACGGCCCCAGGGGGACGTACTCCCACGCCTGGATGTCGCGCGCCGACCAGTCGTTGAGCGGCGTCACCCCGAAGACGTGGTGGGCGAAGCCGACGTCGGGACGGCGGCGCCGAGTGGCGACGCGCCGCCGACGACGAAGCCGAGCTCGGCCTCGATGTCGAGCCGACGGCTGGGTCCGAACGTGGGGACGGGTCGTCCCTCCCCGTCGGTCGAGCCTGTCGAGACCCGCTGGCCGTGGGGTCGCCGGACGTCGGTACCCGAGACGACGACCGTGCCCGCGCGTCCGTGGTAGCCGATCGGGAGGTGCTTCCAGTTGGGGGTCAGCGCATCTCCGTCGGGTCGGAACATCCGACCGACGTTGGTGGCGTGCTGCTCCGAGCAGTAGAAGTCGACGTAGTCGGCCACCTGGAACGGTTGGTGCATCGTCACTTCGTCGAGCGGCACGAGCAGCGGCTCGACACGCGAGCGGTGGACCTCGTCGGTGAGCACCTCGCGGAGCCACGATCGCGCAACGTCCCAGCCGGTCCGGCCCATGGCGAGGAACACATCGAGCCACGGGTGCCGCCACGCGGTCGCGAGGTCGGGTCCATCGCCCGGGTCACCCCCGAGCGCAGCCGCGGCCGACGCATCCAGCACGAAGTCACCGATCCGGACACCGACCCGCGGAGGCGTCCCAGGCGTCGAGAACACCCCGTACGGCAGGTTGTCCACGTCGTACGACGACCCTGCCGCACCCGGAACCCAGCTCATGCGTCCACCAGGCCCAGCTCGACGAGGTCCTCGTGCGCCTCGAGCACGCTGCACGACCCGAACGACCGGAACCAGCGGCGGGTACGCGCGGCCTCGTCGGGGTTGTCGAGGATCCGCTGGGCCAGCGACGCCCCGTCGCTCTGCTCGAGCACCTGCGCCACATCGTCGGGACTGCCACCGTCGAGACAGGTGCGGGTCGCGAGCAGGATGTTGAGGAAGCCGTGGTGCTCGAAGCCGGTCTTCGGGTCCGTGTGCCGCACGGCGTTGTGCAGTCCGGCCGTGCACTTGAACGGCAGCTCACGATCCAGTGCCGCCTCGATGCACGCGGCCAGGCGGGCGGAGCCGGGGAAGAGGTCGGCGGTCACCCCACCGGTGCGGAACTTCAGGTTGATCTCGCGGGCGGCCAGCTCGTCGAGCGCGGACAGCCAGCCGTGCGACGGAGGACCGTCGGGGACAGGTGGCTCCGCGAACACGGTCACGTCGTCGAACTGGTCGCCCATCGAGTCGACGACCTGGATCAGTCGCAGGGCGTTGTGCGCGAGGTCCTCCTCGTCGCGCAGCGCGAACTCGACCGCCCGGAGCGAGAGCCCGTCGGCACGCGAGACCCAGGTGACCGCAGGCTCGATCGCCCCGGCGCCGCCGGTGACCACGAGGTTCACGGCGACATCGGTCGGGCCGCCGCCATCCCCGGTGGTCGAGCCGTCCCCGGTGGTTGAGCTTGTCGAAACCACCACCCCGGGGAGGCACGCCGCGAGGTCGGCGATCTTCAGGTCGCTGACGACGAACCCGCCGACCAGCTCGGCGTACTCCTCGTCGCGGTGGCCCAGGTGGTCGGCGACCGCCTGCTCGAGAGGCGCGTTGCCGGGCGGGAAGATCGCGGCGTCGTCCACGAAGGCCTGCAGGTAGGTCGGGACCGTCACGGTTGCGAGGCTAGTCGAGCAGGCGAGAAGGTGAAGCCGTGCTCCTCGCTTCGCTCGTCAACGAGCCTTCGGCCACTCGGCCACGATTCGGCGAGCCCCCCACTGAGGGCCTTCGGCCGAAGGTATGGGGTGCTCGCCGATCGGACGCTCGCTAACCTCGGCTCGTGGCTTACTACAGACACGTGGGAGACGTCCCGCGCACCCGGCACACGGCGTTCCGCGACGACCAGGGAAACCTCCGCTACGAGGAGCTGATGGGCGAGGAGGGGTTCTCCTCGGACTCCACGTTGCTCTACCACCGTGGTGTCCCCTCGGCGATCGTGGACAGCCGCGACTGGGCGCTGCCTGACCTCGCGACCACCCCGAACCACCCGCTCAAGCCGCGGCACCTCAAGCTCCACGACCTGGTTTCGCCAAGCTCAACCGACGGAAAGGTCGACGCCGTCACCGGTCGCCGGCTCGTGATGGGCAACGGTGACGTCCGGATCAGCTACGTGGTCAGCGACGCGCCGTCGCCGTACTACCGCAATGCTGTGGGCGACGAGTGCGTGTACGTCGAGTCCGGGTCGGGCCGCGTCGAGACAGTCTTCGGGATGCTGACCTACCGCACCGGTGACTACGTGCTGATTCCGCGGGCGACCACCCACCGGTGGCTGCCGGGGGAGCAGAGCCGGCTCTACGCGATCGAGGCCAACAGCCACATCGCTCCGCCGAAGCGGTACCTGTCCCGGTTCGGACAGTTCCTCGAGCACGCGCCGTACTGCGAGCGCGACCTGCACGGGCCCACTGAGCCGCTCGTGCTGGAGGGCACCGACGTGGAGGTGCTGGTCAAGCACCGCGGCAACGGGCCGTCGGGCCTGGTCGGCACCCGGATGACCTACGCCACCCATCCGCTCGACGTCGTGGGCTGGGACGGGTGCCTGTATCCCTACACGTTCAACGTCGAGGACTTCATGCCGATCACCGGCAAGGTGCACCAACCGCCGCCGGTGCACCAGGTCTTCGAGGGCTACAACTTCGTGGTCTGCAACTTCTGCCCGCGGAAGGTCGACTACCACGAGCAGTCGATCCCGGTGCCCTACTACCACTCCAACGTCGACTCCGACGAGGTGATGTTCTACGTCGGCGGCGACTACGAGGCGCGCAAGGGTTCGGGCATCAACATCGGCTCGATCTCGATTCACCCGGGCGGGCACCCGCACGGTCCGCAGCCCAGTGCCATCGAGGCCTCGATCGGAGTGGAGTACTTCGACGAGCTGGCCGTCATGGTCGACACGTTCCGACCGCTCGAGCTGGGTGAGGCGGGGCTCGAGGTCGAGGATCCCGCGTACGCCTGGACGTGGGCAGGCAGGGGACCCGGGGACGGCGACGACCCGGCGGTGTTCAGCAACAGCTGAGCACCGCCGGGTCGAGGCAGTCATGCGACGGGCGTGAGCGCGGGTGTCTTGGTCTCCCTGACGCTGTGGTCCGTGCGCCACACCTTCGCGTTGGCCAGGAACACTGCCGCGACGAGCGCCACCGCCCCGAAGGTCGCGAAACCGCTCTCACCGGCGACGTAGGCCAGCTCGTCCTCGGACCGCGCGATCAGGGCGGCGGCACCGATGGCGAACATCGTGTTCACGGCGCTGTGCGCCAGCGTCACGGGCCAGACACTCGCGGTGCGGTCCCAGAGGTAGGCATAGAAGACACCGCCTGCGGTGATGGTCGCGACGACGAGCGGGGCAACGATCCAGCGGCTGCCGTGCTCGTCGTACGTCGTGGCGAGCAGGATCAGCGGCAGGTGGAAACAACCGTGCAGGAACCCGGTGACGAGCGCGGCCCGGCGCCGGCTGGTGAGCTGCTGGACCCGCGGGAGCAGGTAGCCGCGCCATCCGATCTCCTCGCCGAGGAGGAGGACGCCCGAGAAGACCAGCGTCACGAGGAGGTTCACGAGCCAGCTCGCCGCACCGACAGGAGTGATGTCGAACGAGCGCAGGTCGGCGACACCGAGCGCGAGCGCCGCGCCATAGGCGAGCCCGACCAGAATCATCGGCACGATCACGGCGAACGCCCACGTGCTGCGGCCGGACCGCTGGAGGCCGAAGCCGCGCCACAGGTCGCGACGCTTGCCGCGAGGTGTGACCGCGAACGTGATCACGAGCACCGCGGTGACTGGAACGAGCAGGCTGAGCAACCGGTTGATCCCGGCGTGTGGCAAGGCGATCGCGACGCCGAGGGCCAGTGAGTAGGCGAGCACGAGGTATGTCGTGATCTCGCGAAGTGGTCGGGACATGTGAGGAACCTCCGTGGATGAACCGGCCGGGCTGGCCGCTCCTCCAATCTCTCTCCCGGAAGGGCCTGCCCACATCTGCCTCGGGACCCGAGCTGACGAGACCCGAGACAGAGGTCAACGGGCCCCGGGGACCGCGAGTCCCGACTCGTAGGCGTGCATGACGAGCTGGGCACGATCGCGGCACTCGAGCTTCGTCAGCAACCGGCTGACATGGGTCTTCACGGTGCCGTAGCCCATGTGGAGCCCGTCGGCGATCTCCTGGTTGGAAAGGCCGTGTGCCACCTCGACCAGGACCTCGCGCTCACGGTCGGTGAGGCCGTCGTCCGCGGTCGCCGCGGCCGGGCGAGGGAGCGACGCGAACCGTTCGATCAACCGCCGGGTGATCCGGGGAGCCAGCAACGCATCACCTGCCGCGACTACCTCGACAGCCTCGAGCAGCTTGGTCGGGTGGGTGTCCTTGAGCAGGAAGCCGCTGGCACCGGCCCGCAAGGCGTCGTGGACCAACTCGTCCTCGTCGAAGGTGGTGAGGATGAGCACCTTGGTCGACGAACAGCGCGGATCGGCCATGATGCGCCGGGTCGCCTCCAAGCCGTCCATTCGCGGCATCCGGACGTCCATCAGCACCACGTCGGGCGTCGTACGACGACACAGGTCCCAGGCTTCCGCCCCGTTGCCCGCCTCCCCAACGACCTCGATGTCCGGGGCCGACCGCAACAGCACAACGAACCCGGACCTCACCAGTTCCTGGTCGTCGACGACCGCGACCCGGATCATGACGCCTCCAGTGAGCGGATCGGCAGGTGTGCGAACACCCGGAACCCGCCCGCGTCGGCGCCGTACTCGAGGGAGCCGCCGAGCAGCCTCGCCCGCTCCCGCAGTCCGACCAGCCCGTGGCCGCTGGACTCCAGGCGCACGACCGGCGGCGGGCGGTCACCGCGCCCGAGGTCGCGGATGTCGATGTCGAGGGTGTGGTCGCCGTACGTGAGCTCGACCGACGCGCGCCCGGCACGTGAGTGCCGCAGCACGTTGGTCAGGGACTCCTGGACCACGCGGTAGGCGGTGAGCTCGACCGTGGGCTCGAGCTGTCGCTGGGTGCCGTCGATGGTGAGCTCCACGTCCACGCCGGCATCCCTCATGTCCTCCATCAGCGCGCCGAGGTCATTGATCGACTGGATCGGCAGGCCCGCAGGCGCGGCGTCCTGGTCGCGCAGCAGTCCGAGCATCGATCTGGTCTGGGTGAGCGCCTTGCGGCTGGTCTCCGCGATGACGTCGAGGGCGCGCTCGGCGGCATCCACATCGGTCCGGATGACGTGGCCGCCCACACCTGCCTGCACGGCGATGAGCGACATGCTGTGCGCGACGACGTCGTGCAACTCGCGGGCTATCCGTAGCCGCTCTTCGGTGACCGCCCGGGCAGCGTGTTCGCGCGCGGCCGCCGCCTCCTGCTCCGCGACGCGGAGACGCTCGGCCTGATGGGTCCGCCGGGATCGGATCGCGTCACCCAGTGCCCAGGCACCGACGAGCAGTCCGCAGGCCTGCAACAGGTCCGAGGTCTGCAGGTCCGGCACGTCGAGGAGCGCCAGCATGTTGAACACGACGATGCTCGTCAGCAGCCCCAGGACACCCTGGCGCCGTCCGCCGTGCACGGCCAGGGAGTAGAGGCTGAACAGCAACACGACTGACAGCAGTCCGATGTAATGGTCGGTGAGGGTGACCACCAGACAGCCGGCGGTGAAGATGGCGAATGACGTCATCGGGTAGGTGCGGCGCCAGATCAGCGACAAGCCGGCAACCCCGGTCGCCGCGATCGAGAGCGGGTCGGCCGGTTCCAGCCGCGGGTCGATGGCGCCAACATCGGTGGTCACCAGGGACAGCACCGACATGGCGGCTACGACCAGACCGATGGCGGGATCCAGGAACGGGGAGAACCGCCTGGACAACGAGGCCCAGGCGCCGATCTCGAGAGGCGCTCCCGCGGCCCCGCCAGTCATGTCCGCAGGCTACGCCGGGACGCTCCGCGTGGTCGCCCTAGACGAGCAGGACGACCCCAGTGGCGAGGCCGGCCGTGAGCGCCAGCTCGACCGTGGCCCCGAGCACGTCGCCGGTGATCCCGCCCAGCCGCGCCGTGCACCGTCGTACGACGATCTCGGCGGCCGCCACCACCACCACGACCAGCGCAGGCCCCTGCCACCAGTCCAGGTCGGGGACCACCACCAGGCACGCGGCGGCCGCGAGCAACAACCCCGCAGCCATCGCGAGCCGGGGCCGCGAGACCGTGCCGGCGACCAGCGCGCCGAGGCCGGTGCCGCTGGCGGCCGGCACACCGGCACGGCAGGCCCACGCGAGCACCTGCCGGGACGCGACCCACGCCAGCGACGCCAGCGCTGTTCCCGCCGCGGAAGGGAGCAGGGCCGTGAGCGCCGCGGTCTGCGCGAGCAGTGCGAGCACCAGCGAGACGACGCCCGCCGGCCCGATGTCGGAGGCCTTCATCACCGCCAGCGAGTGTTCCCGTGCGGCTCCCGACGCGAGCCCGTCCGCGGTGTCGGCGAGGCCGTCGAGGTGGAGCATCCTGGTCACGAGCGCCTCCGCCACCAGCACCGCGACCGCCACCAGCAGCGGCGGAACCGTGACTGTGGTCAGCAGGAGGTGGGCGGCCGTCAGGACGATCAGCATCGGCACGGTGGTCAGCGGTGCGAGGAGCATCGCGGCGCCTGCGTCACGTCGCTCGAGCCGCGGCAGGCGGCGCACCGGCACGCCCGTGAGCAGCCCGAACGCGACGGCGACGGCGTTCACTCGCCGACCCGGGGAGCCGACGAGAGATCCAGGACCCGTCCGGCCACGACCAGGTGCACCACGTCGGTGACCTCAGCGAGTCGTCCGTTCAGACGCCCCAGCTCGTCGCGGAACAGCCGTCCCGAACGGGCGACGGGTACGACCCCCCAACCGACCTCGTTGCTGACTGCGACCACGTCCTCCCGGGCCGAGCGCCAGGCGTCGAGAAGCTCCTCGACCGGTCTGGCGAGCAGGTCCGATGCGTCCGGGCGCTCCCACCCGATCTCGTCGAGGAGGCGGCTGAGCCACACGCCGAGGCAGTCGATGAGCACGGGGCCGGTGGCCCCTCGGAGGGCGCCGGCGAGGTCCAGGGTCTCGAGCGTCGTCCAGTCGTCCGGCCGGCGAGCCCGGTGCGCCTCGATCCGCGCCGACCAGTCGGGGTCGGCGGGGTCGACCGACGGGCTCGTCGCGACATAGGTGACCCGGCGCCCCGCCAGCAGGTGCTCGGCGTGCCGGCTCTTGCCGCTGCGGACCCCGCCGAGCACCAGGGTGGTGCTCACGGTGACTCCCCGGTCGGGACGAAGGTGACCGGTGCGTCGAAGTGCGCCCGGCGCACTGCGCGGCGCAGCGCTGCCAGGAGCGGGCCGCTGGCCAGCAGGATGAGGGTGGCCGACAGGATGCCGCGCGGGAGGTCCCAGGCCAGCGAGGTGGTCAGGTAGAAGACGAGGTAGTGCCCCAGGTTGACCGCCGCGCCTGCACCGGGGACGTAGCTCGCCCCCGCCGGCGCCGCGTCGCCCATGAAGGGCCAGAACCAGAGGTTCATCAGTGCCCCGTAGGCCAGCCCGGTGACCAGGCCGTACAGCGCCAGCATGGCCTGCTCGGCCCGACCCCGGGCCGGCGGCAGCAGCCCGGCGCCGAGCGTCACCCAGCCGCACGCCAGCATCTGGAACGGGGTCCACGGACCCACCCCGGCAGTGATGAATGCCGAGGCGAGCAGGGCCAGCACGCCGAGCAGGAAGCCGTGCCTGGCTCCGAGCACCCGTCCGGCCACGATCAGGAGGAAGAACATCGGCTCCAGGCCGGCGGTGCCGGCCGACAGCACGCGCAACGCGGCCCCCGCCGCGGCGAGGACGCCCAGCACGGCGACCGTCTTGGCATCCAGGCCGCCCGAGCTGAGCTCCGCGAGCACCAGCATCGCCATCAGGCCCATCAGCACGATGAAGACGACGCCGGCGTCGTTGCCGTGCCCCAGCTCGTCGAGCTGGGCACCGGGCTCGAGCAGGAACGGCCAGCCGAATGCCAGGAACCCGAGGACGACGGAGAACGTCATCACGACCGAGGTGCGCCAGTGGGAGGCGTTCACGAGGCCGCTCCGGACGCCTCGACCACGTCGTCGACCGTCAACAGGGAGACCGGGTGCAGGATCTTGGCGACCTGTGGCGCGAACGCGGGCGAGCCCGCGAGCACCGAGGGCGCAGGCCCGTCGGCGACCACATCCCCGTCACCCAGCACGACCACCCGGCTGGCCACCTCGGCGGCGAGCTCGACGTCGTGCGTGGCCAGGACCACCGCGTGACCGGCCATGACAGGTTCGCGGAGGAGGGTCACCAGGCGCTGCTTGGCCGGGTAGTCCAGTCCGCGCGTGGGCTCGTCGAGCAGCACCAGGCCCGGCTCCGAGGCCAGGATCAGCGCCAGCGCGAGGGACAGCCGCTGCCCCTCGGAGAGGTCGCGAGGGTGCCGCTCCGGGTCGAGGCCCGGCAGGATCCGTTCGAGGGTGGCGGCCGCCGTACCGGGCGTGAGGGTGAAGTCCCGGTCGGCGCTGGCGCACTCGTCGGCGACGGTCTCGGCGTACAGGATCAGGGAGGGGTCCTGGGGGACCAGGCCTGCCCGGCGTACGACCTCGGCGGGCGAGGCGCCCACCGGGTCGAGGTCGCCCAGGCGGACGGTGCCACGCATCGGCTCGAGCTGTCCGACGAGGCTGGCAAGGAGGGTCGACTTGCCGGCGCCGTTGCGTCCCATCAGCGCGACCACCTCGCCGGGACGCACCGTCAGGTCCAGGTGGTCGAGCGCGGTCACCCCGCCCCGACGTACGACGAGCCCGCGGACCTCGGCCAGCGGCTCACCGGTCGGCGTCACGACAGGGCGCGGTGCCGTGTCCGCCAGCGACTCGCGCAGCCCCGCCGCGCGCCGACGGGCGTCCCGGACCGAGAGTGGGAGCGGGGACCAGGCAAGGGCGCGACCGAGCCCCACCACCGGCGGGTAGATCGGGGAGGTGCTCATGGCCTCGGCAGGCTCCAGGAGGCCGGAGACGAGACCGTCGCGGATCAGCACGACCCTGTCGGCGTGGTGGATCACCCGTTCGAGCCGGTGCTCGGCCACGACCACCGTGAGGCCCAGGTCGTGCACCAGTCGGTGCAGGCTGGCGAGCACGTCCTCGGCCGCGACCGGGTCGAGTGCGGAGGTGGGCTCGTCCAGCACCAGGATGCGCGGGCCGGAGGCGAGCACGGCACCGATCGCCACGCGCTGCTGCTGTCCGCCCGAGAGGCTGGCCAGCGGACGGCTCCGGACGTCGGCGAGGCTGAGCAGGTCGAGCGTCTCCTCGACCCGGCGTCGCATGGCGGTCGCGTCCACCCCGAGGGCCTCCATGCCGTAGGCGATCTCCTCCTCCACGGTGTCGGTGACGAAGGAGGACATGGGGTCCTGCATCACGAACCCGACGACGTCGGCGAGGTCGCGCGGTCGGTACTCCCGGGTGTCGCGACCGTCGATCTCGACGCGTCCACGCAGCGTGCCGCCGGAGAAGTGGGGGACCAGGCCGTTGATGCATCGCAGCAACGTGGACTTCCCCGAGCCGGTGGGGCCGACCACCAGGGTCAGCTCGCCTTCCTCGAGGGTGAAGTCCGCGTCGGCGAAGACCGGCGGCTCGCCGTCGGCGTAGCTGAACGAGACCTGTTCGAAGCGGATCATCGGGCGGCTTCCCGTTGGCGGGCCAGGCCCGGAGGCTCCGGCGTGAACACCCCGGCGAGTGCGCCGACCGCGATCAGAGCGACCAGCAGGAGAGGTACGTCGGGCAGGTGCACCGGCACCTGGACGGGGACCACCCCGGCCCAGCCGCGCGTGGAGGCGACCACCATGCCTGCGGCCGGGACGAACCCTGCGGCACACGCCAGCCACTCCGGGCCACCCCAGCGGTCGCGTCGGTAGTGCGACCTCGCGTCGTGGCGGGCCCCGACGGCCAGCGCCGCGACGGCACAGAGCACTCCGGCGAGCAGCATCGGGGCACCCAGGACCACGGGGCTGCTGCCGTCCATCAGCCCGTAGAGGCCGACGACGACTCCGGTGAGGCCGACCAGGGTGAGCGCCCCGGCCGCCCGGGTCGAGCTCGTGGGGCGTTGCACCAGCCGACCGTATCCCCGTGACTCCATCGATGCGGCGAGCACCAGCGACCGGTCCAGCGCGCCGACCAGCACCGGCACCGCGAGTCGACCGATGTCGGTGATCCCGCGGGAGGGGTGTCCGCGGAGTCGACGGGCCGTCCGCACCCGACGGGCGTCGTCGACGAGCTGGGGTGCGAAGGTCAGGGCGACCACCACGGCTGTGCCGACCTCGTACAGCGTGGCCGGCACGTAGCGCAGGAGTCGTCGGGGGCTGGCCAGTGCGTTGGTGGCACCGAGGCAGGCGAGGATCGCGGTCAGCCGCATGCCCTCGTACACCGCAGCGAGCAGCCCTTCTAGCGTCACTGCCCCGCCGAGGCGCACTCCACTGGACCAGTCGGGCAGAGGGACCTCCGGCAGACGGAACAGCACCACCCGGCCGGATACGCCGCCGCCGAGGAGCGTGACCATGACCACCCGCAGCCCGATGACGAACAGCCCGATCACCAGGAACGGCCAGAAGGCGTTGGTCGCGCCGACCTCGCGGCGCTGCAGGACGACCCAGCCGACGACGGCCACGACGAGTACGAGCAGGAAGGGGTTCGTGGTGCGCGAGGCTGCGACCGCCATCCCGACGCCCCACAGCCACCAGGCTGCCGGGTGGAGCAGCCGGGGGAGCGGGCGGAGGTTGGCCATCGCCGTCGCGCGCGACCGGTCAGGCGGTTTGGCGTCGACGCAGAGCCACCACACCGAGTCCCGCGGCCGCGGCCACGACGACCGCGATGCCGATGTACGTGCCGAGCGGAGTGTCGTCCTCCTGCTCGTCCTCGGCCGGGGACGCCGCTGGCTTCGCCTCGAGCTTCACGGGCTGGTCCGGTGCCTTGGCGGCGGCGCTCACCTGCTTGACCTCACCGCCGCAGCCGGTGGCCGGCTCCTCGTCGATGGCGCAGACGAGCCCGTTCTCGGCGCGCACCTCGCCGACCGCGGCCAGCACCTCGGAGCCGGAGGCTTCCTCGTCGACCGAGGCGCAGTCGGCCCTGGGGTCCGGCGGCGTGCTGCCGTCCTCGGTGTCGGCGGCGCGACCGTAGTCGATCACCACCGCGACGCGCTTCTTCCCGGCCTTGGCCTTGGTCGAGCCGCAGATGTCCTCGAAGGTGACGTTGACCCTCGGGGTGCGGCTGCTGCCCTCGGTGCCGATGGCGTAGCGCCAGCCCTCGACGGTGCCGTCGGCCGGCTTGGTCTGGTCGGGGCCCTTGGCGGAGAACTGCCACGTGTCTCCGCTGAGGTTGTAGTAGCCCCAGTACCGGTAGGCCGCGGCGTTCGCGGCACCGGGCAGCAGGACGGTGAGTGAGAGCGCTACGGCGACGCCGAGCACGGCGTACCGCAGTGAGCGCATGACGATGTGAGACACGGGAATTTCCTCCTCGTGACCGGTGAGGAGGTGGCCTGGACTACGGCCGCGCCCCTGACTCCGGTCCGTTTCCGCGACGGACATTGAATGGAGTCGAGCCCACGGCAGGCGCTCCGGCTTGCCGACCTTCGGCTCGTCGAGCCTCGGTCGGCCCACGGTTGCGGGACAGCGCCGGATTCTGACCGGCTTCCCCTGGTCGCGGGTGTTCGACCTGCGAACAGTCCCACCAGCGAGTGGCCGGAGTCAAAGTGATCTCACCCTCACCCCTAGGCTTGGGAGACCCCTTCGGAGGAGACGACCGCGGATGCCGCAGCCCCAGCAGACCCTGGCCGATGCCCTGGCCGCGAATCATCCCCGTCTCGAGCGCCGCGGCGGCGGAGGCCGACGAGCGGCAGTCCCAGCTGACCAAGCCTCGCGGCTCGATGGGAGCCCTGGAACAGCTCGGCTCCCGACTGTGCGCCGTCGCCGGCACCTGCCCGCCCCCCGTCCCTGCTCACCCTGCCGTCGCGATCTTCGCCGGTGACCACGGGGTGCACGCCCAGGGCGTGACGCCGTGGCCGCAGGAGGTGACGGTGCAGATGGTGGCCAACTTCGCGGCCGGCGGCGCCGTGGTGAACGCCCTCGCGCGGCAGGTGGGCGCCTCCGTCACCGTCGTCGACGTGGGCCTGGCCAGCGAGCCCGCTCCGGCGGCGTCGCTGCGTCGCGCCAACGTCGCCCGCGCGACGGCAGACCTCGCGCTCGGCCCGGCCATGACTCGCGAGCAGGCGGTCACAGCCCTCGAGGTGGGCCTGGCCGTCGCCGACGAGCTCGTCGACAGCGGGGCGGACCTGCTGGTGACCGGTGACATGGGCATCGCCAACACCACGCCCGCCGCGGCACTCGTCGCCGCGTTCACCGGAGCGGAACCGGAGCGGGTGACCGGTCGGGGGACCGGTGTCGACGACGCCACCCTGGCCGTCAAGACCGCTGTGGTCACCGCCGCCGTCGACCGGCTGCGCTCGCGCAGCGAGGCGCCCGACCCCGTGGACCTGCTCGCCGAGGCCGGTGGCTTCGAGCACGCCGCCCTCGCCGGCTTCCTGCTCGGTGGTGCCGTCCGCCGGGTTCCGGTCCTGGTCGACGGCGTGATCGCGGCCTCCGGAGCGCTGGTGGCAGCAGCGCTGGCCCCGGACGCCGTGGGCTACTGGGTGGCCGGTCACCTCTCGATGGAGCCGGGCGCCGCGGTCGCGCTGGAGGCGCTCGGGCTCACGCCGCTGCTCGACCTCGACCTGCGGCTGGGCGAGGGGTCGGGTGCGCTGCTCGCCGTACCCCTGGTGCAGTCGGCCGCCCGCATCCTCGCTGAGGTGGCCACGTTCGACTCGGCCGGCGTCTCCGACAAGTAGGTTGGCGCCCATGCCGACCCACATCGGATTCCTGCGGGCGGTCAACGTCGGCAAGCGGGGCTACCCGATGGCCGAGCTGCGACAGGCGCTCACCGAGGCAGGTTTCGAGGACGTCGAGACCCACATCCAGACTGGCAACGTGCTGCTGCGCAGCTCGATGCGGTCGCCGGCCAAGGTCGAGGCGGCGCTGGAGAAGGTCTTCGCCGCGGACCGCGGCTTCGAGGTGGCGACGATCGTCCTCACCCCGAAGGAGCTGGCCGCGGTCGCCGACGACGCCGACGAGCTCACTGAGCAGCACCGGCCGGGCTACGGGCACTACGTCAGCCTCCTCAAGGAGACGCCCACAGCGGGCCAGCGCGAGGCGTTGGAGTCAGCGTCCATCAAGGGCGAGCGTCTCGTCGTGCGTGGCCGCGCCGTCCACCTCCTGTACGACGTGCCGTACGGCGAGGCCAAGCTGTCCAACGCGTTCGTCGAGAAGACGGCCGGCGTGGCCACCAACCGCAACGTCAAGGTGATCCGCGCGTTGCGAGAGAAATGGTGCGATGCCTGACCCGGCGTGGTGGCGCGACGCCGTCATCTACCAGATCTATCCGCGGTCCTGGGCGGACGCCGACGGTGACGGCATGGGGGACCTGCCCGGCATCACGGCCCGGTTGCCCCACCTGGCCGAGCTGGGCGTGGATGCCGTGTGGCTCTCGCCCTTCTACACCTCGCCGCAGCACGACGCCGGCTACGACGTGGCCGACTACCGCGACGTCGACCCGCGATTCGGTTCCCTGGCGGACGCCGACGTCCTGATCGCTCGCGCCCACGAGCTCGGCGTCCGGGTGCTGGTCGACATCGTGCCCAACCACTCCTCGAGCGAGCACCCGTGGTTCCAGGAGGCGCTCGCCGCCGGGCCTGGCAGCCCGGCCCGGGCTCGCTACATCTTCCGCGACGGGAGGGGCGACCACGGCGAGCTGCCACCGAACAACTGGGAGAGCACGTTCGGCGGGCCGGGGTGGACGCGGGTCACCGAGCCCGACGGGACACCCGGGCAGTGGTATCTCCACCTCTTCGACATGACCCAGCCCGACTTCGACTGGACCAACCCCGAGGTCGGCGACGAGATGGAGTCGGTGCTGCGCTTCTGGCTCGACCGCGGGGTCGACGGCTTCCGGATCGACGTCGCCCATGGACTGGTCAAGGCCGACGGACTGCCCGATGCAGCGGTCGGCTACGCCGAGGCCCAGCGGACCGACGTGCTGCCGATGTGGGACCAGCCCGGCGTCCACGACATCTACCGTCGCTGGCGCAAGGTCACCGACTCCTACTCGGTCGAGGGCGAGGACGCCGACCGCATCCTGGTGGCCGAGGCGTGGGTGCTCCCCGCGGAGTCGCTCGCCAGGTACGTCCGCGGTGACGAGCTGCACCAGTCGTTCAACTTCCCGTTCCTGATGACGCCGTGGATCGCCCGGGAGATGCGCGCGGAGATCACGGAGTCGCTCGCGGCCGTGGCGGAGCACTCCGCGCCGCAGACGTGGGTCCTGTCGAACCACGACGTGGTCCGCCACGCCTCGCGGCTCGGCTACGAGCCGGTGCCCGGCCCGCTGCGGATGCCGGGGATCGGCATCGACGACCCGCAACCCGATGCTGAGGTGGGGCTCCGGCGTGCGCGGGCCGCCACGACGGTGATGCTGGGTCTGCCCGGCTCGGCGTACCTCTACCAGGGGGAGGAGCTCGGCCTGCCCGAGGCGACCCGGCTGCCCGACGAGGTGCGACAGGACCCCGCCTGGGAGCGCTCGGGCCATGCGAACCGCGGTCGCGACGGGTGCCGGGTCCCGATGCCGTGGGAAGGCGACGCACCGTCGTACGGGTTCGGTCCGTCGGGCGCGACCTGGCTGCCGCAACCGGAGGAGTACGGCGAGCTGGCGGTCGACCGCCAGACCGGTGTCGCGGGTTCGACCCTGGAGCTCTACCGCACCTTGCTGCGTCTCCGCCGCGCGCACCGCATCGGCCGGGGCGAGCTGTCCTGGGTCGACCTCGGCGAGGACGTGCTCGCCTTCGACATGAGTCTCGGGTCGGGAGCAGTGGTGCGCGTGATCGCCAACGTGGGTGGGGACCCGGTGGCCCTGCCGGAGACCGGTGAGGTGCTCGTGGCCAGCGCCGACGTCGATCTGTCAGGGGGTCTCCCCTCGGACGTCGCCGTGTGGCTGCTGCTGGGCTGAGCTCGCCGGGTCAGGCGGTGACCGACCCTCCCGGGTTCGATCGCCGACCCTTGCGGACCGCCTGGTCCGCCACCATCTTCATGACGTCGCGGTTCCAGTCGTGCTCCCGGATGAGGCGGTAGCGCTCCTTGGCGACCCGGATGTAGGCGTCGGCCCCGGTCTCGTCGCGGCCGCGTACGCCGGCCTCGTCGATCATCTCGACGACGGGGGTGTACTCCTCGTCGAACCAGCGCTGAGCCATCGTCGCCTGGTCGAAGTAGGCGCCCTCGTCGTGCATGGTGCGGCAGGCCCAGGCCTCGATCATCTCCGCGAGCCGGTGGTAGTCGGTGGGGTCGGTGCAGTTGATCTCCGTCCGGCGCTCGCCGGTCAAGGGGACCCGCTTGAGGAACCGCAGGCCCCAGTTCTTGCCGTCGAGGTCGCGTCGACCGCCGATCCCCTCGGTCGAGACGACGGTGTCGATCTCGGTGACGTGGGCGTCGATGTCGGTGGCGCCCTGGGCCCGGGCCACCGACACCCGGTGGTGCCCGTCGATCACGAAGTAGAGGTTGCCGAGCTTGTAGACGTCGATGGGCGGGAGGTACTCGCCGAGACGGCTCTTCTCGGCGAGCGCCTGCCAGCGCTGCCGACTGCGGTCCGACGTGGGCCGGAAACGTCGGTCGAAGTCCTTGACCTTGTCGACCGAGCCGACGATCTGGTCGAGGCGGATCAGCTGGACACCCAGCGAGCGTTCGCCGCGCCGGCCGAGTGCATCGACGACAGCCGCGAAGGACAGCGTCTCGGTGACGGTGTCGGCGTCGCTGCGCATCCAGGTCGCCAGCTTGGACAGCGTCTGGTGCCGACGAACCCGCAGGAAGTCGACCTCGGCGTCCACCCGCGGTGAACCGGTGTCTCTCATGGCTCCATTGTCCCTCCCGTCAGGCAGGGCGGGCTGCCACCTGGGACATCCTGGGCGTGATGTCGACCACCCTCCACGGGATCACGTTGCGGATCGTGGTCCTCCCGAGGTGTCGGTCGGGCATCGTCTTCCCGTAGGGGTGGATGTGACCGTGCAGGTGCCAGGTCGGTTCGAGCCTGGTCAGGAGCCCGGGGAGTGCCGCGATCCCGACGTGCGGTCCGTCCTCGCCGTCTCCCAGACCCAGCGGTGGGGCGTGGGTGAGGAGGACGTCGACAGGCCCGCCCGAGCGTGCCTTGCGCACCAGCCGGTTGACCCGCGAGGAGTACTGACGCTGGGTGTACTGGTGGGGTCCCTTGTTGTACCTCACGCAGCCGCCCAGGCCGCCGATCCGGAGCCCGGCTGCCTCGATGACCTGCTGGTCGGCGTTGATCACGCCGTGCGGTCGGGGGTACTCGCTCATCCCGCCCCACTCGAGGTAGTCGGCGAAGCGACCTCGTCTCTCGGACTTGACCTCCGGATCGTGGTTGCCGGGGACGAAGACCATCGGTACGTCGACCGACGAGGCGATCCACTCGAGGTAGTCCCAGGGCAGGTCACCGGCGGACAGCACCAGGTCGGGGGCGATCTCCCGCAGGGTGCGTTCCTGCAGGTTGGACGCCACCTCGTCGGCGATCACCAGCACGTTGACCATCCAACCGACACTAACGTGACCGCACCGTTCATGCACACGACGTTGACAGTGAAACTGTCAACGTCTTGGATGGTCGCGCACGCCACCACACCCGGTCGTGCCGAAGCGGCGCGAACGCCGCAGAGGAGGTTCTGTCATGAGCGACCTGGAGGTCCGGCTCGACGACGGGGCGCTGTGGCTGACGCTGAACCGGCCCGAGCACTTCAACGCGCTGACCGGCGAGATGGTGATCGGCATCATCGAGCAGCTGCGGGGCGCGACCTCGCGTGACGACGTACGGCTGGTCGTGCTCACCGGCTCCGGTGGAGCGTTCTCCGCTGGAGCCGACCTCGGTGGCGAGAACGCCCAGGAGAACTACGACTCCCGATCGGTCGACGGCGCCAACATGCTGATCCGGTCGATCATCGAGCTCGACAAGCCGGTCGTGTGCGGGCTCAACGGCATCGCGGCAGGGGTCGGCATGTCCGCGGCGCTCGCCTGCGACCTGGTGGTGGCGACGGAGTCCGCGGCGCTCACCCTTGCCTTCACCAAGATCGGCCTGATGCCCGACGGGGGAGCGACCGCCACGGTCGCTGCCTCGGTCGGCCGGGCGAAGGCCATGCGGCTGGCGCTGCTCTCGGACCTGCTCTCCGCGCGGGAGGCGTACGACGCAGGGCTGGTCTCGCACGTCTACGCCGACGCGGACTACGCCGAGCAGCTCGACAAGATCGTCGGCCGGCTCTCCCGCGGGGCACCGTTGGCGTTCGCGGCCACCAAGAAGGCGGTCAACGCGGCGACCCTCGGCGCGCTCGACGGCGCCTTCCAGCGCGAGCGGGCCGGTCAGTCCCTGCTGCTGCGGACCGACGACGTCGCCGAGGGGATGCGCGCGTTCGCGGAGAAGCGGCGTGCGGAGTTCAAGGGCAGGTAGCGGTGACGATCCAGGCACCGGAATCGAGGAGCACGCCGTCCTCGCCGGCATGTGCGGCCATGACCTCGTGCAGGTTCGCCTCGGCCTGCCGCTTGCCGACGTCGTCGAGCTTGTCGAACAGCCACTTCATCTGGCCGACCATGAACACGGTCGCAGCGTCCGGGTCTGGCCCGAACAACATCTGTTCGTCAGCGGCGGCGAAGGTGACATCGGCCCAGCCTGCTGCGTGAAGCAGTTCGCGCACGCGATCCGGGTCACTGAGCGAGAACGGACCCGGGGCATCGGCCGGCGGTGGAGCCATGGGCAGGACCCGCCCGATCGCGCCAAAGAACTCGCGGAGCCACTCGTTGTCCTGGATCCCGCGCCACACGAGCATCACCAAGCGACCGCCGGGTCGGGTCGCCTTGGCAAGGTTGGCGAATGCCATTGCCATGTCGGTGAAGAACATGGTCCCTGTCCGGCTGGCGATCACGTCGAAGGAATGTGCTCCGAAGTCATGCACCTGGGCGTCGGCCTGCGCGAAAGTCACTGGCAGCTCGCCAGCCTGTTGTCTCGCCACCTCGAGCTGGGCGGTCGACAGGTCGACCCCCAGCGCGGTCGTACCTGGAGCACCGCGCACCAGGTCAATCGCCAGCCCACCGGAACCGCACCCCACGTCGAGGATCCGCTCTCCAGGCTGCGCCCCGATCGCTGCTATCAGCCCCGACTGATAGCGAGCGATGGATGCGTTGTACGTCGCCGCGTGCTCGGCCCAGTAGGTGCCGTGCTCACCTTCCCATTCACGGAGTACGCCCGCGTTCCGCGGGTCGATCTCCAGCGCCATGCCGTTCATCATCGCCTCCACACCGGATAGTCCCAAAGAGAGTATGTGCTAGGTTTAGTTTTAGTCCCGAAGGGAGGATCGTGTCAACTGCACTTCCACGGCTCACCACGACGACGTACGGCGTGCTCGGCCTCCTCGCGGTGCGCCCGCACTCGACCTACGAGCTCGCCAAGGCGATGGACCGCAGCATCGGCCGAGCGTGGCCGCGCGCGCAGAGCAAGCTGTTCGAAGAGCCCAAGAAGCTCGCCCTGCACGGGTACGCCAGCTCTCGTAAGGACGCCGTCGGCCGCCGCCCGCGCACCGTGTACACGATCACTCCGTCCGGCCGACGCGCGCTCGCCGAGTGGCTCGCCGACCCGGGGGACGGCCCAGCGCTCGAGTTCGAAGGCCTGGTCAAACTCGTCTTTGCGGACCACGGCACCCGCGACGACGCCCTCGCCACCATTGCCCGCGCCCGCGCGTGGGCTGTGGAGGTGAATGCCGGCAACATCGAGGGCGGCGAGAAGTTCGCCGATGGAGACGGGCTGTATGGCCAGCGCCGCGCCACCACCCTCCTCTTCGGCGCCTTCCTCACCGACTTCTATGCCCTCGTCGCCTCCTGGGCCGAATGGGCCGAAGCCGAGGTGGCCAGCTGGCCCGAGGACATCGCCAGTCACCGGGTTTCGCCCGAGCGGACGCGCGAAGTGCTCGAGCGGGCGCGCTGGTCACAGCGACCGCGCTAGTTCGCCCCCCGGGCCGCACCGTCAGTGAAGTGCACGCATCCGTGCTCCCGCAGAGAGGGCACGAGGTGCCGATGTGCGGATGTGTCACACGGCAGCGGTCAAACTCCTCGTCGAGCGCTCGCGCATGATGCGTGATGCGTGATGCGTGATCATGGGGCTCCGCACAGAGCGGTGTTGATCACCTTCTGGAACGTGAGTCCGACGGCGTCGACGGTTGCGTTGGCGAGGACCACGACATGCCGGTGCGTACTCTGATCCACCCATGCCGCGGAGACGAAGCCGGGCAGCTGGCCCTCGTGTCCCCAGGCGGTTCCGCACGCGGTCTCGACCTTCGCGAGACCGAGCCCGTAGCCGGCGTACCCGTTTTCCGGCATCGGCTCGCCGGGATCTTGCATGCGGGCCAGAAGGTCGCGCCGTACGAGTCGACCGGACAGCAGGCGGTTGAAGAACGCGGCGACGTCGCGAGCGTCCGAGACGACTGCGCCGGCGGCCCAGGCCCACCCGAGTCGCAGAGCGGTGACGTCCTTGCCGTTCTCGTAGCCCCGTGGCGACCGGTGCGGTGGCGGGGTCGGGCGAGCCCAGGCTGCTCGCGTTCATGTGGGCAGGTGCGAACACGGCGCTGTGAAGGGCGCTGGCCAGCGACCGGTGTGTCACTCGTTCGATGATCATGCCGAGCAGGATGTAGCCGGTGTTGGAGTAGTGCGCGCCCCGACCGGGTGGGAACAGCACTGGCTCGGAGGTGCCCAGTCGGACGAGTTCCCGAGGGCTCAGCGGCCTCTGGGTCAGATCAGACGGGAAACGCGGCGAGTCGAGGTAGTCGGCGAGACCGCTCGAGTGATCGAGGAGCTGCTCGATCGTGATGGCGTCCCCCCGCGGGACCAGGCTGGGCAGCCACCGATCGACGGTGTCATCGAGGGAGACCAACCCGCGCTCGACAAGCTCGAGCACCGTCACGGCCACCATCGGCTTGGTGATGCTGCCGATCCGGAACACGTGGCGAGGTGACATCGGCGACTCGGGGGTCACGACTGACTGTCCGCTCGCCAACAGCCGCCAGTCGGTCCCGTGCCGGGCGAAGACAACCATCCCGGGGACGACCCGCCATCGACGAGGGTTTCCATGGCCCGCTGGATCGAAGCGATGTCGGCCTCGAAACTCGCCGGCGTCGAGGAGGCGCTGTCCGAAGGAGTGCCAGCGGCACCGCCCGTCCGGTCGGAACCCCCGGAACGGGACTCGGGCGAAGTGTCACCGGCGCACGACGCAACCGGCAGCACTAGCGCAAGCAGGCTCGCGCTGAGTCGCCATCCCCGAGGCCGGTCTACCCGGGTACCGAACTCGCGACCTGACCGAGCCATGTGAGCCAGTCTGCCGGTCCAGAGCCCACGTCGCATGCTGGACGGGCAATGGATCGAGATCCCGCCGGCTCTTGCTCGATACACTCGAATTTCTCTGAGCCATAGGGGGTCGCCATGCTCGACGAAGCCGATCTCCTCGCTTCCTTGCGCGAGCACTGGGAGTACTCGGGCAAGGACGAGGACCGCGCGCACGAGATCTACCACGAGCACGCTGTTCTCGAGTTCCCCCAATCCGGAGAGCGCTTTGAAGGTGTCGCCAACTTCCGAGAGTGGCGACGCCAGTACCCAGCAGATCTCAGGTTCCACCTCCGCCGCATCACCCACCGCGAAGACCTGGTAGTCACCGAGTACCTGATCAGCTACGACGCCGCGCCGTGGATGTTCACTGTCAGCATCATGGAGTTCGAGGGTGATCGGGTAGCCCACGAACGGATCTACATCATGGATGGCTGGGAGCCCGCACCATGGCGGGAACCCTGGCGTGCCGAGGTGGACGCCGACCCAACCCCGCCGCGGCCATGAGGTTGCGCTGCTGAGATCGCACGTGACATCACGGCGGACCGAACAGCCCTCGACCTGGAAAGTCTCGGTCCAGCCGGGCTGCTTCGACGCCTCGGTCACACGGCGGCGCGCACAGCACCTCGCTTGGCATACCAAGCAGCGGTCACGCCGACTGCGAGTACGGCCGAGAACCACAGCCCGGCTTCCTCCTGAACCCAGCCCGCTGAGTCGGGCATGACTGCCGCGGCGACGGACGACGCCAGCATCGAGAGAGCGAAGCCGATCACGACGCCAACCACGCCGCCGATGACCTTGAACGGGAGTGGGCGCTCTCCCGCTATGGCCACCCCCAGCGACATGAATGCGACCAGGATCGCGACGAGCCCGAGCACGAAGAGAGGACTCTCGAGGGGACTCTCGCCCAACCCACCGGCAACCCAGATGGCGACAGCCTTCAGACCCCACGCCACAAGCGCGGTGATCGCTGCCAGCACGGCCAAACGTGATGCGGTCATCCGCCGAGGTTAGCCGTCCGGATGGCACATGTGCGGCAATCTGGGCAACCGTGCGTGGGCGTTTGTGTTTGGAGGAACGCTTGGGTTTCGGCGCCAGTGGCGCCATAATGGCGCCATGCCCAGTGTGCAGATCAAGGACGTTCCGAGCGAGACGCACGCCATCCTGCGAAAGCGCGCCGCCGCGTCGCACCAGTCGCTCCAGGAGTACCTGCTGGCCAGGCTCATCGACGAGGCCAGTCGGCCGACGCTCGACGAGGTGCTGGACCGCGCCGCCGGGCGGGCCGGCGGGTCTGTTCCGCTGAGGGAAGCCGCGAGAACCCTGCGGGCCGAGCGTGCTCGTCGTTGACGCCAGCGTCCTCGCGACCGCCCTCGCGGACGACACCGACGATGGCGATCGAGCCCGAGCGCGCCTGCGCGGCGAAGCCCTCGCGGCACCCGACCTGGTCGACCTCGAGGTCACGTCGGTCCTGCGACGGCGACTCGCTGGGAACCACATCGACTCTCGTCGAGCCGATCTCGCCCTCACGGACCTGCTGGCGCTGCCCCTGGAACGAGTGCCCTCCCTGCGGCTGATCTCGCGGTGTTGGGAGCTGCGCGACAACCTCAGCGTGTACGACGGCGCCTACGTCGCACTTGCCGAAGCGCTCGCGGTGCCGTTGGTCACTGCCGATGCGCGACTGGCGAGGGCAACAGGCCCGCAGTGCCCGATCGAGGTCCTGCGATAGCTCGCACGCCACTCGGGTCAGTGAATGCTGACCCCGGCGTCGCGCATCTCGCTCAGCGCGCTCTCCGTGGAGTCCGGCGCCACGCCGGCGCACAGGTCGAGCAGGAGCCGGGTGGTGAAGCCGTTCCTGACTGCGTCGAGCGCCGTCGCCCGCACGCAGTGGTCCGTGGCGAGCCCGCACACATCCACCCGGTCGACCTCGTGGCTGCGCAGCCAGTCGGCGAGCGCGGTGCCGTCGCGGTCCTTTCCCTCGAATCCCGAGTAGGCGGCGGCGTGCTCGCCCTTGAGGAAGACCGCGTCGAACGGCTGCGGGTCCAGGTTGGGGTGGAAGGCCTCGCCCTCGGTCCCGACCTTGCAGTGCACCGGCCACGAGTCGACGAAGTCGGGCTTGCGCGACCAGTGGGCGCCCGGGTCGATGTGGTGGTCCTTGGTGGCCAGGACGACGTCGTACGCCGGCGCCTTCGGGTCCTGACGGGTCCAGTGGTGCAGCAGCGCGGCGATGTCGCTCGCGACCTGGGCGCCGCCCGTGACCGGGAGCGAACCGCCCTCGCAGAAGTCGTTCTGCACGTCGACCACGATCAGCGCCTGCTTCATGTGGTGGAGGCTACTCATGCGCAGCGGGGCTGTCAGGACCGCAGCAATGCTCAGTAGCCCTCGAACCGCGTTTCGATCACGGGGTCGCCCTTGGACAGCTGGCGCGCCACGAGCGGCAGCTCGGCACGCGAGCGGACGTGTCGCTCGCGCGCGGCCTCGAGCGACTCACGACCCACGATGTCGCCGTCCCGGACGAGCGGCACCAGCAGTGGCCGGTCGTCGCCGTCGTTCTCCGCGGGCTGGCCGACGCCGATCACCTCGGCCTGGGCCACGCCGTCGGAGGAGAGACGGCGCAGGGCGTACTTGCGGCCCCCGATCGAGATCTTGTCCTTGCTCTTCTTGGCCACCCCGACCAGCTGGCCGTCGGTGTCCTCGCGGGCCACCAGCTTGTAGACGAAGCCACAGGTCGGGTGGCCGCTCCCGGTGACCAGCTCGGTGCCCACGCCGTACCCGTCGACGGGAGCCGCCGACAGACCCGCGATCGCGAACTCGTCGAGGTCGGAGGTCACGATGATCCTCGTCTGCGTCGCCCCGAGCTCGTCGAGCTGGGCGCGGACCCGGTAGGCGAGCAGGCCGAGGTCCCCGGAGTCGATACGGACGGCGCCCAGGTCGGGCCCCGCCACCTCCACGCCGAGCCTCACGGCCTCGGCGATGTCGTAGGTGTCGACGAGCAGGGTGGTGCCCTTGCCGAGGGAGTGGACCTGCGCGCGGAACGCGTCCTCCTCGGTGTCGTGGAGCAGCGTGAACGAGTGCGCGCTGGTGCCGGCGGTGGGGACGCCGTACTCCAGCCGGGCGCGCAGGTTGGAGCTCGCGGTGAAACCGGCGACGTACGCCGCCCGGGCGGACGCCACCGCAGCCCATTCGTGCGTACGGCGCGAACCCATCTCGATGCACGGCCGTTCGCCTGCGGCCCACGACATCCGCGAGGCGGCGGACGCGATCGCCGAGTCGTGGTTGTAGATGGACAGCAGCACGGTCTCGAGCAGCACCGCCTCGGCGAACGTGGCCTCGACCACCATCAACGGGGAGTAGGGGAAGTAGGTCTCGCCCTCCGGGTAGCCCCAGATGTCGCCACCGAAGCGGTAGTCGGCGAGGTAGGCGAGCGTCTGCTCGTCCCCGATCTGGTGCTCACGCAGCAGCCCGATCTCTGCGTCGGTGAACCGGAACGACTCGATCGCGTCGAGGGCCCGCCCCACGCCCGCGACCACGCCGTACCGACGGCCAGCGGGGAGGCGGCGAGGGAAGAGCTCGAAGACCGAACGGCGGTGGGCAGCACCCGAGTCGAGGGCGGACTGCAGCATCGTCAGCTCGTAGTGGTCCGTCAGCAGCGCCGTCGACCTGCCGGGGGAGGTGTTCACAAGCTCACCCTATGGCGGCCGTGACGCTCGCACCGCACGACCTGTGGGCACAATAAGGCCGTGTCCACGTCTCCGGTCGAGCTCGAGGAACCCGAGGTCGACGACGCCACGCTGCTGGCGCGTCCCTGGGTGACCATCGTCTGGAACGACCCCGTGAACCTGATGTCCTACGTGACCTTCGTGTTCCAGAAGTACTTCGGCTACTCCAAGGCCAAGGCCTCCAAGCTGATGATGGAGGTGCACGTGGACGGCCGCTCGGTGGTGTCCACGGGGAGTCGCGAGGAGATGGAGCGCGACGTCCAGGCGATGCACGAGTACGGCCTGTGGGCCACGATGCAGAAAGCCGATGCATGAGGACCGGTTCATGAGCGGCTTCAAGCGGCACCGCCGCAGTGGCGCGTGCGTCGCGAACTTCACCTCCTTCGAGGCCGACCTGTTGCGCTCCCTCGCAGCACAGCTGATCGAGCTGCTCCGCAACGAGGCGGCCACCTCCTCGAACCGGAGCGACCCGCTCGAGGACCTGCTCGACTTCTCCGGCCCGACCACAGCTCCTGACGACCCTGTTCTCGCGAGGCTGTTCCCCACGGCGTACCCCGACGACGACGAGGCGGCCGGCGACTTCCGCCGTTTCACCGAGAGCACCCTGCGCGACGGCAAGGCCGATGCCGCCGCGACGATCATCGACACCCTCGAGGAGGCCGGACTGCCGCCGGAGCCCGAGGACGGCCTGTTCATCGACGTCGAGCTCGACCAGCAGGACGCGATGATCTGGATGCGCTCCTTCACGGACATGCGGCTGGCCATCGCGACGCGGCTCGGCGTCGAGGAGGGCGACGAGGACTACTGGCTAGGGCTCCCCGACGACGACCCCCGCGCGCAGGTCCACGACATCTACGACTGGCTCGGCTACCTGCAGGAGACCCTCGTCCAGGCCGCGACCTGATCGAGAGGCTCGACTCGCACGCAGACGGTGACCACCGCTGGTTGAGCTTGTCGAAACCACCGGATCGAGGTTTCGACAAGCTCAACCGCCGGGGTTGCGGCGAGTGCGGCCGTACGACGGCCACCGGTCGTGTGGTGCGGCGACGAGACCGCGCAACTGGACCGGACTCGGGCGACGGCACCGCGCTCACTACCCTTGAGCCGTGCTGACCATCTCCGCCGCGGTGCGTGACGCGATCATCGCGCACGCGAAGCGGGACCACCCCGACGAGGCCTGCGGGATCGTCGCGGGGCCCGAGGGCAGCAACCGCCCGGAGCGGGTGGTCGAGATGGTGAACGCAGCGGGGTCACCGACCTTCTACGAGTTCGACTCCGGGGAGCTGCTGGCGCTCTACAAGGAGATGTGGACCAAGGACGAGGAGCCCGTGGTGATCTACCACTCGCACACGGCGACCGAGGCCTACCCGAGCCGCACCGACATCGGCCTGGCGGCAGAGCCGGGAGCCCACTATGTGCTGGTCAGCACACGTGAGCACGGGAATAGTGAGGGCCCCGTGGAGTTCAGGTCCTACAGAATCGTCGACGGCACCGTGACCGAGGAAGACGTCCTCGTGAGCGACGAGACACCCACGAACGAGAGCGAGTGAGTTCCATGGCCATCGAGGTCCGGATCCCGACCATCCTGCGCACCTACACCGGCGGGGAGAAGGCGGTCGAGGCGACGGGGTCGACGCTCAGCGAGCTCATCGACGACCTCGAGAGCAACCACCCGGGCATCAAGGAGCGCCTCATCGAGGCCGACGCGGACGGGCAGGGAGACCTGCGCCGCTTCGTGAACCTCTACGTCAACGACGAGGACGTCCGGTTCACCGGCGGCCTCGGCACCGAGCTCTCCGACGGCGACGAGGTCGTCGTGCTCCCGGCCGTCGCCGGCGGCTGATCCCGACAGGCTCGGTCACCATGAAGTACGACAACCTCCTCGACTCGGTCGGCAACACGCCGCTGATCGGCCTGCCGCGGCTGTCTGCCCCGTTCAACAAGGGAGGCCCCGACGTCCGGCTCTGGGCCAAGCTCGAGGACCGCAACCCGACCGGCTCCATCAAGGACCGGCCGGCGCTGAAGATGATCGAGCAGGCCGAGAAGGACGGCATCCTTCGTCCCGGCTGCACGATCCTGGAACCGACCAGCGGCAACACCGGCATCTCGCTCGCCATGGCCGCGACGCTCAAGGGCTACCGGCTCGTCTGCGTGATGCCGGAGAACACCTCGGAGGAGCGCCGTCAGCTGCTGCGCATGTGGGGAGCAGAGATCGTCTCCTCGCCCGCCGCCGGAGGTTCCAACGAGGCCGTGCGCCGCTCGAAGGAGATCGCCGAGGAGCACCCCGACTGGGTGATGCTCTACCAGTACGGCAACGAGGCCAACGCGCTCTCCCACGAGGAGGGCACCGGCCCCGAGATCCTCGCCGACCTCCCCGAGGTCACCCACTTCGTCGGTGGCCTCGGCACCACCGGCACCCTGATGGGCGTCAGCCGCTTCTTCCGCGCCCACAAGCCCGGGGTGAAGATCGTCGCCGCCGAGCCGCGCTACGGCGAGCTGGTCTACGGCCTGCGCAACCTCGACGAGGGCTTCGTCCCCGAGCTGTACGACGAGTCCCTGATCGACTCCCGATTCTCGGTCGGCCCCCGCGACGCCGTACGCCGCGTCCGGGAGCTGCTCGAGCAGGAGGGCATCTTCGCCGGCATCTCGACGGGAGCGATCCTGCACGCCGCCCTCGGCCAGGCCGCCAAGGCGGTCAAGGCGGGGGAGCGCGCCGACATCGCGTTCGTCGTGTGCGACGGCGGCTGGAAGTACCTGTCCACCGGCGCCTACGAGGGCACCATCGACGAGGCCGAGGACCGCCTCGAGGGCCAGCTCTGGGCCTGACCCGGACCGATCGATGCTCCCACTCCAGCTCGCGCTCACTGCGGTGTGCCTGCTCGCCGCGCTGTGGCTCGTCGTCCTGATCGTGCGCGACCAGGCGCCTGGCCGGGTCCTCCTCAACGTCCTCGCCGTCGCCGAGATCGCGCTGGTCGTCCATCTCGTCCTCGGCATCGTGCGCGTCACCGGCGACGTACCCGCCGGTGTCTCGGTGTGGGAGTACGTCGGTTACCTGGTCGGCGTCCTCCTGCTCATCCCGGCCGGTGTGGTGTGGTCGTCGGGGGAGCGCAGCCGCGGCGGCACCGCCGTACTGCTCGTCGCGGTGCTGCTCGTTCCGTTCATGTTCGTTCGCCTCGCCGACATCTGGGCCGCCGGTGGCTGACCGCGCGCCGGCCGGCACGGGCCGTGGCTTCGGTCGTGTCCTCGTCTTCGTGTACGGCGTCTTCGCGCTCGCGGCCACCGGGCGCTCCGCACTCCAGCTCGCCACCAAGGCGTCCGAGGCGCCGGTGCCCTACGGCCTGAGCGCTTTCGCGGCGGTGATCTACATCGTCGCCACAGCGGCGCTCGCCACCAACCGCCGCCGTCTGGCGCTCGTCGCCGTCGGCATCGAGATGGCAGGAGTCGATCGTCGTGGGCCTCATCAGTGCCCTCGAACCACAGGACTTCCAGGACGCCACGGTGTGGTCGAGCTTCGGCGCGGGGTACGGGTACGTCCCGCTCGTGCTGCCCTTCGTCGGTCTGTGGTGGGTCCTGCGCGGCAGCCGGACCTGACTACTGCGCCGATCCGTGGGTACGGACAGGCAAGCGACAGGGTGACCTCAGTCGCGTTTGCTGCCTTTGAGGGGATGGTGACTACTAGCCTTGGGCCTTGTGACTGACGCGCCGATCGGGATCTTCGACTCGGGCTTCGGCGGTCTGACCGTCGCCCGGGCCGTCATGGACCAGCTGCCGCACGAGGCGGTGGTCTACCTCGGCGACACCGCACGTCAGCCCTACGGGCCCAAGCCGATCGGCGAGGTCCGCGAGTATGCCCTCGAGTGCCTCGACCACCTCGTCGACCAGGGCGTCAAGGCCCTGGTCATCGCGTGCAACTCCGCCAGCGCCGCGATGCTGCGTGACGCCCGGGAGCGGTACGACGTACCCGTGGTCGAGGTGATCCTGCCCGCGACCCGCCGCGCCGTGGCCGCCACCCACAGCGGTCGCATCGGGGTCATCTGCACCCGCGCCACGGCCGAGTCGCTCGCCTACCAGGACGCCTTCGCGGCGGCGCCGCACATCACCCTGACCACGCAAGCCTGCCCCCGTTTCGTCGAACTCGTCGAGCAGGGGATCACCAGTGGGCCGGAGCTCCAGGCCGTCGCCCACGACTACCTCGACCCCCTCACCGAGGCCGGCGTCGACACCCTGATCCTCGGGTGCACCCACTACCCGCTGCTCACCGGCGCGATCTCGCTGGTGATGGGCGACGGCGTCACCCTCGTGAGCAGCGCCGAGGAGTGCGCGAAGGACGTCTACCGCACGCTGGTGGAGCACGGGATCGAGCGCAGCGCGGGCGAGCAGCCGGTGCACCGGTTCCTGACCACGGGCCAGCCCGAGGAGTTCGCGACGACCGGACGTCGGTTCCTCGGACCCGAGCTCGACGCCGTCACCCAGTACGCCGGCGGCGCGTGGGTGATGTCCCGATGAAGCTGACTGTCATCGGCAACTCGGGTTCCTATCCCGGCCCGGACTCCTCGGCGAGCTGCTACCTCGTCGAGGCCGCGGACGACACCCGCATCTGGCGGATCCTGCTCGACCTCGGCAACGGGGCCCTCGGGTCGCTGCAGAGATACTCCGACGCGACCAACATCGACGCCGTCTTCCTCTCCCACCTGCACGCCGACCACTGCCTCGACCTGTGCGGCTACTACGTCATGCGCAAGTACCACCCCGGAGGTGCGCTGCCGAGGATCCCGGTCTACGGCCCCGTCGACAGCGCCCGCCGGTTGGCGAAGGCCTACGACCTCGACGAGAACCCGGGGATGAACGAGGAGTTCGACTTCATCCCCTACGGCACCACGAGGCTGGCGTTCGGGCCCTTCTCGATCACCGCGCGC
>CAVRQA010000017.1:0-28402 GCA_963723255.1 uncultured Actinomycetota bacterium
GTCGCGCATCTCGCGAGCGCGCCTCGGTCGTGTCCGGCGCCACCCCGGCGCACAGGTCGAGCAGGACCCGGGTGGTGAAGCCGTTGCCGACGGCGTCGAGCGCGGTCGCCCGGACGCAGTGGTCGGTGGCGATGCCGCAGACGTCGACCTGGTCGACCTCGTGGCCGCGCAGCCAGTCGGCGAGCGCGGTCGCCGTCGCGGTCGCGTGCCCTCGAAGCCGGAGTACGCCGCGGCGTGCTCGCCCTTGAGGAAGATCGCGTCGAACGGCTGCGGGTCGAGGTTGGGGTGGAAGGCCTCGCCGTCGGTGCCGACCTCGCAGTGCACCGGCCAGGAGTCGACGAAGTCGGGCTTGCTCGACCAGTGGTCGCCCGGGTCGACGTGGTGGTCCTTGGTCGCCACCACGACGTCGTACGCCGGCGCCTTGGGGTCCTGCCGCGTCCAGTGGTGCAGCAGCGCGGCGATGTCGCTCGCGACCTGGGCGCCGCCCGTCGACCGGGCAGGGAGCCGCCCTCGCAGAAGTCGTTCTGCACGTCGACGACGATCAGCGCCTGCTTCATGTCGTGGAGGCTACTCATGCGCAGCGGGGCTGTCAGGACGCTCACCGCTCGTAGCCCTCGAAGCGCGTCTCGATGACGGGCTCGCCCTTGGACAGCTGGCGGGCCACGAGGGGCAGCTCGGCGCGCGAGCGCAGGTGCCGCTCGCGGGCGGCCTCGAGCGGCTCGCGCCCGACGACCTCGCCGTCGCGGACCAGCGGCACCAGCAGCGGCCGGTCGTCGCCGTCGTTCTCGGCGGGCTGGCCGATGCCGATCACCTCGGCCTCGGCGACGCCGTCGGCGGAGAGCCGGCGCAGGGCGTACTTGCGGCCGCCGACCGAGATCTTGTCCTTGCTCTTCTTGGCGACCCCGACCAGCTCGCCGTCGGCGTCCTCGCGGGCGACCAGCTTGTAGACGAAGCCGCAGGTCGGGTGGCCGCTGCCGGTGACCAGCTGGGTGCCGACGCCGTAGCCGTCGACCGGGGCCGCCGGCGAGCCCGGCGATCGCGAACTCGTCGAGGTCGGAGGTGACGATGATGCGGGTCTGCGTCGCGCCGAGCTCGTCGAGCTGGTCGCGCACCTGGTGGGCGAGCAGGCCGAGGTCGCCGGAGTCGATGCGGACCGCGCCGAGGTCGGGGCCGGCGACCTCGACGCCGAGCCGCACGGCCTCGGCGATGTCGTAGGTGTCGACGAGCAGCGTGGTGCCCTTGCCGAGCGAGTCGACCTGCGCGCGGAAGGCGTCGTCCTCGGTGTCGTGCAGCAGCGTGAAGGAGTGCGCGCTGGTGCCGGTGGTCGGGACGCCGTACTCCAGGCGGGCGCGCAGGTTGGAGGTGGCGGTGAAGCCGGCGACGTACGCCGCGCGGGCGGCGGCCACCGCCGCCCACTCGTGGGTACGGCGCGAGCCCATCTCGATGCACGGCCGCTCGCCGGCGGCCCACGTCATCCGCGAGGCGGCCGAGGCGATCGCCGAGTCGTGGTTGTAGATCGAGAGCAGCACGGTCTCCAGCAGCACCGCCTCGGCGAACGTCGACTCGACGACCAGCAGCGGGGAGTAGGGGAAGTAGGTCTCGCCCTCGGGGTAGCCCCAGATGTCGCCGCTGAAGCGGTAGTCGGCCAGGTAGGCGAGCGTCGGCTCGTCGACGATCTGCTGCTCGCGCAGCAGCCCGATCTCGTGCGTCGGTGAAGCGGAACGCCTCGATCGCGTCGAGCGCCCGGCCGACGCCGGCGACGACGCCGTACCGGCGCCCGGCGGGCAGGCGGCGGGGGAACAGCTCGAAGACCGAACGGCGGTGGGCGGCGCCCGAGTCGAGCGCGGCCTGCAGCATCGTCAGCTCGTAGTGGTCGGTCAGCAGCGCGGTCGACCTGCCGGGGGAGGTGTTCACGGGCTCACCCTAGGCGGCCGTGACGCTCGCCCGCACGACCTGTGGGCACAATGAGGCCGTGTCCACGTCTCCGGTCGAGCTCGAGGAGCCCGAGGTCGACGACGCCACGCAGCTGGCGCGGCCCTGGGTGACCATCGTCTGGAACGACCCGGTCAACCTGATGTCCTACGTCACCTTCGTGTTCCAGAAGTACTTCGGCTACTCCAAGGAGAAGGCCGAGAAGCTGATGATGGAGGTGCACGAGGACGGCCGCTCGGTGGTGTCCACGGGGAGCCGCGAGGAGATGGAGCGCGACGTCCAGGCGATGCACGAGTACGGCCTGTGGGCGACGATGCAGAAGGCCGATGCATGAGGACCGGTTCATGAGCGGCTTCAAGCGGCACCGCCGCAGCGGCGCGTGCGTCGCGACCTTCACCGTCCTTCGAGGCCGACCTGCTGCGCTCCCTGGCCGCCCAGCTGATCGAGCTGCTGCGCAACGAGGCGGCCACGTCCTCGAACCGGAGCGACCCGCTCGAGGAGCTGCTCGACTTCTCCGGCCCCACCACCGCGCCCGACGACCCGGTGCTCGCGCGGCTGTTCCCCACGGCCTACCCCGACGACGAGGAGGCGGCCGGCGACTTCCGCCGCTTCACCGAGAGCACCCTGCGCGACGGCAAGGCGGAGGCCGCGGCGACGATCATCGACGCCCTCGAGGAGGCCGGGCTGCCGCCGGAGCCCGAGGACGGCCTGTTCATCGACGTCGAGCTCGACCAGCAGGCCGCGATGACCTGGATGCGCTCCTTCACCGACATGCGGCTGGCGATCGCGACCCGGCTCGGCGTCGAGGAGGGCGACGAGGACTACTGGCTCGCTGCCCGACGACGACCCCCGCGCGCAGGTCCACGACATCTACGACTGGCTCGGCTACCTGCAGGAGACCCTGGTCCAGGCCGCGACCTGATCGCGAGGCTCGACTCGCACGCAGACGGTGACCCCGCTGGTTGAGCTTGTCGAAACCACCGGATCGAGGTTCGACAAGCTCAACCGCCGGGTTGCGGCGAGTGCGGCCGTACGACGGCCACCGACTGGACCGGACTCGGGCGACGGCACCGCGCTCACTACGCTTGAGCCGTGCTGACCATCTCCGCCGCGGTGCGTGACGCGATCGTCGCGCACGCCAAGCGGGACCACCCCGACGAGGCCTGCGGCATCGTCGCGGGGCCCGAGGGCAGCGACCGCCCGGAGCGGGTGGTGGAGATGGTCAACGCAGCGGGGTCGCCGACCTTCTACGAGTTCGACTCCGGGGAGCTGCTGGCGCTCTACAAGGAGATGTGGACCAAGGACGAGGAGCCGGTGGTGATCTACCACTCGCACACGGCGACCGAGGCCTACCCGAGCCGCACCGACATCGGCCTGGCGAGCGAGCCGGGCGCCCACTATGTGCTGGTCAGCACACGTGAGCACGGGAATAGTGAGGGCCCCGTGGAGTTCAGGTCCTACAGAATCGTCGACGGCGAGGTGACCGAGGAAGAGGTCCTCGTGACCGACGAGACACCCACGAACGAGAGCGAGTGAGTTCCATGGCCATCGAGGTCCGGATCCCGACCATCCTGCGCACCTACACCGGCGGGGAGAAGGCGGTCGAGGCGACGGGGGCGACGCTCAGCGAGCTCATCGACGACCTCGAGAGCAACCACCCCGGCATCAAGGAGCGCCTCATCGAGGCCGACCGGACGGGCAGGGCGACCTGCGCCGCTTCGTGAACCTCTACGTCAACGACGAGGACGTCCGGTTCACCGGCGGCCTCGGCACCGAGCTCTCCGACGGCGACCAGGTCGTCGTGCTCCCGGCCGTCGCCGGCGGCTGATCCCGACAGGCTCGATCACCGTGAAGTACGACAACCTCCTCGACTCGGTCGGCGGCACCCCGCTGATCGGCCTGCCGCGGCTGTCGCCCCGTTCAACAAGGAGGCCCCGACGTCCGGCTCTGGGCCAAGCTCGAGGACCGCAACCCGACCGGCTCGATCAAGGACCGGCCGGCGCTGAAGATGATCGAGCAGGCCGAGAAGGACGGCATGCTCCGTCCCGGCTGCACGATCCTGGAGCCGACCAGCGGCAACACCGGCATCTCGCTGGCCATGGCCGCGACGCTCAAGGGCTACCGGCTCGTCTGCGTGATGCCGGAGAACACCTCGGAGGAGCGCCGCCAGCTGCTGCGCATGTGGGGCGCCGAGATCGTCTCCTCGCCCGCCGCCGGCGGCTCCAACGAGGCCGTACGCCGCGCCAAGGAGATCGCCGAGGAGCACCCCGACTGGGTGATGCTCTACCAGTACGGCAACGAGGCCAACGCGCTCTCCCACGAGGAGGGCACCGGCCCCGAGATCCTCGCCGACCTCCCCGAGGTCACCCACTTCGTCGGCGGCCTCGGCACCACCGGCACCCTGATGGGCGTCAGCCGCTTCTTCCGCGCCCACAAGCCCGAGGTGAAGATCGTCGCCGCCGAGCCGCGCTACGGCGAGCTGGTCTACGGCCTGCGCAACCTCGACGAGGGCTTCGTCCCCGAGCTGTACGACGAGTCCCTGATCGACTCCCGCTTCTCGGTCGGCCCCCGCGACGCCGTACGCCGCGTCCGGGAGCTGCTCGAGCAGGAGGGCATCTTCGCCGGCATCTCGACCGGCGCGATCCTGCACGCCGCCCTCGGCCAGGCCGCCAAGGCGGTCAAGGCGGGGGAGCGCGCCGACATCGCGTTCGTCGTCTGCGACGGCGGCTGGAAGTACCTGTCCACCGGCGCCTACGAGGGCACCATCGACGAGGCCGAGGACCGCCTCGAGGGCCAGCTCTGGGCCTGACCCGGACCGATCGATGCTCCCACTCCAGCTCGCGCTCACTGCGGTGTGCCTGCTCGCGCGCGCTGTGGCTCGTCGTCCTGATCGTGCGCGACCAGGCGCCCGGCCGGGTCCTCCTCAACGTCCTCGCCGTCGCCGAGATCGCGCTGGTCGTCCATCTCGTCCTCGGCATCGTGCGCGTCACCGGCGACGTACCCGGCCGGTGTCTCGGTGTGGGAGTACGTCGGCTACCTGGTCGGCGTCCTCCTGCTCATCCCGGCCGGTGTGGTGTGGTCGTCGGGGGAGCGCAGCCGCGGCGGCACCGCCGTACTGCTCGTCGCGGTGCTGCTCGTGCCGTTCATGTTCGTTCGCCTCGCCGACATCTGGGCCGCCGGTGGCTGACCGCGCGCCGGCCGGCACGGGCCGTGGCTTCGGTCGTGTCCTCGTCTTCGTGTACGGCGTCTTCGCGCTCGCGGCCACCGGTCGCTCCGCACTCCAGCTCGCCACCAAGGCGTCCGAGGCGCCGGTGCCCTACGGCCTGAGCGCTTTCGCGGCGGTCGATCTACATCGTCGCCACAGCGGCGCTCGCCACCAACCGCCGCCGTCTGGCGCTCGTCGCCGTCGGCATCGAGATGGCAGGAGTCCTCGTCGTGGGCCTCATCAGCTGCCCTCGAACCACAGGACTTCCAGGACGCGACGGTGTGGTCGAGCTTCGGCGCGGGGTACGGCTACGTCCCGCTCGTGCTGCCCTTCGTCGGTCTGTGGTGGGTCCTGCGCGGCAGCCGGACCTGACTACTGCGCCGATCCGTGGGTACGGACAGGCAAGCGACAGGGTGACCTCAGTCGCGTTTGCTGCCTTTGAGGGGATGGTGACTACTAGCCTTGGGCCTTGTGACTGACGCGCCGATCGGGATCTTCGACTCGGGCTTCGGCGGTCTGACCGTCGCCCGGGCCGTCATGGACCAGCTGCCGCACGAGGCGGTGGTCTACCTCGGCGACACCGCACGTCAGCCCTACGGGCCCAAGCCGATCGGCGAGGTCCGCGAGTACGCCCTCGAGTGCCTCGACCACCTCGTCGACCAGGGCGTCAAGGCCCTGGTCATCGCCTGCAACTCCGCCAGCGCCGCGATGCTGCGTGACGCCCGGGAGCGGTACGACGTACCCGTGGTCGAGGTGATCCTGCCCGCGACCCGCCGCGCCGTGGCCGCCACCCACAGCGGTCGCATCGGGGTCATCTGCACCCGCGCCACGGCCGAGTCGCTCGCCTACGAGGACGCCTTCGCGGCCGCGCCGCACATCACCCTGACCACGCAGGCCTGCCCCCGCTTCGTCGAGCTCGTCGAGCAGGGGATCACCAGTGGGCCGGAGCTCCAGGCCGTCGCCCACGACTACCTCGACCCCCTCACCGAGGCCGGCGTCGACACCCTGATCCTCGGGTGCACCCACTACCCGCTGCTCACCGGCGCGATCTCGCTGGTGATGGGCGACGGCGTCACCCTCGTCAGCAGCGCCGAGGAGTGCGCGAAGGACGTCTACCGCACGCTGGTGGAGCACGGGATCGAGCGCAGCGCGGGCGAGCAGCCGGTGCACCGGTTCCTGACCACCGGGCCAGCCCGAGGAGTTCGCGACGACCGGACGTCGGTTCCTCGGACCCGAGCTCGACGCCGTCACCCAGTACGCCGGCGGCGCGTGGGTGATGTCCGCGATGAAGCTGACCGTCATCGGCAACTCGGGTTCCTATCCCGGCCCGGACTCCTCGGCGAGCTGCTACCTCGTCGAGGCCGCGGACGACACCCGCACCTGGCGGATCCTGCTCGACCTCGGCAACGGGGCGCTCGGGTCGCTGCAGAGGTACTCCGACGCGACCAACATCGACGCCGTCTTCCTCTCCCACCTGCACGCCGACCACTGCCTCGACCTGTGCGGCTACTACGTCATGCGCAAGTACCACCCCGGACGGTGCGCTGCCGAGGATCCCGGTCTACGGCCCCGTCGACAGCGCCCGCCGGATGGCGAAGGCCTACGACCTCGACGAGGACCCGGGGATGAACGAGGAGTTCGACTTCATCCCCTACGGCACCACGAGGCTGGCGTTCGGGCCCTTCTCGATCACCGCGCGCGAGGTGGTGCACCCGGTGACCGCGTTTGCCCTGCGAGTCGAGGCCGAGGGCCGGACCCTCGCCTACTCCGGCGACAGCGGTGTCTGCCCCGGCCTCGACGACACCGCCCGTGGCGCCGACCTGTTCCTGTGCGAGGCGTCGTTCCTCGAGGGCGCGCCCAACCCGCCCGACCTGCACCTCACCGGGGCCGAGGCCGGGCGCACGGCCGCCGATGCCGGGGTGCAGCGCCTGCTGCTCACCCACATCCCGCCGTGGCACGACCCGCAGGTGGTCCTCGGCGAGGCGGTCGAGGCAGTACGACGGCAAGGTCGAGCTCGCGACCCCCGGCACGTCGTACGAGGTCTGATCCGCCGCCACGGCGGGGCGTCATGGACCGCGACGTGCCCTCCGGCATGATGGCCGGATGATCACGCTCGAGAACGTGACCAAGCGTTATGGACAGCTTCACCGCCGTCGACGACATCTCCTTCGTCGCCAAGCCGGGACGGGTGACCGGCTTCCTCGGACCCAACGGCGCCGGCAAGACGACGAGCATGCGCGTCATGGTCGGGCTCACGCCCTCGGACGGGGGCCGCGCGACCATCGGCGGCCATCGGTACTCCGAGATCCCGAACCCGGCACGCCACGTGGGGGTGCTGCTCGACGCGTCCGCGCAGCACGCCGGCCGCACCGGCCGCGAGGTGTTGCGGGTCAGCGCGGAGACGATGGGCGTCGGCAGCGCCCGCGTCGAGGAGATGCTCCACCTGGTCGGGCTCTCCGGGGACGAGGCGAAGCGACGGGTCCGCAACTACTCGCTCGGGATGCGCCAGCGCCTCGGCATCGCCAACGCGCTGCTGGGTGAGCCCGTCGATCCTGATCCTCGACGAGCCGGTCAACGGTCTCGACCCGGCGGGCATCCACTGGATGCGCGGGGTGCTGCGCAACTTCGCGGCGCAGGGCGGAACGGTGCTGCTCTCCTCGCACCTGCTCCACGAGGTCGAGATGATCGCCGACGAGATGGTGCTCATCGGCCGCGGCAGGATCGTCGCGCAGGGCACCAAGGCGGAGCTGCTGCAGACCCGCGGCACCTACGTGAAGCCGGAGGACCCCGCAGCCCTCGAGCAGGCCCTGCCGGGACGCCGGCATCGAGGCGCTGCCTTCGGGAGACGGTGGGTTCCGCGCCGAGGCGAGCCGGTCGAGGTCGGCCGCGCCGCGGCCGCCGCCGGCGTCGTGCTGGTCGAGCTGAAGCGCGCCGAGGGCGCCGGGCTGGAGGAGATGTTCCTCCAGCTCACCGCCGACGACGCCCGCGACAGCATCACCGACGAAGGAGTCCCGCGATGAGCACCCTCCAGCACGGCACCCCCACGGCACCTGCGGCCCGGCATGCTCGACATCTCGCAGACCGCGCCCGTTCCGTTCACGCGGCTTGTCAAGGTCGAGATGCGCAAGAGGTCGACACCCGAGCCGGCCTGTGGCTGCTCATCGTCACGGCCGTCACTCACGGCGCTGTTCATGGTCATCTTCTTCTTCGCCGCTCACGGACGACGAGCGACACCTTCGATCAGCTACATGGGCGTGATGGCCACACGCCGTAGCGGCTTCCTGCTGCCGGTGCTGGGCATCATGCTGATCACCAGCGAGTGGAGCCAGCGCACGGCGATGGTGACGTTCACCCTGGAGCCCCACCGGGGAGGGTCATGGGCGCCAAGCTGCTCGCCGGCCTTTGCTTCGCTGCTGGCCGTCGCTGCCATCGCGCTCGTGCTCGCGGCCGTGGTGACGCGCTCTGAGCGGTGCTGCCGGGCGCCTGGGAGAACTTCGTGGGCCTCGACGACATCGCGCTGAAGTACTCCCTGCTGCAGGTCATTCGCGATGCTCCAGGGCCTCGCGTTCGCCACGCTCTTCCTCAACACGGCCGCCGCGATCGTCATCTACTTCGTGGTGCCGATCGCATTCTTCCGGCATCTGACGTCGGTGTGGGCGGCCGCTGGCCGACCTGCAGCCGTGGGTCGACCTCAACCTCCCAGACGCCACTCGTTCGACCGGGACCAGCATGTCCGGCAAGCAGTGGGCGCTAGCTCGCGTCTCGGCACGGTGATCTGGGTGGTGCATGCCCTTCGTCGTCGGGATCTGGCGGGTGCTGCGCGCCGAGGTGAAGTAGCCGCTGCAGAGGCGTCGGTGGGCGTCGGTATGGTCACCGCATGACTGCCTCCCGCGCCGACGGCCGCGCCGACGACGAGCTTCGCCCGATCAAGCTGACTCGCCACTGGCTCGACCACGCTGCCGGTTCGGTCCTGGTCGAGTTCGGTGGCACCCGGGTGCTGTGCGCTGCGTCCGCCTCCGAGGGCGTGCCACGTTGGCGCAAGGGGTCGGGCCTGGGCTGGGTGACGGCGGAGTACGCCATGCTCCCGGCGTCGACCAACACCCGCTCTGACCGCGAGTCGGTCAAGGGCAGGATCGGCGGTCGCACCCACGAGATCTCCCGGTTGATCGGCCGGTCCCTGCGCGCTGTCATCGACTACGAGGCCCTGGGGGAGAACACCATCGTCCTCGACTGCGACGTGCTCCAGGCCGACGGCGGCACCCGCACGGCCGCCATCACGGGGGCCTACGTCGCGCTCGCTGACGCGGTCGCTCACCTCAAGGGCCTGGGCGCACTCAAGGGCGATGCGCTGTCGGGATCGGTGGCCGCGGTCTCGGTCGGCATCATCGACGGCGTGCCCCGTCTCGACCTCCCCTACGAGGAGGACGTCCGCGCCGAGACCGACATGAACGTCGTGATGACGGGCGCGGGCTCCTTCGTGGAGGTGCAGGGCACGGCCGAAGGTGCGGCGTTCGACCGCGCCGAGCTCGACGCGCTGTTGTCGCTGGCCGAGAAGGGGTGTGCCGACCTCACCCGGATCCAGCGGGAGGCGCTGGAGTCTTCTGTTGGTTGAGCCCTTCGAGACGGGCGCGGGGCGCCCTCCTCAGGAACCACCCGGCGAGGCCACCGAGGTCTTCCTGGCCTCCCGCAACGCCAAGAAGATCGAGGAGATGCGACGCATCCTGGACGCGCACCTTCCGCGGGATCCGGGTGCTCGGGCTCGACGACGTGGTGGCGTACGACGAACCGGTCGAGGACCAGCCGACCTTCGAGGCCAACGCGCTGCTGAAGGCACGTGCCGGTCTCGCGGCGACGGGACTGCCGTCACTCGCCGATGACAGCGGGCTCTGCGTCGACGCGCTCAACGGGATGCCGGGGGTGCTGTCCGCGCGCTGGGCCGGCCTGTCCAGGGACGACCACGCCAACAACCTGCTGCTGCTGGAGCAGCTCGCCGACGTGCCGGACGAGCGACGGGGCGCAGGGTTCCGCTGCGCGGTCGCGCTGTGCCACCCGGGTGGCGACGAACGCGTGGCCCACGGCGTGATGCGTGGCCGCGTCATCCGGGAGCTGCGGGGCGGTGGCGGCTTCGGCTACGACGTGCTGTTCGTCCCCGACGAGCAGGACGGCGAGCTGACCTCGGCCGAGATGACGCCGGAGGCCAAGGACCTGATCTCCCATCGGGGACAGTCGTTGCGGGCCATCGCGCCGACCGTCGTCGAGCTGCTCGGCCCTGACCGGCCAGGGTTAGGCCTGCGCCGCCTCGGTGCGGACGTGGCGCGAGATGAAGGAGCCCCAGATGGTCGCGAACACGAACATGAACAGCGAGTAGACCGCTGCCGGGACGGAGATCTCGGTCTCGTCGAGCACCTCGACCGCCACGAAGATCGCCAGGGTCGCGTTGTGCACGCCGATCTCCATCGAGGACGCGATCGCCTGGTCCTCGCGGACTCCCGCCGCCCGCGGTACGACGTACCCGAGGACGAGGCTGATCGCGCAGAACAACCCGGCCGCAAGCCCGACGTCCGCGAGGTATTCGCCGACGTTCTCGCGCTGGTCGATCAGGATGGCGAGCACGAGCACCGCGAGGATCAGCGCCGAGCCGATGCGCACCGGACGATCCATCCGCGCGGCGAACGACTGCCGACCTCGAGCGGACGAGCATGCCGATCGCCACCGGGACGAGCACGATCGCGAAGACCTGGACGACCTCGGCGAACGGCAGTGACACCTCGTCGCCGCGCTCGTAGTAGTCGATCGCCAGCCCGGTCACGAGCGGCAGGGTGAACAGCGCGATCGCCGAGTTGATGGCCGTCAGGGTGATGTTCAGTGCGACGTCGCCGCGGAACAGGTGGCTGAACAGGTTGGCGCTGGTGCCGCCGGGGGAGGCGGCGAGCAGGAGCATGCCGATGCCGAGCAGCGGCGGCAGGTCCAGCAGCACGACGAGGCCGAAGCAGATCGCCGGCAGGACGATGAGCTGGCACCCCAGCGCGACACCGACCGCGCGCGGGTGGCGTGCGATCCGGCGGAAGTCGGCCAGGGTGAGGTCGAGCCCGAGGCCGAACATGATGATCGCCAGCGCGATCGGCAGACCGACACTGGTGAGCGCGGAGTCCATGACCTGACCTTAGTGACCCGCGAACTCCGCGGGCGATCGACGACCGACGTGTCGGAGGGGAGACTCGAACCCCCACGCCCGAAGGCACAGGTACCTAAAACCTGCGTGCTCTGCCGATTCCGCCACTCCGACCCGGTGCGCCGAGTCTAGAGTACGCCGACCGGGCAGTTCTGGTTGCCTGGAGTACGCCGAGAGGGCAGTTCTGGTTGGCGGGAGTACGCCGAGAGGGCAGTTCTGGTTGGCGGAGTACGCCGAGGGGACTTCTGGTCTGGCACTCGAGCCGATACCAACCATACCCCCGGTCAGCGAGCGTACAGCCAACCAATACCGCCCGGTCAGCGAGGTACAGCCAACCAAAACTGCCCGGTCGGCGGAGTTTCAGGCGGCGGAGTCGAGGCCGAGGTCGCGGCGGAGCTTGGCGACGTGGCCGGTGGCCTTGACGTTGTACTGCGCGAGGGCGACCTTGCCCTCCTCGTCGACGACGATGGTCGAGCGGATCACGCCCTCGACGAGCTTTCCGTAGAGCTTCTTCTCCCCGAACGCGCCGTACGACGTCATCACCGACCGGTCCTGGTCGGAGGCCAGGGTGATGGTCAGGTGGTCGCGCTCGCGGAACTTCGCCAGCTTGGCGGGGTCGTCCGGCGAGATGCCGATGACCTCGTAGCCCGCGCCCCGCAGCGAGTCGAGCGACTCCGTGAAGTCGCAGGCCTGCTTGGTGCAGCCGGAGGTCATCGCATTGGGGTAGAAGTACACGATCACCTTGCGGCCGCGCAGGTCGGACAGCGAGACGTCCTCGCCGGTGTCCGTCGGGAGCGTGAAGTCGGGCGCCTGGTCGCCGGGCGAGAGACGGCCGGAAACCTTGGCGGGTTGGTCGGTCACGGGTGGTGCCCTCCTGTTCGTCGGTGCGAGTTGTTGCAAACTACTTGCAGTAAGTACTGTGGATCGCATGCACGTTCCGGACGGGTTCCTCGACGCACCGACCTCGATCGCGACCGGTGTCGTTGCCGTCGGTGGCGTGGCCCTGGCCCTGCGGGGAGCGCGCCGCGAACTCGACGACCGTACCGCGCCGATGGCGGGGCTGGTCGCGACCTTCGTGTTCGCCGGCCAGATGATGAACTTCCCGGTCGGGGCCGGCACCAGCGGCCACCTCCTCGGCGGCGCGCTCGCCGCGGTGCTGGCCGGACCCTGGACCGCGGTGCTCTGCCTCAGCACGGTGCTGCTCGTCCAGAGCCTGTTCATGGCCGACGGCGGCATCACCGCGCTCGGCACGAACATCACCCTGATGGCGCTGGTCGGCGTCGGGGTCGGGCTGGCTGGTCTTCGTCGGCGTCCGGGCCGTGCTGCCCAAGCGCCTGACCGCGGTCGCCCCCGCCGCGGCGGTCGGGGCGCTGCTCAGCGTGCCCGTCGCGGCGCTGGTGTTCTCCCTCCTCTTCGCGGTCGGCGGCACCGCACCGGTCGCGACCGACACGGTGCTGGCCGCGATGGTCTCCTGGCACACCGTCATCGGTGTCGGCGAGGCCGTGATCACCGGGCTGGTGGTCGGCTCCGTGGTCGCCGTACGCCCCGACCTCGTGTACGGCGCTCGGCGGGCCCTGCGCGCCCGGACGCTCGAGATCCGCGAGCCGGTCACGACCCGGGAGGCCGCATGAACGCCTCCCGGAGCAACCGCCGGTTCTTCGCCGGGTTCCTCCTCGCGAGCCTGCTGGTGGCGGGGGTCGCGAGCTACTACGCCAGCACCCACCCCGACGCACTGACAGCCGTGGCCGAGCAGACCGGCCTGAGCAAGCAGGAGCAGCAGTCGCCGACGGCGGACGCTCCGCTGGCGGGCTACGAGACCAAGGGCATCGCGGACGGTCGGCTCAGCGGCGGCGTGGCGGGAGTCGCCGGCTGCCTGCTCGTCCTGGGCATCGGGGGCGGGCTGTTCCGGGTGCTGCGTCGACGCGGCCCGGCGGCCCCCGATCCGGAGACCTCGGGGGCCTGACGCGATGGGCGCGGGACACGGTCACCGACTGCACTACCACGGCCACAGCGCCGTCCACCGGGCTCCGGCCCACCTCAAGCTGGCCGCGCTGGTCACCTTCATGCTCGTCGTCGTGGCGACGCCCCGGGAGTGGTACGCCGCCTTCGTCGTCTACGCCCTGCTCCTCGCCGGGGTCGTGGCGCTGAGCCGCGTACCCCCGCTCTACCTCGCCAAGCGGATGCTCATCGAGACGCCGTTCGTGCTGTTCGCCATCGCGGTGCCGTTCATCGCCGAAGGTCCACGCATCACGGTGCTGGGCCTGTCGGTGTCCGAGCCCGGTCTGTGGGCCGCGGCCGCCCTCGTGACCAAGGGCACGCTCGGCGTCCTGGCCGCCCTCACGCTGGCGGCGACGACCGAGCCACAGGACGTCCTCGCCGGCCTGCGGCGCCTGCGCCTGCCGGACCTGATCGTCCAGATCATGGGCTTCATGCTGCGCTACCTCGACGTCGTCACCGCCGAGATGACCCGGATGACGAGGGCGATGCGCTCACGCGGCTGCGACCCGCGCTCGCCGCGACACTGGCCGGTGCTGGCGCGCTCCCTCGGCGCCCTGTTCATCCGCTCCTACGAGCGGGGGGAGCGGGTGCACCTGGCCATGCTCGCGCGGGGGTACGACGGAACGATGCCGGCCCTCGACCCGCCCGCGGCGAGGCACCCGATGAGCACCCCCGTCCTCGACGTCCGCGGCCTGGCGCACGCCTACCCCGACGGGCACCAGGCGCTGTTCGGGGTGGACCTGCACGTGCACCGCGGTGAGCGGGTGGCCCTGCTCGGCCCCAACGGCGCCGGCAAGACGACGCTCGTGCTGCACCTGAACGGGATCCTCAGCGCCGGTGCCGGCAGCGTCGCGGTCTCCGGGATGCCGGTGCGGAAGGAGAACCTCAGGGAGGTCCGGCGACGGGTCGGGGTGGTCTTCCAGGACCCCGACGACCAGCTCTTCATGGCCACCGTCCGCCAGGACGTGGCGTTCGGCCCGGCGAACCTCGGCCTGCGTGGCGCAGAGCTCGACGCGCGCGTGGTCGACGCCCTGGAGCAGGTCGGCATGGCGGAGTTCGCCGACCGGCCCCCGCACCACCTGTCCTTCGGCCAGCGTCGGCGGGTCGCGGTGGCGACCGTGCTGGCCATGCAGCCGGAGATCCTGGTGCTCGACGAGCCGTCCTCCAACCTCGACCCGGCCTCGCGCCGCGAGCTGGCCGACATCCTGCGCTCCCTCGACGTGACCGTGCTGATGGTCACCCACGACCTGCCGTACGCGCTCGAGCTGTGCCCGCGGTCCGTCGTGCTGGACGACGGACAGGTGGTCGCCGACGGCGCGACGTACGACCTCCTCACCGACCACGAGCTGATGCGGCGGCACCGCCTCGAGCTGCCGTTCGGGTTCGATCCGGCCACCATCCCGGGCATTGGTAACCTTCCACAACTGAGCGCCCGACCGGCTGACTAGGTCCCGGGCTGCACGCGAACCCGACAGGAGCCATGGCCAGTGTCCGACCAGGTGTCGTCCCTCGAGCTCGAGATCGAGCAGACGCGTGAGCACCTCGGTGCCACGATCGACCAGCTCGTCTACCGAGCCAGCCCCAAGACCATCGTCCGCCGCGAGATCGCTGCGGTGAAGGGCTACTTCGTCGACCCCAGCGGCTCACCGCGACAGGACAACATCCTCAAGGTCACCGGCGGTGTCGTCGGTGTCGTTGCGTTGTTCGTGGTCGTGCGCAAACTGGTCAAGTGAGCAAGCGCAGCATCGCCGAGGTCACCGAGCCCACGGGTGAGAAGACCCCGATCCAGATGCTGCACGACCGCGTGCTCGTCGCTGTCGACCAGGACCCGGGGGAGCGGCGCTCCAGCGGCGGGATCCTGATCCCCGCCACGGCGGCCATGGGTGGCCGGCGCCTCTCGTGGTGCCGGGTGGTCGCTGTCGGTCCCCACGTCCGCACCATCGAGGTGGGTGACCGGGTGCTCTTCGACCCCGAGGACAAGGCCGAGGTCGAGGTCACCGGAGAGCTCTACGTGGTGCTGCGGGAGCGCGACATCCACGCCCTGGCCGCCGAGCGTCTCGGCGACAGCCAGACCGGCCTCTACCTCTAGGACGGAGCTACCGCCGCGCGCGGGCCGAGTCGCCGTGGCGCTTCGGCGCCTCCGCGGTCGCGCCCTGCTGGGTCGGGAACGGCTGTTCCGCAGGGTCGGGCGTCGCCTCGTGCGAGGGGTACGTCGTCCGCTGCCTCGACCAGCGGCACGGTGAACCAGAACGTCGTCCCCGCGCCGGGAGTCGACTCGAAGCTGACCTCGCCGTGGTGCGCCTCGGCGATGGAGCGCACGATGTTGAGCCCGAGCCCGGTGCCCTGGATCGCGTGCTCGGTGGCCAGCGTGGAGCGGAAGAACTTCTGGAACAGGCGCCCCTGCTCCTCCTGGGGGATGCCCATGCCGGTGTCGTGCACCGTCAGCTCGGCCACGTTCCCGGTCACCGTCAAGCTGACGTCGACCTCGCCCTCGGCCTCGGTGAACTTGACTGCGTTGCTGACCAGGTTCTGCACCAGGCGCTCGAGGTAGCCGGGGTCTCCCACGAGCAGCACCGGCTGGCTGGGCAGGTTCACTGACATCGCGACGCGCCCCTTGTGTGCAGCGTGAGCCACCTCGACGGTGGCCGCCCGGACTGCGTCGCGGAGATCGGTCTCGACCCGCTCCAGGGAGAGGTTGCCGTCCTCCACCCGGGCCATCGTGAGGAGGTCCTCGACCAGGGTCAGCAGTCGCTCACCGTTGCGGTCGATGCGCTCGACGAGCTGTTGCTGCTGATCGGTCAGGTCGCCCGACAGGTCGTCGGCGAGGAGCTCGGTGTAGCCGACGATGCTCGTGAGCGGCGTGCGCAGCTCGTGGCTGACCGCCGAGACGAACTCGCCCTTGGCGCGGTCGAGGTCGAGCATGCGCTGGTTGGTCTCGCGCTCCTTGTCGAGCGCGAACACCAGCGCCTGCTCGGCCGCGCGCCTGTCGGTCACGTCGCGGACCACGCTGAGATAGCTCACCGGCTTGCCGTGGTCGTCCCGGACGGCGGTGACGCTCACCGACACGGTGAGCCGGCTGCCGTCCCTGCGGACGTAGGTCCAGTCGCGGGTGTCCTGGTCCTCGCCGCGAGCGACCGGATGGGTCACCACGTCGTAGCCGGGCGTGATCCGCAGCTTCTGCGCGCGAGAGAGGATCTCGCGGCTCTCGTGGAACGGCATCGGGGTGGTGCGCCCGACCACGTCGGTGGCGGCGTACCCGAGAAGCTGCTCGGCGCCGGGACTGAACCAGGTGATGATACCGTCGAGATCGGTGGCGATGAACGCGGTGCCGCTGGCGGAGTCGAGCAGCTGCCCGAGCTGCACCTCGTTGTTCCGGATCTTGCGGAGCGAGTCGCGCAGGTGGCTCATCGCCACCGAGAACGCCACCGAGGTGACCGCGCTGATCGCCACGAAGGTCTGGGCACTGGCGGCGATGTCGGTCACCGACACCGCGCCGGTGATGTCCACGAACGGACCTCGATGGGTGGTCGTGAGAGCGGCGATGCCCAGGGCTACCGTCAACAGCTCGAAGTTGGCCCAGCGGTGGGGGAACCGCGCCGCCGCCCACATCAGCAACGGCAGGAGCAGGAAGGCCACCGGTTGCGAGGGGTCGGCCGCGAGGCAGGCGATGGCGCCGAGGCTGAACAGCGCGAGGTGGCTGAGCACCTCGACCACGCGCACCCGCGCGCGGTCGTCGGGGCGGTGCATGAACAGCGGCAGCAGGACGGCCTGCGCCCCGAGGTGGGTGACGGTGACCCAGAGCATCGGGCGCCACAGGTCGCTCCCGCCGCCGAGACCGATCGTCCCTGCCGTGATGACGCCGGCGGCCAGGCTGCCCAGGCTGATCGCGACCAACCAGCGGAAGTAGTCCGTCCACGACCGGAGCTCGGGCCGGTCGACCTCGAGGCCGGTCAGCCACCACAGCACGACGACGGCCTCGACCGTGTTGGCGACCGCGAACCCGACGGAGAACACCGGTCCATGACCGGCGACCAGCCCGGCGGCGACGAAGACGAGGAGCACCAGCGGGATCAGGTACCGCAGGTGCCGTCGAGGAGCGGTGACGAGCAGGGCGGTCGCGAGGGCGGTGGCGGGCCACCATCGGGCCACCAGCATCGGGTCAGGGGTCTCGTGGAGCGAGTAGACGGCGACGGCGAACGTGGACGCGACGAGACCTGCGCTCAGCAGGCCAGCCGTACGAGTGCCGTGCACCGGACACGTCCTTGTCGTTCGCCGTCAGGTAGAGACGGGCGGCCGGTCGCCCCCGTCACTCCTGACGGTAGGGCAGATAACGGTACCGATGGTTAGAAATTACCCAATTCGGGCGACCGGCTGGCCGTCCTGTCCGGTCACAGGGTCGCGACGGCGCCGTACCCCTGCTCCTCGAAGGTGACGGTGAAGGTCGAGCCCTGGCCCGGGGTCGAGCGTGCGCTGATCCGGGCGCCGTGCAGCTGCGCGATGCTGCGGGCGATCGAGAGGCCGAGGCCGCTGCCGTTGATGGCCTCGGACTGGGCGTGGGTCGTGCGGTAGAAGCGGTTGAACAGCAGGGACCGCTCCTCCTCGGGGATGCCGACCCCGGTGTCCTGCACGTCGATCGCGTACGTCGGCCCTTCGGCGCGCACCCTCAGGGTGATGCGGCCTCCGTCGGGGGTGAACTTCACGGCGTTGGTGGCCAGGTTGGAGACCATCCGCTCGAGGTGCTCCTCGTCGCCGAGGACGACGACCGGGTCGGAAGGTACGTCCACGTCGAGGTGGTGTCCGCGTTCCGAGGCATCGGGATTGACCTTCTCGCTGGAGCGGAAGATCACCTCGCGCAGGTCCACGGGCTGCTTGGCCATCTGGACGTCGAGCGACTCCAGGCTGGAGAGCGTGAGCAGGTTGTCGATCAGCTCGAGCAGCCGGTGGCTGTTGGAGTCGATCCGGCTGAGCGCTGCGTTCTGGGGCACGGTGGTCTCGCCGTACGCACCGTCGAGGAGGAGCTCGAGGTAGCCCACGATGTTGGTGATCGGGGTGCGCAGCTCGTGGCTGACGCTGGAGACGAAGGCGTCCTTGGTGCGGTCGATCTCGGTGAGGTGCGCCACCGCCCGGCGCTCGGTCTGGAGGGCCGCCTCGATCGTGCGCTGGGCGCGCACCCGTTCGGTGATGTCCTCGGCGGTGCTGAGGTAGCCGATGACCGCGCCGTGTTGTCGGTCATCCGGCGCCAGGGTCATCGACATGGTGCGGACCTGGCCGTCCTTGCGGACGTAGTGCCAGTCGCGTGGGCCGACCTGCGGATCGACTGCTCGCCCGGGCGACGTCCGCCAGCGTCGGAGGTACGCCGAGCAGCTCGGCCTGGCGGGCGATCTCGTTGGGGGTGTGGAACACCTCGACGGTGTGCCCGAGGACCTCCTCCTGGCTGTAGCCGAGCAGTGACTCGGCCCCCGGGTTGAACAAGGTGATCCGACCCTCCTCGTCGGTCTCGATGATCGCCATCCCCGTGGCGCCCGAGACGATGCGGCTCAGCCGCTCGCGTTCGCTCACCACCTCGGCGGCGTTCTGCACGCGAACGTGCGACGGCCATGGCGAAGGGCAGGCAGACCAGTGCGCACCCGAGCAGGAATGCCTGCTGCGGCGCGCTGTCGAGCTCGGCGGGTCGCTTGCCGAGCAGCTCGATGGCCTCGAACGGGCCGCGGTCGAACTGGATCAGCGTGCTCGCGATGGTGGCCACGACCACGAGCAGCCACAGCGCCTCGCGCATCGGCGCTCGCAGTGCGGCCCAGCCGATCACAGGCAGGACGAAGAAGACCGCGCCAGGCGCGTGGATGGGGACGAAGGCAGCGAGCGTGACCAGCACCGCCACCGTCCATCGGACCCAGGTCTCGGTCGGGCCGCTCTCTCCCGGGTGCCGGAACTCCTCCATGAAGAAGGCGAGCAGGATCAGCTGCGAGGCGAGGTGGGTGACGAACGTGATGACGAACACCGCCCACCAGATCCCGAAGCCGCTGATCGCCGCGGTGAGGGCGAACAGCACGGCACCGGTGGCGGCGCCGAGGAGGCAGGCCAGGGTGAACCTGCCCAGGTCGAGGTCGTCGTTGAGGCGACGGCCGTAGCCCCACCGCACCGTCAGGACCTTGACGGTGACCCAGCCCTCGAGCGACGATCGCGACCGCGTACGCGGCCGACACGCCCAGCGGGTACCCGCCGAGCGCGAAGGTGCCGAAGACGAGGACGAGCAGTGCCCCGGCGATCACGGGGACCGATCGCCTTCCGACGTACACGAGCAGGCCGGAGACCAGGCCCACCGGCCACATGCCGCCGATGTGGGTGTCGCTGGGTGCGGAGAGCACCGCGCCGAGACCGAGGGCGGTTGCGAGCAGCATCAGGCCCAGCGACGCGGGCATGCGGCGCTATCGCCACCGTGCCTCCTGCCTCTGGAAGGGCCCCCGAACTGTCGAGACTCAGACCACTGCCGGCCCGAGTCATGACGGGAGTCGCGGGGGTGATGCTCGTCTCACTAGACCAGTTGTGGCCCGCAAATGCTGGCATTGTCCGAACATTCGTCCTCGCGGTGTCGTGGACCCCGTGGGCGCACCACGCAGCACGAGGGCCGGGTGCCCCCAGCACCCGGCCCTCGCAACAGCGTCAAGCGGTCGAGAGCGACGCTCAGGTCCGGTCGCGCCGGGCCCTCTCGGCCTCCCAGTCCGCCTGGTCCGGCGCCGTGGTCTCGGGGCCGGGCGGGACAGGGTTCGCCGGGCCTCCGACGTGCCGCTCTTGCGTCGGGGGCTGCCCCTCCGGGGCTGTCCCTGCGGCGCGATGGGTCGGGTGGCCGTCGGTGCCGGGTTGGTACTCGGGCGAGCGGTGGTCGACGTCGGGGTCGAGCCGGTCGGCCTCACGGAGGGAGTCCTCCTGCTGGGCACGCGTCATCTCGTAGGAGGTGCGCCTCTCCTGTGCCTCGGCATCGAGCTTGTCCGCCTGGGCACGGGCGCGCTCAGCCTCGGCATGCGCCTCGCGAGCGCGGGCTTCCTCCACCTGCTTGGTCGTGGCAGTCGCGGCGGCGTCCGAACGCAGCTCGCTGGCCCGCTCGCGTGCCACCTGGTTCTTCTTGCGTTTCATCGCGGTCCAGATCAGTGCCAGCGCGACGAGCACGGCCAGCACGATCAGGATGATGATGATCCACTTCATGTCTGCTCCCTGATTGCGGCGCCTGCTCTGCACAGGCGCCTGTTCTCCCTCTCCACCAGCGTCCGTACCCGGGTCCGGAGGGCCCAAACAATGGACGTCGCGCAGCCGTGGGTGGAAAACGTGGTGTGAGCCGCTCGATCTAGTGAAATTCTCATATAGGTATATTTCGGGCACGTCGGAGTCGTCGCGTGCGTCATGACATCTCGGGGGGCCGCACGTGCCTGACTCGGGACCAGCGACCTCTACCGCTGGATCATGCGGTCCACGACTGACGGGCTGTGGATCTTCGACGACGCGGGCACCACCACGTTCGCGAACGACCGGCTGGCCGAGATCCTGGGCCGCACTCCCGAGGAGATGGTCGGGCTTCCGGTCGCCGAGACCCTCGACGAAGCCGGCCGGGACCAGTTCCTCGAACACCTCGACGAGCTGTGCTCGACAGCGACTCCGGTGCGGACAACCTCGAGTGCAGCCTGATCCGCAAGGACGGCACACGGCTGTGGGCGCTGGTCAGCCACAGCGCGCTGCTCGACGACGACGGCGTAGCGTCGTGGCTGGTTGCACCGGGTCACCGAGCTGACCGAGCGCAAGCTGCTGATGGACAAGGTCGTCTCGAGTGAGCAGAAGCTCGCGGAGGCCCAGTCGATCGCCAAGGTCGGCAGCTGGGAGTGGGACGTCCGCAACGACGTGGTGACGTGGTCCGACGAGCTGTACCGCGATCTACGAGCTCGATCCACAGGAGTTCGAGGCGACCTACGAGGGCTTCCTGGCGCACTGCATCCCGAGGACCGACCGATGGTGGAAGCAGCGGTCGCCTCGGCGTTCACGGAGACGGACGAGCTTCGAGTTCGACGCGCGCATCATGAAGAAGAGTGGCGGCAGGGCTGGATCCGCGGCCGAGGACGGGTGACCCGCGACGAGTCCGGTGCGCCCGATCCGGATGGGCGGGACGTCGCAGGAGATCACCGACACCGTCCTCGCGGCTCAGGAGCTCGCGGCGGCGCGGGACGAAGCCATGCAGGCGTCCCGGATGAAGTCGGAGTTCCTCGCGACCATGAGCCACGAGATCCGTACGCCGCTGAACGGCGTGATCGGACTGACCGACCTGCTCGCTCAAGACGACCGCTCGAACCGACTCAGGAGCGACTGGCCGGCGGCATCGCGCAGGCCGGCAGGACGCTGCTGCTGCTGATCAACGACATCCTCGACCTGTCCAAGATCGAGGCGGGCAAGCTAGAGCTCGAGATCGTCGACTTCGACGTACGTGAGGTCGTCGACCGGGTGACGGCGCTGATGGTCGAGCCGGCCAGGGAGCGGTCGGTCGACCTGGTCGTGTCATGCCGAGGCCGACGTACCTCGTGTACTGCGTGGCGACCCGGTGCGGTTCGGCCAGATCGTGACGAACCTGGTCTCCAACGCGGTGAAGTTCACCCACGACGGCCAGGTGACCGTGCGCGTGGAGACCGAGCGGAATGACACCGACGCCCGTGCTGAGGGTCGAGGTCGAGGACACCGGCATCGGCATCCCGCCCGAGGTGAAGCCACTCCTGTTCGAGTCCTTCACGCAGGCGGACGCCTCGACGACGCGCGAGTACGGCGGGACCGGTCTCGGACTGGCCATCTGCCGGCGCCTGGTCGAGGCTCTCGGGTGGAGAGATCGGCTTCATCGAGCGAGGTCGGATCGAGGGACGACGTTCTGGTTCACCGCCTCCTTCGAGGACGCGCAGCGCCGGGCGCTCGTCAAATGGAGCGACGCGGCCGCGTGCTCGACCGACAGGGCCCTCGACGCCGTCGCTCGGCTCGTGGCACCGTCCTCGTGGCCGAGGACAACGCCGTGAACCAGCTGGTCGCCCGCGGCATGCTCGAGGGCCTCGGGTTCGAGGTGGAGTTCGCCGAGGACGGGCAGCGAGGCCGTCTCGGCCGTGACCTCCGTCGCCCGGAGAGGTTCGTCGCCGTGCTGATGGACTGCCAGATGCCGCGGCTCGACGGGTACGCCGCCACGCGAGCGATCCGCGAGTGGGAAGAGCCGGGCACCCGGCTGCCCATCATCGCGATGACCGCCTCGGTGGTGGTCGGTGAGGAGGATCGCTGCCTCGCAGGCCGGCATGGACGACTTCCTGGTGAAACCAGTGGACTTCGAGCTGCTCGGGTCGACCCTGGCGCGTTGGATCGACGGACACGACCGCGGACAGCGGTGGCGCGACCGGATCACCGACGACTCGGGTCGCTCGACCTCGAGCGGATCGAGAATGCTCCGGGAGCTCGGCTCGGACGAACGCTCGTTCTTCGAGCAGTTCGTGCGACACCTTCCGTGCGCGCCTGCCACACGACCTCGATGCGATCCGCTCGGCCGTGCGGACCGGCGACCACGGTACGACTGGCCGAGGCAGCGCACCTGCTAAAGGGCAGCGCACAGAACCTCGGCGCGGCGGAGCTGGGCCGGGTCTGCCAGACGCTGGAGGACGCCGGGCTCGAGGAGGACCTGCGCGAGGTCGATCACCTGCTCGTCGCGCTGGAGGAGCAGGCGTCGGCTGCCGTCGAGGCACTGTGTGCGCTGGAGATCCCGGGCGTGCTCGCCGTCTGAGCGACCTGGTTCCGGGACCTACGAGCCTTCGACCAGGTCTGCAAGCCGGGCCAGGGACTCCCGCCAGCCGAGCTCGTTGTCGCTCGGCGTGACTCCGCTCGGCAGGCCCTCGTGCACGGCCACCAGGTCGGTGCCGCCCCGGCCTCGGCCAGGGTGATCGTGATCGTCATCTCCCGGCCAGGTCGGGGTCGGTGGTCTCGAACTCGTCGACCTCCACGACCTTCTCGCCCGGGACGAGCTCGACGAACCGGCCGCGGTAGGTGTCGGTGTGCTCGGTCGTCTTGCCGGCACGGTCGGGGGCGTCGTACGTGAGCGAGATCCGGAACGACTCACCGTCGAACTCGTGCACCTCGCAGGTCATCCCGCTCGGCACCTTCCACCGCACGATGGCCACCGGGTCGACCAGTGCCTCGTAGACGCGCATCGGCGGCGCATCGATGTGGCACTGGGCCCGGGTGGTCGCCATGGGTCCATGTTCCTCGATCAGGGTGGCGCCCGGGGATCTGTGGAGAATCTCCGGCACTTGGTGCCGGGAATCCTCCACGGTCCACCCGGGTGGCGCGTTGCGCATTTCCTGGGGCCGAAGAAATGCGTGGCAGGTCGGGCATGCTTCGGCGGCCCATCTCCGTCGGTCCGTCGCCAGCACGGGTGGCGTTTCCCTGCACTGTGGGGATGCGCTGCGCAGCCGGCTTTGGTGCGGAGCGTGCGCGACGGGACAGGTCGATGTGCCGCGGAATCACGAGCCCTGTCATCTGCGGGAGGCGATCTATTCTGATAACCAAAGGCTCTATATTCGCTTTGGTTTGTAGGGAAACGCCCCGAAAGGAGAATGGGCCAGCGCTATTGAATGATTTGCCACCCCGGGGGGACTAGTAGAAGTAGTCACGTCACCCCAGGGAGTACAGATGAGGTTCAGAGCAGCAGGTTCAGTCGCCATCTCCGCCGCTTGTCTGACGGTTCTCTTCTCAGGGGTCCCGGCTCCCGCAGGTATCGCACAGCCCAGTGTTGTCTCGGCGAACCCGGCCAACTTCACGCCCCAGCTGCCGATCGGCAGCTATGCGACCCACGCCCTGCGACAGGTCGGCGGCACCATGTACGCCGGCGGCCAGTTCTCGACCATCGGTGGCCAGTCGCGCTCGAACATCGCGGCGTTCAGCGCCACCACCGGCGCCCTGACGAGCTTCTCGCCCAACTTCAACGGTGTGGTGTGGGCCATCGAGGACCTCGGCGGAGGCCGACTGGCGGTCGGTGGAGAGTTCACCACGGTCAACGGTGTCGCGCGGCGTGGTCTGGCTGTCGTGAACGCGACCACCGGGGCGGTCGACACCGGCTTCAACGCCCAGCTGAACGGGAACGTCACGCCCTCAACCTGGTGGGCGGCCGGCTCATCGTCGGCGGCGCCTTCGCCAAGAGGCTCCAGGCTGTGAACCCGACGACCGGTGCCGACACCGGCTACCTCAACCTCAACATCTCGGGCAACTACGTGTACCGGATGGCGGTGTCGCCCAACGGCACCCGCCTGGTCGCAGTGGCCAAGGTCAACTCGGTGAGCGGGCAGACGCGGCGTCAGGCCTTCATGGTGAACCTGGGGACGTCGTCAGGCACGCTCTCGTCCTGGTACTACCAGCCGCTGCTGAAGCAGTGTGCGTCGTCGAGCATCGACCTCTACCTGCGCGATGTCGACTTCAGTCCCGACGGGTCGTTCTTCGTGGTCGACAGCACCGGCTTCATCCCCAAGTCGGGCGACCGAGGGCATCACGATCTGTGACGCGGCCGCCCGGTTCGAGACCGCCAACCTCTCGCCGTCGCGCCCCACCTGGATCAACTACACGGGCGGGGACACCCTGCACTCGGTGGCCGTCTCGTCGAACGCCGTCTACGTCGGCGGCCACCAGCGGTGGCTCGACAACCCGTTCGGCAGCAACAGCTGCGGTAGTGGGTGTGTCGACCGTCCCGGGATCGGCGCCATCAACCCCACCACCGGCAGGGCGCTGTCCTGGAACCCGAGGCGCACCCGGGGCATCGGGGCGAAGGAGCTGACGCTCACCTCGGCCGGTCTCTGGGTCGGTTCCGACACCGGCTACGGCGGCAAGCTCGGATGCTCGAGCCCGGGCGGCCCCAACCTCGACGACTGCACCGGCAGGACGCTCGAGAACCACGCCGGCATCGGGTTCCTGCCGTTGGGCTGACCTGGTCGCGAGAGGGTGCTCACTTCGACGGCTGGGGAACCTCTGCACTCCACCTTCGGGTTGACGCCGACGTAGTTCAACGGACCGGCGAGCACGGTCAGGACCGTGTCGCTCGCCTGCTTGCAGTTCACCGCGCGCTCGTCGGTGAAGTAGCCGCGCTGGAACGCAGCCAGCACCCCGATCAGCAGCCACACCACCACGATGATCCCGATCAACTTGCCCATGTCGTTCTCCTCGTTAGCGGTTCGGTGGGTAGATCCTCCTGCACCCGTAGGTGACCGGGGAAGTGGCGCGCCAGCCGAATCTCAGATCGGTGGGCGCCGAGCCCCCGAACGAGCTCGGGCCGGGTTCCGGGCGGTGACCGTGCCCGAGATCCCGCCTTCACCTGGCCGGTGAGGGCTGGTAGTCATGAACCCATGGACTCGTGGACCATGGGAAGCCTTGGGTTCCTGTGCCTCGAGGCGTTGGGGCTCCACTTCTGGATCAACAGGTCCATCCCGGCCACGACCAGACCATCCATGCCTGACTTCACCCCGAGTCGGCCCTACCGCACGACACCGACCCAGACCTACAAGCACGCGCCATCGCTCGACGCCTGGCCTCGTAGGAGCGCTCGCCTCACGGCAGACACCCACGCAGTCCCGCTCCCCGGCGTGGGTGCAGGGACGTCAGAGGCCCCCTCCGAACAAGCTCGGAAGGGGCCTCTTGACCTCGAGGCTTCGGTGCGCCATCAGGGACTCGAACCCCGAACCCGCTGATTAAGAGTCAGCTGCTCTGCCAATTGAGCTAATGGCGCGGGCGCGTTGAAGCGACTGGAACCTTAGCAGTCGCGTCGGGGCGGACGAAATCGAGAACGAGTGCGCTGCGGCACACCCCAGCGGACGGGAAACATTGAAGGATTCAACTAGTGTTGGAGGGGCATACTCGAACCCATCGGAGGTGCGCGATGCCCGCTGTGACCGTGGACGACCTGACTGTCCTGGAGCGCCTGAAGACGCCCGGGCTCGGTGACACCGTGCGGCCCGTCAAGCAGCTGATCGATGCGCCGAAGGGCTACGAGGGCGAGGGATTCCCGGTACGCCGCGCCTTCGCCGGCGTCGACCTGCGCGACCTCGACCCGTTCGTGCACATGGACCAGATGGGTGAGGTCGACTACGCGCCGGGTGAGCCCAAGGGCACGCCGTGGCACCCGCACCGCGGCTTCGAGACCGTCACCTACATCATCGACGGCGTCTTCGACCACCAGGACAGCCACGGTGGCGGCGGCACGATCACCAACGGCGACACCCAGTGGATGACCGCCGGCAGCGGCCTGCTGCACATCGAGGCCCCGCCGGAGTGGCTCGTCCAGAAGGGTGGCCTGTTCCACGGCATCCAGCTCTGGGTGAACCTGCCGCGCGACGCCAAGTGGAACCCGCCCGAAGTACCAGGACATCCGCAGCGGACAGGTCGGCCTGGCCACCTCGGCCGATGCCGGCGCGCTGGTCCGGGTCATCGCCGGCGAGGTGGGGGCGACCGACGGGCCCCGGCTCGACGTACACGCCGATGACGATGGTCCACGCCACCGTCGAGCCGGGTGCGCGGCTCGACCTGCCGTGGGACGTCGGCGTACAACGCGCTGGTCTACGTGCTCTCCGGTGAGGGCACCGTCGGCGACGAGCAGGTCGCCGTGCGCACGGGCAACCTCGCCGTCCTCGGCGCCGGCGACTTCGTCACCGTGCAGGGCCTCCGGCACCCAGGACAGCCGTACGCCGGCCATGGACGTCCTGGTCATCGGCGGCCAGCCGATCCGCGAGCCGGTCGCCTGGGCCGGGCCGTTCGTGATGAACACCAAGGCCGAGGTGATGGCCGCGTTCGAGGACTTCCAGAAGGGCAGGCTCGGCACCATCCCGAGCGTGCACGGCGCGCCGACCACGCCGGTGTCGACCGAGGACTGACGTCCAACGGCACGGCTGGATCGCGACGTCTCAGTAGGGGCTGAGCACCGGGTAGGGCTCCTGTGGGCTGGACGCCGTGGCCTCTCCGGCGACGAACTCCGTCCGCGCGCCGTTGGCGTTGCCGAACTGGTCGCGCGCCGCGCCCACCGGGACGACGACCCGTGCTCCCGCGGGCGCGTCGAGGACGAAGGTCCCGTCGGGCTGCGGTGCGACCGTGACCAGCCGACCGGCGACGCGCACGACCGCCTCGCCGCCGTTCGCGACCTGGGGACGGTAGGTGAGGTCCTGGTAGGGCTCCGGACGCGGGTAGGCGAGCGTGAAGGCCGCACGGCCGTCGGCCGCGCGCACGGGCGAGACCGTGAGGAACCGACCGGCGCGGACCTCGAACGACTGGGACGTGAGCCGGTACCTCTTCCCGGTGACCACGAACCGGAAGCGTCCCCGGTCGCTCGTCCAGCGGGACCTCCCAGCGAGCCCGGTAGGTCCCCTCGCTCGCCTCCTTGGCGTAGCCGGGCCCCAGCGGCACCTGCTCGTCGCCCTCCACCTCCCAGGCGATCGTGGTGCCGAGGTCGTCATGCACCGTCCTCCAGGCCCCGGCGTCCCTGCGCTGCACGGTGACGAACGCCCGGTCCAGGGGCGGTCCACGCCTCTCGGCCCGCCGCGCCAGGTGAACATCGACTGCCCCAGCCGTGCGGTGGCGGTGGGCTGCTCGACGACCTGCGCCGTGTCGGGGCCGTCCGGGTAGGGCGTGTCGTCGGGCTCGAGTCCGTTGGTCGGGTCGAAGGCGTACGGCGCCGGTGCCGGCTCGCCCGCAGCCATGCTCTCGGCCAGCGATGGGTCTGGTCGACCAGCAGGTCGGCGCTGAACTTGCCGAAGTTGGTCTGGCCGCCCTCGTAGGCCTGCCATGCGTACTCCTCGGGAGTGGTGAAGTAGCCCTGGTACTCGTTGGCCAGTCCGCTGATGGCCACCGAGTCCACGCCAGTGCCGGTCATCGCGTCCTGGACGGCCTTCTTCAGGCGTCGCCCCACCTCGACCGTCACCTCACCGGGGTTGGAGACGATCGCGCCGTCCCCGACCCGGACCAGCGCCAGCGGAGCCCCTTTGGGGATCGGGGCGCCCTGGGGAACCAGCTGGATCTTGTTCCCCTGCGGACCGGCCTCGGCCGGCAGGCGACGGCCCTCGAAC
>CAVRQA010000018.1:0-64056 GCA_963723255.1 uncultured Actinomycetota bacterium
ACCGGATAGTCCAGAACGATCGTCCGTTCTTCCGCGACAAACCGGCGGCCAATCGTTCTGGGACTATCCGCCTGTGACGTTTCTGGGACGATCAGCGGGTGATCGAGTACCGCCCGGGAGAAGATCGGTTCGTGACCCGGGCCGAGGGGCGCACGACGTGGCACTCCTTCTCGTTCGGGGGGCACTACGACCCGGCCAACGTCGGGTTCGCCACGCTCGTCGCCCACAACGACGAACGGCTCCCTGGCGGGACGGGTACCCCGACCATCCCCATGCCGACCTCGAGATCGTGAGCTGGGTGCTCAGCGGCGCGCTCCGGCACACCTCAACCGTCGGCTCGGGCGTCATCGGTCCGGGCGAGGTGCAGCGGCTCTCGGCCGGTCGCGGAGTGGTGCACTCCGAGGTCGCCGACGGGCCGGAACCGACCCGCTTCCTGCAGGCCTGGGTCAGGCCCGACGAGCCCGGTCTCGATCCGGGCTACGTCGCGACACCGGTCGAGGTGGGCGAGGACTGGACCTGCGTTGCGGGGGGCGACGCCGAGGGCGGCGTACCCATCGCAGCGTCCGGTACGGCGCTCCACGTGGCCGACCTCGCCACCGGCCGACGGCTCGACCTGCCGGACGCCGGAAAGCTGCACGTCTTCGTGGCGCGCGGCACCGTCACGCTCGGCGAGCGGAGGCTCCGGGCCGGCGATGCGGCCCGGCTCCTGGACGAGGGCGGGCGGACCCTGGCCGCGGAGACCGACAGCCACCTCGTCGTCTGGAGCTTCCGGTAGCCCAGGGTCCTGACACACGGCGTTGCTGACGCCAGTTCCCGTGGCTGAGTGCGTCAGGGGATGAGCACCCCGGGGTTGAGCACGCCGGTCGGGTCGAGCTCCTCCTTGAGCGCGCGCAGCATCCGCACCCCCACCGGGCCGATCTCGCGGGCCAGCCACGGCTTGTGGTCCTGGCCGACGGCGTGGTGGTGCGTGATGGAGGCGCCGTTCTCGATCATCGCGTCGGACGCGGCCGCCTTGGCGGTGAGCCACTGCGCTACCGGGTCATCGGCCTGCTTGGCGGCCGCGGTGAAGTAGAGGGAGGCGCCGGTCTCGTAGACGTGGGAGATGTGGCAGAGCACCAGCGTGCCCTCGCCCAGGACGGAGGTGAGCGCCTCCTTCACCGCGGCGTAGACCCGGTGCAGGTGGGACCAGAACGTCACCGTCTCGAGGGTCTCGACGAGCACGCCGACGTCGAGGAGCGAGTCGCGCAGGTAAGGCCCGTGGAACCGGCCCGACGACCAGCCCTCGTCCTCGCCGAGGGAGGTGCCACCGAGACCGGAGAGCAGCTCGGTGACCGCGGTCCGTTTCGCGTCGACGGCTTCCCGGGTGCCCTCGAAGCCGGTGATCATCAGGCAGCCTCCACCCGACTCACCCCCGACCTCGGACGGCTTGGCCAGGTTGAGCTGGGTCTCGTTCTCGTCGGAGAGCCGGAGCACGGTCGGCAGCACCCCGGACTGGGCGAGCGTGCGCATCGCCGCGGCGCCGTCGACGAAGGAGTCCCAGCGCCAGCTCTCGTAGACCTTGACGGCCGGGACGCGGCGTACGCGCACGGTGACCGCGGTGACCACCCCGAACGCGCCCTCGGAGCCCATCACCACCTCGCGGAGGTCGGGGCCGGCGGCGTTGGCCGGGGAGCTGCCCAGCACCAGCTCGCCCTGGGGAGTCGCGACCCGGAGGCCCACGACGAGTGCGTCGAAGCGGCCGTAGCCGGCCGAGGACTGTCCCGAGGAACGGGTGACCGCGAAGCCGCCGATGGAGGCGTACTCGAAGGACTGCGGGAAGTGGCCCAGCGTCAGCCCGTGCTCGGCCAGCAGCTCCTCGGCCGCCGGCCCCCGCAGTCCGGGCTCGAGAGTGGCCGTCATCGAGTCGGTGTCGACCTCCAGCAGCCGGTCGAAACGAACCAGGTCGAGCGAGACCACGCCGGCATACCCCTCGCGGCGGGCCACCAGGCCGCCCACGACGGAGGTGCCACCACCGAACGGGACCAGGGCCACGTGACGCTCCACCGCCCAGGCGACCAGGGCCGCGACCTCGTCATGGCTGGTGGGTCGCACCACGGCGTCCGGGGAGTCCGAGCCGTCGCCGCCGCGCAGCTTGAGCAGGTCGGGGGTCGACTTCCCGCGTGTACGGTGCAGCCGCGTCTCGTGGTCGGTCAGGACGTGCTCGGCTCCCACGATCCCGGCGAGCTCGTCGAGCAGGTCCTGGGCGAGCGGTTCGGAGAGCCGGACCTCGCTGGGGTCGACCGCGGGGGTGTCGGTCGTGCCGATGAAGGCGTCGACGAGCGCGAAGGCGCTCTCGGACAGGGGGCCGGCCTGGGCCGGGTCGCCCCAGCGGGACCAGTGCATTTCACGCTTTGCTCATGTGTTACAGTGTGACACATGACGTCACTTCGTCACAACCCCGTCCCGGCGCCGCCGCGGGAGGCCTCGCCCGACGACGCCTACCTCGACGCCGCGCGCGAGGCCATCCTCGCCGTCGGCTGGAGCCGTACGACGCTGACCGACATCGCCCGCCGGGCCGGGGTCAGCCGGATGACCCTCTACCGCCGCTGGCCCGACACCCAGACGCTGCTCGCCGACCTGATGACCCGCGAGTGGGGCCACGTGGTCGAGCAAGCCGGTGTCGAGAACACAGAAGCGGCCACGCCGCAGCAGGACGGCGCCGTCGAGCGGATCGCCCGGGGCATCGTCGCGACCGTCCGGTCCCTGCGCGTCAACCCGCTGCTGCGCCGGATCGTCGACGTCGACCCCGAGGTCCTGCTGCCCTACCTGCTCGACCGCCGCGGCCGCAGCCAGGAGATGGTGGCCGGGACGCTGGCCATGCTGATCGCCCAGGGACAACAGGACGGCACCATCCGCGCCGGCGATCCTGCAGTCCTGGCCCGCTCCCTGGTCCTGGCCTGTCACGGGTTCACCCTGTCGGCGCAAACGATGACCGACCCCCCCATGTCCACCACGGGATCCCGCGAAGCGGACGTGTCCCATCTCGACGTTGAGCTCGGCGAACTGGTGCGGAGGTACCTCCAGGCATGACCCCAACCGACAACAGCCCCACCGACAAGGGCCCCACCGACAAGGGCAGAGTCAAGGTCGGCCTCGCCGACATCCCCGAGTCCACCGACGTGCTCGTCATCGGCCTTGGCATCACCGGGGCCGGTGTCGCGCTCGACGCGGCCAGCCGCGGGCTGTCCGTGGTGGCCGTCGACGCCCACGACGTCGCGTTCGGCACCAGCCGCTGGAGCTCCAAGCTCGTGCACGGCGGCCTGCGCTACCTGGCCCAGGGTCAGGTCGACGTCGCCCACGAGAGTGCCGTCGAACGCGGCATCCTGATGGAGACCACCGCCCCTCACCTGATCCGGGCGCTGCCGATGCTGATGCCGCTGACCCCGGAGATCAACAGGTTCCAGGCAGCTCTGGCTCGGGTCGGAATCCGTCTGGGCGACCTGCTCAGGCTCGGTGCACGCACCGGTCGCGAGACACTTCCGCGACCGAGACGCATCGGCGTGACCGAGACGATGACGCTCGCTCCCGTCGTACGACGAGACGGGCTGCGCGGGGCCCTCCTGTCGTGGGACGGCCAGCTCGAGGACGACGTGCGCCTCGTCCTCGCCGTGGCCCGGACAGCCGCGGCCGAGGGGGCCCGGGTGCACACGCGGGTCCGGGTCAGCGAGCCGACCGGCACCGGGGCAGTGCTGACCGACACCCGCACGGGCGAGACCCGCACGGTGCGGGCGCGCGCCGTCGTCAACGCGGCCGGGGTGTGGGCCGGTGACCTGGTCGACGAGATCCGACTGCGCCCCTCGCGTGGAACCCACGTGGTGCTGCGCAAGGAGACCCTCCCCGGCGTGCGCTGCGCGATCATGGCGCCGGTGCCGGGTGCCCGCAACCGCTTCGTCTTCGCCCTGCCGCAGCCCGACGAGACCTTCTACGTCGGGCTGACCGACGAGGAGGTCGACGGTGCGATCCCCGACGTGCCCCAGCCACCCGAGGAGGACGTCGACTTCCTGCTGCGCGTCATCAACAGTGCCCTGCGTCGAGAGGTACGCCGCGACCAGGTGATCGGCGCCTACGCAGGCCTGCGGCCTCTGCTCGACACCGGCACGAGCACGGCCGACCTCTCGCGCAAGCACGCGGTGCTGGTCTCACGGACCGGCGTGGTGACCGTCGTCGGCGGCAAGCTGACCACCTACCGGCGGATGGCCCAGGACGCGGTGGATCGGGCGGTCACGACGAGCAGGCTGGAGGCGACGTCATGCCGGACCGCCGACCTGCCCCTCCTCGGCGCCGGGTCACCGACCGAGCTCGCGGACATCGACGCACCCGATCGCCTGGTGCGTCGCTTCGGGATGGAGGCACCGGCGGTGATCGCGGACGCGATGGCGGAGACGGGCCTTCCCGAGGCCGAGTTGCTCGCTCCGATCGCGCCCGGGCTGCACGCGACCCTGGCCGAGCTCGTGTTCGCCGTCACCCACGAAGGGGCGGCCACGGTGGAGGACCTGCTCGACCGGCGTACCCGCATCGGCCTGGTGCCCGAGGACCGCGCGCTCGCGGTGCCGGCCGCCGAGAAGGTGCTCGACCTCCTCGGCCAGGTCGGACACCGCCGCAGGGGTCCCGGCGACTGCTAGTGCCTAGCCCTTCGCGGGCTGGCCCAGCTCCTCGAGCACGGCCGCGGCGGCGCGTTGCCCGGACCTCATCGCCCCCGGGATGCTCGGGGTCGCGCGATGATCGCCGGCCACGAACAGGCCGTCGCCGAGGTCGACCTCCCGCCCCAGGATCAGCGGCGGCCGGGCTGCCGGCCAGGCCGCCGAGTGGGAGTTGCGGTTCACCAGGCCCCACCCGCTCGTGTCCGTCCGAAAGATCTGGGCCAGCTGTGCGCGCACCTCGGCCTCGGTCTCACCGCCCACCTCCATGCCGGGGGTGGGCACGGAGCACGCGGACACGAGGTGCTGCCCTGCCGGTGCGTACCGGGGGGCGACGTTGGAGATGACGAGGGCATGGGAGATCGGTCCGGTCGCGGGTCCCATCGGGTTGACGAAGGCCATCTTCATCGTGGTCGGCGGCTCCGGGGTGGCGAACCACCACGTCGACAGGCCACGCATCAGCGGGATGCCCAGCCCCACCAGTGCCGAGGCGGTCGTCGGATCGGTGGCCACCACCGCGGCGCGCGCCTCGATCGTCGCGTCGGAGGTGTGGATGCGAACCCCCTCACCGGTGCTGCGCCGTACGCCGATCACGTCCACGCCGTGCTCGACGGGCCGCTCGAGGCTCAGCGCCATCTGGTTCGGCAGCGCCTGCATGCCGAGGGCGGGGACCGACGGCATCCCCATCAGCAGCGACTTCATGCCGAGCATGACGAACTGGTAGGAGGTGCGCAGGTCCTCGTCGGCGAACACCAGCCGGAAGAACGGACGCAGCACCTCCTCCCGGATGCGGCCGGAGATGCCGTGCCGGTCCAGGGACTCGGCCACGGTCATGTCCGCACCCGAGAGCATCCGGTCGGGACTCTTGCGCAACGGTTCGCTCCACCGCAGCAGCCGGGCGATGTCCTGGGGCTGCCCGAGTCCCGTCCGGATCGTGGCGATCAGGCTCGCCTGCGACCCGTGCAGGATGCGGTAACCCTCGGGGTGGGCGAGGACCATGCCGGGCTCGACGGCCTTCGGGTTGAGCGCCGCGACGTCCACCGCGGCGAGCACGTCCACATGGCCGGCGTTGAGCCACTGGAATCCGCGATCGCAGCGGAAGCCGTCGATCAGATCGGTTCCGACCCGGCCGCCGACCCGCGCCGTACGCTCGAGGACGCGCACGTGCAGGCCGGACTCCTCCAGCGCCCGTGCGCAAGCGAGTCCGGCGACCCCCGCGCCGATCACGGCCACGTCCGTGGCGTCCATGGGTGGTGAGTATCACCGAGTGGAGGGGTCGGCACACGCTCGACAGATCAGCGGCTCGGCTTGGTATGGACCACGCCGGTCACCGATGCATGAAACCGACCTCGGACGTGCTCAGGCGTCGGGGTGGCAGAACGCGACAATGCGCTCGAAGGCCCCTCGTGCCTCGGGGATGGGCAGCAACGGGTAGACGTGGATCAGGTCGGGGGCGACGACGTACTCCAGGGGCCAGTCCGCGGCGTCCGCCCGCTCGAAGAGTGCGTCGCACCCGGGCTGGAGGAGATCACGGGTGCCGCAGAGCATCAATGCCGGTGGCAGTCCTGACAGGCGTCCACGCCCGGGGCTCACCCGAGGGTCGGCGAGCACATCCGGATCGTCGGAGCCCGCCCAGAACGAGGCGTAGACCGACAGGTGCGGGAAGGACAACCAGGGGTCGCGCGCGGCGGCCTCGATCGTGCCCGGGGTGGTGCCGGTGAGGTCGACCCAGGGGGCGATGAGCACCAGTCGGTCCGGCTGCGGCCCGCCGCGGTCACGCAAGGCCTCGGCGAGCGCGAGCGCGTAGCCACCACCCGCCGAGTCCCCGGCCAGCACGACCCCGCCCGGCGACTGCGCCGCCACCTCCTCGACGAGCAGGACCAGCTCGTCGAAGGAGTCGTCGACGGTGAACTCCGGGGCCAGCGGGTACGTCGGCAGCACCGCCCGCGCACCCAGCGCATCGGCCAGCGCCACCGCGAACCGCCAGTGCCGGGGGTCCGTCGGCTTCACGTAGGCGCCACCGTGGAGGTACACGACACTGCGATCCGGTTCGTCACCGGACGAACCCGTGGACCTCCAGAGCGTGCGCACGGGGAAGCCGTGGACGTTGCCGATCTGCTCCTCGTGACCACGGCGGACCCGGGCCGGGGGAGCCTCGTCGGCAGCCCGGTTGGCGGCAACCAGCGCCGCCCGCATGGCCGGGATGTCGTCGACCGGCATGTTGCGACGCAGCCGCGGCACGACCCAGGTGGCGAGGGTGTGCTGGAGGCTCGGCATCGGCACCAGCGTAGGGGCGGGTCGGTCTGGTCGGGTGGGGTCGGGTCAGGTGCGGCGCGTCCGTGGGGTCCTCCGGCAGGCGGAAGGACATCACGATCAGGCCGAGGGCAGTCACCACGGGCACGAGCATGGCGGTCTGCAGGTCCGAGTGCGCGGCGACGAACCCGATGACGGCCGGTCCGATCAGGAACGCGGCGTACCCGAAGCTCACGACCAGTGCCAGCCCGCGACCGCCGCCGACGTGACCGGCGAGGCCGTAGATCTGGGGAGCGACCAGGCCGACACCGAGGCCGACGAGGCACCAGCCGACGAGGATGACCGGGAGGTTGCTGCCCAGCACGGTGAGCAGGTAGCCGAGCAGGGCGCAGGCGGCTCCTGCCCGCACCACGAAGGCGCGGCCCAGGTGCTCGACGACGACGTCGCCGCACAACCGGATCACCACCATGAAGCCGCTGACGCAGGCCAGCCCCCAGGCCCCCGCCGACGGGCTGACCCCGCCGACGTCGGTGACGTGGAGCGAGGACCAGTCGACCGCGGTGCCCTCGGTGAGCCCGAAGCAGACGGCCATCGCGGCGAGCAACCACGCCACCGACGGGATCCTGCCCGCCCCACCGTCCTCCGAGAGGCGCCTCGGAGACTCGGGCGTCGCACGGAACACGACCGCGAGCAGCACAGCCAGGCCGAGTGCACCACCCCAGAGCGACCACTGCGGGGTCACGTCGTCGGCGAGGAGCCGGCCGAGCGCCACGACCACCAGGGCGCCGGCGAAGTTCCCGATCGAGAAGAACGCGTGCAGTCGGCTCATCACCGGACGACGGCGGGCCTGCTCGACGCTGACCCCCAACGCGTTCATCGAGACGTCCATCGCCCCGTTGCCCAGGCCGAAGACAGCGGCACCGATCAGCAGGACCGGATAGCCCGGCGCGACCCCCATGACGACCCCGGCGGCCACCATGACGACGCCGCCGACGATGCTCGGCATCCGCGCGCCGTAGCGGTCCGCGAGGGGACCGCTGAGATTCATCGACGCGACGGCGCAGAGTCCGGCGGCCACGAGGAGGCCCACGATCTGGCCGGGCTCGAGGTCATGCAGCGACCGGAGGCCCGGCAACGAGCCGCCGAAGGTGCCGATGACCAGCCCGTTGCCGAGGAACAGGACCGCGACGGCCAGGAGATCGCGCGTGGTGCCGCGGGTGACCGCCGTTGCGGTGAGATCAGGAGGCCGCGGCACCGGGCTCCACCGGGCTCGGGTCCGCGTGGGGCCGTCCATGGGGGAACGTGCCGAGGTCCTCGATCTCGTAGCCCGCGGGATAGGTGCGGTAGTAGCCGCGGGTGCTCACCCACTTCGGCTTCGAGCGGGCCGGGAACAGCCTCAGCAGCCGGGCCCGCACCCGCATCGCGCCGCGGAAGAAACCGCGCTCGAGCCGGCCCGGCACCGGGTAGCGGAAGGCGCGCAGCAACGGCTCGTCCATCAGCGAGAAGGCGAACCGGCGCACCACCCACGTCGGAGCCCAGCTGTTCGGCGGGAAGGTCGTCATCAGGTCGAGGGTCGAGTCGGCGACCCTGCGGCCGCCCGCGTCGAAGGCGAAGTGCTCGCGCTCGTAGTCGTCGAGGAGCCTCTCGAACCCGGCGAAGTCATCCGGGCACGTCCTTGATGGCCATGTGCCGGCCGAGCTCGATGTAGTAGTTCGTGGTGGCGGCGATCTCGTTGGGCGTCATGCGCCGGAAACCGTGGTCGTCGACCCAGCGCTTCGGGACCACGACGAAGGTGGCGAGGACGTAGCGGAGGTCCTCGTTGCTGATCTCGTACATGGCATGCATCTGGTTGATCCGGCGTACGGCGGACCGACCGCGGGGGCTGCCGCAGCCGTGGCGCTGCACCTCCTCGAGCAGTAGCCCGGTGTCGTCGTACCGCTTCTGGACGCGGCGGGTGAACTCGCCGGTCTCGTCGAGCAGCCGGCCGATCGAGGGAACCGCATAGGTCCGGAACAACGCGAACGACAAGGCCTGGAGGTTGTCCCACGGGAAGTCGTAGGCCGAGACGTGCAGGCTGATCTCGTGGCTGTCGCGGAGGGGGTCCAGCTGCTCGCTGCGTCTTGCCCAGTGGCTGCGTGACAGCATCCGGTCACCCTACGACATGCCCTCGACCGGGACCGTGGACTCCTCCTCGGTGCCCAGATCGACGGTCGGCCCACCGGTACCCATCCGGTCCCAGAGGTCGAGGAGCGCCGCGGGCCACACCATCTCCGTGGTGGTGGCCAGCTCCTCGCGGGTCCACCAGCGGTGCTCGGTCATGGTCAGTCGCTCCTCCGCGGTGTGGCCGGACACGTCGATGTCGAACGGCGCCACCGTCACGCCGTAGAACACCTCGTCCTGCTCGACGACCACGTCGGTGTAGCCGTGTCGCACGTGCCGCCTCGCGAGCGGACCGACCAGCTTCTCCGGGGCGACGGTCAGCCCGGTCTCCTCCGCGACCTCACGTACCGCCGCCTCGTGGTCGGACTCCCCGGGCTCGGCTCCCCCACCCGGGGTGATCCACCAGCGCAGTCCGGGGATCCCGGGATCGGAGTCGGAGAAGAGCAGCATCCGCCCCTCGTCGTCGACGACCAGCACCCGAGCGGTACGCCGCCGCCGGACCGGTCGGCTCGCGGGGTCGACCGACCGGAACGTGCGCACCCCGTCCGGATGGAGCTCTGGCCCCCCAGCGTCCGACTGGTCGCGGTCGTCGGTCATCGCATCGCGCGCAGGAACTGCTCGAGCACCGGACCGGCCGTCTGCGAGCCGGAGTCGCCCCGTTCCACGAAGACAGCGACGGCCAGGTCTCCCTGTCCCGCGATCATCCATGCGTGTGTCGGCAGCGGCGGCTCGTTGCCGAACTCGGCGGTACCGGTCTTGGCGATCACCGGTGGGCCGGGCAGGTCCGCCAGCACCTCGCCGCTCCCTCGCTCCACGACGGCGCGCATCAGCGTGCGCAGCTGCCGGGCCTCGGTCTCGGTCAGGGGCTTCGGAGGTTCCTGCTGCTGTGTCTCGTGGTCCGGGAGCAGGCGTGGCAGCACCGCGGAGCCCTGCACCACCGACGCGACCACGGTGGCCATCGCCATCGGAGAGCCGAGCACCACACCCTGGCCGATCATGCTGGCGGCCGCCTGGGTCTCGCTGCCGGGTTTGCCGACCTCGCCGAAGAACGTCGGGAACCCGGTGTCGTGGTCGACGCCGACCCCGAGAGCCGCCGCCGCCTCGGACAGTGACCGGGGGCCCAGCTTGTCGCGCTGGGAGATGAAGGCGGTGTTGCAGGAGTTGGCCACGGCGTCCGCGAAGCTGATGTCGCCGAAACCCGAGGACGGGTAGTCGGAGTAGTTCTTGAACGTCTTGCCGTCCACCACCGTCGTCGGCGGGCACGAGACCCGGGTCTGCGGCGTGACGCCGGACCGCAACAGCGCGAGCGCGCTGACCACCTTGAACGTCGACCCCGGCGCGTAGCGGCCGAAGGTGGCCGTGTTGTAGCCGTTCGAGCCAGGTCCGCTGGCCACGGCGACGAGGTCACCGGTGGACGGCCGGATCGCCACGAGGGCGCTCGCCGGCCCGACGTCCGACAGCGCCTGTTCGGCCGCAGCCTGGGCGTCGACATCGAGGGTGGTGTGCAGCGACGAGCCGGCCGTGGGCTCGGCGGTGAACAGGGTGCGCCGCTCCCCCTGGTCGTCCACGGCTACGACGGTCGCGCCGCGGGTGCCGGAGAGCTGTTCGTCGTACCTCTTCTGGAGGCCGGAGAGCCCGACGTCGTCACCGGCCTTGATCCTGCCCTTGCCCTCCTTGACCAGCTCCGCGGTCGCCGGGCCGACCGTGCCCAGGATCGCGGCTGCGAAGTCCTTGGTCGGCGCGAGCGGCAGCTTGTCGGAGATGGCGCGCGCCCCCGGGATGGCGGAGAGGCTGTCCAGCAACCCCGCCGGGGCCTCCTGCTTGCGGTAGACGATGCCCTGCACGAACGCCTTCGGGCCGGTCGCCCTGACCTGCTTGCGGAAGTCCTTCGCGTCGATGTCGAGCAGCTGCGCGAGGCGGGTCGCAGAACCCGCGGCCTGTCCTGGACGCAAACCCGCCTTGTCGAGCCCGACCCGCAGAACGGGCCGCGGTGTCACGATCGGCCGGTCCCTGGCGCCGAAGATCTTGCCGCGTTCGGGCTTGATGGTGGTCTCGACGAGACGCTCCCCGTCCTCGAGCGACGGCTCCACCACGGAGGGCTCCCAGCGGACCAGCCACGCGTCGCCCTCGGCAGTCGTCCCCCTGATCAGGCGCACCGAGCTGTCGTAGGACCAGGTCTTCGACCCGACGCTCCAGCGCCAGGCAAGCTCCCCGGTGGCGCGGTCGCCGTCGGTGGAGACCCGGCCGACCGAGACCTTCGCGTCGCCGACGCCATCAGTGATCTCGGTGAACTCGGTGGCGGCCTTCTTCGCCGCGCTCTCGCCTCCCGCGAAGTCGACGCCCCTGGTCCCGCCCGCGGAGAAGGCCGCGGCCAGGTCGTCCATCGCCTGGTCGGCATCCGGGCCGAACCCCGGAACGCTGCAGGCAGACGACAGAGCGGCGACCGTCGACAGCACGATGCCCCCGACCAGCGCGGCGGTCGACCTCGGTGCGGCGTGATGACGCATGCGGACGATCCGACCATGCCCGGCGGGGGCAGACAAATCAGGTTGGTGGCGCCCGGGTGGAGGAGCTGGTCTGTGTCGCGCCGCGCGGCCGACGACGGGTCGGGCCGCCGGCGCGACACAGGTCTCGTAGAGCTGGCCTCAGCCCTTGAAGGCGTCCTTGACGTTCTCCGCCGCCTGCTTCAACGACGACTTGCTCTGGTCGGCCTTGCCCTCGTTCTCCAGGGACTGGTCATCGGTCGCCTTGCCGGTGGTCTCCTTGGCCTTGCCCTTGAGCTCTTCGGCCTTGTTGCTGGCCTTCTGTTCGGTACCCATCACTGCACTCCTCTGATCGGGTGTGGCTTGGTCACGGTCGTGCGGCGCACACGCGTGGCACACGCGGAGCGTGTCCGAGAAGCCACGAGGGGCGTACGCCGCACTGTCGCGGATGGCCGTTGTCTCGACCCCCGACCCTTGCTGTACCCGGATCCAAACGGGCATCACACGTCGGTTCAGCACGTGGGATCGATCAGGACTTGCCCGTCTTGTGGTGGGCGACGACCTGGGCGGCGACCTCGGCGACCTTGACGTTCATCTCCTGGGAGACCTTGGCCAGCATCTCGAAGGCGCGGTCGTCGTCGATGTTGTGCATCGCCATCAAGAGGCCGACGGCCTTGCCGATCTCGCGATTGCTCTCCAGCCCCCGCCGCAAGGTGGTCGCCTCCTCCCCCCGCTCGAGGGCAGCGAGCGTGACCGAGGCGAAGGCGGTGAGCATGATCGCCTGCTCCATGGAGTGCTCGGTGAGCGCACCCGGAGTGTCGCTGAAGACGTTGAGCGCGCCGACCTTCTGGCCGCCCTGCCGGAGCCGGAAGCCGGCCATCCCGCGGACGCTGGTGTCCGACACGATGCGCGCTGCGAGCTCCGGCCACTTGCTGCCCTCGGTCAGGTCGGGGCTGAAGTGCTGGTCCGGCTCGCTGTCGTCCATCGCATCGAGGCAGGGGCCCTCGCCGAGCTCCTTCTCGAGATCGTCGATGCGCACCGCGACGTCGTCCGACGCGGCGACCGTCTGGACCCGGCCCCCACGCCGGATCATCAGCGAGGCGTGGTCGCAGCCGTCCACCAGGGACACGGCGCTCAGGCACACGGCCTCGTAGACGGAGTCGTAGGACTCCCCGGAGTACACGATCTCGGCCATCGCCTTGAACGTCTCGAGCAGTTCGGGTGGAAACGGGGTGGGCATCTCGTGCGTTCCTCTTCAGTCGTGCCAGAGGGGTCGTTCCCACTTCTTGAGTCCGACGGACATCGCATGATCCCACGTTCACGGCGGTGGTGGGGACGAGGATTGCTTTTCCGAGAACTCCGGGTTCACGATTCCACGACGCGGCCCGGGTCGGCGTACGCCTCGACCTCGGTGGCCTTGGCCGAGAGCCAGACGTCCCGACCCACGTCGAGCCCGAGCTCGGCCACCGCGGCGGGCGTGACGTCGGCCAGCACGGAGGGCTCCCCCGCCACCTGGAGCCGTACGCGATCGGCCAGCACCTCCATCGCTGCGACCCTGCCGAACCAGACGTTGCGGGTGCTGGTGTGCGCGGGATGCTCGGTGTGCACCGTGATCGCGCTGGGGCGCAGCGACACGAGCGCCGGACCCGCCGGGATGTCGGTCGTGACGGCCAGCCGCCCGCCCTCGTCGAGGACAGCGGCACCGGCGGCGTCGATGGTTCCGGCCCAGAGGTTGAGTCCCACCAGCCGCGCGACGTACGGCGACGCCGGCCGGCGGGCCACCTCCGCAGGGCTGCCGATCTGCACCACCCGACCCGCCTCGAGAACCATCAGGCGGTCGGCGAGCACCATCGCCTCGAGAGGGTCGTGGGTGACCAGCACCACGGGACCGGCGAAGTCGGCGAGGTGGGCCCTCAGGAAGCTGCGCACGTCGATCCGCGCGCCGGCGTCGAGCGCGGCCATCGGCTCGTCGAGCAGGAGCACCTCCGGCTCGAGGGCGAGCGCCCGGGCCAGCGCCACCCGCTGCGACTCCCCACCGGAGAGCTGGTCCGGACGACGCCCGGCGAGCTCAGCGAGACCGAGCCGGTCGAGCCACTCCTGTGCGTGCGCCCTCGATGCCGACCGCCCGGAGCCGCCCGAGCGGGAAGCGAACGCGACGTTGTCGCGCACGTCGAGGTGCGGGAAGAGCCGGTAGTCCTGGAAGACGACGCCGGCCCGGCGACCCTCGGCCGGGACGAACAGGTCCGGCTGCTGCCAGGCGTCCACGCCGACACCCACCGTGCCGGTGCTGAGGTCCTCGAGGCCGGCGATGGCGCGCAGCAGCGTGGACTTGCCGGCGCCGTTGGGGCCGAGCACACCGAGCACCTCACCCGGCCGGACCTCGAAGGCCGCGACGAGCTCGAAGCTCCCCCGGCGGACGGCGCCCTCGAAGTGGAGTCCGTCCGCCCTGAGGTCCTCGAAGCGCCTGGCCTCGGTCCTCATGCCGATCCGCCCCCACCGACCCATCGTCCCCGCAGTGCGAACAGCACCGCGACGGAGACGGCGAGCAGCACCAGGGACAGGGCCAGCGCGGCGTCGGGGTCGGTCTCCATCGCGAGGTAGACCGCGAGCGGCATCGTCTGGGTCACGCCCTGCAGGTTGCCCGCGAAGGTCACCGTCGCGCCGAACTCACCGAGCGCGCGTGCCCAGCACAGCACCGAGCCGGCCACGAGAGCTGGCCGGATCAGCGGGAGCGTGACCCGTCGGAAGACGGTGAGCCTGCTCGCCCCGAGGGTCGCAGCGGCTTCGTCGTACCCCTGGTCGGCGGAGCGGAACGCGCCCTCCACCGCGATCACGAGGAACGGCATCGCCACGAAGGTCTCGGCGATCACGACGGCCGCAGTGGTGAACGGCAGCGTGATCCCGAACCACGCGTCGAGGTACTGGCCGACCAGCCCGTTGCGACCGAGCACCAGCAACAGGGCGACACCGCCGACCACCGGCGGCAGCACGAGCGGAAGGGTCACCAGGGCGCGCAGCAGCCGGAGTCCCGGCATGGTGGAGCGCGCGAGCACCCAGGCGAGCGGGACGCCGAGCACCAGCGAGATGAGCACGGCCAGCGTCGCGGAGAAGAGCGAGAGCCAGAGTGCGTCGAGGACCTCCTCGGTGGCGAGGATGCGGCCGAGCCCGTCCCACGGTGCACGGACGAGCAACCCGACCAGGGGTACGACGAGGAAGAGCGCGCCGATCACGGCGGGGACACCCAACGACCAGGGCGTGCGTTGCGCCGCTGCGGAGCTCCTGGCAGGCATCAGGGAGTCTGGAACCCGGCCGCCTCGAGCACCTCTGCACCATCGGAGGAGAGCACGAGGTCGACGAACCCGGCGGCCTCCTCCTGGTGCTCGGAGCCCTCGAGGGTGGCGATCGGGTAGGTCGTCGAGGCGTTCTGGTCGTCGGGGATGTCGATGCCCTTGACCTTGTCTCCCGCGGCGAGGACGTCGGTCACGTAGACGACTCCGGCATCGACCTCGCCGAGCGTGACCTTGGTCAGCACGGACTTCACGTCGACCTCCTCGGTGGCGGGCTGCACGGTGAGCCCTGCGTTGGCGAAGACCTCGGCGGCCACCTTGCCACAGGGGACCTGGGCCTGGCAGACGGCGACCTTGACGCCGTCCTTCGCGAGGTCGTCGACCTGGCTGATGTTCGCGGGGTTGTCCGGCGGCACGGCGATCTCCATGCGGTTGCTCGCGAACTCCTCCGAATTCTTCACCTCACCGCTCCGGGCCAGCGTGTCCATGTTGCTCGCGCTGGCCGAGGCGAACACATCGGCCGGTGCCCCGCTCGCGATCTGTTCCGCCAGCCCGGAGCTCGGCCCGAAGTTGAGCTCGACCTTCGTGCCCGGGTGGTCCCGCTCGAACTGCTCACCCAGGGCAGTGAACGACTCGGTGAGCGACGCCGCGGCGAAGACGCGGATCGTCACCTCGTCCGCGGCGCCTGCATCGTCGCCACACGCGGCGATCGGTGTCAGGCCCAGGGCGACGGCCGTCGTGACGGCAATGCGGCGCAGGCTCATGGCGGTCCTCCGGTCGGGCTCGCGGCTCAGGGCGTCTCGGGGAGCTCGACGACGACGTTGGTGGACTTCACGGAGGCGATCGCGAGGACCCCGGGCTCGAGCTCGAGGTCGTCGGCGGCCTCACGGCTCATCAGCGAGACGACGCGGTGCGGGCCGGCCTGGATCTCGACCTGTGCCATCACGGTGTCGCGCACGACCCGGGTGACCAGGCCGACGAAGCGGTTGCGTGCTGAGGCCCGGACGACCGGGCCGGGCTCGTGGTGCTCGCCCGTGATCGCCAGCTCCTGGGCCAGCTTGGCCAGCTCCTCACCGTCCACGACCTGGCGCGAGCCCTCGGTCTTCGTACTCAACCGGCCGGAGTCGGCCCACCGCCGGACAGTGTCGTCACTGACGCCGAGAAGCTCGGCGGCGTGCTTGATCCGGTACGTCGGCACAGCACGATTCTAACCGCATCCGCGGTATTCTGTGCGGGAAAGATCCGCAGATGCGGTGATCGTGTGCCGGGTCGCTCGCTAGAACATGCCGTTGTCGTTGGCGGAGTGCTCGGGGACCACCTGCAGGACGTCCCAGTGCTCCACGATCTTGCCCCGCTCATCGAGGCGGAAGATGTCGATTCCTGCGTAGTCCACGTCGCCCGGCCAGGTCTGGTGGCAGTGCAGTACGACGTACTCGCCCTCTGCGATGGTCCGCACGAACTCGACGTGCTTGCCGGGGTAGTCGGCGGCCATGCGGTCGAAGTAGTCGATGAACGCCTGCTTGCCGTCGGCAACATGGGTGTTGTGCTGGCGGTACTCCGCTCCCGCGTACAGCTCGATCGCCTCGGCAGCGCGGCACTGGTTGAACATCAGGTCGTAGAACGCCTGGACGTTGCTCTTGTTCTGCTCGAGGTTCGCCACATCGTCCGCAACTTCGCGGCGTCCGGCCCTATTCCTCGGGCGCTTCGAGCTGGTCCTCTGTCCTCGCCTTCCCGGCCGCCGTCCTGGCGGTCTGAATCGTCGGCAGGTGCGGGACCGCTCAGTCGTCCCAGCCCGGCGGCCTGTGCTTCTTCGCCAGCTTGCCCACCACCAGCCGATAGGAGTCGTCGACGGCCTCACGCAGCTCGTCGTCGTCGATGGCGCCGTTGAAGCGCAGGTCGTTCCACCCGGAGCGGCCGATGTAGGCCATCACGCTCGCGTCGTCCGGGTAGCGGTCGAGCCACTCGTCGGCCACCTCACGTGTGGGGCCGGACTTCACCCCGACACCGTCGCCGCCGATGAAGGCGAAGATCTTGTCGTGCACCTTCGCGACCGGGTGCTCGTGGTCCCAGGGGTTGTCCGGCCAGGCGCCGGGCAGCGCCAGACAGTGCTCCAGCATCTCCTCGGGTGTCATGCGCCGACGGTAGCCCGGCCCGTCGGAATGACCGCGCGGAATCTGGATACATTCAAGGTATGGCCAACGCAGACACGTCCTCGATCCCGCGGCCCGAGAAGGGTGACGTCGTCGACGTCATCCTCGAGGACCACCGGCTCTTCGAGTCCCTCCTGCGCGAGCTGCGCAACGAGCAGAACGACCGCGACGCCCTGCGCCGGCAGATGTCCGAGCTCCTCGTCGCGCACGGCGAGGCGGAGGAGAGCCAGGTCTACCCGCAGCTCGAGCGCAAGGACGCGATCGACGAGGAGGAGGCCGAGCACGGCAAGAAGGAACACGACGAGGGCTACGAGACGCTGCTCCCGCTGCTGGAGGCCGAGGACCTGTATGACGAGGACTTCAGCGAGAACCTCCACGAGTTCAGCGAGACGCTGCTGCACCACCTCGACGAGGAGGAGCGCGAGATCCTGAACCCCGCGCGCGAGGACATCTCGGAGGAGGACCGCGCCCGACTCGGCGCGGCCTGGCTCGCCGAGCGCAACGGCATGCTCGACAAGGGCTGCGGCAGCCTCGAGCAGGTGCGCGCGCTCGTCGACAAGTCTTGAGGCCCTCCGCTTGAGGTCATTCCTGGCTGACACCCGGCCGCTGCGCAACCCTCACTTCCGACGCCTCTGGACCGCCAACATCGTCACGGTCGTCGGCGCGCAGCTCACGGTCGTGGTGGTGCCGGCGCAGATCTACGCGATGACCGGCTCCTCGGCGTACGTCGGGCTCACCGGCGTCTTCGGCCTGGTCCCGCTCGTCGTGTTCGGCCTCTGGGGAGGTGCGCTCGCCGACGTCATCGACCGTCGCACGCTGCTGGTCATCACGACTCTCGGCCTGATCGGCACGAGCACGCTGTTCTGGCTGCAGGCGTGGACCGACACCGGCAACGTGTGGCTGCTGCTGTCCCTGTTCGCGGTGCAGCAGGCCTTCTTCGCGGTCAACCAGCCGACCCGGAGCGCCGTACTCCCCCGGCTGCTGCCGCTGAACCTGCTGCCCGCAGCCAACTCGCTGAACATGACGGTGATGCAGGCAGGAGCCATCGGCGGGCCGCTGATCGCGGGGGTGCTCATCCCGGTGGTGGGCTTTCCGTGGCTGTACCTGCTCGACACGGTGACACTGATCCCGACGCTGGGCGCGGTGCTGGCCCTGCCGCCGCTACCGATCGAGGGAACCACCGGGAGCCTCGGGTTCAAGGCGGTGCTCGACGGGCTCGTCTACCTGCGCGGACAACCGGTGCTGCTGATGTCCTTCCTGGTGGACATCGTCGCGATGGTCTTCGGCATGCCGCGCGCGCTCTTCCCCGAGATCGCGCACGTGAACTTCGGCGGCCCGGAGAGCGGCGGGATCGCCTTCGCACTGCTCTTCGCCGGCATTCCAGCGGGCGCGGTGCTGGGCGGGGTCTTCTCCGGCTGGGTCTCCCGGGTCGAACGACAAGGCGTCGCCGTGCTCGCCTCGGTGGTGGTCTGGGGCCTGGCCATGTTCGGGTTCGGCCTCGCCGTCGCGCTCGCCGAAACCTGGAAATGGCCGATGCTGGTGGCCGCCGTCCTGATGCTCGTGATCGGAGGGGCCGCCGACATGGCCTCCGCCGCGTTCCGGACGAGCATGCTGCAGAGCGCCGCCTCAGACGCGGTGCGCGGGAGGTTGCAGGGTGTGTTCACGGTCGTCGTGGTGGGCGGACCTCGCGTCGCCGACGTCGCCCACGGTGCAGTGGCCGTGTCGATCGGTGCAGCCGCGACCGCCGCCGGTGGCGGACTGCTGGTGGTGATCGCCACCGTGCTGCTTGCCGTGGCCTTCCCGGCGTTCGTGCGCTACCGCGTCACTGCGGCAGCTCCCCGGCACTGATCAGTCCGCTCTCGTAGGCGAAGGCGATCGCGCGCGGCCGGTCGCGCAGGTCGAGCTTGTCGAGCACCCGACCCAGGTGGGTCTTGACCGTGGTCTCACCGAGGTAGAGCTCCGCCGCGATCTCGGCGTTGGAGTAGCCGCGACCGACCAGGCGCAGCACCTCGGTCTCGCGCGGCGTGAGCAGCCCGAGCTCGGGGGCCGGCGGCCGCGCGGCCGGGGCGCTGCCGAAGCGCGAGATCACCCCGGGTACGACGGCCGGGTCGATCACACCCTGGCCGCTGGCCGCCCGGCGGATCGCGTCGACCATGTCCTGGGGCGGCGAGCTCTTCAGCAGGAAACCGGTGATGCCGCGCCGGAGCGCCTCGTCGACGACCTCGTCCTCGTCGAAGGTCGTGAGCACGAGCACCCGGGGCGCGGGCTGGCCGGCGAGCACCTCGCGCGCGGCGTCGAGACCGTTCATCCGCGGCATCCGGACGTCCATCAGCACGACGTCGGGGCGCGTGCTGGCCACCACCCGGACGGCGTCCTGACCGTCGATCGCCTCACCGACGACCTCGAGGTCCTCCTCGCCGTCGATCAGCAGCCGGAGACCGGCGCGCACCATCGCCTCGTCGTCGGCGAGGACCACCGTGATCGTCATGACACCTCCACCGTCGTGTGCGTCAGCGGCAGCAAGGCGTGCAGCCGGTGGCCACCCGTGGACGTCGGGCCGGCGCTCAGAGATCCACCGAGCACGTGCACGCGCTCGCGGATGCCGGCGAGACCGTGGCCCCCGCGGGCCGAGGTCACGACCGGCTTGCGCGCGGGACCGTTCTCCACGGTCAGCTCGACGTCGGCCCCGGTCACGTCGACACGGACCGTGATCGCCGACCCCGGCGCGTGACGCAGGGCATTGGTGAGCCCCTCCTGCACGATCCGGTACGCCGACATGTCCACCGCCTGCGGGATCTCCGCCATCGGTCCGCTCACCTCGAGGGCGACGGAGGTGCCGGTCCCGCGAACCTGCACGACCAGCTCCTCCAGCTGGGACAGCGACGGCAGCGGCGCCAGCGCGGCCGACTCGCCCTCGCGGACCAAGCCGACGATCCGGCGCAGCTCGTCGACGGCCTGGCGACCGAGGGTCTCCGCCCCGCGCAGCGTCTCCTCCTCGACGGAGCCGGTGCCCAGCCGCCGGCGTACCACCCCGACCTGGAGGGTCATCACGCTGACCGTGTGCGCGACCGCGTCGTGCAGCTCGCGCGAGATGCGGGTGCGCTCCGCCGTGACGGCGACCTCGGCCTGCTTCTCCCGCTCGTGGCGAAGCTCCTCGGCAAGGGCGGCCAGCTCGGCGGAACGGTGCTGCTCGCGTCGCAGGAGGACGCCGACGACCCAGGCCGGCGCCAGGATCAGTGCGAAGAAGACGAACTCCCAGAGGGGCTCGCCGGTGGCCACGATCGTCGCGGGCGGGAGCACAGCCAGGATCGCGAAGGCGACCATGCCCGGGGTGCGCGAGAGCCGGTAGGCGGCGTTGCCGACGAGCAGCATCGTGGCGATCAGCTGCGCGCCTCCGATCGGTGGCAGGCCATCCACGACGACCGGCGGGACCGCGATGGTCGCTGCCAGCAGGAGCACGCCGCCCATGGGCGACCAGCGGGCCAGCAGGACCGCCGCACCGGTGAGCAGCGAGGTGATCACGTTGGTCGTGGAGAGGCCGGCCCCGGGACCGCCGTACCCCGCCTCGAACAGGGCGGCTGCGGTCATCACGACGGACGCCACGACGTAGGCGGTGTCGAGTCGGGCCGGACGATGCATGGCTGCAATGTACGCAGCCGGACCACGCCCGCACGTCGTGCGCGCACACGACTGGGGGTCCTACCCGGGGAGGACCCCCGGGGCGGTCAGCTCTCGCTCAGCCGTCGCTCAGCCCTCACCGGGCCGCACGTGGCCGGTCTCGTACGCCGCCACCACGGCCTGCACCCGGTCGCGGACCCCCAGCTTGCCCAGCAGGCTGGAGACGTGGGTCTTGACCGTGGTCTCGCCGAGGTAGAGCTCGGCCGCGATCTCGGCGTTGGACATCCCCCGGCCGATCAGGGCCAGCACGTCTCGCTCTCGCTCGGTGAGCCGGTCGAGGACCTCGGACCGTCGGGCCCTCGTCGGTGCACCCGCGAACGACTCGATCACACGGACCGTCACACCCGGGTCGAGCAGGCCGCCCCCGGACGCGACGGTGCGCACGCCGTCGATGAGCCGCTCGGGCGGCGCGACCTTCAACAGGAAGCCGCTCACGCCCGAGCGCAGCGCGGCCTCGACGTAGTCGTCCTCGTCGAAGGTCGTCAGCACGACCACCTTCACATCGGGCGCGGCCGCAAGGACGCGACGCGAACCCTCGATGCCGTCGACCCTGGGCATGCGGATGTCCATGAGTACGACGTCGGGCCGGGTCTCCTGCACCACAGCGACCGCCTCCTCCCCGTCGGAGGCCTCGCCCACCACCTCGAGGTCTGGCTCGCCGGAGAGCACCATCCGCAGTCCCACGCGCACCATCGCCTCGTCGTCGACGAGCACGATCCTGATTGGGGTCATGCGCGTGTCCTCACTGAGTGGCGGGCGGTCGGCAGGTGTGCCCGGACCTCGTAACCACCCTCGACCGGGCCGGCGGACAGAGTTCCTCCGAACATCTGCGCACGCTCGCGCATGCCGACCAGCCCGTGCCCACCGGTGGCCTTCGAGGCGAGCTGCGGGGCGGTGCCGGGACCGTTGTCCCGGACGGTGAGGTCGACGGCGTCGCGCGCGTACTCCAGCAGCACACGCGCCCGGCTGCCCGGCGCGTGGCGCAGCACGTTGGTGAGCGCCTCCTGGAGGATCCGGTAGGCCGAGAGGTCGAGCGCCCGCGGCAGCTCCAGCGCGGTGCCGCGCACCTCCAGCTCCACGTCGAGACCTGCGGCGCGGACGTCGGCCACCACGTCCTCGGCCCGCGAAAGCGAGGGCACGGGCGCGGTCGAGGAGTCGGTGTGGCCGGGCTCGCGGAGGATGCCGACGAGGGAGCGGAGCTCCTCGACGGTCTCGCGGCCGAGCCGCTCGAGGCCGAGCAGCACCTCGCGCTCCTGCGGCCGGTCGGCCAGAGCCTCACCGAGCTGGCGGCGGAGTCCGCCGATCTGGAGCGTCATCACGCTGACCGAGTGGGCCACGGCGTCGTGCACCTCGCGGGCGATCCGGGTGCGCTCCTCCTGCGCGGCGGCCTGAGCCGCGGTCTCCCGCTGGGCGTCGAGCAGGGCGGTGAGCTCGACCAGCTGGGCGCTGCGCTCACGCTCGCGGCTGACCAGGCGCCCCGCCCAGCGCGCGGGGTAGAACACGACCGGGAAGAAGACGGTGTCCCAGCCGAAGCCGTCCACCACCCAGCTGGTGACGATGAAGACCAGCACTCCGACGGTGACGGCGATCATCGAGCGGCGGGGCGGGGCGGCGTACCCGACGTACCCCATCGCCAGCATCGCCGCGATCAGTCCGGTGCCACCGGGACCCGGGGCCCCGAGCAGCGCGGTGAGCGGGTAGAAGCAGGAGACCAGCACGGCGCCCACCGAGGGATACCAGGCAGCGACCAGGAACGACAGCGCGAGCCAGGCCGCCACGACGGTCAGCTGCCAGAAGCTGTCACGGAACTCCGGGTCGGCCGAGGCCTCCACCACGCCCAGGACGCCGAGGACCGGCGCGGCCACCAGGGGGAACACGCGCGGGCTGGTGCGGAGTCGGTCGAGCATGCGCCCGAGCGTAGGCGCGTACGGCGGTCGCGGGCTTCCTCCGCGCGGACGAGAACCGCGCGTCGCCGACTCCGTCGCAAGGAGGAGCACGCTCGGTCCGTCACGACGGATCCGGGACGACCACGGCCGCCGGAAGAGTCCTGCTCGTCAACACCGCACTCACGAACAGGACCATCACGATGACAACTCAGGCCATTCACTCCCCCGACAACGAGACCCTCGTCGAGGAGCGCTCGACCGGAAGCAGGGTCCTCCGGATCGCCGCCGGCGCCGCCCTCGTCGCCGGCCCGGTCCTCTGGGCCGCAGGCATGTGGACCTCCCCCGTGGCGACCGGGACCTCTGACGTCGACTACGTCACCTCACTCGGACGCGACGGCACCCTCACCCAGGTCTCCGCGCTGTTCCTCCACTACGGCAACCTCTTCATCGGCCTCGGCGTGCTCGCCGCCGCGTCGCTGGTGCGGGGGCCGAAGGGCAGCCGGCTCACCGTCATCGGCGTGCTGATGACGGCGCTCGGTTTCACCAACGTCTCGGGCATGCTGCTCAGCGACTGGTGGAACTTGTCCGCCGCGCAGAACCTCCCGATCGAGCAGGCGGCCAAGGTGTTCGGCGGCTTCAAGGACTCCTCGCTGCTGTTCCTCTGGGACGGGTTCGAGATGTTCTCGCTCGTCGGCACGATCCTGCTGCTGGTCGGACTGGCCCGCGCGGGCGTCCTGGCCTGGTGGACCCTGGCGATCTTCGTCGCCGGCTTCGCGGGCCTGATGTTCATCCCGTGGGACCTGCCGAAGCTCTCGGCCGTCGCGGTGCTGATCGCCTTCGCGCCGTTCGCGATGATCGGCGCCCGCCTGCTGCAGCGTGCCGGCATCGGTCGCCGCTGATCGAGAGTCGTCGGTCCGGGGTACGACGTGGGGTCCTCCCCGCGTCGTACCCCGGGCTGGCTTTCGTGGCTTCCGGAGCCCGACGGCTCGGTCCTCAAGGCCGATCCGCCGAGGGGCCGAGGATTCCTAGCGTTCTGGTCATCGCAAGAATCCCTTCCAGCCACTGAGGAAAGTGCCATGACCACGACGCTCCACCCCCAGACCACCACCCCGACCACGACGACCCCGACCAGGACCGACGACCACGGGTCCGGCCGCACGCTGACCGTGCTCGGCGGACTGTCGATGATCGCGGCACCGCTGCTGTTCGTGGCCGGTGCGGCCACCTCTCCGCCCCAGGAGGACGGCAGTGCGTCGGCGTACATCGACTCGCTCGGCAACAACCCGTTCCTGACCGCGGTGTCGGCGAACCTCTTCCACTACTCGTGGGTGCTGTTCGCCTTCGGGGCCCTGGCGGCGATCGGGCTGGTGCGCGGCCGACGCGGCCGGGTCCTCACCCTCGTCGGCGGGCTGGCCGCGGCCTTCGGGTCGATCCAGTTCACCGGCCTGCTGTACTCCGACTGGGTGCTCGAGGCCCTCGACAACCAGCTCTCGATGAGCCAGGCGGTGGGCATCTTCGAGCACGTCAACGGCACCGCGTCGATCACGGTGTGGATGCTGACCGCCAAGCTGTTCGGCCTGCTCGGCTTCCCCCTGCTGTTCGCCGGCCTGGCCCGCGCCGGTGTCATCTCCTGGTGGCTGGTCCCGCTGTCGCTGCTCCCGATGATCGCCTTCGGCGTCGTGGGCGGCGTCGTCGGCCTGGTGCTGGCCACCGCCTGCTACGCGCCGAACTTCCTGGTCGGCGCCCGCCTCGTCCAGCGCGGCCGGCTGGCTCGCTGAGCGGGCACTCGATACACGCCACGCGACGCCGACCGGGCACTCGAAGCACATCACTTGTGCAGGGAGTGCCCGGTCGGTGCAATTCTGCGTACGCCGAGTGCCCGGTCGACGGGCTAGGGCGCGTCATGGTCGTCGAGCAGGCCATGGATAGGGAGCCACGCCCTAGGCGCAGCAGGGGGCGTCGCTGGTCGTGGTCATGGTGTGGTCGGTCTTCGACACGGTCCCGAAGGCCTCGGTGTCCTCGAGGACGGTGTAGACCTCCCACTGCTCTCCGTTGGGCGCGCCCTCGACCCAGAACTTGTCCTGGCGGGCATAGCAGCAGGTGGAGTCCCGCTCCTCGGTGGAAGCCAGGCCGGCCTCGGCCAACCGGCGCTGCACGGCCTCGACGCGATCGGTGTCGGGGACCTCGATGCCCAGGTGGTTGACCGAGCCCCCGTGTCCGGGGTTCTCGATCAGCACCAGCTTGAGGGCCGGCTCGTCGACGGCGAAGTTGGCGTAGCCGGGCTTGACCTTGGCCGGCTCGGTGCCGAACAGGCTCGAGTAGAAGGTGATCGACTGCTGCAGGTCGTCGACGTTGAGGGCGAGCTGTACGCGAGACATGGTTCTCCTTGGATATAGATGACTGTCTATGCGTTGCAGGTTGGCACAAGACATAGATGTCTGTCAATATTGATGTATGTCGAAGTCCCGGACGATCAACCTGCCGCTCCTCACGCCCACCGAGCAGGTGGCCTGCTGCTCGCCCCTCCTCAAACGGCCGCTCGGTGCCGACGAGGCGGCCCGGATCGCCCCGCTGCTCAAGGCGCTGGCCGACCCCGTGCGGTTGCGGCTGCTCTCCCTCGTCGCGTCGTACGCCGACCACGAAGCCTGCGTCTGCGACCTCAACGACGCCTTCGACCTGTCGCAGCCGACGATCAGCCACCACCTCAAGGTGCTGCACGAGGTCGGTCTGCTCGACCGGAGCAAGCGCGGAGTCTGGGTCTACTACCGGGTGCGCGCCGAGGCCCTGGCCGACCTGAGCGCGCTGCTCGGCGGCGTGACGGCGTGACCCCCACCCCACTCGCGCGTCGTGCCGGCGCCGAGCTGGTCGGCACTGCGTTCCTCGTGATGGCGGTCGTCGGCTCGGGCATCGCGGCGCAGCGGCTCAGTCCGGACGACGTCGGTCTCCAGCTGCTCGAGAACAGCATCGCCACCGGCGTCGCGCTGGTCGCGCTGATCCTGGCACTGCACCCGGTCTCGGCCTCCTTCAACCCGGTGGTGACGTCTGGTCGAGCGCGTGCTCGGGATGCTCGACACGGCGACGGCCCTGGTCCTGGCCTCGGCCCAGGTGGTGGGCGGCATCGTCGGTGCCGTCCTCGCCAACCTGATGTTCGACCTCGACGCCGTCACCTTCTCCACCCACGAGCGCTCCGGGTCGGGCATCTGGCTCGGCGAGGTGGTCGCGACCACGGGCCTGGTGCTGCTGGTCTTCGCCAGCCTGCGCAGCGGGCGGCCCGAGACGGTCGCGTACGTCGTGGGCGGCTACATCACCGCGGCGTACTGGTTCACCAGCTCGACCAGCTTCGCCAACCCGGCCGTCACCGTGGGGCGGATGTTCTCCGACACCTTCGCCGGGATCGCGCCGGCGGACGTGCCGATGTTCGTGCTGATGCAGCTCCTCGGTGGCGTGGTCGCCCTGGGGCTGGTCCGGTTCCTCTACCCCGATCCCGTCCAGGAGGTCACCCCATGACCCAGCGTCCGAGCGTGCTGTTCGTCTGCGTGCACAACGCGGGCCGTTCGCAGATGGCGGCCGGCTATCTCCAGCACCTCGCGGGCGACCGGATCGACGTACGCTCGGCCGGCTCGCAGCCCGCCGACCAGGTCAACCCGGTCGCCGTCGAGGCGATGGCCGAGGAGGGCATCGACATCATCGGCGAGCAGCCGAAGATCCTCACCTCCGACGCGGTCCAGGCCTCCGACGTCGTGGTGACGATGGGCTGCGGCGACGAGTGCCCGTACTTCCCCGGCAAGCGCTACGAGGACTGGGTCCTCGACGACCCGGCGGGTCAGGGCATCGACACCGTCCGCCCCATCCGCGACGAGATCCGCCAGCGAGTCGAGCGGTTGGTCGCCGAGCTCCTCTGATCCGCTTACAAAGAAGAACTGTCACTTCCCACGCGATGTTTCTCGTGGGAAGTGACGGTTTCCCGTGTTAACACGGGAAACCGCCCGCGCTACCTCGTCACCGTCACCCGCGAGATCTGCCGGTTGCTGATCTGGGTCGGGGTGAACGGGAAGCTGACCCACTGCTTCCTGCCGAACATCACGGTCTGGTCGCTCGACCACGGCGAGTTCGGGTTCTCCGACTGGCCGTAGGTGAGGATCGTCCTGGTGTCCACGCCGCCGCCGGCGAGGAACGAGATCGCCTGGATGTGCGAGGAGCCGTAGGTGACCGGCTTGTACTTCCCGCTGTTGGTGACCGGGTTGCGCGAGTCCAGGGCATTGGCGTTGCCGGCCTCGTTGCCCAGGCCACCACCCAGCGCGATCGGCGGCGCACCGGTGTCGCCGGCGACCTGCAGCGAGCCCCAGGTCGAGTTCATCGGGATGTTCTTGCTGCGCAGGAAGGCGATCGCGTCCTTCATCGCCTGGATCACGTCGCTGTTGGACTCGTCGAGGTCCCTCGGGGTGTTGACGGGATCGTTCTCGTCGAACGGCACCTGCCAGTACGTCTCCGCGCCGGTGAGCGCCTGCGTGGGCAGCCGCTTCACGAACTCCTCGAAGATCTGCGTGCCGCGGCTCTCGACGTTGGAGTGCTTGTCCCAGGCGGCGAGCACCGGACAGGCGTCGCCACCCTCGGCGGCCTCGCACACGGTGACCAGGTCGTCGTTCTCGCTCATCACCTCGCCGCCCATGACGCGGTTCTCGTGCTCGAAGCCGCGCAGCATGGTCGGGGTGATCCTGCCGTCAACCAGCGCGTCCATGACGTAGCGGTAGACCACGCGGGTGCGCAGGGTGCGCTGGCACTTCTCACAGCCGATGATGCGTGCGAAGCCCTCGAGCTTCTGGTCGGAGTGGGGCAGCCAGTACGAGTCGTTGGCGTTCGCCACCCAGTCCCGCCGGACGGCCACCGGCAGGTTCCCCGGTCCGAAGATCCCCGGCCGCTGTGCGTCGGCGTCGGTGCCCCATGCGCAGTCGGAGTTCGCGCGGGTGCCGTCGAGGCCCGGCAGACCGGCCACCTGGAAGAGCACCCGGCCGATGGGCGTCATGCACCGCTGGGCCAGGTCGTTGGACACGTTCGGCACGACCGAGTGGTCGGCGTAGAGCGCGTTGCCGGACCGGTCTGCCGCAGTGGTGTTCACCCACGGCATGCCGCCGGCCTCGTCCTGGCGCTCGAGCAGATCCCTCGCGCCGGTTGCCTTGCCCATCTCCAGGAAGGTGTCGATCGTGCGCAGCTGCTCGCCGTTGGCGTCGCGAAGCGCGAAGAAGCTCGTCGGGGTCCAGTTCATCAACGTGGCCGGGTCGTCGAGGACGTAGCCGTTGTCGGTCCGGTACAGGTTCCGCGTGACCGTCGACAGCGAGCCATCGCTGTTGCGCACCGTCACCTGCACGTCGCGCTTGTCGAGCTCCTTGACGCCCTCGGTGGTCAGGTAGGAGGTCGGGGTCCCGAGCGTCTGGTACTCGTACGGCGTGAACCGGTACGCCGTCGAGACGGTGTGGCTCCAGGCGACGTCCTTGTTCCAGCCGATGTTCACGACGGGCGAGCCGACGAGGCTGGCGCCGGCCACGTCGTACTGGCCCGGGATGGTGAGCTGCTGCTGGGTGAAGCGGTAGCGACCGCGCCAGGGGAAGTGCGGGTTGCCGAGGATCATGCCGCGTCCCGTGGTCGAGGCCGCACCACCGATCGCCGTTGCGTTGGAGCCGAACGGCGACTTGGGGTCCTTGCCGAGGGCGGCGAGCAGCTTGGTGCGGTCCGGCAGCTGTTCGGGAGCATCCTGGAAGGACGCGTTCACGGGCGCCTCCGGAAGCCCGGGATCGTCGGCGCTCGGCGGGGTGGCCTCGGTGATCTGCGGCACGAAGTGGCCGCTCGAGGCGATGATGTTGGCGAGGTAGACGCCGTACCAGATGTCGAGCGCGGTGGCGTTCGGCTTGATGTACGCCGCTCCGCGGCAGGTGGGGTCGGAGATCCGAGCCGCGCCGCCGGTGTCCCTGAGCCACGCGTTCACGCCGGCGGCGTACCCCTCGACCATCCGCCGGGCCTGCGCGCCCGGACCGGCCTCGGACGCCAGCAGGTCCTCGACCACCTTCCGGTCGTGCAGGTCGGTGACGAGGGTGTCGACCTGGAGGTTGGTGCCGGTCATCGAGACCTGGTCGTCGAACTCGGCGGAGCCACCGAGGTAGCGCGACCGCTGACCACGCGCGGTCAGCACGGTGTCGGCCAGCGTGCAGATCGACGTGCCCGCGGCCGCGTAGCCGGAACCGAAGCCGAGCGAGCCGAAGTCAGCCGCCGTGATGTGCGGGATGCCGTGGTCCGTGCGCGTGATCGTGGCGCGGTAGGTCGGGGTCGCCGCGGAGGCCGGGGCACCCTCCCCGGTGAGCGTGACCAGCGCCGGGACCAGCCCCAGCGCCAGAAACAGGACCAGGGCAGCCGCGATCCGCGGACGGTTGATGACCATGTGCAGTCAACGCTCCCCGGCCCTGCGGGTTATGCGGCAAGCCTGCGGTCAGGCGGGCAGCCCCTGGTCCGAGAGGTCAGTGTCCGAGAGGCTGCCGTCCGTCGCGCTGCCGACGGGGCTGACGGCGGACCGGGGCGTGAACTCGAGCGAGGGCAACCCGGGTCCCAGGGTGAGCAGCGAGTCGAGCACGTAGTTCTGCCGCACCCGCCACGGCCCGCGGTCGCCCTGGCGCGGGAAGTCGGCGATCGAGCGCTGGATGTACCCCGAGGTGAGGTCGAGGATCGGTCGCTCCTCGAGGTCTTCTGTCGGCACCGGCACCGCCGCCACCGCGTCGTCGCGACTCCATCTGGTTGAGCACCCGGCACACCAGGCGATGGGTGAGATCGGCGCGGAGCGTCCACGAGGCGTAGATGTAGCCGATACAGACCGCGAAGTTGGGGAGACCGGTCAGCATCGCGCCCCGCCAGGTGAACTGGCGCGACAGGTCGACCTCCTCGCCGTCGACGCTCGGCGCGATGCCGCCGAACGGGAGCAGCCTCAGCCCGGTAGCGGTGACGACGACGTCGGCCTCGAGGACCTCGCCGCTCCTGAGCCGGATGCCCTCGGGCACGAAGGTGTCGATGTGGTCGGTGACGATGTCGACGTCCCCGCGATGCATGGCGCGGAACAGGTCGGCATCGGGTACGACGCACAGCCGCTGGTCCCACGGGTCGTAGCTGGGCGTGAAGTGCTCGTCCACCATCGCCCTGTCGCCGACGATCCGCTCGGTCAGGCCCAGCAGAATGCGTCGCATCCGGTCGGGCCATCTCCGCGAGAACTGGTAGACGGCGATCTGCAGGGTGATGTTCTTGCTGCGGATCAGCCGGTGCGCCAACCGCGGTGGCAGCATCGCGCGCAGCCGGTCGGCGAGCTTGTCGCGCTCGGGCAGCGCGGCGATCCACGACGGGCTGCGCTGCAGCATCGTCACGTGGGCCGCCCGCTCGGCCATCGCCGGCACCAGTGTCACGGCGGTCGCCCCACTGCCGATGACCACGACCCGCTGGCCGTCGTACGCCAGGTCGTCGGGCCAGAACTGGGGATGGACGACCTCCCCGCCGAAGTCGTCGATCCCGGGGAACTCCGGGGTGTAGCCACGGTCGTAGTCGTAGTAGCCAGCGCAGGAGTAGAGGAAGCCGCACGTCATCGTGCGCGGCCCATCGGGCGTCTCCAGCCGCAGGGTCCAGCGGGCATCCCGGGTCGACCAGTCGGCGCCCACGACCTTGGTCCGGAACCGGATGTGCTGCTCCAGCCCGAACTCCGCGACCGTCTCCTCGAGGTAGTCCAGGATCGTGGAGCCGTCGGCAATGGCCTTCTCCGCCCGCCACGGCTTGAACTGGTAGCCGAGGGTGAACATGTCGGAGTCCGAGCGGATCCCGGGATAGCGGAAGAGGTCCCAGGTCCCGCCCACGGAGTCACGGGACTCGAGCACCGCGATGCTCCGGTCAGGGCACTCGGTGCGGAGACGGTACGCCGCCCCGATGCCGGACAGACCCGGCCCCGACGACCACCACGTCGACGTGCTCGGGCTGCTGGCCGGTGGGTCGGTTCATGCCACGCACCGTAGCCCGGCGGCCGTCACCGGGGTCAGTCCCTGGCGGTGCTCATCGGGGCGCCGTACACGAGGTCCTGGTAGTCCGAGTGCTCCCCGATCCACCGCTTGATGAAGGGGCACAGCGGCAGCACCTTGCGGTCACCTGCCGCGCGGACGTCGTCGAGCGCGGCGCGGGCCAGGGCCGAGCCCACGCCGAGACCCTCGCACTTGTCCTCCACCTCGGTGTGGGTGAACACGATCAGCTGCTCGGTGAGCTGGTACGCCGCGAACCCGACCAGCTCGCCGTCGATGTACGCCTCGTAGCGCTGGGCGTCCTCGTTCTTCTTCACCTGCACGTCGGTGTTCGTGTCTGCCATGTGCCCATCCTTGCGACCGGTTCAAGACCTAGGAGACTGCTCTCTCCTAGCATGACCGGCGTGAGCGTCCAGTACTCCGCCTTCGGCGCCATGGCGGTCGCGGTGGACGGCGAGGAGGTGCCGCTCACCCGGCGACGCGAGCGCGGGGTCCTCTCCGTCCTCCTCGCCGCCCACGGTGCCCCGGTCGCGGCCGAGCGGCTGGTCGCCGAGGTGTGGGGGGACGAGGCACCGGGCCAGACGCTGGCCGCCCTCCAGGTCGCGGTGTCGCGGCTGCGCTCACAGCTCGAGCCCGACCGGAAGGCACGGACGGGGTCGCGACTCGTGAGCACGGCGGCCGGCTACTCGCTGGTGGCCGAGCCTGGCGACGTCGACACGTGGACCTTCGAGTCGCTCGCGAGCCGGGCACTTGCCGCGGACACGGCCGGGGAGCGACTGCGGCTGGCCGACGAGGCCCGTGCGGTCTGGTCGGCGTCGCCGTACGCCGACTGCGACGCCCCGGTGGTGCGTTCCGAGACCAACCGGCTCGAGGAGCTGCTGCTCACCCTGGAGGAGCTGCGAGCCCGAGCGCTGGTCGACCTGGGCCGACCGGACGAGGCGCTGCGTGGACTCGCCGAGCTGGCTCCGCAGCATCCCTACCGCGAGCGGCTGTGGGCCCTGCTCGCGCTGGCGCAGTACCAGTGCTCTCGCCAGGCCGACGCACTCCACACCCTGCGGCGCCTGCGGGAGCACCTCGCCGACGAGCTCGGCGTCGATCCCTCGGAGGAGATCAGGCGACTCGAGGAGGCGGTGCTGCGCCAGGACCCGGCTCTGGCGGTCGCCCCCGTCGCCCCCGTCGCCCCAGCCACGCAGCCACCTGCGTCAGCGCCCACCGGGCCGGCCGCCGCGATCCCGGGCGAGCGAACGGTCGGCACCATCGGGCGCTCGGCGGTGCTCGACGCGGCCGTCGCCCGTGTGGACGCTGCCCGCACGACCGGGAGCCTGCGCTTCCTGCTCGTCGCCGGTGAGCCCGGCATCGGCAAGTCGAGGCTCGTCGCGGACGTCGGAGACGCCGCCGCGCAGGCCGGGTTCCGCGTCCTGGTCGGCCGGTGCCACGAGGGCGACTACGCCCCGGCGCTGTGGCCCTGGCTGACGATCGTGCGGACGCTCAGCGAGGGCTCGGGGGCCGACCCGCTGCTGGTCCCGCTGCTCGAGGGCGAGGTCACCGAGGCCACCTCCGGTGCCGGCACCGGGCTGCGGATGTTCGACGCCGTCGTCGAGCTGGTCGCCCGGTCCGCGTCGAGCTGCCCGTTGCTGCTGGTGCTCGAGGACATCCACTGGGCCGACAGCACCTCGCTCCAGCTGCTCCGCCATCTCGCCCAATCAGGGATCCCGATGCCGGTCTCGGTGCTGTGCACGCGGCGTACCACCGAGGCGACGACCGGTGAGGCGCTCGTCGACACACTGGCCGTGCTCGCGCAGGCCGGCGCCGAACGCCTCCGACTCGACGGCCTCGACGACGCGTCGGTCGGTGGGCTGCTCACCGCGTCCGTCGGCGAGCACGACCCCCAGCTGGACGCGTTCGTCGCCGAGGTGACGGGCGGCAACCCGTTCTTCGTCCTGCAGTACGCCCGCCAGCTCGCCGGCGTACCCGACCTCGCGCACGTGGAGCCGACCTCCCTGCCGGTGCCCGACGGCATCCGGGACGTCCTGCGCCAGCGGATCCAGCGGCTGCCGGAGCCGGTCGTGCGCACGCTCACCTCGGCTGCGGTCCTGGGCCGGTCCATCGACCCGGACCTGGTGGCCGTGCTCGTCGACATGCCGGTCGACGAGTGCCTCGACCACCTCGACCTGGCGATGACCAGCGGGCTGGTCGAGGACCAGGAAGCGGGCTACGTGTTCGTGCACGCGCTCGCACGCGAGACGTTGTACGCCGAGCTCAGTGCCGCACGCCGGATGCGGCTGCACGACCGGGCGGGGAGGGTGATCGAGGACCGCGGCGCGCCGGACGCCGACGCGAGCACGACGATCGCGCACCACGCCCACCTCGCCGCACCACTGAGCCCCGCGCACGCGGAGCGGGCGTGCCACTGGCTGGAGCGGGCGGCCCAGGTGGCCACGTCCCGCCATGCCCACGCCGAGGCACTCGCCCTCTGGCGGCTCGTCGAGGCCGACGCGCTCACCGACTCGGAGACCACGGTCGAGGCCCTGTGCGGCGCAGCCGCCGCCCTGCTGCGGATGGCACTCACCGTCGAGGGACGGATGCAGGTCGACCAGGCGGTGCACATCGCCCGACGGCTCGGTCGGTGGGACCTGGTGGCCCGCGCGGCCGCGATCTACAACGGCGCGGGCGTGTGGTCCTGGCGCGAGCACGGGACACAGGACGATGCCTTCATCGCCGTGCTGACCGAGGCGACCAGGCATGTGGGCGACGCCGAGCGCGCAAGGCTGCTCGCGGCTCTGCAGATGGAGCACTTCTACGGCTGGGACAGCTCGGTGGCCGACCCCCTGGGTGCCGAGTCGGTGGAGGTTGCGCGCGCCTGCGACGACCGGGCGCTGCTGCTCGAGGTGCTGCTGGTGCGCATCATCGCCACCTGGGGCCCGGACCGGGCACCGCAGCGGCTCGAGATGATCGACGAGGTCCTCGGCTACGAACCCGCGGGGGAGCTGCGCGTGTTCATCCTGTTCCAGCTCGCCACCGCGCTCTACGAGGTCTTCGAGCCGGGATCGGGCCGACGAGACCATGCAGCAGTGCGCCGACGAGGCGGCGGCGTTGCGGCACACCGGCGTGGAGATCCCACTGGCCTGGTGGCGCTTCGCGCGCGCCCGCGACCTCGACGACCCGGCAGCCAAGGAACTCGGTCCACGGCGTTCGACCTGCACCGCTCCAGCGGCTACATCGGCGGCGCGGAGCTCGAGTGCCTGATGGCCACCCGCGGGAGCGACCCCGGGACGCGCGTCCCCGACGACGTGCTCGAGTTGGCCCGCACGGCCAACCCCGGCCTGCGCGCGCTGGTGGCGCACGCAGTGCTCGAGTGCGGTGACCCGGAGACGGCGTACGCCCTCCTCGGCGAGCCTGCTCCACCCGGCGCCAGCGACTACTCCGTGCTCGCCGGGCACTGTCTCCGGGTGCTGGTGCTGGCCGAGGCCGGCACTCGCGAGGAGGTGCGGGCCGGCGCTGGAGCGGATCACGAGGTACGCCGGCCAGGCGGTGAGCTACGGCACCGTCGACCACCTCGGCTCGGTCGACCACTTCCTCGCCTGCGGGTACGCCGCCCTCGACGAGCGGGACCGCGCCCTCGAGCACGCCCGGGAGGCCGTCGTACTCAGTGAGCGGCTGCAGTGCCTGCCGTGGAAACGCCGCTCCGAGGCCCTGGTCGCCCGTCTCTCCTGACGGCCGGGCAAGGAGCGGCAAGAACGCGGCAAGAGCCGTGCAAGCGGTGTCGCCCAACCTCGTGTCACCGGTTCGAAGCGAACCGATCGACCCGAGAGGAACGCCCCCATGTCAGACACCACCATCCCCACCAGCTCGGTCCCCGCCCAGCCGGTTCCCGCCGGCAACCAGACCCACGCCCTCGACGACCTGCGTCGCCGGGTCGTGGGCCGGCTGCACACCCCGGCCGACAGCACCTGGGACGCCGCCCGCACCCCGTGGGTGGTCAACATCCCGCAGCACCCGATGGCCGTCCTGGAGGTCCACGACGCCGACGACGTGGTCGCCGCCGTCCGCTGGGCCGTCGACCACGGCTGCCAGGTCACCGCCCAGCCGACCGGGCACAGCGGCCTCACCACCCTCGACCAGACCCTGCTCCTCCGCACCCGGGCACTCGGCGGGATCGAGGTCGACGTACGGCGTCGTACCGCCACCGTCGGCTCCGGCGTCAAGGCCGGCGAGCTGTGCGCCGCGCTCGAGGGAACCGGCCTGACCTTCCTGTGCGGGTCCAACCCGGACCCGTCGGTCACCGGCATGACCATCACCGGCGGCATCAGCTGGTTCGGCCGTGCGTACGGCCTGGGCGCGGACAGCATCGTCAGCGTCGAGATGGTCGACGGCCTCGGCCGCTGCCGCCGGCTCAGCGCCACCGAGGACCCGGAGCTGTTCTGGGCTGTCCGCGGCGGCGGCGGCGACTTCGGGATCATCACCAGGCTCGAGGTCGCGCTGCACCCGTGCCCGGAGGTGTACGGCGGCCGCTTCCTGTGGCCGATCGAGCAGACGGACGAGGTTCTGCGCACCTTCCGGCAGGCCACCGAGGCCGCGCCGGAGCAGCTGACGACGTGGTTCCACGTCTACCGGTTCCCGCCCCTGCCCGAGCTGCCCGAGCCGATCCGCGGCAAGGCCTTCGCCGTCGGTGGCGGTTGCGTTCATCGGCGGTCGCGAGGAGGCCGAGCCGCACCTGGCGGCGTACCGCGCCGATCCCGGGCATGGTCATGGACCTCGTCGGCGAGGTGCCGCTGAGCGCGCTCGGCTCGATCGCCGAGGAGCCGACCGACCCGATGCCCGGCATGCAGCGCTCGCACCTGCATCGACGAGCTCGACGACGACGCCATCGACGCGCTCGTCGCCACCGTGGGCCCGGACAGCGGCTCGCCGCTGACCATCGTGCAGATCCGGCACTTCGGCGGGGCCTTCGCAGCGGAGCGGGAGGGGCGCGGTTCGCACGGTGCCGGTCACCGAGCCCTACAACGTGTACGCGCTCGGCGTCCCCGCCGTACCCGAGCTGGTCGAGCCGATCGAGCATGGCCTTCGGCCGCGTCAGCGCGGCCGTCGCGCACGTCGCGAGCGGGCGGAGCCTCCTGAACTTCCTGGAGTTCGACGAGGACCCCGGCCGCTGGTGGAGCCCCGCCACCCGCGAGCGCCTCACCGCCGCCAAGCAGGTCTCCGACCCGCTCGACACGATCCGCAGCAACCGTCCCGTCCGCCCCTGACCCCGCACCACCAACGTTCGAGAGGAAAGAGTCATGAAGAAGCAGATCATCAACCCGTGGACCTGGCAGGAGAGCTTCGGCTTCTCGCAGGCGGTCCTGGTGGAGGCGCCGTCCCAGACGATGTACGTCGCCGGCCAGGGACCGATCGACGCGGACGGCAACCTCGTCCACGAGGGCGACATGGCCGGCCAGTGCACGCTCACGATGGACAACGTCGAGACGGTGCTGGCCGCCGGCGGGATGACGCTCGGCGACGTCGTCCGCTACGACGTACACACCACGTCGCTGCAGGACTACTTCACCCAAGGAGCCGAGCAGGTCGTGAAGCGGTTCGCCCAGGCCGGGATCATCCCGGCCGGCGGCATCGCCACCGAGGTGCCCGCGCTGGCCGTGCCCGGCATGGCCGTGGAGGTCACCGTCACCGCCTGCCGGTGAGTGCTTCCCACGAAGAACCCTCACTTCCCACGTGATGTAACGCGTGCGGAAGTGAGGGTTTCCCGTGTTAGCACGGGCGAAGTCATGGGGAAGGGCGCCAAGTCAGAACCCACCCTTCTTCCGCAACGGCCGGGGCCGGCCGTCGGGGTCGTGCAGCAGCAGGTAGGGCACCATCGCGGCGGCGCGGGCGAGGGAGTTCAGCTGGGGTTGCCGCAGGCGGCGCAGCCGGCCGATCGGTCGCTGACCGAGGCGGCCGCCGTCGTACCAGTCGTCGAGGACCCGCGCGGACTCCTCGTACGCCGCGAACATGCCGGGTGCGTCCACGCAGTCGGCCATCACCTCGAGCAGCGAATCGGGGTCCACCTCGCGGTCGAGGTGCTCGGCCGCGAGGGTCAGCCGGAGCCTGCGGGCATAGGGGCTGTGGTCGTGGGCCGACGGGTCCACCACCACCGCCGAGAGCTCGGAGTCGTGGGTCCACGACCGCCGGTTGAAGTTGTCGGACCCGACGGTGGCCCAGACGTCGTCGACGAGGCACACCTTGGCGTGCACGTAGACCGGCGTCCCCTCGTGGTTCTCGATCCCGTAGATCGCCACCCGGTCCGGCGCCGCGTCGGTCATCTGCCGCATCGCGCGGGCGCGGCCGAGGACCTGCGGGGTCCGGGCCATGAAGCCGTCCTGGTCGGTGAAGAGCGGCACCACCGCGATGACGTGCAGGTCGTCGTGTTCATGCAGGGCCTCGGTGAACACGTCGCCGACGTGCTGGCCCCAGAGGTACTGGTCCTCGATGTAGATCAGCTTCCGTGCCTGCGTCACCGCCTTGCTGTAACCGCGCGCGACGCTGCGTTCGCCTCCGCGGGCGAACGGGTAGTCACGTCCGCGGCGGAGGTTGGGATAGGTGCGCAGCAGCTGCACCACGTGGGTGGCTCCCTCCGGGGAGGGCGGGGGCGGCGACTGCTCGGGCAGCGGGTCCGGTGACATGTCCATCCGCAGCAGCTTGTCCTGCGTCCAGTACACCGGGTGTCGCGTGAGCCGGGTGGGGTCCTCCCACCGCTCGCGGAACACGGTCTCGACGTCGTACACCGCCGGGCCGGTGATCGCGGCCATCGCGTCGTGCCAGGGCGGGGTGGCGCCGTACTCCGGCGCCATCTCGAAGGCCTGCGGGTCGCCGAGGTGCTCCGCGTCGTCCCGGCGGGAGTGGCACAGGTCGATGCCGCCGACGTAGGCGATGTCGCGCTCGGGATGTCCCCGGTAGCGGATGACCACGAGCTTCTGGTGGTGTGACCCGCCCGTGCGCACCCGCATGTCGAGCAGGACCTCGGCGCCGCGCTGCTGGAGCTGGCGGCCGAGGAACCTGTTCTCCTCGGCGCTGAAGTTGAGCTTCTCCATGTGCGAGCGCCAGATCAGCCCGCGTACGTCGACGCCGCGCTCGTCGGCCCGGCCGAGCACCTCCACCACCTCGGACCCCGGCTCGCCGAGCAGCTGCTCGTCGGCGTCACCCATCCAGTCGGTGAAGAGGACGAGGTCACCGGGCTGGGTGGCCTCGATCCGTTCGTGGAGCTCGGCGAAGTAGGTGCTGCCGTGGATGAGGACCCGCACCTGGTTGCCCTCGGACCAGGCGGCGTCGCCGGGGTGATGGTCGTCGATGCGACTCTGCGCGTTCCCGCGCTCCGACTTGGTCAGCAGCCAGTCCCGGTGACGCATGCTGCTCTCCCTCCCGACACCAGTGCCTTGCTCGCTGGTTCACCCGATCATCACGACGACGGAGACACGCGCCGCATCACCGCCAGGGGCATGACCACCCAGGCGAGCGTGTAGAACACGAGCACGAGTCCACCGGCCACGTATCCCGCGGTGTCGCCGACCACGACGCCGAAGATCAGCACCACGACGGCCACCAGGGTGAGGCCCATGCTGGCCATGCCCAGCTTCGCGAAGACCGAGCCCACCCGCACCAGGGTGTCCTTCTCGCCCTTGGCGAACAGGAACCGGTGCAGGGAGACCGGCGCCGTCATCAGGCCGACGGTGACCACGGCGAGCCCGAACGCCACCAGGAAGACCTGCCGGTGCTCGTCGGCGATGTCGTCGAACTTCTGGGTGAACGGAAGCGTCAGCAGGAAGCCGGCGAGCACCTGGATGCCGGTCTGGGCGACCCTGAGCTCCTGGATCAGCTCGAGCCAGTTGCGGTCGTAGCGCTCGGCCTCGGTCTCGTGGCGCTCGTTCACACCCGTCAATGTAGCCGCGTCGGGACCGTCCCCGACCCGCTTCACAGCTTCGCGAGTGCGTCGCGCAGTCCCTTCTCCGCCTCGTCGCCGAGCTTCTTCAGGGCCGGAGCGAGCAGGGGCGCGATCAGCCTGCCCAGGCCCTTGAACTCGAAGTCCGCGGTGTAGCTGACCTTCGACCCCTCACCCAGCGGAGCGATGTCCATGGTGTCGTGGGCGACCACCGAGGAGTTCTCGCCGCGCAGCGCGAACCGCGAGTCCGGTCGGTGCTCGACGACCTCGTAGGTCAGCTCGGTTTCCCGACCCATGAACTTCGAGGTGTTGTGGTACGTCGTCCCGACGCCGCCGTCGCCGGACACCAGGCGGGTGCGCACCGTGCCGGGGTCCCACTCGTTGGTGGTGGTGAAGTCGCTGAGGTAGGCGAACACCGCGGCCGGCGAGGACGCGGACTCGACGCTGCGCTGAAGCTTCATCCGGGCGCGGGCCCTCAGCCCTGGGACCCGCCGGCGATGTTCACCATCCAGCTGACGCCGTATGGGTCGGTGACCATCCCGAAATGGTCACCCCACATCTGCTTCTCCAGCGGCATCGTCACGGAGCCGCCCTCGGAGAGCTTGTCGAAGTAGCCGCGCAGTTCGCTCTCGTCGTCGCCGCTCAGGCTGATCGAGAAGCCGCCGGGCTCCTGGAAGTCCATGCCGGGCGGGGTGTCCGAGCCCATCAGCGTGAAGCCGCTCGGTGTCTGCAGCTGTGCGTGCATCACGAGGTTGGCCTCGGGCGCCTCGGGATCGCCGTACTCACCGAACGTGTTGATCGTGAGGTCGCCGCCGAGGGCGCCCCGGTAGAACTCCATCGCCTCGCGGGCGTTGTCGCGGAAGGTCACGTAGGGGTTGAGCGTGCTGGCCATGGTCGATCTCCTCGTCCGTGGGTCGGTCCTTCCTCGACCCTAGTCCCCGCCGCCGACACGACGGGATAGCCCGGTGGGGCCGCTGCTCACCGCCTCCGGTGCGGCTTGAGCGCCGAGGGGCGGACGTCGTAGCGGCGTCGTCGACGCGGGGCACTCCCGGCCTGGCTCGTCCAGCGGGTCAGCTCGGCGGCAGCGTCCACGATGTTGCGGAGATTGAGGAGCAGGCCGCCGTACTCCTGCCAGACCGAGGCGGAGAGTCCTTCGGTCGAGAGCTCGGCGCCCAGCCGGCTCAGCTCGTCCCGGACGCCCGCAAGATGCTCGGGGTCACCGTCGTCCAGCGCCGTCGCCGTGGTCGTGAGGAGCCGCTGCCACTCGGAACGGAACGAGTCCTCCCAGACGTTCGCGTGGTCGGCGCTGGTGGCCACCGTCCGGGCCATGCTGAGCGCCTCGGCCACGGACTGCTCCAGCAGGTGCAGGGACCCGACGAGCTCCTCGAGGTCGTCCGGACGACTCCGGCGTGGGTTCAGTCGACTGCTCTCCTGCGCCTGCTGCACGAGGCTCCACGCCTCGTCGATGTGGACGTCGACCTCTCGGCAGCGGCGGATCCACCCCTCGACGTCGGACGAAGCCAGGTCCGGGCCGAGCCCGGAGGCCATCTCCGCCAGCACCTCGGCGAGCTCGTGCGGAAGCTGGTGTGCGTGGGCCCAGGCCGCGCGGTCGCGGAGGGGCGGCCACACCAGCAGGTTGACCGCGAGGCCGACGACCACACCCACGGTGGTGTCGAGGAGGCGACTGCTGAGCAGTTGGGACTGGTCAGCCGCGTAGCGTCGCGAGCACCACGATGCCCGTCGTCGCGATGGTCGTCGCCTCCTCCCTGAGCCAGCGATGGCGACCGATCACGAACGAGACCGCCAGCATCAGCCCCATCCCGAGCGCGCCGGCACCGAACAGCGTGACCGCCGACCAGCCGAGGAAGACACCCAGGAAGGTCGCCACCACCTGTTGTCCGCCGCGCGAGACGGTCCGGTAGACGGTGGCGTGCACGACCAGCACCGCTGCCCAGGGCGCCAGGAACGGCTGCTCGAGGCCGAGCACCTCCGTGGCGATGACCCAGGCCAGCACGCCGGCGAGCACGGTCTTGGCTGCCTGGGCCCAGTCGACCAGCGCGACCGGGTTCGGCGAGCGCCACGAGCTCCGGGGGTGCGCAGGGCGACGTCCCTCCCTGAACGTCTGCACCCCCGGACCGTACCTCTGCCCCGCGAGGCGTCAGGAGGGTCCTGGGCCGGGCACGCAGAGCGCCATCCGACGACCACGGTCCGGTTGATCCAGGGCCGGAGTCCGTGCTGAGGCACCGATGAGTACGACGCGCGACACTGGTCTGCACCCACGAGACACCCGACCGGGTGCCCAGGGAGCTCCGGGCGGAACCCGGAAAGGAGCACCGAGATGAGCGCCGAGACGAGCAGCGACATGAACACCGGGACGAGTGCAGGTGGGCACCCGAAGGGCCGGCTGGACCACGAGTTCACCGCCGAGCTGCGCAAGAGCCCGGCCGAGGGCGGGTGGACCTACGTGGTGATGCCGGGGTCGGCGGCGTACTTCGGCACCGGAGGGCTGGTGAAGGTCCGCGGCACCTTCGACGGCGAGCCCTTCGAGAGCTCGTTCATGGCGCTGGGTGACGGCACCCACAAGCTTCCGGTGAAGGCGGCGATCCGGCGGCGGATCGGCAAGGAGGAGGGCGACTCCGTGGTCGTCCGGCTCGACGAGCGGCTCAGCTGAGGTCCCGGACGTCGCGGAGACGCTCGCGCAGGCCCGCGGCCATCCCCGCGATGGTGAGGGCGTCGAACAGTCCCCCGAGTGACTCGGCCAGCCTGACCCGTCGTACGGGACCGAGCCGGAGGCGCAGGTGCACCCGCGTGCCAGGACCGGCCGGCGTCAGCGTGATCGCCCACGAGACGTGCACCCGGCCACGCTCGGACCGGTAGACGAGATGTCCGCCCGCAGGGCCGGGCGGCTCGACCTCGACCGCCTCGAAGCTGGCCTCGGGTCCGCCGTAGTCGGGGATGACGTCGCCGACGGCCAGTCCCTGCCAGCGCTCCTGCACCGATCGGGCGGCCCGCCGCGAGCGGGGAACGAGACGTTCCACGGTCCGCGGGAGGTACCACCCGCCTCGGCCCTTGCCGAGCTGGACGATCCAGGGCCACACCTGCTCCGGCCTCGCGGGCAGGTCGAAGCCACGGTCCATCACCACGTCGGCCTCCGGCACCAGGCCGTCACCCGGTGCGGGCGCCGCCACCTCGGCGGGAGTGGCGGCCACGCGCACGAAGGATCTCCTCACCTCGCCATGGTGCCGCCGCCCCGGCCGGATGGACCAGCGGCCCAAGGTGAGCCGACTTCCCACGAAGAACTCTCACTTCCCACGCGATGCAACGTGTGGGAAGTGAGGGTTTCCCGTGTTAACACGGGAAACCGCCACCCCAAGACAGCCGGGTGCACCAGCCGGGAACGACACGGAGGGGGCGGTGGCAGGCGCCCCTCTGGCGTGTCCTAACCTCTCACGGTCGAACACCACCCCGGGAACGCCGAGTCCTGCCCATCACGGGGTGCCCCTCGAACCAGTTCGGGCAGGAGTGGGGGACCCACAGGTTCCACGCACGGCTCGATCGACCCGCTCGATCCGGCCGTGCTCGGGGTGAAGTCACCTATCCGTGACGGAGCACTTTCTCGCTCCAACCCGACAGCTCACCTCACAGGCGTGGGAAAGGACACCACCCATGCCTGCACTCATCCGGGTACGGCGACAGCTGCGGTCCCTCGTCGTACTGCCGCTGCTGGCCTTCGCGATCCTGGCGGCCGCCAGTGTGCTCAGCCCCGCCCCCGAGGCGTCGGCCACCGCGTCCTCCCGTCAGTCGGCCCGCCAGCACAAGGTCAAGCACGCCGCCTCGGTCGCACTGCGTCAGATCGGCGACCCCTACCGCTACGGCGCCGCCGGACCGCGGGCCTTCGACTGCTCCGGCCTGATGAAGTTCGCGTACAGGAAGGCCGGCCTGAAGCTGCCCCGCACCTCGTCGGCGCAGGCGAGGCGCGCGCACCGGATCCCCAAGCAGAAGCTGCGTCGCGGTGACCTGATGTTCTTCACCGACGGGGGTGGCGTCTACCACGCCGCCATGTTCCTCAAGTGGCGCCACGGTCGCGCGGTGATGGTGCACTCGCCCGGGCGCGGCGGGCACGTCCGGCGTGCCCACCCGTGGACCAAGAGCTGGTTCGGCGCAACGGTACGGCGCTGAGCGCTGGCCGACGACACGCTCGCCTGACGGGTGATCGAGGGTCCGCGGACCTACGATTCGCCCATGAGCACGCAGGATCTGGCGTTCGACACCGCGCCGGACGACAACTCGCCCGGGACGCTCGGGACCCTGTTCGAGGCCTCTCCCTCGCGTTCCGTGAGCACGTCGGCCGCAGCGGAGACCGCCTTCGTGCTCGGACTGCTCGCGGTCCTGGCCGTCCCGTTCCCGCTCGCGATGGCCCTGTGTCTCGGAGGGGCTGCCGTCGCCCTGGTGAGCTCGATCGTGGGGATGGCCCGCGCCAGCAGGCCGGACGTGTCGGGCGGCCTGCTCGCCTCCCTCGGGATGGTGCTGGCCCTGACGACGCTGGTCTCGATCGGCCTTCGCTACGTCGGTGTCGACACTGCGTTCGGTGACGCGTTGGCGCCGACGCTGGCCGACTGGCTGGCCGCCCTCAACGCACTCCTGCCTGCACCGTAGGCATCGTCCAGTCACGGATAAGCACTGGTCGCCAGCCCCGATCGGGCGTCTACTGGAGACTCGGCACCGGCCGCACACCGGGGCTGTCGAAGGGGAGGGTGCGATGTCCAGGCACGGCCAATTCTGTCCCGTCGCGACCGAGGTCCGGCGCTGGCTGCCGACGTCGCTCGGGCAGGGCTCCGTAGTTGACGTCCCACGGATCGCCTGACATGTCAGCGCGCACGTTTGCTGAGCTCGAGCCGCTGTTCGACTCGTGGGAGACCGAACGCGACCTGTCCGCCGCCGTGCTCATGACGCGGGCCGGTGAGGTCGCCTTCGAGGGCTGCTACGGGTACGCCGACCGCGCGACGGGTCTGCCCGTCACTCCCGCGACCCGGTTCGCCCTGGCCTCGGTCACGAAGATGTTCACCGCGGTGACGGTGGTCGACCTGGTCTCCTCGGGCGCGCTGACCTTCGAGACTCCGGTGGTCGAGGTGCTGCCGTCCGAGCGGCGTCCGTCCACACTGCTGCGCGAGGTGACGGTCCACCACCTGCTCTGCCACACCTCGGGGATCGCGGACTACTGCGAGGAGGACGAGGACTCGCCCTTGTACCTCGAGGACTACGGCGAGCTGTGGGAGCAGCGTCCGTCGTACGGCATGGAGCGGCCGGCCGACTTCCTGCCCCTCTTCGGCGACCTGCCGCCGTACCGACACCCGGGCACGCAGTTCCAGTACTCCAACGCGGGGTACATCGTGCTCGGACTGGTCGTCGAGGAGGTGACCGGCCAGCCGTTCACCGACGTGGTGCAGGAGCGGGTCTTCGACCGCGCCGGGATGACCGCCAGTGGTTTCTTCCGCCTCGACGAGGCGGTGCCCGACGTGGCGACCGGCTACCTGCCGCGCACCGACCCCAAGGCGCCGTGGCGCTCGAACATCTACCGCGTCCCCGTGATCGGCGGGGCCGACGGCGGCGCCCACAGCACCCCTCGCGACCTGGACCGGTTCCTGCGTGCGTACGCCGACGGCACCCTGCTCGGCGACCAGCTCGACCGAGTCCTCGCGCCGCACGCCGACGTGGGTGACGGCTTCTTCGAGGGGTACGGCGTGCACCTCTACCCGGACGGCCGCTACGGCCACGGGGGCGGGGACCCGGGCGTCTCGGTGCTCGTCAACCGCTGGCCGGAGGACGACGTCAACATCGTGGTCCTGTGCAACATGGAGGACCACATGGTCGTCGAGGTGCGTGACGAGGTGGTGGCTGCCTGGCGGGACTGAGGGTGGTGGTTTCCCGTGTTAACACGGGAAACCCTCACTTCCTCACGCGTTGCATCACGTGGGAAGTGACAGTTCTTCGTGGGAAGCCCCACCCGCAGGCGCTCCTGCTCGACCACCTGCTGCTCGTCGCCCTAGGGTCGGAGTGATCCCTTGGAGGCCCCGATGCAGACCTACATCGTCAGTTACGACCCGATCGGTCCCGGCGCCAAGCACGACGCTCTGGTGGCCAAGCTCGGTTCCTACCCGAGCGCGATCCAGGCGCTGACCGCGACGTGGTTCATCAAGACCGACGACACGGCGTTCAAGGTCGCGGCTGCGATGGAGGAGATCCTCGACGACGACGATGGCCTGATCGTCAACCGGGTCGGCTGGGAGGCGGCGTGGGCCGCCTCGCTGGCACCCGACATCGACGCGTGGCTGCAGGCGAACCTCCAGGACGCGGCGAACGATTGACCGGCTCGGTCGCCTTCTTCCGCAACCTCAACCTCGGGCAACGCCGGAGCCACAGCCCCACCCGCCCGGAGCTTCTCGACGCCTTCGAACGCGCCGGCGCCACCGACGCGAGCAACTTCCAGGTGAACGGGACGATCATCTTCGACGCCGCCGGCGACCCCCAGACACTGGCCGACGCGGTGGTCCGGCTGCTGACCCCGGTCTGCGGGTACGACGACGCGGTGATCGTCCGGCCGGTCCCCTGGGTCCTCGACCTGGAGCTCGACGTCGGTCCCCTCGCCGAGGTCTCGTTCTTCGACGGACCCGACCCGTTCCCCGAGCCGCTGCCCTGGGAGGTGCCGGACGCAGGGTTGACCGTGGTCCGCGCCGACCCGCTGCACGCGGTCTCGCTCGACGATGCCGACCACACGAGCGGCGCGACCTGGGCACTCGAGCGACGCCTGGGGGTGCCGGTCACGTCCCGGGGAGTTGGCACCATGACCCGACTACAGGCGCGGCTGAGGAGCCGTGCGACCCATGAGTGACCTCGAGCTGAGCGACCGCCCGTGAGCGAGGGTGAGCCACCGGCCACGTCGGCGACCCGCATGCGGCAGGCTGGCCGTGTGTTCCACATCGGAGTCGACCTCGCCTGGGGCACCAAACGCTCCACAGGCATCGCCGTGCTCGACGACTCGGGCCATCTCGTCCACCTGGCGACCGTCCGCACGGACGAGGAGATCCTGGCCACGCTGACGCCGTACGCCGAGGGTGACTGCCTGGTCGCCATCGACGCCCCGCTCATCGTGCGCAACGCGACCGGGAACCGGCCCGCCGAGGCTGCACTCAACAAGGACTTCGCCCGGTTCGACGCAGGCGCGCACCCGTCCAACACAGGCAAGCCCGAGTTCCACGGCACCCCGCGCGGGGCCGCCCTGTGCCAGACCCTCGGCCTGGACATGAACCCTCGCTCGGGGCGTGGCCGCCGGGCCGTCGAGGTCTACCCGCACCCCGCGACGATCGCCCTGTTCGGACTGGGCAGGACCCTGAAGTACAAGCACAAGCCGGGCCGCGACCTCGATCTGCTCCGGACAGAGCTGCTCGCCCTGATGAGCCTCCTGGAAGGACTGGCGGACGCGAACCCACCGCTCGACCTAGGCGGCGACCACGTCAACAACCCGGCGAGGGACGACGGCCCCGGCTGGTACGCCCTGCGCCGTCAGGTCGAGAGCGCCACCCGCAAGAGCGAGCTGCGCGTCGTGGAGGACCAGGTCGACGCCGTCGTGTGCGCCTACGTCGCGCTCTTCGCGGCCAGGCGCCCCGAGGACACCACGACGTACGGCGACCTCGAGTCCGGGTACATCCTCACGCCGACCCTGCCCGCCGGGCTCGCTCCCGAGCCCCGAAAGGCCAGTTCACGAACCGCCAGACCCCCTAGCGAGCAGGCCCCCAGGCCGCTGCGCCACCCGACCCGGTGCGCGAGTACGCGCTGAACCATCCCACGCTGGTGGCCGCCGGCGAGCAGTTCCTGGCCCTGGTCACCGGGATCCTCGATGACGCCGGCATCAACTACCTCAGCGTCACCGGGCGCACCAAGACGGTGGCCTCGTTCGCCGAGAAGGTGCGCCGCACCCGCGACGGCGTCCGCGCCTACGCCGACCCGCTGCGCGAGATCACCGACACGATCGGGATCCGCGTGATCACCTACGTGCACAGCGACGTCGCCGCCGTGGCCGGCCTCCTGCACGACCAGGTGGTCGTGCACGACGACCGTGACATGGGCCGTGAGACCGCCCAGGAGGGCCGCTTCGGCTACGCGAGCCGGCACCTGCTGATCGGCCTCGACGCGGCGCGCGAGGGGCATGCGGCGTACGAGCTGCTGCGCGGGCGCAGCGCCCAGGTGCAGGTGCGTACCGTGCTCCAGCACGCGTGGGCGGAGTTCGAGCACGACATCCGATACAAGGGCACGATCCCCGACGAGCACGTGCGTGACTTCGACCGCCGGTTCACGCTCGCGGCCGGGCTGCTCGAGCTCGCCGACCAGGAGTTCTCGACGATCCGCGACACGTTGCGTTCCTCCGCGTCGAGCTCCACCGATGCCGCTGTGCCCGACGACGACCCGCGCATCGACCCGCGTGAGCTGGCGGCGTTCCTGGCCGGGCAGTACGACGACGCCGGCTGGTCGCGCACCGACCACTACGCCTGGATCTCGGGACTGCTGCTCGAGCTGGGCATCGTCAGCCTCGACGAGCTCGGGGAGGTGCTCCGGAGCGGCGACGAGGAGCTGATCCGCGACCGGATGGGCTACCACTACCCGCCCGGTGCGGTGCGCCGCCTCGACGATGCGCTGCTGTCGGCGTACGGGTCGGCGTACGTCGCCCTCCGGGGCAATGCCCACCGGCGAGCAGCGCTCGAGACCCGCCTGGAGAAGCTCACCGGCTGACGCGTCAGTCGGCCACGTCGACGTGGACGTGGTCACGGTGCAGGATGATGGCCCTGGTCTCCGGCGATCGCGCCCGGGTGACCGGCTGGTACTCACGCCACCCCTGCCCGGCCCGCCGGTTGGTCCAGATGCGGCCGTCGAAGATGACGGTGTTCACCTCGAGCCGCTCCGCCTGGGCGACGAGGTACTGCGCGATCGCCCATCCCCTGGTCTTGTTCCGACGGTTGATCGGCCGGACGAAGACGTCGACCGCGCGACCGTCGTAGTGTGCCGACCCCGGCATGTGCCCACTCGACACCCCACCCGGTGCGAAGCCGCCGACGCGCTGGCGACCGAAGGCGCGGTCGATGTCGCGCCGCACCTTGGCGGCGCGGGCCGTCAGGCCGGAGCCGTTGAGACGGTCGGACTCCTCGTCGCCGGCCCCTCCGTGAGTGCAGGCCAGCGCGTGACGGGCCCGCCCCGACAGGGCCGCGGCGACGAGGACGGCCTCGCGCGCAGGGAGGTCGCTGGCATCGGCCACCGCCGCGGCCGTGACGGGCGGCGAGCGACGGAGCCGCACCGCCCGCGCCGCGACGGCGGCCGCGGACTCGGCCTCGTCGGTGCTCAGCTCGACCCTGTGGCTCCCGATCGTCACCTCGCAGTCGGCGGTCCCCGGAAGCAGGCCCCGGATCGCCGCGATCACCAGGAGGGAGCCGACGAGGGCCAGGACCGCCACGCCCGCCACCACTGCCGCGATGCGGCGGCTCGACTCCTGGGTCAGGTCCATCGGTTCAGTGTCCGGTCCCAGACCAAGCCAAGCCGCTGCCAGGAGCCGGCGTCAGCCACCCCTTGGCTACCGTTGAAGGAGACAAACAGGAGGTCACCGCCATGATCGGTTCCATCTTCTTCGGGCTCGTCGTGGGCGTGCTCGCTCGACTGCTCAAGCCGGGTCGTCAGAACCTCGGCCTGCTCGCCACGCTCGGCCTCGGCCTGGTCGGATCCCTCATCGGCGGCACGATCGCCTGGGTGATCGGCACGGGCAGCATCTGGGAGCTGGACTTCCTCGGCTCCGTGTTCGCGATCGTCGCGGCCGTGCTGCTCGTCGGCACCGCCGAGGCAGTGACCGGCGGACGCAAGCCAAAGGCCTTGACCCGCTGACTCAGACCGAGTCGACGGCACAGACGCAGAACTCGTTGCCCTCGGGATCTCGCAGCACCACGTAGGTGTCGTCGGGATCGTCTTCTCGGCGTACCCACTCCGCACCCAGGCCACGCAGTCGCTCGACCTCGGCCTCGACGTCGTCGCTGTAGAGATCGAGGTGCATCTGGTCGCGCGCCACCACCGGGGTCTTCGCGACCTGGAGCGAGAGGTTGACCGACTGGCCACGCAGCACCCGGAAGTCGTCACCGGCGTCCCGGTGGTTCGGCTGCAGCGCCAACGCAGCGCTCCAGAACTCCGTCATCGCCTCGATGTCGGCGCAGTTGATGACCGTGCTGCCCAGCCGGATGCCCATGGCGACAGGCTGCCACGACGCGGCGGCAGCCGACCCGGGAGCTTCCTAGAGGACCAGCGCCTCGACGTCCTGCGCGAGGTTGATCACGCAGAAGACGAAGACCGCGACGAGCGCCAGTCGGCCCAGCCACAGGCCGGTGTCGCGCACGGTCCTCGGCGGCCGGTGACGCCGTACGACGGACAGGACCAGCAGCGCGACCCCGGCCATCGGCAGCACCAGGATCAGCGTGAATCCCCCGCCGAGCCAGACCAGCAGAGTCCGGGACACCGCACTCATGGGGGCCTGCTGGAACCACGACTCCTCGGCGAGCCAGCGCTCGGCCAGCACGGCGAACACGACCACGTGCAGGGCCGGCAGCACCGTGAACAGGAGGATGGGCAGCCACGAAGGCTCCAGTGCGCTGAAGTCGAAGCTCTCAGGTTCGGTGAGCAGGGCGCCGAACGCGACACCGACGCCCAGGGACACCGTCGAGACCCGGAGCCACATCGGCCCGAGCAGCAACGGTCGGATCAGGAGGTAGAGCGCTGCACCGAACAGCGACAGCTGCACGGCGGCGAGCAGCACCTGCGCCGTCCCGCCGGCCGTGACAGCACCGACGGCGAAGCCGTCACCGGTGATCTGGCCGGTGTCCTCGGGGTTCGCCGCTGCGAGCACTCTCATCACCAGGCGGCCGCCGACGAATGCCACCAGCACGCCGGCCACGAGTGCGGCACAGCCCGCGGCCGCCCATCGGCGCAGCTGGGTCTGGACGACAGGTCGAGCCGGTGCCTCGGTCGACCGCGCGGTCGAGACCGTCATGACGGCTCCTTCCCTCCAGGTCCCGGGTGAGACCAGTCGGCCCGGCGGCCCGGGACTGGATGGTCGGGCAACGCGTTTCGACCTAGCCCACTTCGGAGGCCCGCTGCCACACCGCGCGGACCTTGCCGACGACGGTCTCGGCCTGCCGCAGGCCTGCGCGAGCGGCATCCGCTCGCTTGGCGGGGTCCAGGACGTTCTTGCCGATGTCGACGAGCGCCTCGGAGTCCGGCACGACCACAGCGGTCCTCGTCGCACCGGTGCGCTGGAGCTGGCTCCGGATGGACGTCGCCTTGCTGAGTGCCTGCGGCAGCGGCGCGATCACGACGACGCTGTCGCACCCCGTGGCGAGGTCCACGTTGGCCGTGGACCGCATGCCACCGTCGATGTAGTGCTTGCCGTCGATCGTGACGGCGGGCCACACGAGCGGTACGGCGCAGCTCGCAGCCACCGCGTGCACGAGATCGACGCCGCTGTCCTTGTCGAACACGGTGAACCTGCCGCTCTCCGCCTCGATCGCCGTCACCTTGAGCTCGCGCTCGGGCCACTGGTCCACCTTGATCCGCGAGCGGATCACGTCGATCCGCTTCTCCCCTCCCGGCGGGTGCGCACGCATCGACATCGCGCCGATCCGGGCACGCTTCTGCTTCCCGCTGCCGGGCAGCAGCAACGCCGGCAGCATCCGCAGCATGGTGAACCTGGACAGCTTGGCGCCGATCTCACCGTCGGCCGGCTCGAGCTGGCCCTCGTAGAGGTCGTGCACCGAGTGACCGCTCGTGATCTGCGCCCCGACCACCGACCCGGCCGAGGTCCCGACCACCAGGTCAGCGGTGCTGAGGTCCAGGCCGGCGTCGGCCAGCCCCTTGAGGATCCCGAGCTCCCAGGCGATGCCGGTCACGCCGCCACCACCGAGCACGAGTGCTGTACGCGTCATGGGTGAAACCTATGTGCACGTCGCTGGGCGTAGGAGCCCGACCGCCTACTCTCCTCGTCATGTCTCCCTTCCGGGCAGCGCGCCGGCGCCTGGTCGCCGGCGTCGTCTCGGCGGTCCTGGTGGCAGCGGCCGTGGCGGCCTGCGGCGGAGCCAGCACACCCGAGAACTCCCGGGCCGATCCGACGCCGAGCCGGGAGACTCCGAGTCCCCGGCCGGCGACTACGCCTGCACCGAGTGATGCACCTGCCTCGTCCGCCTCGCCTCGACGACGTCCGCAGCGCGGCGTCGACGTCTCCCACCATCAGGGGGACATCGACTGGGCTCGCGTCCGCGCCGACGGGATGGTGTTCGCCTACCTGAAGGCGAGCGAGGGCAGCAGCTTCGTCGACCCCCGGTTCGAGACGAACGCCCGCGCGGCCCGGCGGTCGGGCCTGCGCGTCGGCGGCTACCACTACTTCTCGCTGTGCTCGCCGGGCGCTCCGCAGGCAGAGCACTTCGCCGGTCTGCTCGACGCCGGCAGGGCCATGTCGATGCCGCCCGCCATCGACCTCGAACTGCAAGGCAACTGCGCTGACCCGCCGGCGCGCGCCGATCTGCTGCGGGAGGTCCGGGCCTTCATCGACGTCGTCGAGCGTCGTACCGGACAGCAGGTTGTCGTCTACGCCTACCCGGACTTCGAGTCGCGCTACGAGATGTCGAAGGTCCTCGACCGTCGCCTCTGGGTACGCCGCATCGGCCCTACCCCGCCCACAGGTGACTGGTGGATCTGGCAGCGCAACGACCACGCGACCGTCGACGGGATTGCGGGTCCGGCGGACCTGAACGTCCTCGCGCCCTGACCCGGCACGGCAGGGTGCCGAGCCCGCGGCAGGGGCCCTCGTCAGCCGCCGCGCCGTCTCGTGCTTGCCGGCCGGGCCGACCCGACGGCAGCAGGACGGACCTCGTTCATCAGAGCGACGCTCGCCCACGCGGCGAGGGCGAGGGCGGCGAGGAGGTAGGCGTTGCCGACGACGTGGTCGAAGGGGCTCCACGCGTACTCGCGGCCTTCGGCCCAGGGCGGCCACACCACCGGGCGGGCCACGAACACCAGGGTCCAGGCGGCGGCCGCCCACCGGTTGCGCTCCCACAGCACCAGGGCGACCGGCACCGCCCACACCCAGTGGTGCGACCACGAGACCGGTGAGGCGAGCAGCATCGCGATCGCTGCCAGGCAGGTGCCGAGCACCCGGTCGCCGCGCCGCCACCAGCCCGCAGCGACCAGCACGACCGACACTGCGATCGGCCCGGCGACGGCGAGCCACAGCAGGGTCGGTGGCGGGGCATCGAGCAGCCGCGTGAGTGCGCCGTACACCGACTGGTTGTGGGCCAGGGCCGGCGGCCCGACCCGGTCGGCGTCGACGAGCCGGTCGGTCCAGTACGTCGTCGACGCGCCCGGCATCGCCACGAACCCGATCACGACGGTGCCGGCGAACGCCAGGGCCGCCCGTCCGGCGGCCGTGCGCCGACCGACGAGCACCAGCAGCACGACGAAGACCAGCGGGGTCAGCTTCACGCCCGCGGCGATGCCCACCAGCACGCCCGAGAGGCGTCGATCAGGGCGGAGCAGGTCGACCAGCACGACCAGCATCAGGACGAGGTTGACCTGTCCGAAGGTGAAGTTCTGCCACACCGGCTCCAGAGCGAGCGCACCGACGCCGAGGAGCGCGACCAGCCACCCGGGCGCCGGCCGACCGAGCTCGCGACGTACCAGCACGACGACCGCCGCGAGGGCGCCCATCGAAGCCCCGGTCCACAGCGCTGCCGCCAGCCACGCCGGGGGCAGCGCGAGTGGCACCATCGCCACGGCCGCGAACGGAGGGTAGGTGAACGGGTACCCGGTGACCGGGTCGTCGGACCCGTAGACGGCAATGCCGTCGAGCACCGCGCCGCCGGCGTACCGGTAGACGTGGAGATCCGCGAACTCACCGCGGATCGCACCCACGACCGCCGCAGCGCCGACGAGGGCCACGATCGTGACCGCGGCGCCTCCCAGGCGCGGGCGCGTCATCTCGACGCCCCCGACTCCAACAGCTCGCGCAGATCCACGAGACTCTCGGTCCAGCCGTTCCGGTGCAGCTCGAGCCGTGCCTCGGTGGCGAACACCCCTTGGGAGAGCGAGACCTCCGTCGCGTCATCCGAGGTCCTCGAGCGACAACGTCACGACCGTTTCCCGGTCATCGGGGTCGGGTTCTTCCCACCGGAAGGTGTACGAGAGACGACGCGGCGGGTCGATCTCCAGGAACTCCCCCGCGAGGTGGAACAAGTCGCCGTCCGGCGGTTGCATGCCGAACCGATAAGCGCCGCCCACCCTGAGGTCGAGCTCGATCTCGGGCGTGGTGAACCCGTTCGGACCCCACCACTGCGCCAACGTCGCCGGCTCGGTCAGCGCACGGAAGACCTGACCGATCGGGGCTCGCAGGATCCAGGTCAGCGCCAGGACCAAGCCGTCCGGTTGAGCGCTCACCTCTCCACTCTGGCACCCGATCCGCTGGGCGGGGAGTCCCAGGCGGAGCGGACGTCCACGGCCGGGCACGACATTCGGCTCGCAGTGCCCCTGTCAGTGGGCCATGTCGACGAAGCGGGAGTAGTGGCCCTGGAAGCTGACGACCACGTCGCGAGTCGGGCCGTTGCGGTGCTTGGCGACGATGATGTCGGCCTCGCCGGCGCGCGGGGACTCGCGCTCGTAGACGTCCTCGCGGTGCAGGAGCATCACGATGTCGGCGTCCTGCTCGATCGATCCGGACTCACGCAGGTCGCTCATCATCGGGCGCTTGTCGGAGCGCTGCTCGGGGCCACGGTTGAGCTGCGAGAGCGCCACGATCGGCACGTCGAGCTCCTTGGCGAGCAGCTTGATCTGCCGCGAGAACTCCGAGACCTCGACCTGGCGCGACTCGACCTTCTTGCCGCTGGTCATCAGCTGGAGGTAGTCGATCACGATCAGCTTCAGGTCGTGGCGCTGCTTGAGCCGCCGGGCCTTGGCGCGGATCTCCATCATCGTCATGTTGGGGCTGTCGTCGATGAACATCGGCGCCCCGGAGACCTGGCCCATCTTGGGGCCGAGCTTGTTCCAGTCGTCGTCGGTCATCGGACCCTTGCGGATGTTGTTCAGCGGGATCTTGGCCTCCGCCGAGAGCAGGCGCATGGTGATCTCGCTCTTGGACATCTCCAGGCTGAAGATCACGCTGGTCAGGTTGTTGTGGATCGACGCGGAGCGACAGAAGTCGAGGGCCAGCGTGGACTTTCCGACCGCAGGGCGCGCGGCGACGATGATCATCTGGCCACCGGAGAAGCCGTTCACGAGCTCGTCGAGGTCGGCGAAGCCGGTCGGCACCCCGCCGGTGGTGCCGTCGTTGCTCGAGATGGCCTCGATCTCGTCGAGGGTGGCCTCCATGATCGACGAGAGGGGCGCGTAGTCCTCCTGCTGGCGCTTCTCGCCGATGGCGTAGATCTCCTGCTGCGCGACGTCGACCGTGGCGTCCACGTCGCCCTCGCCGGCGTACCCCATCTGCGCGATCTTGGTGCCCGCGTCGACGAGCCGCCGCAGGATCGCCTTCTCGCGCACGATCGTCGCGTAGTAGCCGGCGTTGGCAGCGATGGGGACGCTGGCCGACAGCGTGTGGAGGTACGGCGCTCCGCCGACACGCGCCAGCTCTCCACGGCGCTGCAGCTCGGCCGCAACCGTGACCGGGTCGGCCGGCTCGCCGCGACCGTAGAGGTCGACGATCGCGTCGTAGATCGTCTCGTGCGCCGGCCGGTAGAAGTCAGGCCCGCCGATCTGCTCGTTGACGTCGGCGATCGCGTCCTTGGAGATGAGCATCGAGCCCAGCACGCTCTGCTCGGCGTCGGAGTCCTGTGGGGGCATCCGGCCCGACCAGTGTTCCTGGTTGCCGGAGACCTCGTCCGCGAAGCCGGCCGCGTAGGCAGGGTAGGAGTCGGTCCAGGACTCGCTCATGGCGACCGCCCCGCCACTGCCCACAGAAGCGCTCGCGGACCCTTCAGCCGAACCGCCCGAATCGGTCATGCTCATCCCACTGGCCCCTTCCGTCACTGCCCTACCAGCAGGCTAGGGCCCGCCGCCCACAGTTCCTGCGGGCCCCCGGGGGCGGCTGCGGCCTGGTCTGGATCCCGTCGGATCCGGCCTGTGCGACTCCGGTCGTGTGACACTAAGGGCGGCGAAGGCGACCCGCCAAGAGCGTCATCCACAGGCACCTGTGGATAACCCTGTTGATCGTGTGGAACACGCCGCCGTGAGGGTGCACAGCCTGTTGGTGCCGCTGTGGAGCCCGAAAAAGTTACCTCGCCCAAACCGCCTCTGACCTGCGGGTTTGTCGTTCGGGGCCCTGTGGAGCGAAGTTTTCTGGCCTGCTGGTATTCACCGGACGGCCATCTTGCATCGTCCTGTTCGTTTGTCGACAAAGCCCCTCGGAACCGCGATACCCACAAGCTGACCCGGGTTTTACACAGGTTTTGTCAACGCCTAGCCTCGCTCCGTGGTAGTGACCGGGCGCGAACGGCAGGGCCCCGAACCCGCCACCGGACGCTCCCACGACCGCGAGATCCTCCGCCTCGCCGTCCCGGCCTTCCTGGCCCTCGTCTCGGAGCCGCTGTTCCTGCTCGCCGACTCCGCCATCGTCGGTCACCTCGGCACACCGCCCCTGGCCGCGCTCGGCATCGCCTCCGCGGTCCTGGGCACGCTGGTCAGCCTGTGCATCTTCCTGGCCTACGGCACCACCGCCTCGGTCGCCCGGCAGGTCGGCGCGGGGAACACCCGCGGTGCGCTCACACAGGGCGTCGACGGCCTCTGGCTCGCCACCCTGATCGGAGCGCTGGTCACCCTCGTGACGGTGCCGCTCACCCGTCCCGTGGTGCAGTTGTTCGGCCCCGGTTCCCGGGTCGAGGACCTGGCCGTCACCTATCTGCAGATCGCGTTGGTGGGGGCCGTGCCGATGCTGCTGATGCTGGCCGCCACCGGTGTGCTGCGCGGACTCCAGGACACCCGGACACCGCTCGTGGTGGCGGTCGCGGGCAACCTCGCCAACATCGTGCTCAACATCGTCCTCGTCTACGGTGCCGATCTGGGGATCGCGGGCTCTGCCATCGGCACGCTGCTCGCCCAGCTGGGCTCGGCCGTCGCACTCGTGTGGGTCGTGGTCCGGGCCGCTCGTCGCGAAGCGGCGCCGCTGCACCCGGACCTCCCCGGCATCCGGCAGGCCGGTCGGGCCGGCGTACCGCTGATCATGCGCACGCTGATGCTCCGCGCCTCGCTCCTGGTGATGACGTACGCCGCCGCACGGCTGGGTGATGCCGACCTCGCGACGATGCAGCTCGCCCTGGCCATCTGGACCTTCCTGGCCTTCACCCTCGATGCCGTGGCGATCGCGGCCCAGGCGATCACCGGCCGTTACCTCGGGGCCGGCGACGCACCGGGGACCCGTGCCGTGACCGGACGGATGGAGCGCTGGGGATGGCTCACCGGCTTCGCCACCGGACTCCTCCTCGCCGCCGTCAGTCCCGTCCTCGGGCGGCTGTTCACCAGCGACCCGGTCGTGCAGGACCTGCTCGTGCCGGTGCTCCTCGTCGCCGCGCTCGCCCAGCCGGTCGCCGGCATCGTCTTCGTCCTCGACGGGGTGCTGATCGGTGCCGGCGACGCCGTCTACCTGGCCTGGGCACAGCTGGTGACCCTCGGCCTGTTCGCCCCCGTCGCGTGGCTGGTCGGCGACCGGGGCCTGGTCTGGTTGTGGGTCGCGTTCGCGGTGTGCTTCATGGGCGGGCGCGCGGTGACGCTGCTGCTCCGCGCACGCGGTGACCGATGGATGCGACTCGGCGCCTGAGCCGGCCCCGACCCCTTCCGTGTTCGACCCAGCTGTCACATCCAGGCCCCGGCCGGTGTCTCCATGCCGTAGCAGCCACTGACCACCAGGAGGAGACATGACCAGCCAGCCCCGGATCCCGAAGGCAGAGATCACCGGCCTCTACGGCGCCGTCCTGAAGACGTTCAGCAAGAAGATGTTCGGCGTGGTGCCCGAGGCCCTCGAGGTGATGTGGAACCACCCGCAGGTGCTCAGGGCCGGCATGGCGCAGGGCCAGAAGGCCAGGAGGTGGAACAAGTGCGACCAGGACCTGAAGTCCTACACCCACATGGCCGTGGCGTCCCTGATCGGCTGCTCGTTCTGCCTCGACCTCGGGTACTTCCAGGCTCGCCACGAGGGACTCGACGTCGCCAAGGCCCGCGAGGTACCGCGCTGGCGGGAGTCCGACGTCTTCTCGCCAATGGAGCGGGACGCGCTCGAGTACGCCGAGGCGATGTCGCAGACGCCGCCGACGGTGACCGACGAGCTCTCTGCCCGGCTGCTCGAACAGCTCGGGGCGCCGGCCCTGATCGAGCTCACCGCCTGGATCGCGTCGGCGAACCAGGCGACCCGTGCCAACGTCGCCCTCGGGATCGAGGCCGAGGGGCTCTCGGCGGCGTGCGGCCTGCCGCCCCTGGCACAGCCCAGCGCACTAGCCTCGCCGGCATGACCGACGACCCGTTCGTCACCCACCGCAGCCTGCTGTTCACGGTCGCCTACGAGCTGCTCGGCTCGGCCGCCGACGCCGAGGACGTCGTCCAGGAGACCTGGCTGCGGTGGGCGGACCTCGGCGAGGCGGGCCACGCAGAGGTGCGCAACCCGAGGGCCTACCTGGTGAGGATCGCGACCCGGCAGGCGCTCAACCGGATGCGCACGCAGGCACGCCGGCGCGAGGAGTACGTCGGCGAGTGGCTGCCCGAGCCGCTGCTCACCAGCCCGGACGTCGCCGATGACGTCGAGCTCGCCGAGAGCCTGTCGATCGCGATGCTGACCGTGCTGGAGACCCTGGGCCCTGCAGAACGGGCGGTGTTCGTGCTGCGCGAGGTGTTCGACGCGCCGTACGACGAGATCGCGCAGGCCGTCGACAAGTCGCCGGCCGCGGTCCGGCAGGTCGCTCACCGGGCGCGGGCCCACGTCGCCGCCCGCCGTCCGCGGATGCGCGTGGACCGCGCCGAGCAGCAGGCCGTCATCGAGCGCTTCCTCGCGGCCCTGCAGAACGGTGACGTGCAGGGTCTGCTCGACGTGCTCGCGCCCGACGTCGTGGTCCACGCCGACGGCGGCGGAGTGGTCGCCGCGAACCGGCGTCCGATCAAGGGTGCCAAGCGCGTGTCGCGGCTGCTCGCCGTGTTCCTGAGGATCGCGCCCGGCGCCCGCTTCGACACGGTGTGGCTCAACGGCGCCCCGGCCGCGCGGATCCACCTCGACGACAGCGCCGGCGCGGCGGTGAGTCTGGTGATCGAGGAGGGTCGGATCAGCCGGATCTACTCGGTCTGGAACCCGCACAAGCTGACCCGGCTCGACGCGCCGGCGCAGGTCAGCCGCCGCTGAGGGACACCCCGTCGTCAGGCCTGCTTGGCGAGAAAGGCCCGGATCGCCTCGCGGGGCCGGTCCCGGATCTCCGGGCCGTGGGTGAACGCCGCGGTGGAGTACTCGACCTCTCCGAGCCGGTGGGCCGTCTGCTTCGTCATCGCGAAGTTCGTGCAGAGCATCTTCAGGGGCCAGCGCCGGCCGAGCACGTTGAAGATCGCGTCACCGGTGATCAGGGTGCCGGACTCCTCGTGCAGGTAGGACGCGTGGCCCGGTGAATGCCCCGGTGTGTGGATCACCCGGATTCCGCCGGCGAACGGGACCACCTGTCCGTCGGTGAGCTCCTCACCGACGGCGACCTTCGCGACCTTGGGCTCGGGCAGCTTGCGGAACAGCTTGCCGATGCGGGAGGTGGGATCGACGTCGGGCTGGGTCCCGGTGCGCACGAACTCGGCGTCGTCCGCGTGCACGTCCACCGGTCGCCCGGTCTGCTCCGACACGTAGGCCGTCCCGCCCGCGTGGTCGGGGTGACAGTGGGTCAGCATCAGCCGCGTGACGTCGCTCGGGTCCGACCCGATGGAGCGGAGCGCGGCGATGACCTTCGCGCCCGAGGAGCCGATGCCCATGTCGATCAGGGTCACCTGCCCGTCGTCGTCGCGCAGCATGAAGCCGTTGACGTAGTCGCCGATCAGCGGGATCCGCCAGACGCCCGGTGCCAGCTCGACGGTCGCGCGCTTCGCCATGGCCGGAGCCTACGCTGGCGCCATGTCGCCGCTGCAGAAGATCGCCATGGGCATGGTGATCATCGTCGGCAGCGCACTGTTCCCCGCGAACCCGTCCCCGTCGTGGGAGAAGTACGACGCCCTCCCCGACCCGATCGGCTGGGTCCTGGTCATCCTCGGGATGGTCGCCCTGGCGCGCGTGGACGACACGTTCGGCACCAGCCGCTGGTTGGCGGTGCTGGCGGGTCTGGTCAGCGTGCCGATGTGGTTCCCGCAGCTGCATCACCAACTCGATCCGTCCGGCGAGTGGTTCGCCTCGCTCCCCCAGATCGCCTTCTGCCTGGTGCTCGCCCGGGAGATCGGCCTGCTCGGCGCTGCCCAGAGCCCGCCGGACGGGTACGTCGCCAAGCGGTTCGGCCTGCTGGTCTGGGGATTCGCCCTGGTCGCCGTACTCCCGGTGGTGACGATCGGCGGTGGGCTCGAGGCCCTCGAGGCGACGACGCTGGTCGTCTCGACGCTGGTCAACGTGGCGTTCGTGTACCTCTTGTTCAGGGTGCACCGCCGCGAGTGGCTCGGTGGGCCGGGGCCGCTGGAAGTCCACCCGGCGCGGCAGCAGGACAGCTAGCGGATCGACATACGAAAACTGGCGTGATGTTCGGGAAGTCTTCCGAACATCACGCCAGCTTCACTATCGGAGTGGTGAAACCGACAGCCGCTCAGGCGGAGACGACGTTGAGGTGGACCTGCGCCTCGACGTCGTCGTGCAGCTTCACGGTGACGGTGTGCGCACCGAGCGACTTGATCGGGTTGACGACGACGATCGTGCGCTTGTCGACCTGACCACCCGCCTCGGTGATCGCGCTCGCGATGTCGGCGGCGGTGACGGCGCCGAAGAGGCGGCCGCCCTCGCCCGCGCGGACCTTGACGTTGAACGTCGAGCCCTCGAGCGTGGCCTTCACCTCGGCGGCGTGGTCGGCGTCGCGGACAGCGCGCGCGTCGCGGGACTTCTTGATCGACTCGATGGTCTTCTCGCCACCGCGGGTCCAGCGGATGGCGAAGCCGCGCGGGATGAGGTAGTTGCGGCCGTAGCCGTCCTTGACCTCGACCACGTCACCGGCGCCACCGAGACCGGTGACCTCCTGGGTCAGGATGAGCTTCATTTCCCGATCCCTCCTCAGCGAGCCGTGGACGTGTAGGGCAGCAGCGCGACCTCGCGGGCGTTCTTCACGGCCGTGGCCACGTCGCGCTGGTGCTGGACGCAGTTGCCGGTCACGCGGCGCGCGCGGATCTTGCCGCGGTCGGAGATGAACTTGCGCAGGAGGTTGGTGTCCTTGTAGTCGACGTAGGACACCTTCTCCTTGCAGAACTGGCAAACCTTCTTCTTGGGCTTGCGAATGACTGCCTTCGCCATTGTGGTGCTCCTTACGAGGCTGGAGGCCTCAATTCAGCAGAGTGAGAGCCCGGCCATGGGGCCGGAATGGATGTAGGGATGGACTGTTGAGTTGTTGCCGGGTCAGAACGGGGGTTCGTCGGAACCCTGACTGGCCCAGGGGTCGTTCTGGGGCTGACCGCCCTGCGGCCGCGCGCCGCCCTGCTGGCCACCCCAGTTGCCGCCACCCTGCGGCTGGCCGCCCTGGGGCTGACCTTCTGGGGCTGGCCCTGGGGCTGGCCCTGCGCGGGGCTGGTGGCCCACGGGTCGTCCCCGCCGCCGCCCTGGCTGCCGTAGCCGCCCCCGCCGCTGCGCTGGACTCGCGCGACCTTGGCGGTGGCGTACTTCAGGCTGGGGCCGACCTCGTCGACCTCGAGCTCGACGACGGTGCGCTTCTCACCCTCGCGGGTCTCGTAGGAGCGCTGCTTGAGCCGCCCCTGGACCACGACGCGCATGCCCTTCTGGAGGGACTCGGCGACGTTCTCCGCGGCCTGCCGCCACACCGAGCAGGACAGGAACAGCGCGTCGCCGTCCTTCCACTCGTTGGCCTGCTTGTCGAAGGTGCGTGGAGTCGACGCGATCCGGAAGTTCGCGACCGCTGCGCCCGACGGGGTGAAGCGGAGCTCGGGGTCGTCGACGAGGTTGCCGACGACGGTGATGACTGTCTCGCCTGCCATGTGGTTCTCCCTGGGGTGATCTGCCTGGGGTGGTTCTCGAAGCTGTCTGGTGCGGGCGCTCGCCGGGTCAGCGAGCGTCGGGACGGATGACCTTGGTGCGCAGCACCGACTCGTTCAGCGTGAGCTGACGGTCGAGCTCCTTGACGGTCGCGGGCTCGGCCTGCAGTGACACCACGGCATAGATGCCTTCGGCGTTCTTGTCGATCTCGTAGGCGAGGCGACGGCGGCCCCACACGTCGACGTTGTCCACGGAGCCTCCGTCGTTGCGAACGACGTTGAGGTACGTGTCGAGCGAGGGCTGGACGGTGCGCTCCTCGAGGTTGGGATCGAGGATGACCATGAGTTCATAGGCACGCATAGCGTTCTCCACCTCCTTCGGACTTGGCGGCCACGGCGTTTCCGTGGCAGGAGGGCTGTGCGTCTGTCGCAGCTCCCATCGGGGGAGCGCGCCGCGCAAGGCTACCAACGGTGCGGCGTACCCACGAAATCGTCGTCCACAGGCCGTGACGGCGCTGCGACCGGCGCACCTCGGACGGTGTCACCGTCCGTGCCTAGGGTGGGGCCATGAGTTCCAGCAGCATCGTCATCGGGGCCCACGTCGAGCAGACCGACCCGGTCGCCGAGGCCCGGGCGCGCGAGACCACGCTGGTCCAGTTCTTCCTCGGTGACCCGCAGGGCTACAAGGGCCCCGAGGTCAGGTACGCCGGAGGCGCAGCCGGCCTGCGCGCGGATGCCGAGTCGGCCGGCATCGACCTCTACGTGCACGCGCCCTACATCGTGAACGTCGCGACCACCAACAACCGCATCCGGATCCCGAGCCGCAAGCTGCTCCAGCAGCACATGGACGCTGCCGCCGAGATCGGCGCGAAGGGCCTGATCGTCCACGGCGGTCACGTCAACAAGTCCGACGACCCCGCCACCGGGTTCGACAACTGGCGCAAGGCCGTCGAGGCCACCGACATCAAGGTCCCCCTGCTCATCGAGAACACCGCCGGCGGAGACAACGCGATGACGCGTCACCTCGACCGGATCGCCGGCGTGTGGGAGGCCATCTCCTCCGCCGAGGGCTTCGAGGAGGTCGGCTTCGTGCTGGACACCTGCCACGCCTGGGCGGGTGGGATCGAGCTGGACACGGCCGTGGACAAGGTCCGCTCGATCACCGGCCGGATCGACCTCGTCCACGCCAACGACAGCCGCGACGCCTTCGACTCCGGTGCCGACCGACATGCCAACTTCGGGTCTGGCCAACTCGACGCGGATGAGTTCGCGGGCCTCGTCCGCGCCGCCGGCGCTCCGGTGGTCTGCGAGACCCCGGGCGGACCCGAGGAGCACCGGGCCGACTTCGCGTGGCTGCGCGACCACGGGGTGTAGATCGCGTCTCGCGCCGCGCCCTGCTGGGGGCCGGCGCGGCGGTCACGCTCGTCGGCTGCAGCGACCCGCCTCGGACCAGCTCACCCCGCGTTCGGCGGATCCGTTACGCCCACGAGCACCCCGACCAGTTCGCCGACCTGCGCCGCCCCGACCGGACCCCGGTCGGCACGCTCGTGCTGCTGCACGGCGGCTACTGGATGCCGGGCTACGACCTCGACCAGCTCGACCCCGTCGCCGACGAGATGACCCGGGCCGGCTGGGCCACCTGGAACGTCGAGTACCGGCGCACCGGCGAGGGTGGCGAGTGGCCCAACGCGTTGACCGACGTGGCCATGGCCGTCGACCGCCTGCGTCAGGAGGACCTCGCCGCGCGAGTGGTGCTGCTCGGGCACTCCGCCGGTGGCCACCTCGCGGTCTGGGCCGCATCGCGCACCGATCGGACCCCTGGTGGACCCCCGCAGGTGCGCCCGTCCGCTGCCATCTCGCTCGCCGGGGTCCTCGACCTGACCCGAGCCGCGAGCGCACCCGGTTCGGCGGATGCGGTGACCGCATTCACCGGCGGAGGGCCGAGCGAGCAACCGGAGCGCTACGCCCTCTCCGATCCCGCACTGCTGGTGCCGGCAGCGTGCCCGGTGTGGGCGGTGAGCGCGGAGGACGACCAGGTGGTCCCACCCGACCAGGCCACGTCGTACGTCGATAGCGCGAGAGCCACCGGTGCCCCGGCCGAGCTGGTGTCCGTGCCTGGCGACCACTACACGCTGATCGACCCGGAGGCCTCGTCGTTCGCCACCATCCGGAGCCTGATCACCGAGTCGGGCGCCTGACAGATCGGGAGCGCGGTCGATCCGCCTCACGAGGTGAGTCCGATCCACCGCACTGTTGTCCACAGGCCCAGCAACCGCTCTGGCCGCGCCCTCGATCACACCGGATGCTCACGTCCATGGATCGCCTCACCGAGCTCCAGTCACTCCAAGCCGGGGTCATCTCCCGGCGACAGGCGATGGAGCTGGGCCTGGAGAAGCACGATCTGGCCCGGTTGGTACGCCGCCGGCTGCTGACTCCCCTGCATCCCGGTGTCTATCTCGACCACACCGGCGAGCCCACCTGGATCCAACGGGCGTGGGGCGGGGTCCTGGCCACCTGGCCCTCGGCACTGAGCCACGGCAGCGCGCTCCGCGCCTGCGAAGGCCCGGGTCGGCGGATCCAGTACGACGACCACATCCATGTCGCCGTCGACAGGGGCCGTCACGTGCGCGCTCCGGAGCGGGTCGTCGTTCACCGACTCGAGGGTCTCGCCGATCGAGCCCTCTGGAACCTGGGTCCGCCGCGACTGCGCTACGAGGATGCTGCGCTCGAGGTGGCCGGCTCGGCCGGCTCGGAATTCGACGCGTTGTCAGTCCTCGCCACGGTCGTCCAGTCACGCCGCACCACAGCCGCGCGGATCCTGGCGGTCGCCGAGCAACGATCCCGCCTGGCACGACGCACCTGGATCACTGCTGTGCTGCACGACATCGCAGAGGGAGCGTGCTCGGTCCTCGAGCACGGCTACCTCACCCGTGTCGAGCGCGCCCACGGACTGGTCGCGGGAAGGCGTCAACGTCCGGAGGCCTCAGCCAAGGGCAACCTCTATCGCGACGTCGAGTACCCGACCGGCCTGGTCGTGGAGCTCGACGGTCGGCTCTTCCACGACACGACTCGGCAACGCGACCGCGATCTCGACCGCGATCTCGAGACGGCGGTGAGCGGTCGGTCGACGATCCGGCTCTCGTGGGGCCAGGTGTTCGATCGTCCCTGCCTCACGGCCCAGCGCCTCGCCCTGGTCCAGCGGGCGCACGGCTGGGCGGGCAGGATCCGCCCGTGTGGTCCTGGTTGCACCGCGGATTCAACAGCGCGGTTGATCCGCCTCACGAGGTGAGTCC